>NZ_JBITDW010000001.1:588216-699835 GCF_044454685.1 Actinoplanes sp. NPDC051513
CCGCCCCCGCCGGGGGGGGGGGGGCGGTGCGGGGGCGGGCGGGGGGGGCCCCCCCCCCCGGGCGCGCCCCCCCCCCCCCGGGGCGCGGGGGGGGGGGGGGGGGCCCCCCCCCGGGGGCCCCCCCCCCCCCCCACTCCAGGCGGCCAGAGTGGGCAGACGCCCACTTCAAGTGGGCAAGCGCCCACTCGAATTGGCTCAGAAGTCGAAGGTCGGCTCGGGCACGTCGGCCCGCTCGACCTCGACGCCCAGCTTGGCCAGATCGGTGACGAAGTCGGGGTAGCCGCGGTCGATGTGGTGCACCTCGCCCACCTCGCTCACGCCGTCCGCGCACAGGCCCGCGATCACCAGGCCCGCACCCGCCCGGATGTCCGTCGCCCGGACCGGCGCGCCCGAGAGCCGCTCCCGGCCGTTCACCACCGCGTGGTGGCCGTCCGTGCGGATGTCGGCGCCGAGGCGGACCATCTCGTTCACGAACATGAAGCGGCCGTCGAAGATGTTCTCGGTGATCAGGGACGAGCCCTCGGCCACCGCCGCCATCCCGATCGCCATCGGCAGCAGGTCGGTGGCGAAACCCGGATAGGGCAGGGTCACGATGTCGACCGCGCGGGGGCGGTGCTCCATGCGTACGCGGAACTGGTTGTCGCCCGGAGTGACCTGCGCGCCCGCGGTGACCAATTTGTCCAGCGCGATGTCCAGGAACTCCGGCCGGACGCCGTGGACCGTCACGTCGCCGCGGGTCATCGCGGTGGCGAACGCCCAGGTGCCGCCGACGATGCGGTCGCCGACCGTGCGGTGGACCACCGGCGACAGCGACGAGACGCCCTCGATGGTCAGCGTCGACGTGCCCGCGCCGTCGATGTGGGCGCCCATCGCGACGAGCATCTCGCAGATGTCGACGATCTCGGGCTCGCGCGCCACGTTGTCGATCTCGGTGACGCCCTTGGCCATGACGGCGGCCATGAGGATGTTCTCGGTGGCGCCGACGCTCGGGAAGTCCAGCCAGATCTTGGCGCCGCGCAGGCCGTGCGGCGCCGAGGCGATCACGAAGCCATGCTCGCCGGAGATCTCGGCGCCCATCCGGGTCAGGCCGGAGAAGTGCATGTCGAGGCCGCGCGAGCCGATCATGTCGCCGCCGGGGAGGGCGACCCGCACGTAGCCGCGGCGGGCCAGCAGCGGGCCGAGCACGCAGATCGACGCGCGCAGGCGGCGGACCAGGTCGTAGTCGGCCTCGCTGCCGGGCTCGGCGGGCACGTCGATGGTGGCCTCGCCGCCCTCGAGGGTCACCTGGCAGCCCAGCCGGCGCAGCACCTCGGCCATGATCGCGATGTCGGTGATCCGGGGAACGTTCTCGACGACGCTGCGGCCCTCGGCGAGCAACGACACCGCCATGAGCTTGAGCGCGGAATTCTTGGCGCCACCGACGGTGACGTCACCGGCGAGTTGCGCCCCGCCCTGCACCCTGATCACATCCACGCGGGCCATGGTATGGGCCGCGGCCCAACGCCGCCTCCGTAGGGTGGGTCCATGGCCGTTCACCTCACCCGCATTTACACCCGCACCGGCGACGCCGGCGAGACCCGTCTGGGCAACAACGAGGTCGTGGCGAAGACCGATCCGCGCCTGGCGGCGTACGCGGACACCGACGAGTGCAACGCCGCGCTGGGCGTCGCGTTGGCGCTGGGCAGCCTGCCCGACGACGTGCGTGCCGTGCTCACCGCCGTACAGAACGATCTTTTTGATCTCGGGGCCGACCTGTGCAACCCGATCGCGGAGAACCCGCCCTATCCGCCGCTGCGGATCACCGGCGATTACGTGACGCGGCTCGAGGGTTGGTGTGACGAGTTCAACGAGCGGCTGACGCCCCTCGACAGCTTCATCCTGCCGGGCGGGACGCCGGGCGCGGCCTTGCTGCATGTGGCACGCACGGTGGCGCGGCGAGCCGAGCGTGCGGCCTGGGCTCTTCAGCAGGACGACCCCGACCGTACGAGCGACCTGCCCGCGAAATACCTGAACCGGCTCTCCGACCTGTTGTTCATCCTGTGCCGCATCGCGAACCCGGGCGGTGACGTCAAGTGGGTGCCGGGCGGGGGACGGTAGGCGGGCTGCATCACGTCGAGCTCTGGGTCCCCGATCTGGCCGGGGCGTGCGGGCCCTGGGGCTGGCTGCTGGGCGCGCTCGGCTGGGAACCGTTCCAGGAGTGGCCGGCCGGCCACTCCTGGCGGCTCGGCGACCTGTACATCGTCCTGGAGCAGTCGCCGGCGCTCTCCGGCGGCGTGCACGACCGCCTTGCCCCGGGACTCAACCACCTGGCGTTCACGGTCGGCGGGCGCGACGAGGTCGACCGGCTGACCCTGCGGGCGCAGCAGAACGGGTGGTCGCTGCTGTTCCCCGACCGGCACCCGAACGCCGGCGGCCCGGACTCCTACGCGGCCTACCTCGAGGACAACTGGGGTTACGAGGTCGAGCTGCAGACGGGCTGAACCCTCAGCTCGCCGTCGATGACCGTGACGGCCTGGCCGGTCAGATGCGTACGATCGCCGGCCAGCATGACGCGGACGTAGCCGCCGCGCGCGGACGCCTGGTACCCGGTCAGCTCGGTGCGGCCGCCGAGACGGGCCGACCAGAACGGTGTGAGGGCCGTGTGGGCGCTCCCGGTTACCGGGTCCTCCCCCACCCCGGCCGCGGCGCCGAAGAAGCGGGAGACGAAGTCGTAGCCGCCTTCCCGGTCGGCTGCCCGGGCGGTGACCACGACGCCGCGGTTCTCGCGGCGGGCCAGCGACGCCAGGTCGGGGCGCAGGCCGCGCACGGTGGCCTCGTCGCGCAGCTCGACCAGCAGGTCGTCGGTGTTGGGGCCGGTGTGGTGCACCGAGACGATCTCGGCGCCGAGGACGCCGGCCAGCCACGGCGGGGCGTCGACCGGGGTGAGCGGGGCGGTCGGGAAGTCGAGCGTGTACCACCCGTCGCCGGCCGACGTCGCGGTGAGAACGCCGCTGAGGGTGGCGAAGCTGGTCTTGTCGCGGCCCAGGATGTGCGCGGTGGCGAGGGTGGCGTGCCCGCAGAGCGCGACCTCGACGGCCGGGGTGAACCAGCGGAGCGCGAAATCGGCGTCGGCGCCCGGCGTCAGGGGATGCAGGAAGGCCGTCTCGGAGAGGTTGACCTCGGCGGCGACCCGCTGCATCCACTCGGCGGCGGGGAACTCGGAGAGCACCACCACACCGGCGGGGTTGCCCGCGAAGGGCTCGGCGGTGAAGGCGTCGACGATCTGGATGCGCATTCCCCGACGCTAGAGGCCGGGACGGCGCCGGGACGAGCGAATTCTCGCCAAATCAGTGGTCGGCGGGGCGGGGGCGGATCGTGGGGCGCGGGGAGACGCTGCCGGGCTGGCCGGGCGGGCCGGCCTCGAGCCAGGAGAGGAAGCCGGTCACGGTCGACTCGGCCATCGCTATCTCGATCTGGCCGGCGTCCCCGTTGGTACATCGCAGGATCGCCCAGTGCGACGCCATGGTCAGCCGCTCGGGACCGTCGGGCGCGCGCCGCTGCTCGACGACGAGGACCTTGCGGTCGAGCACCCGTTTAGGCCGGAACGCGAGGCTGAACATGCGGTGGAACCGCAGCTCGTTGCCCACGAACTGGCCGATGCCGGTGGACCAGCCGCGGCCGGGGACGATGGTGCTCACCCGCACCTGCAGCCGAATGGTTCCGCCGCCGACCATGAGCAGCCGGCGGCGGAAGAAGATCACGAAGAGGAGCGCGAGCAGCGCGACGACGCAGACCCCGAGGAATTCGAGAATCCGCATCGCCGGGCGTCAGTGCGACTCGGGGGTGGCGGGCGTGGCGCTCTCGGCGAGAACGGTCACGCCGTCTGCGTCGATGGAGAGGAAGCCACCGGACACGTCATACGTCAGCTGCTCGCCGCCGGCGAGCTTCACGCGCACCTGGGACGGTTCCTTGAGCAAGCCGAGCAACGGGGAGTGACCGGGCAGCACACCGATCTCACCCTCGGTGGTGCGCGCGACGAGCATCTCGGCCTCGCCGGACCACACTCGCTGCTCGACGGCGACAACCTTGACGGGCAGTTGGTTGGCCACGGAGTCTCCTGTTCAGGCTCGGAACCGATTGGGTGAAAGTCTAAACGCCGTACTTGCGCATCGTGGCGGCGGGTGGTGACCGCCACACCCTCGCGCTACGAGTTCTTGTTGATGTACTCGGGGTGCTGGAGCAGGAAAGCGGGCAGCCGGTCCTGGCTCACGGCGGAGAAGAAGTCGGCGGCGCTCGGGTCGAGGCCCTCGCCCACGTACCTGCCACCCTCGAACAGCGACTTTCCGGGCAGCTTGATCGAAGTCATGCTGTTGGCCCGGATGTTCTTGAGGGCGAAGCCCCAGTCGACCACGTTGTGGCCGTTGCCGTCGAAGATCAGCGCTTTGCCCGCCGCCTTGAGCACCCGGTCGAGCTTGACCGGGTTGGTGACGACGTCCTTGCTCAGCGCCTGCTCGGCCATGGCCTTGATGAACTGCTGCTGGTGGCGCTGGCGGTCGTAGTCGCCCTTGGGCAGGCCGTACCGCTGGCGGACGTAGTCGAGCGCCTGCCAGCCCTTGAGGTGATACGTGCCGACCTTGTACTCGGCCTGCGGCCCGTAGTAGGGGTGGGCGCAGGTGTTGTCGGCGCACCGGGCGTACCGCGGGCGGGGCTTGCCGTTCGGCTGGAGGTGCTCCGACTTCACGTTCTGGTCGACCTTCAGAGTGACGCCGCCCATGGCGTCGACGATCTGCTTGAAGCCGCCGAAGTTGATGATCGCGCCGGCGTCGAACTCGGCGATGCCGGTGAGCCGCTGCACGGTCTTGGCGAGCAGGTCGAAACCCTGTGCCGGGTCGTGCTTGCCGTTGCCGATCGCGCTGCCGTACCCCATCGCGGCGTTGATCTTGGAGCGGCCGCCGCGGAAGCCGGTCTTGGCGAAAGGCGGGATGTCCACCACGAGGTCGCGCGGCACGGAGAACAGGTACGCCTGGTCCATGCTCGTCGGGATGTGCACCACGATGATCGAGTCGGAGAGCGGTGTCTGCTCGTCGGTGCGCGGGTCGATGCCGGCGAGCAGGATGTTCAGCGGCCCCTTGATGTCGGAGACCTTCTCGGCCGCCTGGTCGCCGAAGAGGTTCTTGGTCTCGACCGCACCGGCGTAGCGGGCCATGACCACCTGGCCGGTGATGAGCGCGCCGCCGCTGAGAACCATGAGGACACAGCCGAAGATCGCACAGAGCCGGGCCCACAGCGGCGCACGGCGTTTGCCTTCCTTGGCCACATCCACTCCCATCGTCGGTCAAAAGACTACCCAGCCGGGGAAAGCCCAACCTGGAGGGAAACGCGGAAGCCGCGCCCACCGATGCGGTGAGCGCGGCTTCTTGTCGCGTGCTGGTCAGCCCTTCATGAGCTCGTGCGCGTTCTTCTCGAGGTCCTCGAGGCCGCCACACATGAAGAAGGCCTGCTCGGGGAAGTGGTCGTACTCGCCCTCGCAGATCTTCTTGAACGCCTCGATGGTCTCCTTCAGCGGGACCGTCGAGCCGGGAACGCCGGTGAACTGCTCGGCCGCGTACGTGTTCTGCGAGAGGAACCGCTCGATGCGGCGAGCCCGCTGCACCGTGACCTTGTCCTCCTCGGAGAGCTCGTCCATGCCGAGGATCGCGATGATGTCCTGCAGGTCCTTGTACTTCTGCAGGATCCGCTGCACCTCACGGGCGACCGCGTAGTGCTCGGCGCCCACGAACTCCGGCGCGAGGATCCGCGAGCTGGAGGCCAGCGGGTCGACGGCGGGGTAGATGCCCTTGTCCGAGATCGACCGCTCGAGGTTGGTCGTCGCGTCCAGGTGGGCGAACGTGGTGGCCGGCGCCGGGTCGGTGTAGTCGTCGGCGGGCACGTAGATCGCCTGCATCGAGGTGATCGCCTTGCCTCGGACCGACGTGATCCGCTCCTGGAGCTGGCCCATCTCGTCGGCCAGCGTGGGCTGGTAGCCCACGGCCGACGGCATGCGGCCGAGCAGGGTGGAGACCTCGGAGCCGGCCTGGGTGAACCGGAAGATGTTGTCGATGAAGAGCAGCACCTCCTGGTTCTGGACGTCCCGGAAGTACTCCGCCATGGTCAGCGCGGAGAGCGCCACCCGCAGGCGGGTGCCCGGCGGCTCGTCCATCTGGCCGAAGACGAGGGCGGTCTTGTCGAGAACACCGCCCTCCTCCATCTCCAGGATGAGGTCGTTGCCCTCACGGGTGCGCTCGCCGACGCCGGCGAACACCGAGGTGCCGCCGAAGTTACGGGCAACCCGGATGATCATCTCCTGGATGAGCACCGTCTTGCCCACGCCCGCGCCGCCGAACAGGCCGATCTTGCCACCACGCACGTACGGCGCGAGCAGGTCGAGCACCTTGATGCCGGTCTCCAGCATCTCGGTCTTGGGCTCGAGATCGGCGAACGGCGGCGGCTGGCGGTGGATCGCCCAGCGCTCCTGGATGTCCAGGGTCGCCGGGTCGGCGTTGAGCACGTCGCCGAGGGCGTTGAACACGTGGCCCTTGGTCACGTCGCCGACCGGCACCGAGATGCCGGCGCCGGTGTCGGTGACCTCGGCCCCGCGGATCAGGCCGTCGGTCGGCTGCATCGAGATCGCGCGGACCACGTTGTTGCCCAGGTGCTGGGCGACCTCGAGGGTCAGCGTCTTCGTGCCCTCGGAGAGGGTCACGTCGACGTGCAGCGCGTTGTAGATGTTGGGCATGGCGTCACGGGGGAACTCGGCGTCGACGACCGGGCCGATGACCCGGACGACGCGGCCGACGCCGGTCTCCGCCTTGGTAGCCTCGGCCCCACCGGAGGTGGCAGATACAGTCATCACACATCACTTCCCGCCGCGGCCAGCGCGTTGGCGCCGCCGACGATCTCACTGATTTCCTGGGTGATCGCAGCCTGCCGCGCGGAGTTCATCTCGCGCGTGTACCGCTTGAGCAGGTCGTCCGCGTTGTCCGACGCGCTCTTCATCGCCCGCCGCCGGGACGCCGACTCGCTCGCGGCCGAGTCCAGCAACGCCGCGTAGATCCGCGTGTTGAGGTACTTCGGCAGCAGCGCGTCCAGCAACTCGTCGGCGTCCGGCTCGAACTCGTAGGCGGGCCGCAGACCCGGCTCGACCTCGCGCTCCTCGACCTGCATCGGGGCCAGGAAGTGCGCCTCCGCGCTCTGCGTCATGAGCGACTTGAACTGGGTGCTGACGATGTGCAGCTCGTCGACGCCCTGGATGCCGTCCGGGCCGTAGTGCGCGTCGGTGTCGTCCGCGCCGGCGACGAAGGCCTCCAGCAGCGCGTCGCCGATCGTCTTCGCGTCCGAGAAGGACGGACGCTCGGAGAACCCGGTCCAGCTGGCCTCGATCGGCCGGTTACGGAACCGGTAGTAGCTGACGCCCTTGCGGCCGACCACGTACAGCACCGTTTCCTTGCCGTCCGCCTTCAGCCGCTGGATCAGCTGCTCGGCGGTGCGAATGGCGTTGGCGTTGTACGCGCCGGCCAGGCCGCGGTCACTGGTGATCAGCAGGACGCCGGCCCGCCGGACCCGCTCACGCGGGACCAGCAGCGGGTTGTCGATCGTCGCGTTGGACGCCAGAGCGGTCAGGACCTGGGTGATCGCCTCCGCGTACGGCTTGGAGGCGGCCACCCGCTCCTGAGCCTTGGCAATGCGGCTGGTGGCGACCAGTTCCTGCGCCTTGGCGATCTTCTTGGTCGACCGGACGGTGCGGATGCGCCGCCGGAGGGCCTGTACCTGACCGGCCATGACTCAGCCTTCAGCCCGGTCAGCCGCCGTACGGTGAACCTCGCGGGTCACCGTCTCGCGGGTCTCGCGGCCCTCGGCCATCGCCTCGGCGTCGGGCTCGTTGAGCTTGCCGGTCTCGCCCTGCTTGAAGAGCTCCTTGAACTCGTCCAGGCCGGACTTGAGGCTCTCGACGTTGTCATCGGTCAGCTGGCCGGTCGTCTCGATCGCGGTGAGCGCGTCGGACCGGTGCCGGTGCAGCCACTGAAGCATCTCGCCCTCGAAGCGGCGCACGTCGCCGACCGCGATGTCGTCGAGCTGGCCGGTGGTGCCGGCCCAGATCACGATGACCTCGTCGACCACCGAGTACGGGGAGTACTGCGGCTGCTTGAGGAGCTCGACCAGGCGGACGCCCTTGTCCAGCTGCGCCCGCGACGCGCGGTCCAGGTCGGAGGCGAAGGCCGAGAAGGCCTCCAGCTCACGGAACTGGGCCAGGTCGAGACGGAGTCGGCCGGACACCGAGCGCATGGCCTTGACCTGCGCCGAACCGCCCACCCGGGACACCGAGGTGCCGACGTTGATCGCCGGGCGGACACCCGAGGCGAACAGGTCGGTCTCCAGGAAGATCTGGCCGTCGGTGATCGAGATGACGTTGGTCGGGATGTAGGCCGAGATGTCGTTGGCCTTGGTCTCGACGATCGGCAGACCGGTCATCGAGCCGCCGCCCAGGGCATCGGAGAGCTTGGCGCAGCGCTCGAGCAGCCGGGAGTGCAGGTAGAAGACGTCGCCCGGATAGGCCTCGCGGCCCGGCGGGCGGCGCAGCAGCAGCGAGACCGCGCGGTACGCCTCGGCCTGCTTGGTCAGGTCGTCGAAGACGATCAGGACGTGCTTGCCGGCGTACATCCAATGCTGTCCGATGGACGAGCCGGTGTAGGGCGCGATGTACTTGAAGCCGGCCGGGTCGGAGGCGGGCGCCGCGACGATCGTCGTGTACTCCAGCGCGCCCTGCTCCTCGAGGGTGCCCCGGATCGAGGCGATGGTGCTCGCCTTCTGGCCGATCGCGACGTAGATGCAGCGGACCTGCTTCTCCGGGTCGCCGGACTCCCAGTTGGCGCGCTGGTTGATGATCGTGTCGATCGCGACCGTGGTCTTGCCGGTCTTGCGGTCGCCGATGAGCAGCTGGCGCTGGCCGCGGCCGATCGGCGTCATGGCGTCGATCGCCTTGATGCCGGTCTGCAGCGGCTGCTTCACCGGCTGGCGATTCATCACGTTGGGCGCCTGCAGCTCCAGCTCGCGGAAGCCCTCGTTCTCGATCTCGCCGCGGTCGTCGATCGGCCGGCCCAGCGGGTCGACCACGCGACCGAGGAAGGCGTCGCCGACCGGAACCGAGAGGACGCGGCCGGTGCGCTTGACCTGCTGGCCTTCGTCGATGCCTTCGAACTCGCCCAGGACCACGACACCGATCTCGCGGACGTCGAGGTTCAGGGCGACACCCAGCGTGCCGTCCTCGAATTCGAGCAGTTCGTTCGCCATCGTCGAGGGCAGGCCCTCGACGTGCGCGATGCCGTCGCCCGCATCGGAGACGATGCCGACTTCCTCGCGCTCGAGAACGGGAGTGTGGGACGAGACGTAGCGCTCTAGCGCCCCCCGGATCTCGTCCGAGGAGATGGTCAGCTCGGCCATCCTCTGCCTTCTCTGTCTAGCTCGGGACGTCGCCGCCGCCGAGGGGCCTGCTCGATCAGCGTCGCCGCGGACCGAGGGGAAAGAACTATCTAGCGATCGCCTGACGCGCCGCGTTGAGCCGCCGCACGATGGTGCCGTCGTAAAGGTCGGAGCCGATTCGGACGGCGACCCCACCGATGATCGAGGGATCGACGTCGATCTTGAGCGAGACCGGCCGGTCGTAGAGACCGGACAGCTTGTCAGCCAGCGCCTGCTCGTCGGCATCGCTGAGCGGCTTCGCCACCGTCACGTAGGCGACCTCGCGGTCGCGCTTCGCGGCGGTCAGCTCGACCAGCCGGGTCAGCGAGGAATCGAAGGTACGGCCCAGGAAGCCCTCGAGCGCCACCTCGACGAGGCGGACCGTCACCGGCTGGGCCTTGCCCTTGAGCAAGTCCTCCACCAGCTTAACCCGGCGCGAGGTCGTCGCACCCGGGTCACTCAGCGTGACCGCGAGCTCGGCGTTGCCGCCGACGATCTGTCCGAAGCGGAACAGCTCGTCCTCGACGTCGGCGAGGGTGCCCGCCTTTTCCGACGACCGCAGCAGCACCTCGGCGCCGAGACGCTCCGTCACGTCCAGCAGCTCGGACGGCTTGGAGAACCGGCCGGACACCAGCGTGGTCAACGTGTCGACGGTCGCCTCGGACAGCTTGCCGGCCAGCAGCGAGCGAAGCAGCTCGGCCCGCTCGGTCCCGGCCCGCGACGGGTCGGTCAGCGCCCGGCGCAAGCCGGGCTGGGCCCGCAGCAGGACGGCCACCGACAGGATCTCGTCGGCGATCGTGGCCAGCTGCGCGGCCGTGGCCGAGCCGGTCCCGGCGGCGAGTTTCTCGACCGCCGAGTTGTAGGCCTGCTGACTGACGCTCGACGCCATCAGCGTCGCCCGCCCGTCGATCCGGCCGCGTCGAGCTCGGCGATGAACCGCTCGACCGTGCCGCGGCTGCGCGCCTCGTCGGCGAGGGACTCTCCGACAATCCGGCCGGCCAGGTCGACCGCCAGCGTGCCGACCTCGGCACGCAGGTCACGCACGATGCTCTCGCGCTGCGCGGAGAGCTGCTCGCGCCCGGCCGCGATGATCCGGTCGGACTCCTCGCGGGCCTTCGCCAGCACGTCCTGCCGGATGCCCTCGGCATCGGCGCGGGCCTCGTCGCGGATGCGAGCGGCCTCGGTGCGAGCCTCGGCCAGCTGCGCGCGGTACTGCTCGAGCAGCTGGTTGGCCTCGGCCTGCGCGGCCTCGGCGCGCTTGATGCCGCCCTCGATCGCGTCCACCCGCGCCGCGAACGTCTTCTCCATCTGCGGGAAGACGTACTTCATCAGCACGAAGCAGAGGATGGCGAAGGCGATGGCGCCGAGAACGATCTCCTGCCAGATCGGGATGATCGGGTTGTGCTTCGTCGTCTCGGCGGTTTCCTCCGCGGCGAGAACCACAAGAGAATTGATCATTACTTACCTCCTGTAGGGGCGGAGGATCAGAGCCCGGAGCCCTGCCAGATGAAGCCGAAGGCGATGCCGAGGAGCGCGAGCGCCTCGATGACGGCGAAGCCGATCCAGACGTACGGCAGGGTCAGTCGCGAGGACTCCGGCTGACGGGCGGTCGACTGGATGTAGGCCGAGAAGACGAGACCCACGCCGATGCCGGGGCCGATGGCGGCGAGGCCGTAGCCGATGGCGGCGGTGCTACCGGTGAAAGCAGCGATGTCCATTTTTTCAGTTCCTCCAGGTATCTCGCGTGAATCGGTTTCACGCGGGACGACAACGGGGTGTTACTGGCACAGAGTTTTCCAACAGCTGGGGGTGGTGCTCAGTGCTCGTCGGCGAGCGCGCCCTGGACGTAGCTCGCGGTCAGCACCGTGAAGACGTAGGCCTGGAGGCAGATCACCAGGAACTCGAGGAAGGTCAGGGCGATGGTCATCGTCCAGGACACCAGCGAGAACGGGAGGAACCAGGCGTTGGCGTTCAGCATCGCGAAGCCGCCCAGCGTGAACACCAGCAGCAGCATGTGGCCGGCGAACATGTTGGCGAAGAGTCGTACGGCGAGCGAGAACGGCCGGACGAGGAAGTTCGAGAAGAACTCGATCGGGATCAGCAGCGGCAGGATGAACCACGGCGCCGGCGGGATGAGCGCCGTCTTGAAGTACTTCACGAAGCCGTGGTGCCGGATGCCCACCGCGATGAACATGACGTAGCTGATGATCGCCAGGAAGGCCGGGAAGGCGATGTGCGAGTTCGGCGAGATCTGAATGAAGGGGATGATGCCCCAGAGGTTGTTCAGAATGATGAAGCTGAACAACACGGTGAGGTACGGCGCGAAGCTGACGCCACGCGGCCCGATCATCTCGATCGCGATGTTGTTCCGCACGAAGCCGTAGACGCTCTCCGCGAGCCACTGCCTCTTGGTCGGGACGAGCTGGGGCTTGCGGTACGACACCAGGAAGAAAATGATCAGCGCAGCGGCGGTCAGCCAGACCAGCACGGTGATCTTCGTAAACCAGTAATTGTCGTGCGCGCCCCACGGCAGGATGCTGGGCAGGTAGAAGTCCTCGACGCTCGGCGGGAACGGAACATCCGCTGCGAGGACGATCGACTGACCGGTCACCGTAGCCCTTTCCTGTCAGGCGCCCAGACGGCGCACGATGAGGTAGACACCGGCGGCCATGCCAACGACCGCGCCGATACCGGCGAAGATGCCCCTGGTCCCCACCCAGTGGTCGACCAGCCAACCGATCCCGCCCCACACCAACATGCCCGCGATGAGATAGGAGACGGCCGTCATGCCCATGCCCGTGTCGGGCGGCTGTTGACCGTCGTCCCCATGGGGATTCTTGGGAGGTTCCTGACCGGTCATGACGGCCCGAACGATATCAGCAGGAAACACGAGGCTAAGCGGGACCCCCCGCACAACCGCAGTTGTCCAGGCGTCAGGGGTCTCGCAACTGGAACGACACGGTACTCCCCCTTTGCCATAACCTGACGCGCCACCTGCGTTCACGTCACCGTTTCGTGGTCAACAAACCACGAAAGGGACGTCTGAGGTGGCAAAACGGGGTGCAGAAGATCACTTTGGGCGACGCACCGCGGTGAACCACCAGGCCTGCACGCCGGTCCACACCACGACCCCCGCGACGATGCCCCAGCCCAGCGCGTCCTTGCCGGTCCAGCTGGTCGAGACACCGTAGGCCAGAACCACGCCGAGCACGCTGTACTTCAACACGTAGGTGAACAGCGCCAACGGCATGAGCAGGGCCGGGCGCACGGTGTCGGCCCAGGCGACGACCAGCGTGGACATCGTGTAGCTGATGGTCACGATCAGCACGCCGAGAGCCGCGCCGAGCGCCGAGGGAGCGCCGCCGGCGAGGAATCCGGCCGAGGCGGCGCACAGCAACAGGGCGAACGAGACCGCACTCAGGAACGGAAGGTGCGCCACCCTCCACCGCGGATCGGCAGGCAGCGGCGGGAGGTCCGGCTTCGGGCGGTCGTCCTCATCAAAATCAAAGCCTTGCCGGGGTACGCCGGGAAGCGTCACCGCCGGTTCGCGACCGTCACTAGAGCTCATGCCATCACTTCCTGCTGTGCGTAGGCGGGAAACTCTCCCACCAGCGCCAACACCTCGTCCGCCACGTCGGCCAGGCGGGACGCCCCCGCCGGCGTTTCCGGGTCGCAGCGCACCGCGGCCCCGATCAGCGCGCCGATCCGCCGCATCTCGCCCTCACGCATGCCCTGTGTGGTCACGCCCGGCGAGCCCACCCGGATGCCGGAGGCCACCGACGGCCGCTGCGGGTCGAACGGTATCGCGTTCTTGTTCAGCGTGATGCGGGCGAGGTCGCAGCGGGCCTCGGCGTCACGCCCGCTGACCCCGAGCTCGCGCAGGTCGGCCAGCACCAGGTGGGTGTCGGTCCCGCCGGTGACGGGCCGCATCCCCTCGGTGGCCAGGGCCACGGCCAGCGTCCGGGCGTTGTCGACGACCTGCCGGGCGTACGCCTGGAAGGCCGGACCCGACGCCTCGCGCAACGCCACCGCCTTCGCCGCGATCGCGTGCATCATGGGACCGCCCTGGCTGAACGGAAAGACGGCCTTGTCGATGCGCTGGGCCAGCTCCGCACGACACAGGATCATGCCGCCCCGGGGCCCGCGCAGCACCTTGTGGGTGGTGCACGTGACCACGTCGGCGTACGGCACCGGCGACGGGATGGCCCGCCCGGCCACCAGCCCGATGAAGTGCGCGGCGTCGACCAGCAGATACGCGCCCACCTCGTCGGCGATCTCGCGGAACAGCGCGAAGTCGATCTGGCGCGGGTAGGCGGTCGCACCGCAGATGATCAGCTTGGGCCGGTGGGCGAGGGCGAGGTCGCGCACCTCGTCGTAGTCGATCTCCTCGGTGTTCGGGGTGACCCGGTAGCCGATCGGATGGAACCACTTCCCGGAGAAGTTGACCCGGCTCCCGTGGGTGAGGTGCCCGCCGTGCGACAGCTCCATCGCCAGCACGGTGTCGCCCGGCTCGGCCAGCGCCGCGTACGCCGCCAGGTTGGCCGACGCCCCCGAGTGCGGCTGCACGTTGGCGTGCTCGGCCCCGAACAGCGCCCGTGCCCGCTCGATCGCGAGCGTCTCGGCGCGGTCGGCCTCGGCGCACCCGCCGTAGTAGCGCGCGCCCGGGTAGCCCTCGGCGTACTTGTCGTGCAGCGTGGAGCCGAGCGCGGCGAGCACGGCCCGGGAGGTGAAGTTCTCGCTCGCGATGAGCTGGAGCCCGCCGCGCTGCCGGGCGAGCTCGTCGAGGAGGACATGGGCTATCTCCGGATCGTCGCGCTGGAGATGCGCGAAGTCCGGCCCCCAGAAGCTGTCCACGTGCCCTCCCCGGATAGGCGCCGCCAAAATCCAGCATATGGCTTGAAAGCCTCGCGAAAGGGAACACTCTGCGGTTATGCGGTTTCTCGTGACCGGGGCAACCGGGTACATCGGCGGCCGGCTGGCGCCCAGCCTGCTCGCCGCCGGCCATCAGGTGCGCTGCCTGTCGCGCAGCGCGGCCCGGCTGCGGGACGCGCCGTGGCACGGCCGGGTCGAGGTGGCCGAGGGCGATCTGACCGACCCGCCGTCGCTGCGGGCGGCAGTGAACGGGATCGAGGTCGCGTATTTCCTGGTCCACTCGCTGGGCCGGCGCGACTTCGAGGAGGTCGACCGCCGGGCCGCCGCGAATTTCGCCGCCGCCTGCCGCTCCGCCGGCGTCAAACGGATCATCTATCTGGGCGGACCCGAGCCGCCCCCGGCCGAACGGACCTCGGCTCATCTGCGCTCGCGCGCCGAGGTGGCTCGCATCCTGCTCGACAGCGGGGTGCCGACAGTGGTCCTGCGCGCGCCGGTGATCATCGGCTCCGGCTCGGCGTCGTTCGAGATGCTGCGCTACCTCACCGAACGGCTGCCGGCCATGGTCACGCCGCGGTGGGTGAGCAACCGGATCCAGCCGATCGCCGTACGGGACGTGCTGTCGTACCTGATCGCCGCCTCCACCATGCCGCTCGCCGAGAGCCGGGGCTTCGACATCGGCGGCGCGGACGTCCTCACCTACGCCGAGATGATGCAGCGGTACGCCCGGGTGGCCGGCCTACGCCGGCGGCTGATCGTCCCGACCCGGGTCCTCAGCCCGTGGCTCTCAGCGTTCTGGGTCGGACTGGTCACGCCGGTGCCGAACGCGATCGCCCGGCCGCTGGTGGCCAGCCTGGTGCACGAGGCCGTGGCCCGCGAGCGGGACATCCACCGGCTCGTGCCGGACGTCTCGCCGATCGGCTTCGACCAGGCGGTCCGGCTCGGGCTCGGCAAGATCCGCAACGCCGACGTGGAGACCCGCTGGTCGGGCGCGGCCGGCCGGGACGCGGCCGCCGAGCCACTGCCCAGCGACCCGGACTGGTCGGGCGGCACCGTGTACGTCGACGAGCGCAGCCGCCCCGTGAACGCGCCGGTCGAGGCGCTGTGGCGGGTGATCGAGGGGGTCGGCGGGGAGAACGGCTGGTACTCGTTCCCGCTGGCCTGGTCGGTGCGCGGCTGGCTGGACAAGCTCGCGGGCGGGGTCGGGCTACGCCGGGGGCGGCGCGACCGGCATCGGCTGCGGGTGGGCGAGGCGCTGGACTGGTGGCGGGTCGAGGAGATCGTGCCGGGGTCGCTGCTGCGGCTGCGGGCGGAGATGCGGGTGCCGGGGCGGGCCTGGCTGGAGATGAGCGCGGCGCCGGCCGGCGAGGGGCGCAGCGTGTATCGGCAGCGGGCGGTGTTCCTGCCGCGGGGGCTGGCGGGGCATGCGTATTGGGCTTCGGTCGTGCCGTTCCACGGGATCGTGTTCAGCGGGATGGCCCGCAACATCGCCGCCCGGGCCTCGCACGACCCGAGCCATAGCAGCCCAGCCCGCTCCCACCAGACCCCCACCCGAGGTGTCTAGCCGGCTGCGGCTCTGCTCAGGCGGTCGCGGATGGCCAGCCAGTCCTCGGTCGGCGGTGGCGCCTGGACCAGGATCGTCTCGACCCCGGAGTCGTCGAGGCGGTGCAGGGCCGCGTACAGGTCGGCGGCGTACTCGCGCGGGTCGGCGGAAAGCACCTCGGCGTCGGGGAGTTCCGCGCCCTCGTACGTGAGGATGCCGGTCTTCTCGGGAATCTCGATCGAGCGCACGTCGGGAACCAGCTGCAGGGTGGCCCGCGGGGCGTAGTGGCGGCGGCTCATGCCGGGCGAGGGGCGTGCGGCGCCGTCGGCGGTCTCGGCGTCGCGTACGGCGATCGTGCCGGTCACGTCGCGCAGGGCGCGCAGGCCCAGGGCGCCGGGGCGCAGCAGCGTCGGCACGGGGGTGGTCAGGTCGAGGACCGTGGACTCGATGCCCCACGAGCTCGGGCCGCCGTCCAGCACCAGCGGCACGTCGGGCAGGCTGCGCAGCACGTGCTCGGCGGTGGTCGGCGAGATGCTCTCGGAACGGTTGGCGCTGGGTGCGGCGAGCGGCAGGCCGACCGCCGCAAGCAGGCGCAGCGCCACGTCGTGCGCGGGGATGCGCACCGCGATCGTGTCGTTGTCGGCGCCGACGCGGGTCAGGTGGGCCGCGCGGCGCACCACCATGGTCAGCGGGCCGGGCCAGAACGCGGCGGCCAGCCGGTCGGCAGCGCCCGGCCACGAAGCGGCGAGTTGACGGGCCGCGGACACGTCGGCCACGTGCACGATCAACGGGTTCCAGGACGGGCGGTTCTTGAGGCGGTAGACCTCGCCGATCGCCCGGGCCGAGAACGCGTCGGCGCCCAGGCCGTAGACGGTCTCGGTGGGGAACGCGACCACCGACTCGGCCCGCAGCAGCTCGACCGCCTCGGCGATGCCCGCAGCGTCGGGTTTGACGATGCGGCCGGTCACGAGAGGAGGAGCTTGGCGAACGGGACCGTGGTGTCCTCGATCTCGTCGCCGATGCGCTGGAACGTCTGGTCGCCGCGGCCCCACGGGTCGTCGAGGTCGTCGCCGGGCATCGGGCCGTCGGGGCCGCGCAGCCGGTGGACCGCCTCGATGATGGCCACGCCGCGGGCGTGCACCGATGCGGCGTCGCCGTCGGCCGGCGGCAGGGTGGAGGTGTCGACGGCGCCGAGCAGCCGGCCGAACTCGCCCATCACGAAGGTGCGGTCGGCGGCGTCGGGGCGCAGGGCCACGACGTAGTCGTACTGGTCGGCGGTCGCCGTGAAGATCAGGTCGGCCTCGTCGATGAAGTCGCCGCGCAGTTTGCGGGCCTCGAAGCCGGTGGTCGAACCGCCCCGGGAACGCACCTGGCGGGCGGCGGGCGGGTTCATCTCCTCGCCCTCGTGCCAGCCGCCGGTGCCGGCGCTGACGCTGCGGATCAGCTCGTCGCCGGCGTCGCCGACCCGATCGCGTACGGCCCGGGCGAGCAGCCGCTCGGCCATCGGCGACCGGCAGATGTTGCCCATGCAGACGTGCAGAATCGTGAACGGCGCCACCTCAGGCCTCCGGGCCCAGGATTTCGGGTACGACGTCGCGCAGCTTCTCCAAGGGAATCGCCCCGGCCCGCAGCACCCGCGGCACCTCGCCGCTCACGTCGACGATCGTGCTGGGCGCCGGGTCGTGGGCGGGGCCCGCCTCGAGGTAGACGCGCACCGAGTACTCCAGCTGGTCGCGGGCTTCCTCGGCGGTGGTGGGCGCCGGCCGGCCCACCTTGTTGGCCGTGGTCACCGCCATCGGGCCGACCTCGCGCAGCACCTCGAGCGCCACCGGGTGCAGCGGCATGCGTACGGCCACCTTGCCGCCGGTCTCGCCGAGGTCCCATTGCAGGCTCGGCGTGTGCTCGACGTAGAGGGTCAGCGCGCCCGGCCAGAACGCGTCGGCCAGCTCGCGGGTCGACTTCGACAGCGAGTAGGTCAGCCCGTCGAGCGTGTGCCGCGAGCCGATCAGCACCGGCGGGGGCACCTGGTTGGTGACGCTGCGGGCGTGGTGCAGCGCGGTGATGGCGTGCGGGGTGAACGCGTCCGCGCCGACGCCGTACACCGTGTCGGTGGGCATCACGGCGAGCTCGCCGCTCTTGACCGCCTCGACGGCGGCGGCGATGCCGCGATCCCGGTCCGCGGTGGTACGGCAGTCGTAGAGCATCACACCGTGCAGTCTGCCATGTGGCGCGGCACACCGATCAGGTGCGGCGTGCCGTCGCGAAGCGCGGGCGGCCGGTCAGGTCGCGATGCGCCGTCACCTCGGCGAACCGGCCGTCCTCGCGGAGCAGCGCGGGCACGGCCTCGCCGTGCACGTCGTCATGCTCAATTCCGATATATCCCCCGGCCCGGAGCAACCGGGCGGCCAGCGCGATCACCGGGCGGATCACGTCGAGGCCGTCTTCGCCGCCGAAGACCGCCTCGGCCGGGTCGTGGTCGGCGACCTCGGGCGGGACGGGCGTGCCGGCCGGGACGTACGGCGGGTTGCAGAGCACCAGGTCGGCCCGGACCTCTTCCAGCAACCGCGGATCGGTGACATCCCCCTCGACGACGACGACCCGGGGGAACGCGGCGGCGTTGCGGCGCAAGAAGGACAACGCGACCGGGGACCGCTCCACCGCGTACACGTCAATGTTCTTGATCTCGTCGGCGAGCGACAGAGCGATGGCGCCCGTGCCGCTGCAGAGATCCACCACGATGTCACCGTCGCGGGCGCGCGCGATTCCCCAGCCCGCCAGCAGCTCGGTCTCGGGGCGGGGGACGAAGACGCCATCGCCGACCGACAGCTCCAGATGGCGGAACGCGGCCGTGCCGAGCAGGTGCTGCAACGGGATCCGGCGGGCCCGCTCGGCCACCAGGACCCGGAATCGGCGCAGCTCGTCGTCGCGCATCGTGTCGACCAGCAGCAGCCGTCCTCGCGGGATCTCCAGCACGTGCGCGGCGAGCAGCTCGGCGTCCACCCGGGGCGACGCCACGCCCGCCGCGGCGAGTTCGGCGACCGCCGTGGCCAGCGCCGGAGAGATGGGCGTCCGTACCAAAGGTCGGGAGGGGTGTTCGTCGTCCGGGTCCACGGCATAATCATCAAACGTCACGTGCGACGCCGGCCGGCCGGGTCGGCGGATCGATGCGTGGCACGCGTGGGAGGCGCCCGGTGAGTTGGTTGGACCAGCTCCCTGAAAACGTCGAGGAGCTGAAGCGGGCCGGGCGGCTCCAGCAGAACGGCCGCTCCGCGGAGGCGCTGCCCATCCTCGAAGCAGTGCTCGCGACCGCGACCGACCCGACCACCCGGGCGTACGCGCTGGTCCAGCGCTTCGGCGCGCTGATCAACCTCGGTCGCATCGCCGAGTTGACCACCGCGATGACGGCGACCGCGAACGCTGTACGCGAGATCCCGGATCCCTATCTGCGCGGCCAGATGCACGCCTTCGCCGCGCTCGGCTCACACCTGCAGAGCAACATCGACCGCGGCGTCACCCACCTCGTGCAGGCCTCCCGCGCGCTGGCCGCGGTGCAGGAGAACGACTACGAGACCGCGTGGGGCTGGCACGACCTCGCGATGGCGTACTCGTACCTCGGCTTCCACGGGCACGCGCTGACCTCGATCGAACAGGCCCGGCAGGTCGGCGCCGCGGTCGGGCTCGCCCCCGAGATCTTCGCGGCCCCCGGCATCCGGCTGCGCAACGCGGTCTCCCTCGACCATCAGGGCGACACCGACGGCTGCCTGCGGGTGCTGCGCGACATCGACGCCGAGCTGACCCGCTACGTCGCGATCGGCGCCGACCAGATGCGGCCCGGCAGCCGCGCCGCGTACGGATACGCGCTGGCTCGCCGCGCGTCGCTGGGCGAGGAAACCGAGGCGAACGCGGCCGAGTGGCTGACCGGCGGCGGCGACAGCGTCCGCACCCGCGACCTGCACCACCTCGGCAACGTGTGCCTGGCCATCGGCGCCGGCAAGCCCCAGCAGGCACTGGCCATGCTCGACTCCGTGCCGGTCTCCCCCGAGATCCTCGGCGCGGCCGAACCGGCCCGGCTGCGCAGCATCGCCTATGCCGCGGCCGGCGACCACGCCGCCGCGCACACCGCCGACCGGTACGCGTTCCGCCTCGCCGCCCAGCGCATCGACCGGCTGCGCGACGGCTACCTCGACGGGGTGGCGGCCCGGTTGGACGCCCAGGAGACCCAGCGCGACGCCGACCGGTACGGCGACGAGACGCTCACCGACCCGCTGACCGGGCTGCCCAATCGCCGCCAGCTCGAACGCTACGTGCACTCGATGCTCGAGCGCGGTGAGCGCGCCGCGATCGGCGTCTGCGACCTGATCGGGTTCACCGCGGTCAACGTGCGGCACGGCCGGCACTGCGGCGACCTCGTGCTCCAGCGGATAGCCGGCGTGCTCAACCGGGTCATGCGCCGCGGCGACTTCGTGGCCCGGTTCGCCGGCGACGAGTTCGTGGTGGTGCTGCCCGGCGCCGGCCAGGCCCAGGCGGCCGAGGTGTCCCGCCGCATCACCGCGGCCACGAACTCCGAGAATTGGCAGGTTCTGGTGCCGGGCACGCCGATCGGCCTGGCGGCGGGCTGGTCCGAGGTCGGCGCCAACGGGCGTACGCTCAGCGCCGCCCTGGCGGCCGCCGCCGCCAACCGCGCGCCCACCAGATGAGCACCATCGATCTCGGCGAGATCTCCTCGTCGCCCGACGCCGAGGCCGACCACCTGTCCTGGCGCCGGCTCGGGCTGGCCGCGTCGCTGCTGCTCTGCCTGCTCTGCGCCGCGTCGGCGCGACCCCTCGCGAACGCCGTCCGTCCGCTGTGGAGCGTGCCGACCTCCGACAGCGACAGCACCACGCTCGGCCAGGACACCCTCTATCTGCACCACGGCGGCGAGCTCACCGCGTACGACCTGGCCACCGGCACGGTCCGGTGGCGCACCATCCTCGACGACACGCTCGGCTACGCCCAGCTGGCCGGCGACCTGCTCCTGCTGCCGGCCGATCCGCAGGCCGGCACGTACTCCCAGTTCAGCCGGGCCACGGTCGCGGTCGCCGGGGACACCGGCGCCACCCTGTGGCGGGTGCCGGGCGAGCCGATGGTGGTCGCCGACGGCGCCGTGCTGATGGCCGACTACACCGGCACGGGCACGTTCGCCAAGCTGCGGCTGGTACGGCTGGCCGACCAGGACACGGTCTGGGAACGGGACATCACCGGGGTCACCAGCGTCGCGTTCGCCCTGGTCGGCGACGAGCCGACCAGGCTGGTCACGATCACCGACGACGGGCTCGCCGAGGTGCTGGGCTTCGCCGACGGAGCGGTGGCCGCCCGCGCCCACATCCCCTGGGCCCGGGCCCAGCCCGAGCAGGGCCAGTACAACGACGTTGCGGCGAGCGGCGATCATCTGGTCGTGAACCGCAACGAACAGGGGCGCGCGGAGCTCAGCGTGTACCGCCTCGACACCCTCGCCCCGCTGTGGCGGGCCGACGGCACCGACGGGTACGCGTTCCCCTGCGGGAGCGGGATCTGCCTCAGCAACGGACAGGGGCTGGTCGCGTACGACGCCGACACCGGCCGCGAGCGCTGGCACGTCACCGGCACCGGCAACGGCTGGGCCGCCGCCCCCGACCGGATCGTCGTCGACGAGCCGGGCGAGGTCGGCGAGCAATACCTGATCGACGCCGAAACGGGCGCGCGGATCGGCGAGAACAGCCCCGGCGAGACGGTCTGGAACACCGAGCCCGACCAGGCGCTGCTCGTGCTCAAACCGACCGCGACGCCACCCGGCCGCACCTCGATCGCCCGCTGGGACCTGGCCACCGGCCGGCGCGACGTGCTCGGCTCGATCGACCGGATCGCGTTCAACCGCTGCCAAGCCGTCGCGCACTACCTCGGCTGCTATCAGAACGACGCGTACGCGATCACGGCAGTCGGCTGATGACGGTGATCGACCTCGGTGAGGTCACCCACGACGACGCGGCGCCCGCCATCCCGCTCGACCACCGGCGCCTGTTGCGGGCGCTGCTCGCGGTCCTCACGATCGTGGGCGTGCCGGCGGTCGCCGGATCGGCGCACGGCACCCCGGCCAGCCTGCGTCCGCTGTGGACGACTCCGTTCGTCGAGAACGCCGCGGTGGCGCTCGACGCGCGCAGCGCGTACCTCTCCCGGCTCGAGGACGGACAGCCCCGCCTCGTCGCGTACGATCTGGCGACCGGCGGGGAGCGCTGGACGGCGGCCGTCGGCGACGCGCCCTCCGACTTCCCGGCCCGGCCGGCCGGCGACACGGTGCTCGTGCCGACCGACCAGGCCACGATCACCCGTGCGGACGAGGACGGCGGTCAGTACTTCTACGTGACGCCGCGCAGCACCGTGGCCCTGGACGCGGACACCGGCGACCAGCTCTGGAGCACGGACGGCGACGCCCAGCCCTTGAGCGCCTCCGGCGCCGCGATCGTCGCCGAGCACGACGACCAGAACCAGATCATCGGCTTGCGCCTGGTCAAGCTCCACGACGGCGCCCCGCTCTGGAGCCTCTCGGTGCCGCCGCTGGCCGACTGGACCCCGCTGCCCGGCTGGCAGCACCCCGAGGCGATCGCCACGCTCGGCCTCGACGGCACGGCCCGCGTCTACGGCTTCGCCGACGGCAAGGTGCGCCAGACCGGCCGGCTGCCCTCGGACGGCATCCGCCGGCCGCGCGGCTCGGTGAGCGTGGTCCCGGCCGGCCAGAACTTCGCGGTGATCCGGACCGCGGTCGAGAACGACAGCGTCACGACCGTCTACAGCGCCGCCACGCTCCGGCCGCTCTGGCAGACCGGCTACGCCGGCCCCTGTGGCGACCTGTTCTGCTCGACCGGCTCGGAGGGTGTCTCCGGCCACGACCCGTCGACCGGCCGCGTGGTCTGGGCCGTGCCCGGCATGTTCGACGGCTGGCCGGTCGGCGACGACCGCATGCTGGCCGGCGACCGTGGGAACACGCGGCTGCAGCTGCTCGACAGCCGCACCGGCAAGTTCGTCGGCGGGCCCTTCACCGGCTTGGTGGCGTCCGGATCCGAGACGACCGGCAGCCTGCTCGTCACACGGCCGAGCGCCCGGCCGCTCGGCGAGCTCGTCGTGACCCGGGTCGACCTCGCCGACGGCAGGCAGACGCCGCTGGGCCGGTTCGGGCCGAGCGGGGAGCAGACCTTCTGCTTCACCTCACCCGGCTATGTGGCCTGCCCCCGCTACGACGGCCTGCACATCATGGCCGCCGGCTGATTTCTGTCTCCCCCGAGAGGCGGGCCTGCCGGTCGGCCTCGGCCAGCGCGTCCAGCACGGCGTCGAGCTCGCCGCCGAGCACCAGATCGAGGTTGTACGCCGTGTAACCGATCCGGTGGTCGGTGATCCGATTCTGCGGGAAGTTGTACGTGCGGATCCGCTCCGAGCGGTCCACCGTGCGTACCTGCGCCTTGCGGGAGTCGGACGCCGCGGCGTCCGCCTGCTCCTGCGCCATCGCCAGCAGCCGGGACCGCAGGATGCGCAGCGCCGACTCCTTGTTCTGCAGCTGGCTCTTCTCGTTCTGGCAGCTCACCACGGTGCCGGTGGGAACGTGCGTGATCCGCACGGCCGAGTCGGTGGTGTTGACCGACTGGCCGCCCGGGCCCGACGAGCGGAACACGTCGATCCGCAGGTCGTTCGGGTCGATCTGCACGTCGACCTCCTCGGCCTCGGCGAGCACCAGCACGCCCGCCGCCGAGGTGTGGATGCGGCCCTGCGACTCGGTCACCGGCACGCGCTGCACCCGGTGGACGCCGCCCTCCCACTTCAGCCGCGACCAGACGCCGTGGCCGCCCGCGGGCACGCCCTTCGTCTTCACCGCGATCGAGATGTCCTTGACGCCGCCCAGGTCCGACTCCTGCGAGTCGATCACCTCGACGATCCAGCCGTGGCGCTCGGCGTACCGGGTGTACATGCGCAGCAGGTCGCCGGCGAACAGGGCCGACTCCTGGCCGCCCTCACCCGCCTTGATCTCGACGATCACGTCCTTGGCGTCGTTCGGGTCGCGCGGGATCAGCATCTCGCCGAGCTTCTCCTCGAGCGGCGGCAGCGCGGCGGCGACCGCCTCCAGCTCGGCGCCGAACGCCGGGTCCTCGGCCGCGAGCTCCTTCGCGGCGGCCAGGTCGGCGCGGGCGGCCTCCAGCTCGGCGTTGGCCGCGTAGATCGGGGCCAGCTCGGCGAAGCGACGGCCGACCCGGCGCACGAGAGCCTGGTCGGCGTGGATGGAGGGGTCCTCCATACGCTTCTCCAGTTCCGCGTACTCCTCGAGAAGCGTGGTCAACCTGTCGTTACTCACAGTATTCTCTCCCGACGCGAACAGCGCCCGCCCCCCTGTCTGGCAGGGATGGCGGGCGCCGTCGAAGCAGTTACTTCTTCTTGGCCGCGTTCACCTTCGCGTACTTGGCCTGGAACTTCGCAACCCGGCCGGCCGTGTCCAGAACGCGCTGCTTGCCGGTGTAGAACGGGTGGCAGGCGCTGCAGGTCTCGACGCGGATCTCGTCGCCCTTGGCGGTGCTCCGGGTGGTGAAGGTGCTGCCGCAGGAGCAGATGACCTCGGTGGTCGTGTACTCCGGGTGGATGCCGCTCTTCATGATCTCGGTCCCTCTCGATTACGTGGTCGCCGGGTCGCCGTCAGCACCGCGCCGCCCCGCCAGGGCGGTGGGCTCGGGCGTGAACCGGAACCTTTACTGGCCGATGGACCAGTCTGCCATGCCGCCTTCCTCGCAGCGAAATCGGCGCGGCTTTCCTGGTGTGCAGTGGATAACGTGAGGCGTCGGCAGCGCATTCCCGCTTCGGATATTACCCAACAAAACGGACAGAGATGACGAGACTGCTGATCACCCGTGGGCTGCCGGCGTCCGGCAAGACGACGTTCGCGCGGAAGCTGCAGCCCCGCGTGGTCCGGGTCAACCGCGACGACCTGCGGCGCATGCTGCACGGCGAGCGGCTCTACACCCAGTGGGCCGAGTCGCAGGTCACGCACGCGCAGCGGGCCACGGTCGAGGCGCTGCTGCGCGCGCACGCCGACGTGATCGTCGACGACACCAACCTGCGCAACAAGACGGTGCGGGAGTGGGCCGAGATGGCCGCGCGGCTCGGCGCGTCGTTCGAGGTGCACGACTTCACCGACGTGCCGCTCGAGGAGTGCATCCGGCGCGACGCTGAACGCGCCGAGACCGACCAGGTGGGCGAGGAGGCCATTCGGCGTATGCACGCGCGCTACCTGGCCGGCCGGAACGTGCCGCTACCCGTGCCGTATGTCTCCGACATTTCGCAGACCGTCTACGAGCCTGACCCCGAACTGCCGGCCGCACTGCTCGTGGACATCGACGGGACCGTCGCGTTGATGGGCGAGCGCAGCCCGTACGACTGGCATCGGGTCGGCGAGGATCTGCCGAACCTCGCGGTGATCACGGCGGTGCGCGCCATGCACGACGCCGGCAACGCGATCGTCTTCTGCTCCGGGCGGGACGAGGTCGCCCGTTCCGAGACCGAGGCGTGGCTCGATTTGTTCGTCGGCGTCCCGTACGAGGCGCTCTTCATGCGCCCCGAGGGCGACGGCCGCAAGGACGCCGTGGTCAAGCGCGAGATCTTCGATCGGGAAATCCGGGACACCTGGCGGATCGTCGGGGTTTTCGACGACCGCCAACAGGTGGTACGTATGTGGCGGGCGCTCGGCCTCACCGTTTTCCAGGTCGCGGAGGGAGACTTCTGACCTTGAAGTACCCGCGCACCTTCCACCTCCCGGACTCCTCCGGCGCGACCGGCGACGACAAGGTTCAGCATGATCTGTCCTGGTTGGACGGTGAGCTGGTGGTGACCGAGAAGCTCGACGGCGGCAACCTGACCTTCACCCGCGACACGATGTTCGGCCGGTCGGTCGACTCGGGCACCCAGCCGTGGGATCGGCCCGCCAAGGCGCTGTGGGCGATGACGGCGTATCGGATCCCCGACGACTGGCGGGTGTGCGGCGAGTCGATGTGGGCGCGGCGCAGCATCGCGTACTCCGACCTTCCGGGTGTCTTTATCGTCTTCGGCATCTGGGACGAGACGGACACGCTGCTGGGCTGGGACGACACGGTCGACTGGGCGCGGCGGCTCGAGCTGCCGGTGGTGCCGGTGCTCTACCGGGGCGGCAGTCTCTCCGAGGCGCGCGCCGCCTGGGCGGCGCAGCGCACGCCGGACGATTCGGAGGGCTTCGTGGTGCGTGCGGCCGGGCGGATTCCCGCGGCCGAGTTCTCCCACCAGGTCCTCAAATGGGTACGCGCGAAGCACGTGCGCACCGATGACGCCTGGCGGCACCGTGACGATTTCGCCGTGAACGAGTTCGCCTGATGCCGCGCGCCAAGTACGGCATCGACGCCCCGCCGGTCCTCTTCGGCCTGGCGTCGGCGGTCGTCTTCCTGGTCGCCGCCACCGTCGTCACGGCGGCGCTGGCCGGCTGGGCCGCGGTCTGGCCCGGCCTGATCGGCCTGTACTTCGCGGCCAGCGCGTCGCTCTACCTGCACACCACCACGCGCGGAAAGTTCGCGGTCTGGCGGAAGGTTCTCGACGGCCTGTCCCTGCGCGGCGACGAGCGGGCCCTCGACCTGGGCTGCGGCCGCGGCGCGGTGCTGATCGCCATGGCCCGCCGCCTCCCGTCCGGCCACGCCACCGGCGTCGACCTGTGGCGCTCGGTCGACCAATCGGGCAACTCCCCCGCGGTCACCGAGGCGAACGCGGCCGCCGAGGGGGTGCACGTCGATCTGGACACCGCCGACATGACGTCGCTCCCCTACCCCGACGAGTCCTTCGACCTGGTGGTCAGCAGCATGGCGATCCACAACATCCACCCCGCCGCGGGGCGCCTCACGGCCATCGACGAGGCGCTGCGCGTGCTGCGGCCGGGCGGGCGCCTGGTGATCGCCGACATCAGCGCGACGAAGGCGTACGCGGCTCATCTCGATGCCCTTGGCATTTCGGCGATCACCCGCCCGCTGGGCTGGCGCATGTGGTGGGGTGGCCCGTGGCTGCCCACCGCCCTGGTGACCGCGGTCAGGCCGTAGCGGCCACCTCGGCCTCGCTCCGCAGGATGCAGAACTCGTTGCCCTCGGGGTCGGCGAGCACGACCCAGCCGGTGCCGTCGGGCCGGCGCAGGTCGTCGATCGGCTTGGCGCCGTGGTCGACGAGCCGCGCCAGCTCCTCGTCCCGGGTTCCCTCGGCCGGCCGCAGGTCGAAGTGAACGCGGTTCTTCCCCTGCTTGGCGTCGGGCACCTCGATGAACAGAATCCGGTGCGCCTTGTCCGGCGAAATAATCAGGCATTCCACGTGCCCGGGCAGGTTGGGGTCGGCGGGGTCCTCGCGGTAGTCGAGGACGCCCTCCCACCACTTCGAGAGCGTGTAGGCGTCGGCGCAGTCGATCGTCGTGTGCGAGATGAAGGCTGTCATCCGGGCATGCTGTCACGCATTCCGGCCGCGTGTGGGGTTAGCTGGGACGGTGAGCGAGTACACCATCGAACGCGACGTGGCCGGCCCCTGGTCGCTGGGAACGAGCCGCGCCTTCTGGGAGGGATTCGCGCCCGCGGCGCTGGGCGAACGGCCCGGCGACGACCCGGTGTTGCGGACCGTCTTCGTGGCCGAGCGGGACTGGACCACCGTCACCGCGGTGGTCCGGCAGGACGGCGCGACGGCTCGCCTCACGCTGACCGGCGACGGCGATCTGCCGGCCGCCGCGATCCAGACCGCGCGGTTCCTGGCTCTCGACGTGGACGCCCGCGAGTGGCCGGCGGTCGGCGACCGGGATCCCGTCATCGGCGCGGCCCAGCGGAAGTTGCCCGGGTTGCGGCCGTGTGGCTTCCATTCGCCGTACGAGGCCGCCGCCTGGGCCGTCCTCTCCCAGCGCCTCCGGATCGTCCAGGCCGCGCGCCTGCGTGCCGACCTGATCGCCCGGCACGGCGAGGACGGCGCCTTCCCGGCCCCGGCGCGGCTGCGGGATCTCGAGCTCGACCTGCCCGGCCGCAAGACCGAATACCTGCGCGCGGTGGCCGAGGCTGCCCTGGACGGTGTGCTCGACGGCGGAGGCCTCCGCGACCTGGACGCGCCGGCCGCCATCGCGCAGGTCCGTCAGATCAAGGGTCTGGGCCCGTTCGCCGCCGAGTTGGTGGTCCTCCGCGGCGCCAACCACCCGGACGCCGTCCCCTCGCACGAGGCGCGCCTGGACGCCGAGATCACCGAGCAGTACGGCTCGGGCGTCACTCTCGCCACCGTGTCGCCGGCCTGGCGTCCGTTCCGCACGTGGGCCGCGGTCCATCTGCGCGCGCTCCGCGAGGAACGCACCCACGAGATCGCCGGGCCGCATCAAGAAATTTAGGGACGGTACGGGCAGCCTCGGGCCAGCGACGTCGCCTCGTCGTCGAGGTAGAAGGCGGGCCGCAGGTCGAGCTCCTCGTAGTAGCGGTGGAAGACGGGGGTCAGCGAGCCGGACATCGGCGGGACGATCCACGTCCAGTCGGCGGGTACCGGGCGGCCGGCCTTCTCCTCGTTGCGGATGTGGGCGATGAAGCGGGCCGACTCGGTGTGGTGGTCGCTCATCTTCACGCCGGCACGTTCGAAGCTCCACAACACCGCGCGGTTGAGCTCCAGCAATGCCCGGTCGCGCCACAAGGTCGATTCGCGGGTGGTGTCGAGGCCCAGCCGGGCGGCGACCGTCGGCAGCATGTCGTACCGATCGGTGTCGGCGAAGTTGCGGGCGCCGATCTCGGTGCCCATGTACCAGCCGTTGAACGGCGCCAAGGGGTAGTGCACGCCGCCGATCGTCAGGCGCATGTTGGAGATGGCGGGGACGGCATGCCAGCGCAGCCCCAGCTCGGCGAACCAGCCGTACTCGGGATGGGTGATCGGCACCTCGCGGATGGCACGCTCGGGAAGCTCGTACAGCCGCACCCCCTCGAAGGGCGTCTCGATCGCCAGCGGAAGCACGTCGAAGTGCTCGCCCTTGCCCTGCCACCCGAAGCCCAGCATCGCCGACGTGAAATCCACCTGCCGGGCGTCGCCGACCGTGCGGCCTTCCTCGTCGCGATAGCCGGCGTACCGGATGAGCTGCTCGTTCCAGACGCGCGGAAAGGGCTGGCCGGGCTGCGCGGCCGAGAAGATGCTGATCACCGGGCGGAGCTGGCCGTTGCCGGCGGCCTGGAGGTGATGGACGAGCAGCGAGAAGATCTCGTCGGCGGTGCGCGCCCGGCGGCGGTCGAGGACCAGCAGGCTCTTCCAGTAGAGGCGGCCGATGCAGCGCGAGGCGTTGCGCCAGGCCATTTTCGCGCCGTGGCCGAGCTCCTCGGTGGTGTGCACGTAGCTGCCGGTCGCGGCGATCTGCGCGCGGACGATGGCCAGGCGGGGCTCGACCGGGCCGAGCCGCGGGTTCTCGACGTAGCAGCGACGGAGGAAGTCCTCGGCCTCGGCGGGGTCGACCGGCGCGACCGGATCCCATCGCTCGGCCGGATTGTCCCGATAACCGGGCACGATCATGGACGCCTCCCACGGTGATCCGACGTGTCCTCGGAATTTGCACGACCCAGGGGCGGGCCGATCAGACACCGTGTGCGACAAAAAGGACGCAGCCCCGTCGTTAAACGGGGCTGCGTCCGGAAATGGCAGGATTACTCGCCCGGCGTCGACTTCGCGATCTGCATCAGGAACTCGACGTTCGTGCGGGTTTGCTTGAGCCGGTCGAGCAGCAGGTCGAGCGCGGCCGACGAGTCCAGCGAGTGCAGCACCTTGCGGAGCTTGTGGATGATCGCCAGCTCTTCCTTGCCGAGCAGGATCTCTTCCTTACGCGTGCCGGACGGGTCGATGTCGATGGCCGGGAAGACCCGCTTGTCGGCGATCTTGCGGTCGAGCTTGAGCTCGGCGTTACCCGTGCCCTTGAACTCCTCGAAGATCACCGTGTCCATCATCGAGCCGGTCTCGACCAGCGCGGTCGCGAGAATGGTGAGCGAGCCACCGTTCTCGATGTTGCGCGCCGCGCCCAGGAACCGCTTGGGCGGGTAGAGCGCGGTCGAGTCGATACCACCCGACATGATGCGGCCGGAGGCCGGCGCGGCCAGGTTGTACGACCGGCCGAGACGGGTCACCGAGTCGAGCAGCACGACCACGTCGTGGCCCAGCTCGACCAGCCGCTTGGCCCGCTCGATGGCGAGCTCGGCGACCGTGGTGTGGTCCTGCGGCGGCCGGTCGAACGTGGCCGCGATGACCTCGCCCTTGACCGAGCGCTGCATGTCGGTGACCTCTTCGGGCCGCTCGTCGACCAGCACGACCATCAGGTGGCACTCGGGGTTGTTGTGGGTGATCGCGTTGGCGATCGCCTGCAACACCATCGTCTTACCGGCCTTCGGCGGCGAGACGATCAGCGCGCGCTGGCCCTTGCCGAGCGGCATGACCAGGTCGATGACCCGGGTGGTGAGGATGTGCGGCTCGGTCTCCAGCCGCAGACGCTCCTGCGGGTAGAGCGGCGTGAGCTTGTAGAACTCGGGACGGCGACGGGCCTCGTCGGGCTCCATCCCGTTGATGGTGTCGAGCCGCACCAGCGGGTTGTACTTGTCGCGACGGCTGTCGCTGCCGCTGTCGCGCGGGGTGGCCCGCACGGCGCCGGTCACCGCGTCGCCGCGGCGCAGGCCGTACTTCTTCACCTGGGACATCGAGACGTAGACGTCGTTCGGCCCGGAGAGGTAGCCGGTCGTGCGCACGAAGGCGTAGTTGTCGAGCACGTCGAGGATGCCGGCCACCGGGACCAGCACGTCGTCCTCGCTGACATGCGGCTCGCGCTGGCCGCCGTCACGCTGGCCGCCGTCACGCTGGCCGCCGTCACGCTGGCCGCCGTCACGCTGGCCGCCGTCACGCTGGCCGCCGTCACGCTGGCCGCCATCGCGCTGGCCGCCGTCACGCTGGCCGTCGTCGCGGTCGCGGCCACGCCGGCGGTCGCGGAAGCGGCTGCGGCGGCTGCGGCGGCCGCCGTCGCCCGAGTCGTTGTCGTCGTCGTCGTGACCTTGATCACCGCTGTTGCGCGGGCCGCGGTCGTCACGCTGACGGTCGTCGCGGGGGCCACGGTCGTCGCGGGGGCCACGGTCGTTGCGCTGGCGGTCCCCGCGGTCACGGTTGCGCTCGCCACGCTCGGGGCGGTCGGTGCGCTCGGCCGTTTCGGGCTGGGCGACCTGGGCCGGAGCCGGCGTCTGCTCGGCGACCGGGGCGACGTCACGCTCGCGGTCACGCTCGCGCGGCGCACGCTCGCGGCGTGGCCGGCTGCCACCCTCGGTGGCCGGAGCGGCCTCCGGCTGCACGGTGGTCTGCGCGATCTGCGGGGCCTCGACCGGAGCGGCGGGGGCCTCGACCGGAGCCGGCTTCGACTCGGCGGCCTTCACCTCGCTGGCACGCGGACGCGGCGCGGACTCGGCGGCGGGCGCGCCGCCACTCTGCCGCTCGGAGATCGCGGTGATCAGCTCCCCCTTGCGCATCCGGGCCGTGCCCGAGATACCCAGGGAAGCGGCGAGGCTCTGCAGCTCGGGCAGCAGCATCGCGGACAGCCCGGTGCCGCCTCGGCGGCGCTTCGTGGCGGTCGCGGTGGTGCCGGCGCCGTCAGCGACGTCAGAAACACCCGACGTCACGTCGGTGGTGTCGCTCAATGGATTCCTTCCGTCGGAAAAAACCCGAGACGCCCGGTTTGCAGCCATATGGCCGGGTGGCTCGGAACCCGCTTCGCCGAGGCGATGCGAGAGTTTGTGCAGCACGGCAGCTCGACGGTGTCCCTGCCCGTCCTACGTTGACGGGTAGGTCTCGGCGAGTGCAGCGACTGGGAGATCTGCTGCTCGGCGTGTGCCTTGCTGAGAAATGAGACGGCCTGCCCGGCCTGAAAATCTCTGGGGGTGCGCGCCGAACCGCAGTGATCGCTTGCTTCGCGGCTGTGCTTGGTCTTGAGCGTAGTCAACTCGTACGACCTGCGGCAACAGGGCCCCGCTAGGCGAGTTCCACCATACTCCCTTTGACAAGAGCACCGTGTGCATCCACGCCCAACGTCTCCGCGCGCCATTCTGTTCCCGGATGGAAGTCGGCCGGGACCTCGGACAACGCGAGAACTGTCGGACCCGCGCCACTGACCACGGCCGCCACGCCGACCGATCGCAGCGACGCCACCAGCGACGCGGTGCCGGGCATCGCCTCGGCGCGGAACCCCTGATGCAACCGATCCTCGGTGGCCGGGAAGAGCAATCTGGGATCCGCGGTGATCGCGTGGGTCAGCAGCGCCGACCTTCCGGCATTGAACGACGCGTCCGCATGCGGCACAAGCGGGGGCAGCGCGGCGCGAGCTGAGGCGGTGAACCCACGCTCCGTGGGCACGAAAACCTTGGGGCGTACGCCTTCGTGAGCACCCAACCGCACGGCCCGCGCCCCCGCGCCCTCGGTCCAGGCGATCGTGAACCCGCCGAGCAGGCACGGCGCGACGTTGTCGGGGTGTCCCTCGAGACGCGCCGCGATCCGCAGCGCCTCCTCGTCGTCGATCAGCTTCATGCCGTCCGTCACGAGCCCGCGCGCCAACTGCACGCCGCCGACGATGGCCGCCGACGAGGAGCCGAGGCCACGCGCCTGCGGAATGCGGTTCACGCACCGCACGGTCAGGCCGGCCGGCCGCGCGCCGAGCTCGTCGAAGGTCGCCATCATCGCCCGCACCACCAGGTGCTCCTCGTCGCCGGGCAGCTCGCCGGCGCCCTCGCCCTCGACGGTCACCGTGAAGCCGCCGCCGGTGACCCGGGCCTCGAGGTCGTCGTACAGGGTCAGCGCGAGGCCGAGAGCGTCGAAGCCGGGACCGAGGTTGGCGCTGGTGGCCGGCGTGCGCACGGCGATCGGATCGGTCGCGAAGGTGAGGCCCATCGGCACATGCTAAGCGTTTGATCATTCACCAAAATGTCGCACCCGGCTTGTACGTTCGGCGGCGTGATCTCCCTTGGGTTGTTCTTCGGGGTCTTCGTGGTCCAGCTGCCGGTCCTGGCCGTCCTCGTCGTCGGGCTCATCCTGCTCGCCACCCAGGGCGCCCGGCTGCCGCGGCGGAGCCTGCAGCTGGCGCGCGCCGGGCTCGTCGTGATGCTCGCCGAAAGCTTCGGCTCGATCGCCTGGTCGGTCCTGCTGCCGCAGATCATCTCCCGGCTCGACTACGAGGTCGGCTGGACGCGCACCTACGGCCTGATCAGCGCGGGCGTGGGGCTGGTGCTGGCCCTGCTGTTCGCGACCGGTATCGGGCTGCTGATCGGCGCGGTGCTGGCGGCGCGGCAGCCCGGACCGCCGCCCTTCGGGCAGTCTGGTTCGCCCCCGCCGAGCTGGGCCCCGCCCGGTTCGCTTCCACCCGGCTCAGTCCCGCCCAGCGACGGGTGACGCGTCCTCGGTCAGCGTCAGCTTGCGGGTGGCGATGCGCCAGCCGATCGCGTAGGTGAGGGTGAGCGCCCCGCAGCCGGCCAGGATCCAGCGCTCGTCCACCCGGTCGACGACGGAGGTGGCGATCAGCTGGCTCACCGTGATGGCCAGCGTCGCCAGCATCAGGTCGGTGGCGAAGACCCGGCCGCGCAGTTGGTCGGGCACCTCGCCCTGCAGCGCGTAGTTGGAGAGCGTCCAGTTGGCCCCGCCGGCGAAATGCGCCACGAAGACGAACACCAGCACCAGGGGAAACCAGGGTGTCACCGACACCGCGAGATACCCCGCGCCGTAGAGCGCCATCGACAGCGCCAGGCAGGGCAGCAGCCAGCCACGCCGGTGCAGCACCGGGCTCAGCGCGAACGGGCCGACCAGCGCGCCGAAACCGCGCACTGCGAAGAGCAGGCCGGCGCCGAGCGTCCCGACGCCGTGCAACGTGGCGATCAGCGGGAAGACGATCAGCACGCCGTTGCCGAGACCGGCCGCCGACTTGACCGTCACCAGCGCCCGGATGCGCGGCCGGGCGCCGATGTAGCGCAGCGCCTCGAGCAGCGCGTGCCAGGTGGGTGGGGCGTCGCCGGCGGCGCGGGCCGCCTGCAGCGGCCGCCGCACCGAGGCGTTCAGCACGGCGGCGACGAGCAGCAGGGCGGCGGTGACCGCGAAGCTCCAGTACGCCCCGGCGACCGCGCCCACCACGCCGCCGAGCGACGCGCCGACGATCGTCATCGTGCCCCACGCCGAGCCGGAGATCGCGTTGGCGGCGGGCAGGTCGTCGGTGTCGACGACGTTGGGCAGGGCGGCCGAGGCGGCCGGCGTGTAGAAGGCCTTGGCCACCGACATCGCGCCGATCGCGACCAGGGCCAGGGGCGCGGTCGCCGCCGACCGGACGGCGAACAGCAGCAGCGCCGCCAGGAACGCGCAGACGTTGGCGATCACCAGGATCTTGCGCCGGTCGAACCGGTCGGCGATCGTGCCGGTGAACGGCAGCAGCAGCGCGTTGATGCCGGTGTCGGCGGCCAGCACCAGGCCGCCCCAGACGCCGCTGCCGGTGAGGTCGGGCAGCAGCACCAGCAACGGCACCATGACGAACCAGTCGGCCCCGAAGACCACGAGCTCCGCCCCGAGGAGGCGGCGGAAATCGCGATTGCGGGCTACGACCGAGAATGTTGCTGGCACCCAAGGAACTTAACCGGTGGGCGAGGCCGGCCCGGGTGGGCCGGCCTCGCCACGGTCACTTCGCTTCGCCCGGCCGCCGCGGCACCTTCAGCACCTCGAACTGGTCGGTGTAGCCGCGCAGCGCCCCGCTGGGCGCCTCGTGAGCGCCGCCGCTGGATTCGGGGACCAGGTCGTTCGGCACCCCGTCGGCGCCCGGCTCGTCGGCCGCGTGCTTGGGGGTGTCGTCCGGCAGGCCCTTGCGCGCCCGCTTCGCGGCCCGCTTGGCCCGCCGCTTCTCCTTGCGGTTCTCGACCATGGTGTAGAGCGTCGGCACCAGCACCAGGGTGAGCAGCGTCGAGCTGACCAGACCGCCGATGACCACAATGGCCAGTGGCTGCGAGATGAAGCCGCCCTCGCCGGTGAGGCCGAGCGCCATCGGCAGCAGCGCGAAGATGGTCGCGGTCGCGGTCATCAGGATCGGCCGCAGCCGGTGCCGGCCACCCTCGATCACCGCCTCCTGCACGCCCATGCCCTGCGCCCGGTAATGGTTGATCAGATCCATCAGCACGATCGCGTTGGTGACCACGATGCCGACGAGCATCAGCACGCCGATCAGCGAGGGCACGCCGAGCGCGGTGCCGGTGATCAGCAGCAGGATGATCGCGCCGGTCGCCGCGAACGGGATCGACACCAGCAGGATGATCGGCTGGACCAGGCTGCGGAACGTCGCCACCATGATGATGAAGACGATCGCGATCGCGGCCAGCACGGCCAGGCCGAGCTGCTTGAACGCGTCGGCCTGGTCGGCGCTGACGCCACCGAGCGAGTACGACGCGCCGGCCGGCAGGGTGAGCGCGTCCAGCTTCTTCTTCAGGTCGGCCGTGGCCGCGCCGACGTCGGAGCCGGTGGCCGTGCCCTTGACCGTGGCGCTGCGGTTGCCGTCGACCCGGGTGACCTGCTCGGGGCCGGCCACCTGGTTGACGTCGGCGACCTGGTCGAGCCGGACCACGCCCTTGGACGTGGTGATCGGCAGGGCCTTGAGCGCGTTCGGGTCGGCCGGGGCGTCGCCGTACGACACCACGACGTTCTCGCTGGCGCCGTCGACCGTGATCTGGCCGGCCGGGGCGTCCCGGAACGCGCCGGCCACGGTCTGCCCGATCTGGGCCTCGGTGAGGCCGTACGAGGCGGCGACATCGCGCTTCACCGACACGTCGAGGCGCGGAACGCTGGCGGCGAGCGTGGTGGTCACGTCGGTGACCCCCGAGGTCGACGACATGGCCTGCTGCACCTGCCCGGTGGCCTGCTGGAGCGCGTCCTGATCGGCGGCCTGCACGGCGACCGAGAGCTCGCTGCCGCCGAGGCCGGAGCTGTCGCCGCCGATCGTGATGTCGCCGATGCCGCTCATCGCGTCGAGCTTGGCGCGCAGGTCGTCGCTGACCTTCTCGGCGTCCGCGTCCTGTTCGAGCCCCACCTGGAAGCTCGCCTGGCTGGCCCCCGACGTGCCGGCGAACGGGTTGAACTCGCCGTTGCCGACCGTGACCTGGTACGTCTTCACGTCCTGGTTGGCGGCGAGCACTGCCTCGACCTGCTTGGCCGCGTCGTCGGTGGCGGCGAGGCTGGTGCCGACCGGCAGCTCCTGGGTGAGGCTCAGCGAGTCCTGCCCCGACTGGTCGAGGAAGTTGGTCTTGAGCTGGCTGCCCAGGCCCAGCGTGATGATCAGCACGAGCACGCCGATCACCAGCGTGGTCCAGCGCCGCTTCGTGGCGAAGCGGATCACCGGGAGGTAGGCGCGCTGCAGCGGGTTGCGCAGCTCCTTCTCCTCGGCGGCGCGGCGGATCGTCTCGGTGTCAGCGCCGGGAAGCGGCGGCTTGAGGAACCAGTACGCCAGCACGGGGACGACGGTCAGCGACACGAACAGCGACGCCAGCAGGGCCACCGTGACGGTGATCGCGAAGGACGCGAAGATCTGCCCGACGAGACCGCCGACCAGGGCGATCGGGAGGAACACGGCGACGGTCGTGAGCGTCGACGCGGTGACCGCGCCGGCGACTTCCCGCACGGCCGTGATGATCGCGTGCCCCTTCTCCTCGCCGTACTCGAGATGTCTCTTGATGTTCTCGAGAACCACGATCGAGTCGTCGACCACGCGGCCGATGGCGATCGTGAGGGCACCGAGCGTGAGCAGGTTGAGGGTGTAGTCGCCGGTCCAGAGCGCGATCAGCGCGATGAGCACCGACAGCGGGATCGACACGGCCGTGACCAGCGTCGAGCGCACCGACATCAGGAAGATCAGGATGACGATCACGGCCATCACGAGGCCGAGCAGGCCCTCGGTGGTCAGGCTCTTGATCGACCGCTCGACGTAGGGCGCCTGGTCGACGACCACGGTCAGCTTGGCGCCGGTGTCCTGCTGCAGCTTGTCGAGCTTGTCGCGGACCTCCTTGGAGATCTGCACCGGGTTGCCGGTCGGCTTCGCCGTCACCTGGACGCCGAGGCTGTCGACGCCGTCGGTGCGCGTGAACGAGGTCGCGGCCGGCAGCTTGCTCTCGACCGCGGCCACGTCGCCGAGCTTGACCGGCCCGCGGGCGCCCGATAGGTAGAGCCCCTTGAGGTCGTCGACCGACGTGATCGGGTTGCCGACCTGGACGTTGAGCGACTTGTCGCCCTCGGTGACCGAGCCGGCCGGGATGGAGATGCCGTTGGCCTGCAGCACCGTGCTGATCGACTGCGGGTTGACCCCGGCCGCGGTGAGCTTCGCAAAGTCGGGCGTGATCACGACCTGCCTGGCGCGGGCGCCGGTCACCGTGGTGTCGCGGACGCCCTCGATCGCGTTGAGCTCGGGCACCACGGTCTGGTTGAGCTTGGCGAGCAGGTCGCTCTCGTCGGCGCCGCCGCCGGACGCCGCGAGCACGATCGCCGGGATGTCGTCGGTGCTGCCCGCGATGATCTGCGGCTCGACGTTGTCGGGCAGGGTCGGCTGGATCCGGTTGACCGCCGTGGTCAGCTGGTTGACCGCCTGGTCGAGGTCGGTGCCGTACTCGAACATCACGGTGACCGTCGCCGAGCCCTCGGACGTCGTCGAGGTGACGCTCTCGATGCCGTCGACGCCCTTGACCGCGTTCTCGATCGGCTCGGTGACCTGGTCTTGAATGATCTCGGGGCCGGCCCCGGGGACCGAGGCGCCGACGAACGCGGCGGGGAACTCGATCGACGGGAACAGCTGCTGCTTCAGCGATGGGATGGCGAACAGCCCGAAGCCGGTGATCACGATCGCGATCAGGGCCACGAGCCCTCGGTTGGCAAGACTGAGCCGGGTCAGGAATGACATGGGCGCTCCCCCCGTAAAAGTTCGGCCTGCATGAATAGTTTGCCTGACGCGAACAAATGGTTTTCCGCCGGGGCGCGCTGGTACGGTCCCTCAGCGGATGGCGTTACGACGAAAGGTTGGCGTTGGCCGGGAACGAACAGCTCATCGCGGACATTATGGGCGCCCAGGAGCGGCTCCAGCAGATGTTCGGGTACGACCGGTCCGACCCGCTCTTCTCGTCGCACCTCACGCTGTCGCAATTCAAGATCCTTATGCTGCTCTCCCGGCACGGCAATGTATCGGGAGGCGAGCTGGCGGGCCTGCTCGGCATCGGCCTCGCGGCGCTCAGCGGCATGATCGATCGACTCGTCCAGCAGGACCTGGTCGCCCGCAGCGAGGACCTGCGCGATCGGCGGGTGCGCCGGATCGGGCTGACGAGAAAGGGCACGCAGCTCATCGAGAGCATCTTCAACGCCGGTGAGGCGAAGATGCGCCAGCTCCTCAGCCGGCTCTCAGCCGAGGAGCTCGAGGTGGTGGCGCGGGCGTCGGAGCTTCTGGTGAAGGCGGCCGAGGAGTCAGGCCAGGCCTAGCTCGCGGGCCGCGATCAGCACGTCGTTCTGAATGGTCGTCGGGGACGGCGCGGTCGAGATCGCCCATTCCGGGTCTTTGAGGCCGTGACCGGTCACCGTGCAGACGATGGTCGAGCCGGTCGGCACCCTGCCCGCCTGCGCCTGCTGGAGCAGGCCGGCCACGCTGGCCGCGCTGGCCAGCTCGACGAAGACGCCGACCTCGCGGGCGAGCAGGCGGTACGCCGAGAGGATCTCGCGGTCGGTGACCGCCTCGATCAGGCCGCCGGACGCGTCCCGCGCGTCGAGCGCCTTGGTCCAGCTCGCCGGGTTGCCGATCCGGATGGCGGTGGCGATCGTCGACGGCTCGGGAACGACCTTTCCGTTCACGATCGGGGCGGCGCCGGAGGCCTGGAAGCCGTACATCTTGGGCAGCCGGCTCGCGTTGCCCGCCTCTTTGTCTTCGAGGTAACCCATCCAGTACGCCGAGATGTTGCCGGCGTTGCCCACGGGGAGGCAGTGGATGTCGGGCGCGTCGCCGAGCGCCTCGACGATCTCGAAGGAGGCCGTCTTCTGCCCGTGCAGGCGGAAGATGTTGACCGAGTTGACCAGCGAGACCGGGAAATCTTGCGACAGCTTGGCAGCCAGCGCGAGGCAGTCGTCGAAGTTGCCGTTGACCTGCAACAGCTTGGCGCCGTGCACGAGGGCCTGCGCGAGCTTGCCCAGCGCGATCTTGCCCTGCGGCACGAGCACCGCGCAGGTCAGGCCGGCGCGGGCCGCGTACGCCGCGGCCGACGCGCTGGTGTTGCCGGTGGAAGCGCAGATGATCGCCTTGGAGCCGTCCTCGACCGCCTTGGACACGGCCATGGTCATGCCGCGGTCCTTGAACGAGCCGGTCGGGTTGGCGCCCTCGACCTTGAGGTAGACGTCGGCGCCGACCCGATGGGACAGCACCGGCGCCGGCACGAGCGGCGTGTTGCCCTCGTGCAGCGTGACCACCGGGGTGGCGTCAGTGACCGGAAGGCGGTCCCGATAACGCTCGATCAAGCCCCGATACATGGTCGGCTCCTCAGTTTTCGGTGGTGGGCCGGTCCCCAGGGTGCCCGAGGGCGCCGAATCTTGGGACCGAAAGCCCACTACTCGGGACGATGGCTCACTGCCTCGACGTTGTTGCCGTCCGGGTCGCGGACGAAAGCGCCGTAGTAGTTCTCGTGGTACTCCTCGTGGATCCGCGGCTCGTGCAGCACCTCGGCGCCGCCGTCCACGGCCGCTTGGAAGAACGCGTCGACCTCGGCGCGAGTTCGGGCCACGAACGCGATGTGCGACTCGCGGAAGCCGTCGCCCTCGCTCAGCTCACTGATCCAGAAGTTGGCGTGGCCGCTCGAGCCGTACCCGATCGCGACCTTGACGTCCATCAGCCGGCTGCCGCCCAGCGGCGCGAGCACGGCGTCGTAGAACGCCGCGCTGGCGGCGAGATCGGCACATTGGAACCCCACGTGGTCGAGCACGGCTCAGACCCCTCCCTCGACGCGCAGCACGCTGGCGATGGATCGGACGATGTCCAGTTGCGACAGTGAGTCGACCGTAGCGGTCAGCGCCGCGTCCGGGGCCCCGTGGGTGACGATGACCAGCTTCGCGTCCTCCTCGCGGCCGGACTGGCGGACCGTCGCGATCGACACCTCATGCCGGGCGAAGACGCCGGCCACCGCGGCCAGCACGCCCGGCTTGTCGTCCACGTCGAGGTTGATGTGGTACCTCGTCACGGCCGCGCCGATCGGCCGGACCGGCAGGTGGGCGTAGTTGCTCTCGCTTGGCGCCCGGGTGCCGGAGAGACGGTTGCGCGCGGCCGCCACGATGTCGCCGAGCACGGCGCTGGCCGTCGGCGTGCCGCCGGCCCCGCGGCCGTAGAACATGAGCTGCCCGGCCGCCTCGGCCTCGACGAAGACCGCGTTGAACGCGTCGCCGACGCTCGCAAGGGGGTGGCTGCGCGGGATCATCGCGGGGTGCACCCGCACGCTGACCGACTCGGCGCCGGTCTCGTCGGGGCCGCGCTCGGCGATGCAGAGCAGCTTGATCGTGCAGCCCATCTCTTTCGCGCTGGCCATGTCGCCCGCGGTCACCCCGGTCATGCCCTCGCGGAACACGTCGGCCGCGGTGACCCGGGTGTGGAACGCCAGCGAGGCGAGGATGGCCGCCTTGGCCGCGGCGTCGAAGCCCTCCACATCGGCGGTGGGGTCGGCCTCGGCGTACCCGAGCTCGGTGGCTTCGTCGAGGGCCTCGCTGAAGCCCGCGCCGGAGGAGTCCATCGACGAGAGGATGAAGTTGGTGGTGCCGTTGACGATGCCGGTGACCCGGGTGACGCGGTCGCCGTGCAGCGACTCGCGCAGCGGGCGCAGCAGCGGGATCGCGCCGGCCACCGAGGCCTCGTAGTAGAGGTCGGCGCCGCCCTCGGCGGCCGCGTCGTGCAGCGAGGCGCCGTCCTCGGCGAGCAGCGCCTTGTTGGCGGTGACGACGCTCTTGCCGCCGCGCAGCGCCTCGACCAGCCACGTACGGGCCGGCTCGATGCCGCCGACCACCTCGATGACCACATCGACGTCGTCGCGCTTGACCAGCCCGAGCGCGTCGGTGGTGAACAGGCTCGGGTCGACCGGGAGATCGCCGCGCTCGCGGCCGGGGCGGCGCACGGCGATGCCGACGATCTCCAACGGGGCGCCGATCCGGGCCGTCAGATCCCCGGCCTGATGGTGCAGCAGGCGGACCACTTCCGAGCCGACGGTGCCGCACCCCAGCAGGGCCAGGCGGATCGGTTTGCTTGAGCTCATCCAACATCCAATGCGAGCAGGTCGTCCTCGGTCTCGCGGCGCACGATCACGCGCGAGGCGCCGTCGCGCACCGCCACGACCGGCGGCCGAGGCACGTGGTTGTAGTTGCTGGCCATGCTCCGGCAATACGCGCCGGTGCCCGGCACGGCAAGAAGATCTCCGGGCCGCACGTCCGCGGGCAGGAATTCATCCTTCACGACGATGTCCCCGCTTTCACAATGCTTTCCCACGACGCGGGCCAGCATCGGCTCGGCGACGCTGGCGCGGCTCGCCACCGTGGCGGAGTAGGAGGCGTCGTAGAGCGCGGTACGGATGTTGTCGCTCATGCCGCCGTCGACGCTCACATACGTGCGGATGCCGTCGACGTCCTTGACCGTGCCGACCTCGTAGAGCGTGAACACGGCCGGCCCGACGATCGCGCGGCCGGGCTCGACGGAGAGCCGCGGCTTGCGCAGGTTCGCCAGGTCGCACTCGCCCTCAACGATCTTGTTGATGCGCTTGGCCAGGTCGCCGGCCGTGGAGGGGTCGTCCTGGGTGGTGTACGCGATGCCGAAGCCGCCGCCGAGGTCGAGCTCCTCGAGCTCTACCCCGCGCGCGTCGCGGATCTGGGCCTGCAGCTCGAGCACGCGACGGGCCGCCACCTCGAAGCCGCTGGTGTCGAAGATCTGCGAGCCGATGTGCGAGTGGAGACCGCGCAGGTCGAGGACGCCCTCGTCGAGGATCCGGACGGCCGCCGCGAACGCCGCGCCGCCGGCCAGGGAGAACCCGAACTTCTGGTCCTCGTGGGCGGTCGCGATGAACTCGTGCGTGTGAGCCTCGACACCGACAGTGACGCGTACGAGAACCTTTGGCCTTTTGCCCGTTTTTTCGGACAAATAGGTTAGACGGGTTATTTCGTCGAATGAGTCGACGACGATGCGGCCGACGCCGGCTTCCAGTGCGCGGGACAATTCGGACACCGACTTGTTGTTGCCATGGAAGCCGATGCGTTCCGCCGGGAAGCCGGCTTTCAAGGCGACCGCCAGCTCGCCGCCCGAGCACACGTCGAGGAAGAGACCCTCCTCGTTGATGATCTTGACGACCGCCTTGCACAGGAACGACTTGCCCGCGTAGTAGACATCGGCGTCACCGAAGGCCGACCCGAACTCGCGGCACCGAGCGCGCAGGTCATCCTCGTCGAGCAGGTAGGCGGGCGTGCCGTGCTCGGCCGCGAGGTCGGCGACGCTCACGCCGCCGATCTGCAAGGCCCCGGCCTCGGCGCGACTCACGGTGCGCGGCCAGAGTTGCGGCACGAGGGCGTTGACGTCTTCGGGCGTACGCAGCCAGGCGGGCCCCCGCTGTCCCAGATCGCCGTGCAGCGCCCCGGCCTCATGAGCTCGCATGCCCTACATCCTTTCGGGGGCCGAGACCCCGAGCAGGGCCAAACCGTTAGCGATCACCGTACGGGTGGCGTCGTTGAGCCAGAGCCGCGCCCGGTGCAGATCCGTGATCTCCTCGTCGCTCAGCGGCAGCACCCGGCACTTGTCGTAGAAGCGGTGGTACGCCCCCGCGACCTCCTCCAGGTACCGCGCGACGTGGTGCGGCTCGCGCAGCGCCGCCGCCCGGGCGACCGTCTCGGGATACTCGCCCAGGGCCTTGAGCAGCTCGTTCTCTTTCTCGTGCTTGAGCAGCTCGGGGTGGAAGCCACCCGCGTCGCCCCGGGTCAGGCCGACCTCGGCGGCGTTGCGGGCCACGCTCGCGGTGCGGGCCGCGACGTACTGCACGTAGTAGACCGGGTTGTCGTTGCTGGCCCTGGTCCAGACCGCGATGTCGAGGTTGATCGGCGAGTCGGAGGAGTAGCGCGCCAGCGCGTACCGGGTGGCGTCGACGCCCAGCGCGTCCACGAAGTCTTCCAGCGTGATGACCGTGCCGGCGCGCTTGCTCATCCGCACCGGCTCCCCGTCGCGTACGAGATTGACCAGCTGGCCGATGAGGATCTCGAGATTCTTGGCGGGGTCGTCGCCGAAGCACGCGGACATCGCCTTCATCCGGCCGATGTAGCCGTGATGGTCGGCGCCCAGCATGATCACGACCCGGTCGAAGCCGCGCTTGCGCTTGTCGAGGTAGTAGGCGCAGTCGGCGGCGAAATACGTCCAGTCGCCGTCGGACTTGCGCAGCACCCGGTCTTTGTCGTCACCGAACTCGGTCGTACGCAGCCAGGTCGCGCCGTCGGCTTCGAAAATGTGGCCCTGCTCGCGCAGCCGATCGAGCGCCTCCTGCAGCTCGCCCCGGTTGTGCAGGTCCTTCTCGTTGAAGTACGTGTCGAAGTGCACGCCGAACTCGGTCAGCGACTGCCTGATCTCGGCGAACATCAGCTCGACGCCGACCCGCCGGAACACCTCGAGCGCCTCGGGCTCGCCCAGCTCGAGCACGTCGGGGGCCTCCGCGCGCACCGCGGTGGCGATCTCGGCGATGTAGGCGCCGCCGTAGCCGTCCTCGGGGGCGGGCTCGCCCTTCGCGCTCGCATACAGCGACTTGGCGAACCTGTCGATCTGCGATCCGGCGTCGTTGAAGTAGTACTCCGTGCCGACGGTGGCGCCGGCCGCACGCAGCAGCCTCGAGAGGGCGTCACCCACCGCGGCCCACCGCACGCCGCCGATGTGCACGGGGCCGGTGGGGTTCGCCGAGACGAACTCCAGGTTGATCCGCTCGCCGCTCAACGTGTCCGTATGTCCGTATTCCGCACCGGCGAGCACGATGTCGCGGGCCAGCACGCCGACCGACGCCGCGTCCACCCGGATGTTCAGGAAGCCGGGACCGGCCACCTCCACCGACTTGATCCCCGGCTGCCGGCCCAGCTCCTCGGCGAGGGCCGCGGCCAGGTCACGCGGCGCCACCCCGGCCTTCTTGCCCAGCTGGAGGGCGAGCGTCGACGCGTAGTCTCCGTGCTCGGGGTTACGGGGTCGCTCCATGGACGTCGTACCCGGCAGCGCCGTGACGTCGAGCCCGCGGGTCTCGAAGACGGCACGAGCAGCTGAGAGAACGGTGGCAGCAAGGTTGGCGGGAGTCACTCAACCATGCTATCGGGGGTAGACTTTCGCACTCGGCGGCCACCCGAGCCCCGCCCTTCCGCTTCAAACGAATCGACGAGGCACGATGAGCATGAGCACGCCGGGTCCCGAGCGGGTCCCGTCCACCGTCAAGGTCGGCAAGACGACCGGCCAGGGCAAGCCGCCCACCGGGCCCGCCAAGAAGACCACCGGCGCCAAGAAGACCGCTCCCGGCAAGGGTTCGGGGGGCAAGGGCCGCAAGCCCATCACGCCCGTCAAGGTCAGCGGCGGCCGCAGCTGGGGCCCGATCATGGTGATCGGCCTGGTCGCGGTGATCGCCCTCGGCATCATCGGCTTCGGCGTGTACAGCGTCGTCAAGGGCTCCCGCAGCTGGGAGGACAAGGTCGCCGACATCAAGGGCGTGGTCGACTACCGCGCCCAGAAGAACGCGCAGATCGACGCGCGCGACCACAAGGACGGCACGCTCACGTACGTGACCAGCCCGCCCGTCGGCGGCGCGCACAACGCCACCCCGCAGAACTGCTCCGGTGACGTGTATGACGCGCCGATCGCCAACGAGCACGCCGTGCACAGCCTCGAGCACGGCGCCGTCTGGGTGACGTACAAGCAGGGCCTCGCCGCCGACCAGGTCGCCGTGCTGACCAAGAAGGTCCAGGGCCAGGACTACACGTTCATGTCGCCGTACGCCGGCCTCGACAAGAACGTGTCGGTGCAGGTCTGGGGCTACCAGCTCAAGACCGACGACGCGAACGACCCCCGCATCGACCAGTTCATCAAGGACACGCGCCTCGTGGCCGCCCTCGAGCCCGGCATCTCCTGCTCCGGCGGCAACACCACCACCGGCCCGGTCACCGCGGCCGCCAACGGCGCGGGCACGACGGGTAGCTGATGACCATCTCCACCGACTCGGAAGCGGCGGCCGACGCCGCCGCTTCCGAGGACGTCCCGGCCGCCGGCCGTAACCGCCGCAGCTGGATCCTCGTGATCGCGGCGCTGCTGGTCGGCACCATGCTCGGCCTCGGCATCGGCATCCTGGTCCCGCACCTGCGAACCCCCGGCGACGACTCGGTGGAAGCGGGCTTCCTGCGCGACATGTCGACCCACCACGCCCAGGCCGTCGAGATGTCGATGATCGTCCACCAGAAGTCGGACGACCCGCAGATCGTCTACCTCGCCTCCGACATCGCCCTCACCCAGCACGGCCAGATCGGCTACATGCAGGCCTGGCTGCGCGACTGGCACCTGAGCCCCACCGGCTCCAAGCCCGCCATGGCCTGGATGCCCGACTCGGCCGGCTCGGTCGTCAACGGCCTGATGCCCGGCATGGCCACCCCCGAGCAGCTCGCGACGCTCCGCAAGGCCACGGGCAAAGACCTGGAAATCCAATACCTGACCTTGATGCGCCAGCACCACCTCGGCGGCATCCACATGGCCCAGGAGGCCGTGAAGCTGTCGAAGAACAAGGACGTGACCTGGCTGGCCGGCACGATGGTGGCCTCCCAGCAGGGCGAGATCGCTTTGATCGACGACCTCCTCAAGAAGCTCCAGGCCACGTCATAACCCGGTTGGCAGTGGTTCTGGCTGGCCTGCTAGGCTCTGGAACCACTGAGCCCCCGTAGCTCAGGGGATAGAGCGTCGCCCTCCGGAGGCGAAAGCGCAGGTTCGAATCCTGCCGGGGGCACCACTCAGGCTCTCCCTGCTCGGCGCTGGCGCGCCTCGCCTTGTCGTGATGCATTCCGACCTGGGGGCCGAGCCCCCAGACCCCCACGTCACACCACCTGGCGTTCTCTGCTCGGCTCGAAGCTCGCCGGCAAGTGGCGCCACCCACCCCTTCCCTCTTTGGCGATAGGTCGGCGGCAGGGGCCCTACTCGCGCTTCCTGTCACCTTCACCTACTCGAAGGCGCGTTGGCCCGTCACGGGCTGACCGACGAGATTCCTGCGACGATTGATGTGGCCCTTCCGCGTGGCACCTACCGCCCGGGCTGTTCGGGTGCCCGTGACCTGGCACCTGTTTGATCCCGACACGTTTGAGATCGGGCGGACTACGGTGCCGCTCGAGGAACAGACGTACATCGGGTTGTATGACGCGCCGCGGAGCATCATCGACGCGGCCCGGCTACGCCACCGCGAGGGCTCCGAGCTTGTCTACGGTGCGCTGAGACGGTGGTTGAGCCGACGCGGATCGTCGCCGTCGGAATTGCTGGCGATGGCCCGGCGGTTTCCTCAGTCCGAGCGGACGCTGCGCGAGGCAATGGAGATCTCTGTGAACGACCGCCCCACCCGTGCCACCGTCGCGGGCCGCGCATATCTCGATCTGCAAAATCTCGTTCGCCGAACCAAACGGCCAACCAACGAATTGCACCAGCCCTACGCGGTGGAGGGCTTCCTCGCCTGGCTGGTCGAGTCCGCCTACGCCGACCGCCTGATCCTCAAAGGTGGTGTTACATCGCCATCGGTGAGCCCGCCGGCGCCGTTCTCCCTATCGTTCTCGGCACCTTCGCGGCCCTCGTGGGCCTGGGCCCGTTTCGGACTCGTCTCCGTCGGGTGTGGAGTTATCTGGACCAGCCACGCTAAGGGTCACGACCGTGCGCGTTAAGCTGTTTAGGGGTCACCGTCATGACCGTTAAGCAGAGGAGCGCCATGCCGGCCCCGGCCAAGCGCAGAGAAGCGACCGCATTCCATAGACCCGCACAACACCTCGAGGCGTTTGCCGTGCGAGCCCTGTTCGGCAGTGTCACGCCTCCCGCCTTCGCGCCCTTCCTGTCGCTCAGCGTTCGCTGTTCTTGTCTTGCAGGCTTTGTAATGCTCGCTATCCTGGGCGTTAAGCCGTATTGTGGTCAAGATACTGACCACTAGGTGAGGGTCCCATGTCCCGTCCGGTTTCATCGCGCGTGAAGGCCGCGGCTGCCAGCATCGGCGAACAGTTCGTGGCCTGGCGGAAGCTCCAAGGCCTTACGGCTGCCCAGGTGGCCGAGCGTGCCGGCATTTCCCGGAATACGCTGCGACGGATCGAGACGGGGGACACCGGGGTCGGCCTGCAGGCGTTCTTGAGCACCGCTCGAGCCCTCGGCGTCCTCGACGCGGTAGTGACGGCCACAGATCCGTACGAAACCGATCTCGGTCGTGCCCGCGCCGATGAGGTCCTGCCGAAGCGGATCCGTCAGTGAGCCGCATCCTTACGTACGTTGAGATCGACGGCGACACCCGCGTTGTCGGGGATGCCTTCGTCAATTTTCGCCGTGGCCGGCTGACGGCAACGTTCTCCTACGACCGCGACTACCTTTCGTATCGAGGCGCGTACTCGATCGACCCCGCCCTGGGGCTCACGGGAGGCTCGTGGCCGCTGCCTCATGGGCTGTCCGGGGCGTTCGGCGACGCGTCCCCCGACCGTTGGGGCCGGAATCTGATCGCCAAGCGTCTCCGCGCCGAGGCCGGTATCGAGGGCCGTCCGATGCCGACCCTCGACGATCGGGATTACCTGCTGGGGGTGAGCGACGAGACCCGGCAGGGTGCTCTGCGTTTCAAGACCGACGCCGACGGCGAATTTCAGCATCCGGCGCCGGAGGTGCCGAAGCTCATTGCTCTGCCCACGCTGCTCCACGCCGCCGACACCGTTGCCCGCGACCAACCGGACAGCATGGACGCGATCAAGACACTGCTGGACGCGGGCACCGGTTCGCTCGGCGGAGCACGGCCAAAAGCGTCGGTAAGGGACGGCGACCGCCTCCTGATCGCCAAGTTCCCTCATCACGCCGACGAGTGGAGTGTCATCGCATGGGAGAAGACCGCACTGGACCTCGCGGAAGCGGCCGGAATCTCGGTACCGAGACGGCAACTGGTCGGTATTGAAGGAAGCCAGGTATTGCTGCTCGATCGATTCGATCGGGAAGGCGCGAGCCGCATCGGTTATCTGAGCGCGATGACGCTTCTGGAGGCTGAGGACGGACAACGCCGCGACTACACCGAGATCGCCGAGGTCATACCGGAACACAGCTCGGCGACCACCGCCGATCTCAAGCAGCTGTGGCGACGCATCGCCTTCTCCATCGCTTTCCACAACACCGACGATCATCTCCGCAATCACGGATTTCTCCGGCACGGATCCGGTTGGCGGCTCGCCCCCGGCTTCGACATCAACCCCAATCCGGACCTCGCCGCTCAGCGGGTCACCAGCATCGGAGGGGCCGGCGGTCCAGCCGACGAGGTCAGCGCGCTGCTGATGTATTCGGAGCTCTTCGGCCTTACCGACCACCAGGCTCGCACCGCCCTCGGCGAAATCGGCGATGCCACCAGCAACTGGACCGTCGTCGCCCGCCGCAACGGAATCGCCGAGGCGGAGATCGCCCGTTTCGAACGAACTCTGAGCCACACCATCAATGCCGTACGCCTCAACTGATACCGGGCACCAACGGGTTGGATCAGAGTGTGGTTGGGGTGGGCCAGGGGTTTTCGGTGGGTGAGGGCTGATCGTCTGTGCGGTCGGTGGCGGCTCCAGTGGTGGCGGCGGCGGTGACGTAGCGCAGGCGCAGCCGGCGGTCGGGCAGGAACCACCGCCTCGGCCTTCCATGACACCGATCAGCACCGAGAACGAGGCGAAGACGCGACTTTCTCTCGGCTTTCGCCGGGGACCCTCCGTCATCGATTGCCGCCGGCCCGTCGGCCCACTAGCCGATCGATGTAACGCGCGCCACACCGCGCCGGGAGCGGCTGAGCCACGAATCGGGGGCCTCAAATGCCTCATACCGCGCCCAAACCGCGCACCTTACGCTCCGTGGTGCCAGTCGGGAACATGCCAAAACCCGTGAGTAACAAGAAGAGTGTGCAAAATGGTGGCTGTCACATGGGCGTACGCGTGATTGGCGGTCGTAAGATCGGGGACCGTCCAGATCGGTACGTCGTCACCTAGAGTGACTGTCCTTGGGAGCGCGTCTCCATGACGACTAGTCCCCTGCGGCCCGGCGACCCGCGACGGCTCGGCGACTACCGCCTGCTGTCCCGGCTCGGCGAGGGCGGGATGGGCACCGTCTTCCTCGGGCGCGACCCGGGCGGCCGGCCCGTCGCCGTGAAGGCGATCCGGCCGGAGCACGCCAACAACGCCGAGTTCCGCGCCCGGTTCCGCAGCGAGGTGCAGCGGGCCCGGCAGGTTCCGTCCTTCTGCACCGCCGCGGTCCTGGACGCCGATCCCGACGACGACACGCCGTACCTCGTCGTGGAATACGTCGAAGGCCCCAGCCTGCAGGAGGTGGTCGAGGAGCGGGGTCCGATGTCGCCCGGCGACCTGCACAGCATCGCGGTCGGCGTGGCGGCGGCGTTGACCGCGATCCACGGCGCCGGCGTCATCCATCGCGACCTGAAGCCGAGCAACGTCCTGCTGTCGCTCGGCCTGCCCAAGGTGATCGACTTCGGCATCGCCCGGGCCCTCGAGGCGACCACCAAGTACACCCGGCCGGGCCGCTGGGTGGGCACCGTCGACTACATGGCTCCGGAACGGCTCGATCCCGACGTCGGCCCGGTCACGCCCGCGGCGGACATCTTCGCCTGGGGCGGCGTGATCGTCTTTGCCGGCACCGGGCGGAACCCGTTCTACGGCGACACACCGGTGGCGACCGCCGCCCAGATCCTCACCAAGGCGCCCGAGCTGCGAGGCGTGCCCGAGTCGCTGATCGACCTGGTCGGTCACGCGTTCGCGAAAGATCCGGGCGACCGGCCGACCGCCAACGAGGTCCTTCAGCAACTGCTCGCGGCGAACGCCCCGCAGTCCGACCCGCGGCCGCGACGCACCAGCGGCCGGTTCGACGCGCGCGACCTGCTCGAGCAGGTGATCGCCGAAGGCCCGCGATCGACGCCGGCCACCCGGTCGGTACCGGCCATCGGCCCCGGGCCGGCCATCAACCCCACCCCGGTCGGCCGCCCCGCACACATCAGCCCTGCTCCGATCAGCCCTACTCCGATCAGCCCCGTTCCGATCAGCCCAGCGCCGGTCAGCCCAGCGCCGGTCACCACCCGGGCGGAACGGCGGAGGAAGGCGGCATCCAAAACGCCGCGACGCCTGACGTACGCGGTGGGCGCCCTGATGCTGGCTTCGGTGGCCGCCGCGACCGTCGCCTACGCGCGGACGACCGGCGACCCGCCGGCCGCGGCGATCGATCCGCAGACCAAGATCGCCACTGCGACGACATCGAGCCTGCGCGGGCCGTCCTTCTCCGATCCGCTCCGCGGTCCGGGCCGGTTCCGGGAGAGCCACGCGGAATCCGGCAGCTGCACTTTTGCGGACGGCCAATTGCTGGCCCGGGTCAAGGGCAGGTCGACATATCAGTGCCTGGGGCCGGACGACGCGTTCACCGGGGACCAGTCGATCTCCGTACGGGTCGGGCTGGCGAGCGCCGACGCCTGCGCGATGGTCTGGTTCCGCTACAGCGGCGACCGGGGCTACCAGCTGACCGCCTGCGCCGACCAGGTGGAGCTGGAGGAGTTGAACGGCGTCCTGCTGAACTCGCTCGGCAAGTCGACGACCGGCCTCGAGCCGGGCACGCCGCATGAGCTCGGCATCGTGATCTCCAACCAGCACGCCGCCGTCACCATCGACGGCAAGGGCGTCGTGGAAGGCGCCGTGGCCGACCCCGACCTCGCCACCGGCCGCATCCAGCTCGGTGTCACCAACACCGGCGCGGGCAACGCCGCTGAGGTGTCCTTCGCCGATATCGACGCCCGCACCGGCTGAGTCCGCAAAGCGCTCCGACCACCCCGAGCCGGATCAGCGCAGCTCGGCGAAGAACTCGCGGATGTCGCCGACCAGCAGGTCCGGGGCCTCCATGGCCGCGAAATGGCCGCCGCGCTGGAACTCGGACCAGCGCACGATGGTGTGCTCGAGGTCGAGCGTCCGACGGATCGACACGTCCAGGGGGAAGACCGCAACACCGGTCGGCACCGTGGAACGAGCGCTCGCGCCCCAGGCGCCCGCGTGGGCGGTCTCGTAGTAGCAGTTGGCCGACGAGCCGGCGGTTCCGGTCAGCCAGTACAGCATCACGTTGGTGAGCAGCCGGTCCCGGTCCACCGCGTCCTCGGGCAGGTCGGCGGCCGGGTCGGTCCACTCCTTGAATTTCTCGACGATCCAGGCCAGCTGGCCGACCGGCGAGTCGTGCAGGGCGTGCGCCAGCGTCTGCGGGCGGGTGATCTGGATCATCGCGTATCCGGACTGCTCGAACTTCATGTAGGCCAGGTGCTTCAGCCGCTCCTGCTCGGCCGGCGTCAGCTCACCCATCTCGTCCGGGTTGACCTCGGAGAACGCGGAGACGCCGTTCACGTGCACGCCGACGACCTTGTCGGGGTTGAGCCGGCCGAGCCCGGGTGAGACGACGGCGCCGGTGTCGCCGCCCTGCGCGCCATACCGCTCGTAGCCGAGCCGGCTCATCAGCTCGGCGAACGCCCTGGTCACCCGGCTGGTGTCCCAGCCGGGCTCGCGAGTCGGGCCGGAGAAGCCGCTCCCCGGGATCGACGGGATCACCAGGTGGAACGCGTCCGCCGGGTCTCCGCCGTACGCGCGGGGGTTGGTCAGCGGGCCGATGACGTCGAGGAACTCCACGATCGAACCGGGCCAGCCGTGGGTCATGATCAGCGGCAGCGCGTCCGGCTCGGGCGAGCGCACGTGCACGAAGTGGACGTTCTGCCCGTCGATCTCGGTGGTGAACTGCGGGTATTTGTTCAGCTCGCGCTCGTGGGCCCGCCAGTCGTAGCCGTCGCGCCAGTACTCGGCCAGCCCCTTGAGGTAGCTCGCCGGCACCCCGCGGCTCCAGCCCACGCCGGGCAGGTCGGTGGTCCACCGGGTACGGGCGAGCCGGTCGCGTAGGTCGTCCAGGTCGGCCTGAGGAATGTCGATGGTGAAGGGAGAAATCTGCATGCCGACAACGCTAGGGCGCGGTTAGGTCAGGTTCGGTCCTAGGCGGGTGACAGACTTCCGGGCATGTGGGAAACCTCGGCGCGGCTGCTGCGACTGCTCTCGCTTCTGCAAACCCGGCGCGACTGGTCCGGCGCCGAACTGGCCGAGCGGCTGGAGATCACGCCGCGCACCGTGCGCCGCGACATCGACCGGCTGCGTGCCCTCGGCTACCCCGTGCTGGCCACCGCGGGCACGGCCGGCTACCGGCTGGGCGCCGGCGCCGACGTACCGCCGCTGTTGCTCGACGACGACGAAGCCGTCGCGGTCGCGATGGGCCTGCGCACGGCGGTGGGCGGCTCGATCACCGGCATCGAGGAGACGTCGGTGCGGGCCTTGGCCAAGCTCGAACAGGTGCTGCCGTCCCGGCTACGCCACCGCGTCAACGCCCTGCGCTCGGTGACCGTCCCGATGCTCGACGCCGGCCCCACCGTCGACCCGAGCACCCTCACCGCCATCGCCGGCGCCTGCCGCGACGCGCTACGCCTGCGCTTCGACTACCGCGCTCACGACGGCACGAGCAGCATCCGTACGACCGAGCCGCACCGACTCGTGCACACGGGCCGGCGCTGGTACCTCATCGGCTGGGACGTCGACCGTCAGGACTGGCGCACCTATCGCGTCGACCGCCTGGAGCCACGTACGCCCACCGGCCCCCGGTTCACCCCGCGCACTCCCCCGGACCCCGACCTCAGCGGCTACACCTCGCGGGCGATCTCCACGTCGGCCTACCGCTACCAGGCGCGCTTCACCCTGCACGTCAGCGCCGAGACCGCGGCCGAGCGGATATCGCCCACCACGGGGGCGCTGGAGCCGATCGACGAGCACAGCTGCACCCTGCGGGCCGGGTCCAACTCCCTGGACGAACTGGCCATCTATGTGGCGGGCAAGGGGTTCGACTTCCGGGTCCACGAGCCCCCGGAGCTCGTCGAGCACATGTCGGCGCTGGCCGCTCGCCTGGCCGCCGCGACGGGTTAGCTCGACTGGCTCTCCTTCTCGCGAAGCGCCTTCTCGACGGCCTCCTTCACCCGGTCGTCCTCGCGTGTCCTACGACGGGCACGGGTGCGGCGGGACAGGAGGACAGCCCCGACGATCAGGGCGACCACGACGAGCAGGAGGATCACCAGGGTCCAGGGGACGGTCATGGCGTGGACCGTGGTGGACACCGGCTTCAGCGACGTGGTGGAGCCGGAGGCGTCGGTCAGCAGCGGGGTGAGGGACGCCGTCACGGCCAGGTCGAACGCGGGCGTCACGCCCTTCAGCGGGACAGAGACCTTCCACGACTCGCCCGGGAGCAGCTCGGGCGGCGCGGCGATCGACGCCGCGGTGGTGTGGAACCAGCCGAAGAGGCCCTCGGCCGAGACCGCCTGCTGGGCCGAGAGGGTGGCGTTCCCGGTGTTGTGGATCGTGTACGACACCGTGGCGTGGCCCTGGCCGAACGGGTTGAGCGTGCCCTTGTAGTCGATGTGCACGTTCTCCACCGACAAGGTGGGCCGGAGCTCGCCACTGACCCGGAGCTTGATGCGGATGCCCAGGCGGCGCTCGACGTTGATGCCGGCGGTGTCGCCGGGCTGGGTCAGGGTGGTGACGATGCCGCCGACGTAGTCGCCGGGGGTGGCGTTCTGGGGAATCGTCACGGTGAACGGGACCTGTGCGGTCTTGCCGGGCTGGACGGCGACCTGGGCCTGGGCGCCGCGCACCCACGCACCCACACCGATCTGCTTGTCGTCGCGGTTGCGCAGGTCGAGCTGGCCGGCGCCGGTGGTGAAGCCGTCGGCGGTGTAGACGTTCAGGTCCAGCGGGTCCTTGCCGCGGTTGGCCACGACCAGCGCGTCGCGCAGTGTGCCGCCGGGGTTCACCGAGTAGCTGTAGCTGGAGCGGTCGTTGCCGTAGCTGTTCGAGGCGGTGCGGACCGTCCAGGTGACGTCGCCCTCGTCGGCGAGGGCCGGCGGAGCCGAGGAGAACACCGCCACGGCGGCAAGCAGGACGAGGGTGATCTTCATAGAACCAAAATCCTTGACGTGTACGGGTAGAGCGGGCGCCCCCGGAGGAACGCCCGCCCCAAAGGAAATCAGCTGCTCAGCGCAGTGATCGTGAGGGTGGCCCGATACGAGCCCTTGTCGACGTCGCCCGGGATCTTGAGGTCCAGATCGGCGCCGAGCTTGGCCGTGCCGCGGGCGTGGCCCTGGTCGGCCCAGGCGAGACCGCGGGAGACCGAGAGGCCCTCACCGTGGTCGTCGTACGCGGACGGAACCGCGCCGCTGGCCTGCGCGCCGGCGCCGGCCGTGAGCACGTACGGGCTCCAGCTGAGGTAGGCGCCCGAGAACGTCTTGCTCGCGTCCTTGAAGTCGCCCACGCCGGCCGAGATCGACCACGGCGCGAGGGAGCGACGGCTGTCCGACACGACGATCGGGTTGATCTTGCCGGTCGCCGCGTAGAAGTCGCCGTTGTGGTCCGCGGCGGTGCCGAGGTCGACCAGGCCGTTGTAGCCGTCGATCGTCCAGCCGAACTCACCCGGCGCGGCGGTCGGGACGTCCACCTGGATGTCCTGGCCGTCGGCGTGGTACGGGTGCACCGTCACCTTGTCGACGATCGAGCCGACCGGCTGGCCCTCGGCCGTGTTGGAGCAGGGCGACTTGCCGAGCTCCACCGCGGCGTTCGGCGCCGCGCAGGTGCCGCTGCGGAGGTTCGCGACGACGAGCTTGTCGTTGCGCACCTCGACCTTGACGTAGGAGCGGACGTGCTCCTGGTTCTGCACCGAGTTGTACCAGTAGCTGCTCGGGTTCTGCGGGTCGGCGCCGTTGCCCGCGCCGCTGGTGCCGCTGTTGTCCGGAGCGGTGATGTCGTAGTACTTCGAGCCGGAGGCCGAGTTCGCCGTCACGTAGATGACGCCGCCCGGGCCGGTGAACACGTCGCCCTGGCCCGGCTTCTCGTCCGGGTTGGCCTTCGCGCCGTTCTTGATCTCGTAGCTACGCGAGTAGCTGTGGTCGTGGCCCTGCAGGACCAGGTCCACGCCGAGGTTCGAGAACGCGGTCGGGAAGTCGGTACGACGGATCTTGTTGTCGCCGTCCTTGGCGTGGTCGGCCGGCGAATAGATCGAGTGGTGGTAGACCAGCACCGTCCACTTCGCCTCGCCGCCGTGCGCCTTGACGGTGTCGGTGACGTACTGGACGTGCGCCGCGTCGCCGCCGCCGCCCTGCGAGGTGGCGTAGCTGTTGCTGTTCAGGTCGATGAACAGCGTGTCCTTGTAGATGAACCAGTAGTCGCCGCCGGACTGCGTGCCGTTCGGCTGGCCGTTCGAGTAGAACGCGCCCGACCGGTCGGTGTTCGGCGTGTACAGGTGCTGCTCGTAGGCCTTGCCACCGACGTCGTGGTTACCGATGGTCGCGACCCACGGGTACTGACGCAGCTGCTCGGGGGCGAGGAACGCGTTCCACTGGGTCTCGGTGTTGGCGGTCTCGACCTGGTCGCCGCCGGACACCAGGAGCTCGGCGTTCGGGTTGGCGGCGGTCGAGACGTTCACCGTGTCGACCCAGCCGGCCTGGTCCCGGGCGACGTCGCCCGAGGAGCCGATCTGCGGGTCGCCGTAGAACAGGAAGTCGTAGTCGCCCTCGAAGTCCTGCGTCTTGAAGGCGTACGCCGGCGACCAGTTGCCCTCGGAGCCGACACGGTACGAGTACGCCGTGTGCTCCTTCAGGCCGGTGACGGTGGCGTGCCGGTTGAAGCCGCCGCTGGTGGCGATGTTCGCCGCGCCGGCCGCGGCGAAGGTGACCGCGGACGCCGGGAACTCGCCGTTGGCGAGGTCGGCGGTCGGGGCAACCTGGACCTGCTGGGCGTTGTCCGCCGAGGAGTACCAGGTCACGATGCGCTGGGACTCGTTGGCGCCGACGCCGAGGATGATGCCGGACAGGGTGGCCGTGTCGGCGGCGCTGGCCGGGGAGGCCAGTCCACTGCCGAGCGCGACGCCCAGGCCCAGGAACGCGGCGGTGGCCGTCGCGACCATCCGGTGGCGTACAAGGCTCGTTCTCATCGGTTTCGGTTCCTCTTTTCCAGATGAGATGAGGGATGAAGCGAGATCAAGCTCTCGGCATCCGATGAACCGCCGGTAAATGATCATGTGCTTATGCGTGTCCCCTACAGGAAACTCACAGGCCGAAGACGCGCTGGACGAACCAGACGAGACCCATAACGGACACGCCCGCGGAAATCGCGCCGGTGGCCCAGAGGCCGGCTTTCGGAGACCGCCGTCTAAGCAGGATCAGAAGCGGGAAGACGACCGCGATGATGGCCAACTGAACGACTTCGATGCCGACGTTGAAGACGAGCAGCGACCAGAGCAGCGTCCACGAGAACGCCTCGGTGATACCGAGCGCGCCGGCGAAGCCGAGGCCGTGCACGAGTCCGAAGCAGAACACCACGCCGAGCCGGGTCCACCCGGCACGGTCGAGGCTGAAATGGCTGTGCCCGGCCGTTTCCAGGTCGGTGGCGTGGTCGCCGCGCCGCCAGAGCCGGAACAGGTACCAGCCGGCGACCACCGCGATGGAGAGCGCGATGATCGGCTCGACGACCCGGGCCGGCACGTCGACCACGCCCAGCGCGGCCAGCATGAACGTCACGGAGTGGGCGAGCGTGAAGCTGGTGGCGGCGAGCACGATCTCGCGCGGGCGCCGGGAGCCGGCGATGAGCGCGAGCAGGAACAGGATGTGGTCGATTCCGGTCAGCAGGTGCTCGGCGCCGAGCCTGAAGAACTCCCCGAAGCGCTGGTACCAGGTCTGGGCGGTCGAGAAGGACGGCATGTTCGCGTCGAGCGCGGCACTTCCGGAATGGCCGTCCATCTCGTACGTGACAATGGTTTTCGTGCCTTTGACGTAGCCCTCGGAATCGGGGAACAGGCCGGTGCGGACCTCGTGCTCGTCGGCGCGGGGGCAGGTCCAGTCGAGCAGGACCGTCGTGTAGGGAACGCCCTCCTGCACGCCCATCGTGAAGTCGCCGGCCCGTGTCGCCGTGCAGGCTTGGCCGTCCGACGAGACCGTGAAGCGATCCGTGACGTATCTGATCGCCTCATCGGCCTTGGCGGTGACGGCCGCGGCCATTGCTCGATCGTCGCGGTCGTCGAAGGCGGCGGTCCCGGCCCGGAAGAGCGGGTCGTCCTTCGACGCGTCGGCGGTGGAGACGACGAACAGGTCGTACTCGAGGCTCAGCTTCGTTCGCACGTGCCCGTCGTCACCGTTGGTGACGTCCACGTAGACGACCGAGCTGAAGCCGTGTGCGGAGGCCGGCGCCGCGCCCAAGAAGATCATCCCCAGAAAGGACGCGAGAAGGACGGCCGTGCGGACAGCGCGTGACATGTGGCTCCTTACGTAAGCCAGTGCACGCTGCACGCCATGGGTTAACGGGAGCCGGCTCGCGGGCGAACCCCTGAAAACTGGCGGCCAAGATCAGTATTGGAGGGCCGATATCCGGCCTGAACTGGGATAGGAAGGTGTGCGCACCACCCCGTGACCCGGAGGACGATCGCCTTGCGCGCCCTGATTCGGGCCGTCGCCACCCTCGCCGCCGTCGCCGCGGTGAGCGCCGGCTGCGGCTCACCATCCGACGACTGGACCCAGCCGCACCCCATGCCCACCGCCGTCGGCGTGCTCGGCGCGGGGTTCGTCGATCCCTCGGCCACGCCGACCCCGGAGGGCACGGTCACGCCGAAGCCCGGCTCGTGGAACGACGTCCACCCGTCGAAGGGTTACCGCGTCGTGCTGCTGACGGCGGGCCACGACGCGCCGACGAACGCTTTGATCAAGGCGGTCCAGGACTGGGCCGTGGAGGAGGACGTCAGCCTGCGGACGATCGCCGCCGACGGTGACCACGTGGCCGGCATCACCAAGGCGATCGGCATGAAGCCCGACCTGATCGTCAGCGCCGGCAACGACCTGGTCGACGCGCTCGCCGTGGTCACGGCGAGTCATCTGTCGCAGCAGTTCCTCGTGGTGGGCGCCGAGGTCGCCGAGCCCACCCAGAACGTGACGGCGTCGGACTGGTCGGGCGCGTCGTTCCGCGGCGAAGGACTCGGCGCTTCGTCGGCCTACGACCCGGCTTCGTTCACCGAACAACGGTGCGCCGCGGCGATCCGGGCGGGCGTGGCGGCGGTGTTGCACAACCTCACCGGCATCGTGATCTGGCTGGACAAGATCTGACGCTGCGTGTCCGAAACTATCGGAAACTCATCGGAACTTGGCGTTGACTCCGCTCCCGGCTTGTATCAACAATGGGATCCCCCGGGCGGCGCGGCAGTGGGTGGCCGCGCCGCCCGGGCCGCAAGGTCGCGACTGGCCTTTGCCTGACGCGGATCCGGCGGGAAACGTCGAGAGCATGAAGATCCTGCTCATCCACGGCCACCCGTTCGATCACACCCTGTGGGACCCGCAGGCGGCGGTCCTGCGCGAGGCCGGCCACGAAGTCATCGCTCCCGACCTGCGCGGCTACGGCATCTCGTCGGCAGATACCAGTGAAATAACCTATTTGTCAGACTTCGCCGGTGATCTCGTGGCACTGCTGGGGGCGGATCGGGCCGTCGTCGGCGGCGTCTCGATGGGCGGGCAGATCGCCATGGAGTTCTACCGCCGGTACCCCGACCGCGTCGCCGGCCTGATCCTCTCCGACACGTCGCCGGTCGGCGAGACCGAAGACGGCCGGAAATACCGCAACGACCTCGCCGACCGGCTCCTGGCCGAGGGCATGGCGGGCTACGCCGACGAGGTCCTCGACAAGATGATCACACCGGCCCACGTCAAGGAGCTCCCCGAGGTCGCCGCCCACGTCCGCCGGATGATGCTCGCCACCTCGCCGCGGGGCGCCGCGGCGGCGCTACGCGGACGAGCCGAGCGCCCCGACTATCAAGAAGACCTTGCACGCGTACGGGTGCCGACGCTGATCCTGGTCGGCGCCGAGGACGCCTACACGCCCATAGTGGACGCCGAGCTGATCCGGGATCTCGTCCCCGGCAGCGAGCTCGTGATCGTCGAGGACGCCGGACATCTGCCCGGCCTGGAACGCCCCGCGGAGGTCAACGCGGCCCTGCTGACGTTCCTCTCCTCACACTTCCCGGCCGAGGCGTGACCGACGTCATCGTGGTAGACCGGGACGGGCGGGGTATCGCAGCGCCCGAGCGAAAGGACAGCGACATGGCTAGAGACGATCTCACCACCGAAGCGGCCGAGGGCAGCCGCGACCGCCGGTTCCACGGCGGCTCGCCCGCCCACCTGGACGACGACGAGCTGGCCCGCCGCACCGAGGCCGAGCGGGCCGACGCCGGGGCTTCCGACTACGACCCCAACGACGTTCCTGCCGCCACCGACGACCCGGTTCCGTTCGACCCGGCCTTCGACGAGGACGAGCAGGACATCGAGAGCATCACCGCCCGCCAGGAGGCGGAGGGCGAGACGACGCCATTGAGCGCCGACAACCCGTTCCCGCCTACCAGGTACGCGGAGTAGGGCCGGAACAGCTTGTCTCTCAGGCCTGGAACAGCTTGTTCAGGTCGCCGTATTCGATGGCGTCTGTGATTGACGTGTAGGTGCCTGAGGTCAGCGCCTCTTGCACCGCTTTGCGCATCAGCGCGTAGGCGGCCTGGGCGACGCCTGAGCCCAGGCTCACCCGGGCCACGCCGAGCGCGGCCAGCTCGGCCACTGTTGGGGCGCCCGGCCAGACGAGGATGTTCAGCGGGGCTGAGATCTTGGCGACCAGCTCGCCGATGAGCTCCGGGTCGACCGCGCCCGGCACGAAGATGCCGTCCGCCCCGGCCTCGAGATACGCCTCGGCGCGCGCCACCGTGTCGGCGAGGTCGGCCTTGCCGCGCAGGTAGTTGTCGATCCGTGCGTTGATGAACAGGTCTTCGCGCGGCGCCGCCTCGCGGGCCGCGACCAGCCGGGCCACCATCTCGCCGACGGGACGCACGGAGTCCTCGAGGTTGACGCCCGCGGCGCCGGCCGCGACCACACCCCGGATCGTCTCGGCCACCCCCGCCGGGTCGTCGCCGAAGCCCGACTCGATGTCGGCGGTCACCGGCACCGAGACGGCGGCCACCACGCGCCGCACGGCGGCGACCGCCGCGTCGCGGTCGAGGGCGTCGCCGTCGGGGGCGCCGAGGCTCCAGGCGACGCCGGCGCTGGTGGTGGCGACGACCGGGGCGCCCGCCGCCTCGGCGACGCGGGCGCTGGCCGCGTCCCAGGCGTTGGGGAGCACCAGCGGCGAGCCCGGGACGTGCAGGGAACGGAGAAGTGCGGCTTGTTGGGTCACCGCATCAGTCTTCGCGATAGGCGCCCGAAAGCGTAAGGTTTCAGCTCCGGCTAAATCCACGGAGGCGGAATTGGCCACCATCGGCCTGTCGGCGGCGGCCGCGACGCGCATCCGCTTCGCCGTGAGCTGCCTGTGGGAGGTGCTGGCGAGCATCCGCATCCTCCGCGACCCGGGCGTGCCCGAGGTGCACCGGCGCTGGGCCGCGCGGGCTCGCGGGGGCGTCGACGAGGGCGGCCTGCTCTGGAACCTGGTGGCCCCGACCGGCGGCTACACGCCCGACTTCCTGACCCCGCCGCCGAGTGGGCTGGCCGGCGACCTCGGGCGTGAGCTGGCCGGCCTGCGGTCCACGCCGCCGTCGGTGGTCCGTGCCCACCTCGATCTGGCCGGCATGAGAGGCCCGCTACGCGACGATCCCGAGTCGGTTCTGTCCCGCCTGTCCGACGAGATCGCCGAGTACTGGTCGGTGGCAATCGCGCCCGATTGGTCCCGCATGCGCGCCCTGCTGGACGCCGAGGTCCAGCGCCGGGCCCGCCGCCTGGCCGAGACCGGCAGCGCCGCCATCCTCGACGACCTGCATCCGAGCGTGACCTGGCGCGACGGCGAGCTGACCATCGACCAGCCGCATTGCGCGGCGGCGGACGTCCCCGACGGTGCCGGCCTCATCCTGATCCCGTCGGTCTTCGTCTGGCCCTCGGTGCTGACGGTCACGGCCGGCGAGATCCCGCAGCTCGCGTATCCCGCGCGGGGCGTGGCCACGCTGTGGGAGCGCTCGTCCCGCGAGCCGGACGCTCTGACGGCCCTGCTGGGCCGGGGCCGGGCACGCCTGCTGGCCGAGCTGGCGACGCCGCTGTCCACAACCGAGCTGTCGCGGCGCACCGGCCTGACTCCCGGCGGCGTCTCGCAGCATTTGACGACGCTGCGGGCGGCCGGGCTGGTGGTGACCCATCGTCAGGGGCGCTCGCTCCTGAACACCCGCACCGCGGTCGCCGACGCATTGCTCTCCGCAGCCTCGTAGCTCACGGAGCCTCGTAGCTCACCGGGCCTCGCAGCTCACCGGGTCTCGCAGCTCACTGGGCCTCGCAGCTCACAGCGGCAGGACCACCGGCGTGGGCGTGCCGGCAACGCAGGTGATGGTCATGCGGTACCGGGCCGGCGTGCCCTGGAAGGCGACCGAGGCGGTGAGCGCCGGGCCCGGCTCGACCTTCTCCACCGTGAAGCCCGGTTTCGCCTCCCAGTAGGTCAGCGTGGCCTTGCCCGCGCCGCAGGTTGCGAACGCGAAGCCCCCGGGCGAGTCGAGCCGCTTGCCCTGTGGCGCGGCCGAGTTGATCGCGGACGGGCTCGGTTCCGCGCTCGGGTTGCCGCCGGCGCCGGGCGTAGATCCGGCCGCGGCGCTTCCCGTGCTCACCGAGACGCTCGGCTCGGAGGCCACCGGCGGACGCACGGGCACGTCGGTGGCGGTCGCTTGGGTGACGCCGCTGCCGTTACTCACCGCGGGCGCCCCCAATCCACTGCTCACGCTGGGTGCGACAGATGCGGTGTCGGCGGCGGTCGGCGCCGAACCGCCCCTTCGCGACGGTCCCCCCAGCGCCATCCCGATCAGCGCCGTGATCACGATCGCCAGGATGGCGCCGATCATCAGCACCCGCCGCCGCTCCCCGAGAAGCCGCGACAGTCCGCCGGCTTCGTCGTGGTCATCCTCCCCATTGCGTACGCCGAGAGCACCGCCCCCGCGTCCCCACCGGTCCGGGGAGTCCCACCGGGCGCCGGGCGCCGTCCCGTCGAGCGACCCCACCCGCAGGTTCCCCGAGCTTCGCGCCGCCCCGGCCGTCTGCCCGGCATTCCGGCGTCCACCGATTCCGGGCCCGGCCGCCGCGCCACCGGGATCGGCCGCCCCCGGGCCGGCGTTGGCGCCGCGATCGGCCTCGCGCGCGCTCCCCGCGGCCCCGGAAAGATCCGGTCCGGCGTTGACGCCCCGCCGTCCCGCGGTCGCCGTCCCGCCGCCGCCTTCACCCGACACCTCACCGCCAACACCCGATGCCCCTCGGCCCGCACCCAGCGCGCCACCGCCCGCACCCAGCTCGCCGCCGCCCACACCCGGCGCCCCACCGCCCGCACCCAGCGCGCCGCCGCCCGCACCCGGCGCGCCACCGCCCACACCCGGCGCCCCGCCGCCCGCACCCAGCGCCCCGCCGCCCACACCCAGCGCCCCGCCGCCCACACCCGGCGCCCCGCCGGCCGGCCCGCGCCTGCCGGCGTCCGGCTCGGCCCGGTCCGCACGTCCACCGGCCGCTCCGCTCGCGGGGCGCGACCGCACCGACGTCTCGGCGTCGAGGTCGTCGGCCCGGTCGTCGGCGGGTGAGGGGATTCGCGGGGCGCCCGCTCCCCCTCGTACGGAATCGGAAAAGATCGCGGCCTCGGCCGCGTCGGCCAGCGTCGACGACACCTCGCTCGCGCTCGGGCGGGAATCGGGATCCTTGCCGAGGCAGCGGTCGATCAGTTCGCGCACCGCCGGCGACACGCCCGGCACCGGCGGCAGCGGCGACGGATCCTGGTAGATGTGGGCACGCAACATCTGGGTCGTGCTCTCCACCGACCACGGCGACTCGTCGGCGAGCAGCCGGTAGAGCAGAACGCCCAGGGCGTACACGTCGGAGGCCGGCACGATCAGGTCGCCGGTCAGGCGCTCGGGCGCCAGGTAGGCGGGCGTTCCCACCAGCATCTCTTCCGGCGACGCCGGGCCCGCGGCGGCCGCGATGCCGAAATCCACGACCTTGGCGCCCGCCGGCGTGACCATGATGTTGGCCATCTTGATGTCGCGATGCACCAGGCCGCGCGCGTGTGCGGCGGCCAGCGCGGCGGCCACCTCGCCGCAGATGCGGAAGACCGTGCGCGGCGGCAGCTTGCCGCCCGCGACGCGCTGCTGGAGGGTCGGGCCGTTGACCAGCTCCATCACCACGTAGGGCGTGCCCGTGCCGGTGGCCTCGCCGTAGTCGTAGACCTGCGCGATGTTCGGGTGGGACAGCGTCGCGGCCGCGCGCGCCTCGTCGCGGATGCGGGCGCGCGACTGGGGATCGCCGGAGTACCGTCCGGCGAGGAGTTTGACAGCGACCGGCCGCCCGAGCACCTCGTCCCGGGCGCGCCACACCACCGCCATGCCACCACTGCCGAGTTCGTCCAGCAATTTGTAGCGGCCGCCGAGCGTCTGCCGAACCTCCACCGTGGCAGTGTGCCCGTCCGGCCGCAAAATCGCACATCGCGAACCACTCGAATGCCATTCACATTTCAATTCTTGCCGTGATCCACTTACCGTTTCGAGCGGTTTCCAGAATTGATCAAGGACAAGGGGCGCGGATGCTTGGCGAGGCTTTCCTCAGTCGGTCGCTGGGCCTGCCGGCGGCACGCAACGACTACACGGTCTCGCCGGTGCGCACCCCGATGCGCGACGGCGTCTTGCTGCTGGGCGATCACTTCAAACCCTTGTCGCGTACGCCCCGGGGCACGATCCTCGTCCGCACGCCGTACGGCCGCGGCCTGCCGATGTCGTTGCTCAACGGCCGGGTCTTCGCTGCGCGCGGCTACCACGTGGTGATCCAGAGCGTCCGGGGGACATTCGGCTCCGGCGGGACGTTCCGCCCGATGGCACAGGAGACGCTCGACGGCCCCGACACCGTCGCGTGGCTGCGTGAGCAACCCTGGTTCGACGGCCGCCTGGCCACCCTCGGCGCGTCCTACGTCGGGTGGACACAGTGGAGCTCGCTGATCTCGCCACCGCCGGAGCTGCGTGCCGCCGTCGTGATCGTCGGCCCGCACGATTTCCGGACGGCGGTGTACGGGACGGGTTCGTTCACGCTCGGCGACTTCCTGGGGTGGAGCGACCAGGTCGCCCATCAGGAGGACGGCGGCTACCTGCGCCGACTGCTGAACGCGGCGACCGCCCCGCGCCGGCTGAGGCCCGCCCTGGAGGGTCTCCCGCTGCCCACCGCCGCCGATCCGGTGCTGCGCGGCCGGGCGCCCTGGTACCGGGAGTGGTTGTCCCATCCCGCGGAGGAGGACCCGTGGTGGGAGCCGTACCGGGCCGGCGAGGCGCTGGAACGCGTCACCGCGCCGATCCTGCTGATCAGCGGCTGGCAGGATCTGTTCCTCGATCAGACGCTGCAGCAGTACGAGACCCTGCAGCGCCGGGGTGTCGAGGTCGGCTTGACCGTCGGCCCGTGGACCCACCTGGACGTCGGCACCCGCGGCGTCGGCATCGCGGTCCGCGAGACCCTGGCCTGGCTGGACGAGCACATGGCCGGCGAGCCCGCGGCGCGCAAGTCACCCGTCCGGCTTCATCGCACGGGCGAGTCCCGCTGGCACAACCTCGCGTCGTGGCCTCCCACCACGACGCCGGTGGTGTTCCAGCCCCACGCCGACCGAACCCTGACCACCGCCACCGACGCCTCCCCCGGCGAAACCGTCGGCTTCCGCTACGACCCGGCCCACCCCACGCCGGCGCTCGGCGGCCGCACCCTGACCGGCACGATGGGCGTCAAGGACAACCGCCCCCTCGAAGCCCGCCCCGACGTGGTCACGTTCACGACCGACCCGCTGCCCACCGCGGTCGACGTGGCCGGCCGCCCGGCCCTGGCCCTGGCGATCGCCGTGGACCCACCCCACGCCGACGTCTTCGTCCGCCTCTGCGACGTGGACGACCACGGCCGCTCCCGCAACTTCAGCGACGCGATGCTCCGCCTCGGCCCGGAGACGCCGGCCGGCGAGACCCAGCACCTCACCCTCACGCTCGACCCGTGCTTCCACCGCCTGCGGGCCGGCCACCGCCTGCGCCTGCAGATCTCGGGCGGCGCGTTCCCGCGTTTCGCCCGCAACCTCGGCATGCCCGGCGCACCGGTCGATGGTCACGTGCTGCGCCCCTCGGCCCACACGATCGACTGCCGTGCCACGACCCTGACCCTGCCGGTAGCCGCCGCCGAGCGCTGACGGAGGCTCATGCCGGGTGCTGCATCCACCACTCGGTGAACTGCCGGGCCTGGCCGAGATTGTCGAGCCGGAGGACCCACAGGTTGCTGAACGTCTTCTTCGGATATCGCGTCGTGGCCTCGATGACCGCGAGGTCTTCGGTGACGATCAACGGATGCCATTCGAACGACGTGGTGCCCGGCTTGTCGCGGTGCGCCAGCCAGCCCGTGACAATGGCGTCGCGCCCCACCCACGGTTTCGCGAACGGCTCGGTGAAATACGCGGCGTCCTCGGCGAAAAGGTCGGCGATGTCATGCGGATCATTCGACTCCCACGCCTTGCGATAGTTGTCCATCCACGCCGTCACCGCGTCGAGACTGCTCATCGCGCGCCCTCCCCAGGGTCTGGATCACGATACGCCAGGCGGTTGAACTCCGTCAGCGCCCCGTTCCACAGCAGGTCGGTCACCTGGCTCAGGACGATCGAGATGAGCCCTTCGTTGGGGTCGTTGAACCAGCTCGTCCCGTAACCGCCGGCCCACCCGTAGCGTCCGGCCTTCGACACCTCGTCGTCGGCCACGGTCACCGCCATGCCGTAGCCCCACCCGCTGCCACCGAGCAGGAAGCCGCCGCTCTCGATCTGGGCGGGCGTCAGGTGGTTGCGGGTCATCGACGCCACCGACTGCGCCGACAGCAGCCGGGTGCCGCCGTGCACCCCGCCCTCGAGCAGCATGCGGGCGAAGGCCAGGAAGTCGTCGGCCGTCGACACGAGCCCGCCCGACCCGGACGGGAACGCGGGCGGCCGGCTCCAGACCTCGGGGCCGGTGTCGGTGCGCTCGCCCAGCACCCCCGTCCCGGGGTCGGTCATGTAGTAGGCGGGCAGCTCGGCCGCGCGGTCGAAAGGCAGCCAGAAGCCGGTCTGCGTCATGCCGAGCGGGGCGAACACGCGGTCGTGGAGAACCTCGGCGAGCGGGCGATCGTCGGCGCGGGCCAGCAACGCGCCGAGGATGAACGTGCCGGCGTTGTACATCCAGCTCTCGCCGGGCTGGTGGATCAGCGGGAGCGAGCCGAAGCGCCGGACCCACTCGTCGGGGCCGTGCGGGGTGCGCGGGTCGGGCTCGGCGAGCGCCAGCCCCAGCTCGCGCCAGGCCTCGACGATCGGATAGGGCGGGTTGATCGTGTCGCCGTCGAGAACGAAGCCGAAGCCGAGCGTGAAGGTGAGCAGGTCTTCGACGGTGACCGGGCGGGCCGGCTCGACCGTGTCGCCGAGCGGGCCGCCGGGGCGGCGCAGCACCCGCTGGCCGGCGAGCTCGGGCAGCAGCTTGGCGACCGGCTCTTCGAGGTCGATGTGGTCGTCTTCGGCGAGCCGGAGGGCGGCGGCCGCCATCACCGGCTTGGTCATCGACGCGATACGGAACGGGGTGTCGCGCCGCATCGGGACGTCGCCGCCGAACCGGGTGACGCCCACGGTGTGGACCGTGACGTCGTCGCCGCGGGCGACCAGCACGACCACACCGGGGAACTCGCCGTGCCCGACCCGGGCGGCGATGGCATCGCGGAGAGGTGAGCTCATGCCGACAGCCTGCCAGCACCCGCCGACATTTTCCGGCCCCGATCACGGCGGCCGGAAACGTCGGAGGGCCTCGCTAGGGTCACCGGCATGGACCAGAACTGGCGGCACCTCCCACCCCCGGCCCGCCCGATCGCGGCCGCCACGACCGCCGCCGTCGACGCGGCCCAGCGCCGCGACGACGAGGCGCTGACCGCCGCGGCCGACGACCTCGCCGGGCTCGATCAGGCGCAGACCGGGCTGGTGCTGGGCACTCTGGTGCGGCTGTTGCTCGAAGAGACGCATCCCGACGGCATCGACGGCGAGGCCGTGCGCGCGGTCCTCGAGCGCAGCGTCCGCTCCGCCGCGCAGTGGCAGCCCGAGGTCGACCCGCATGTGGTGTTGCTGCTGCTGGCGGGCGCGCTCGGCGTCACCGCCGAAGACGACGACACGCCCCCGCCCAAGCCCGGCGTGCTGGCCCGCCACGCCGCCCTGCTGGCCGCCGAGCTGCTCGGCCCCCGCCCGGTCCCCCCGTTCCTCACCGCCACGTTCACCGAGATCCAGCGGGCTCAGCTCAACGACTGATCAAAAGATCACTCGTTGTGCAGGGCATGCTCCTCGAGTTGCGGCCGATCGTCCGCGTCCGCGACCTCGCCGCCTCGATCCCGTTCTACGAGCAGTTCGGCGCCGAGGTGGTCCACGGCGGCCACGACTCCGGCTGGGTCCTTCTCCAGCTCGGCGTCGTCCAGATCGTCCTGATCGCCGCCGAGGCGCCCGGCGTCGAGCTGCATTTCGGCGCCGCCATGCCGCTCGACGAGCTGGAACGACGGCTGCATCGGGCCGGCTACCCGATCGCCGAGGTGGCGTTCGACCGTGACTTCGGCGAGCAGCTCCGTCTCCGTACCCCCGATGGGCTGGAAATCAAGATCACTCAGCGGGACGGCTGACCGGGGCGGGCGAGGCGCAGAAGCCCGAGCCCGAGCAGGCCGCCGACGGCGTTGGCGACCAGGTCGTTGATGTCGACGGTGCGCCGGCCGTCGAGCGTGAGGTTGATGATCAGCTGGGCGATCTCGATGCTAAGGCTGGCCGCGACCGAGCACGCGAGCATCCGCCAGAACGTGCCGGTCCGCGGCAGGCAGACCGGCAGCAGCACCCCGAACGGCACGAACATGACGACGTTGAGCAGGAAGCTCGGCGCGTCCACCTCGAACGGCTCGAGCCGCAGCGGCGTCCAGGCGGTCTCGCCCAGGTAGTCGGTGGGGTCGGGCGAGAAATCGGGCGGAAGCGTCAGGGCCAGGACACCCAGGACGTAAACCAGGAGCAGGGGTGTCGCGAGGCGCCGCACGACCTCCAACCTAGCCAGGGCCGCAGTAACGCAGGTCACTGCACTCAATGAAAGTTTGCAGTGCCTGCAAGATTGCACGTAACCTCGCGGCCGTGGGCGAGACCCAGCCGGAGCCCGGACGCCGGGACCGCAAGAAGCAACAGACCCGTTCCGCGCTGATGAGCGCCGCGCTGCGTCTGGTGGACGAGCGCGGCCTCGACCGGGTGACCGTCGAGGAGATCAGCGCGGCCGCCGACGTCTCGTCGCGGACGTTCTTCAACTACTTCGCCACCAAGGACGACGCCATCCTCGGCGATCCCGTGATGGAGGGCCCGGTGGTCTGCCGGCGGCTCCTGGCGCAGCCCCCCGAGGTGCCGATCGTGGACGCTGTGCTGCAGGTCTTCGACCCGGCGATCGAGCAGATCCAGGCCGAGCGCGAGCTGTGGCTGCTGCGAATGCGGGTGATCAAGAACAACCCGGCGCTCCTGCCGGTGCTGTTCACCCGCGGCGCCGTCGAGGAGGAGCGGTTCGTGGCGGCCGTCGCCGAACGGGTGGGCGTCCCGAAAGATCACACCTTCCCGGTGCTGACCGCGGCCCTTACCGGCGCGGCGTTCCGGACCGCGATGATGCGCTGGGCGACCTCCGGAACGAACGAGCATTTGTCCAAATATGTGAATGAGTCCTTTGCGTTACTAAGGAACGGACTGAAGAGTTGACAGCCACCCTCGGCGAAGCGACCGCGACCGAATCACCCGCGAGGATGACCCCCCGCGAGGTCATCCAGGCCCTCTCCGGCCTGATGCTCGGCATGTTCGTGTCGATCCTCGCCTCGACCATCGTCTCGAACGCCCTGCCCCGGATCATCGCCGACCTCGGCGGCAGCCAGTCCGTCTACACCTGGATCGTCACCACCGAGCTGCTCGCGATGACCGCGACCGTCCCGCTCTGGGGCAAGCTCGCCGACCTCTACAGCAAGAAGCTGCTCATCCAGCTCTCGCTGCTGCTGTTCGTGGCCGGCTCGCTGATCGCCGGCTTCGCCCCGAACGTCGAGATCCTCATCGTCAGCCGGGTGGCACAGGGCGTCGGCGCGGGTGGCATGAGCGCCCTCGCCATGATCGTGATGGCCGCGATGATCCCGCCGCGCGAGCTGGGCCGCTACTCCGGCATGTTCGGCGCGGTCTTCGGCGTGGCGACGATCGCCGGCCCGCTGATCGGCGGCGTGCTGGTCGACACCGACTGGCTCGGCTGGCGCTGGTGCTTCTTCATCGGCGTGCCGTTCTCGGTGGCCGCGATCGCCCTGCTGCAGAGGACGCTGCACCTGCCGACCATCCGTCGCCAGGTGAAGATCGACTGGCTGGGCGCCGGGCTGATCACCGCGGGCGTCTGCGCGCTGCTGATCTGGTCGACGCTGGCCGGGCAGCACTTCGCCTGGGCGTCGTGGCAGACCGCGGCATTCGTGATCGGCGGCCTGGCGCTGCTGGCACTGGCGGTGTGGGCCGAGTCCAAGGCCACCGAGCCGATCATCCCGCTGCGCATCTTCCGCAGCCGCACGGTGACCCTCACCATCGTGGCCAGCGTGCTGGTCGGCGTGGCGCTGTTCGGCGGCACGGTGTTCCTGTCGCAGTACTTCCAGGTCGCTCTCGGTAAGTCTCCGACGATCGCGGGCCTCATGAGCCTGCCGATGATTTTCGGTCTGCTGCTCTCCTCGACGATTGCCGGCCAGCTCATCACGAAATTCGGCAGATGGAAGATGTACCTGGTCGCGGGCGCCGTCGTGATGACGGTTGGCATGCTGCTGCTGAGCATGATCGACGCACACACCAGCGTGCTGACGCTGTCGGCGTACATGCTGGTGCTCGGCGTCGGCGTCGGCATGCTGATGCAGAACCTGGTGCTCGCCGCGCAGAACGACGTGCCGGCCGCCGAGCTCGGCGCGGCAACCTCGGCGCTGACGTTCTTCCGCAGCATGGGCGGCGCGATCGGCGTGAGCGCGCTCGGCGCGGTGCTGTCCAACCGCGTGACCTCGCTGTTCGCCGAGAAGTTCGGCGCCGCGGCGGCCTCGGCCGGCGACGGCAAGGTGCCCGACCTGTCCACGCTGCCGCCGCAGGTCCTGTCGGTGATCAAGGACATCTACGGCGAAGCCACGTCCGACCTCTTCCTGGTCGGCGCCCCCATCGCCTTCCTGGCGATCATTGCGGTTCTGTTCATCAAGGAGAAGCCGCTGTCGACGCTCTCCGGCGAAGAGCGCCGGGCCCAAGAAGCAGCAATGCATTGAGGGGTACGAGGGCCGGCCGCGCGCCGGCCCTCACGGCCCTGCGGGCGTCCCGGCCGCCCCCGCCGTTTCCCGTCGGCGCGGGGAGACCTGGTCACGCGCCTCGCGGCGCGTACATGATGACGGCCACCCCCACCAGGCACAGCGCCGCCCCGATCACGTCGTACCGGTCCGGTCGGAATCGGTCGACGAGCATCCCCCAGACGAGTGAACCCGCCACGAAGACCCCGCCGTAGGCCGCGAGGATCCGGCCGAAATGCGGGTCGGGCTGAAGGGTCGCGACGAAGCCGTACGCGCCGAGCGCGAGCACCCCGGCCCCCGCGAACAGCAGCCCACGATGCTCCCGGACACCCTGCCAGACCAGCCAGGCCCCGCCGATCTCGGCGATCGCGGCCAGCACGAACAGCGCGATGGAACGCAGCACGGTCACGTGCCGCATTCAACCAGGCCGCACTCAACCAGGCCGCATTCAACCAGGCTGCACTCAGCCAGGATGCGGGGCGCGGCTCAGGACGGGCGCAGGCCCACCGACGTACGCGGCTGGGGTGGCTCGGCGCAGCCGAGGAGGCCGACCAGGCCCGAGACCCACAGCTGGCGGTAGACCGTCGGGCTGGGGTGGCTGACCACCAGCTTGACGCCGCTCGCGGCCGCGGTGTGGAAGCAGGCGACGAGTATGCCGATCCCGATGCTGTCGATCAGCATCACCCGTTGCAGGTCGAGGCAGATCTTTCCCGGCGTGCTGCTGGTCAGGACGTCGTTCACGGCGTCCCGCATCACGTGGGCGTTGTCCAGGTCGATCTCTCCGCTGGGCGCGATCTCGACGGTGCCATCGGCCAACTGGCGGGTAGTGATCGGCAGATACACGGCTGCCCTCTTCCTGGCGTCGAGCGGGCCGACGCCGAACCCTACCGCGTGGAGGCGCGCACCGGCCGAAATGGCCTGAGCCGGACGCTGGGCGCCTCGCCTGCACGCCGCTTCTCCCACCGCGTTCCTACAACAATCCGCTGGCCTGCAAGTTACGCCACGTAGGCGCGGAACGCCAGAGTAGTTCATATGGCCTGAATGTGCTGGAACGGTCAGCGCGTGGCGGCAACGTTGACGTTCCACGCATCGGGGCCGAATACTCACGGTATGCGATGGAGTTCGCTTCGGCATGGGTGACTTCTACTTGACGGCCGGCCCTACGTACTCCGAAGTGCCCGACATCGTCCACTTCAGCAGCGTAGATATCGATCAGGCTCGGTCGGTGCTAAATCGTTTCTACTATCCTGTGGCAGTCGGCACGCCGGAGGGCGCGGACAGCTTCGGCCTCGGAGTCGAAGTGATCCAACTCGGACCATTGACGGTCGGACAAATCAGCTTCGCTGGCCCGGTCAGCCTGGTGGTGGCCGAGCTGGACGCCTACCACGTGAGCATGCCCACCACCGGGCGTATGCAGGCCCGGCACGCCGGGCACGAGGTCGTGGCCGGCCCGTCCACCGGCGTCGTCTTCGGACCGGGAAACCCGGTCTACACGATGCACGACGCCAACTCGGCCGAACTCGCCGTGAAGATCGAACGGGACGCGCTCGAGCAGGAGCTGGCCGGCCTGCTGGGCCGCCCGGTCCAGGGACCCATCGACCTGCCGCCCGCCATCGACCTCTCCGGCGGGCCCGGGCACAGCTGGAGCCGGCTCGTACGCCTTCTGCGTGACGAGCTCGAGTACCCCGAAAGCCTGATCTATCAGCCGCTGATCGCCGAGCAGTTGCGCAGCAGCGTGCTGAGCGGCCTGCTGCTGAGCATCCCGCACCGGTACCACGAAGAGCTGACCGGCCCGGCCACCGCGGGCCCGCCGCGGGCCATCCGGCGGGCGGTCGACGCCATCCACGACGAGCCCGAGAAGCCGTTCACCGTGGGCGACCTGGCCACGATCGCCGGGATGAGCGTGCGGTCGCTCCAGGAGGGCTTCCGGCGGCATCTGGGGTGCACACCGATGGCGTACCTGCAACAGGAGCGGCTGCTGCGGGCGCACGAGACACTGCGCCGAGCCGACCCGTTGCACGTGACAGTGGCCGCGGTGGCGCATCGCTGGGGCTTTGCGCACCTCGGCCGCTTCGCGTCGGCCTACCGCGCCCGGTTCGACGAGCCGCCGTCGGACACCCTACGGCGGTGTGGCTGACCGGCCCTCACTCGCCGGGGTCGCTGCGCCGCGGCTGGGGAACGCCGTTCGCCCGCCGCACGTCGGGAGCCGCCCCGAACAGGTGACCCCTCGGCGGGGCCCACTCGCGCCACGGCCCGAGCCGGCGCGGCACCGCGACCAGCTCGCCGTCGCCGGCCCCGCGCTGCTCGCGCAGATAGGCCACCACACGGGTGGATGCCAGGCCGGCGTCCTCGGCGATGCCCTGCAGCAGGCGGCGCACCTCCTCGGCCGCCGGATCGCACGGGTCCAGACCGGGCAGATCGCCCGCCGGCCTGCGCAACAGCGCGGCCAGGCCGGCCAGCGCCTGCATCACATCACATGCGTCCCGTTCCGCGTCGGACAGGCTCGTCACGCGTCTCCCCCTCACCCGCACGGCCGGGACAGACCGCTTCGGCAAGCGACTGTCCTCACACGTGCAAGCGAAAATGTATTCGCCTCGCTACTAAGCGTCGATCCGTAACGCGCAGGCCCTGTCCAGTTAGCGCTCAGTTTGACCGGACGACGACATGATCGTCCGATTCCATCCCATGGTCACGGTGGGCGCGACGGGGTATGAGATGTAGGAGGCCAACCGTGGAGGATGAGATGACTGACGAGATTCGCCCGCCGCTCGAGGAGACCGAGGAGGTGGCGGACGCGATCGAGGACGACGTGGCCGTGGACGCCTTCATCACCGGGGGCGGCGCTGACCGGGACAACCCCGACTTCCTTGCGCCCGGCGAGGAACCGACCTGGCGTACCGGCGCCGACCAGCAGTGGGACCCCGAGGACGTGGCCGTCGCCGAGGGCCGCGACCCGACGCCCGAGAACATCGAGCGCGCCCGCAAGGAGATCGAGCGCGACGGCGCCGCGACGATCGAGCGGATCGTTCCCTAGAGATTCGGCTACAACCCATTCCGCCCGGTCGCCGTCTACTGGGAAGACCATTGACGGAGGCGGGGGATGGAAAGCGGAACCGATGAGGCGTACCTCGCGTACGTCAACGGCCGGATACCGGCGCTGCGGCGGATCGCGTTCCTGCTGAGCGGCGACGAGCATCAGGCCGACGACCTCGTACAAGAGACGATCACCAAGCTGTACGCGCGATGGCCGCGGATCTCGGCGGTGGAGAACGTCGACGCGTACGTGCACACCATGATGGTGCGCGCCTTCCTGGACGAGAAGCGGCGTGGCTGGTGGCGGGTCCTGCTCGGCTCGCCACCGGACCGCGCGGCGCCGGTCGCGGGCGCCGCCGAGGACCGCGCCGTCCTGCGCGCCGCCCTCGCCAAGGTGCCACCGCGCCAGCAGGCCGTCCTGGTGCTGCGCTTCCTCTGCGACCTCGCGGTGTCCGAGGTGGCCGAGATCCTCGGCTGCTCGGAGGGCACGGTCAAGAGCCAGACCTCGCACGGCCTAAACGCGCTCCGCAGGATCCTCGGTGAGCCGGTCCGCAACGGGGGTGCGCGATGAACGACGACCACTACGGGACCGACGGCTCGGAGGCGACGATGAACGACGAGTACGGCGCGCTCCTGCTCGCGCCGCTCAGGATCGAGCCGTCCGGCCCGCCCGCGATCGACGTGGGCCGCGCCATGCTCCAGGGCGGACGGATGCGCCGGCGCCGCTGGTGGTTCGGCGGTGGCTTCCTCGCCGCGGCCGGCGCGGCCCTGCTCACCGGCGGCATACTGCTGGCGCCGGCCGCCCAGGACCACCGGAAACCGCTGGTGGCGCTGCCGCCCGACCCGCCCATGCCGACCTCCTGCACCGTGTCGCGGCTCGACCTCGGCGGCCACCACAGCGGCGAGATGATGGCCGGCGACCACACCGGGCACTGGCACGTCGGCACCGCCGACCCGGGGCCCGACAAAGCCAACTCGGTGCTCGTCTGGCACGACGGCAAGCTGGTCGACGAGGTGCCGGCGCCCTCGAAGACGGCCCGCGAGTTCGCGCTGGTGGACGTCAACGCCTCGGGCGTCGCGGTCGGCGCGGCCAATTCCAGCCGGGACCCCGCGTACGCGTACGAGAACGGCAAGCTCATCCCGCTCAAGGGCGGGAACGGGGCCGAGGCGGTCGGCATCAACGACGACGGAGTCATCGCCGGCACGATCAAGGTCGGCGGCCGGAGCGTTGCGGTCCGCTGGCGGTCGATCGACGCGGAGCCCGAGGTGCTGCCGGCGCCGCCCGGGAAGGACATCCACCGGGTCTGGGGGATCAGCCAGGACGGCACGATCGTGGGCGAGATCGGCTACGGCGGATACCTGTGGTTCACCGACGGCACCGGCCGACGGATCGTTCCGCCCGCCGACTCGGGCAGCAGGCCGTCCACCGGCCCGGGCGGCGAGCCGTTCCCGACCGCGCTCAGCAAGCAGTTCATGCCGAACGGGTTTGCCTTCGGATGGGTCTACGGCACGACGATCAACGACAGCCCGGGCGGCCTCTACCGGTACCACCCGGCGAGCGACACGTGGCAGCTGGTGGCGAGAGACACGTCGCCGGCTCAGCTCGACCCGGGCGGCCGGACCGGGATGATGTCGGTCTCCCAGGACGACCCGGCCGTCTACGTGGGCCGTGCGGTGCTCAAGCTGCCGCATTTCGACGAGCTCAGCCGGGCCGGCCTCGACTCGATCTCGATCAACGCGGTCAGCGACGACGCGCACGTGATCGGCGGCACCGCGATCAGCGGCCGGGCCGACACGAGCAAGCCCTTCGCGCCGGTTATCTATCGCTGCCGATAGCGACGACCCGGCCGGTGGTGATCGCCTCCTGGCAGGCCGCCAGGACGGCGGTCACCTCCGCGCCGAACCGCACGTCGACGTCGGACTTCGGCCCGCCGCCGGCCGTCGCGATCAGCTGGTCGATGGCCCGGCCGAACGCCTGGTCGGCCCGCCACTGCGCGTCCGGCGCCCGGCGCGGCTCCGACTCGCCGAAGAAGATCGCCTCTTGCCGTACGGAGCCGGGCGCGCCGTCCACGCTGAGGGTGAGTGTGGTGATCGCGCCGTTCGCGTGGCGCAGCAGCGCGTGGGTCATGTCGTGCGGCCCGGCCATCGCGGTCACCTCGGTCACCGGGCCGAGCACGGGCAGCACGAGGGCGAGCGCATGCGGGCCGACGTCCCAGAGGCCGCCCTTCTCCTTGCGCCACGGCGACTCCCCGAACGGGCTGCCGGTCGTGAAAATCGAGCCGAGGTGCTCGACGCGCGCTTCCCGCCAGCCGCCGAGCTCGACGGTCTCGGCGAGGAACTCGCCGGTCACCGGCACCAGCCGGCGGGTGAAGAAGACCACCGAGGCCAGCCCGCGCTCCTCGACCGCGGCGGCGATCTCCACGGCCACCGCGGGCTCGAACGCCACCGGCTTGTCGAGCAGCAGGTGCCGGCCGGCCCGCGCGGCCTGCAGGGCGATCGGCGCCTGCACGTCCGGCGGGAGGGCGATCGCGACGGCGTCGACATCCCCGATGAGGTCTTCGATCTTCGCGTACGCCTTCGCGCCGTGCTCGGACGCGAGAGCGGCCGCCTTGTCCGGATTGCGCCCCCAGACCCCCACGAACTCGACGTCCTGGTGGTCGGTCAGCGCCGGCGCGTGCGCCAGATGAGCCCACGGTCCCGTGCCGAACAATCCGAAGCGCATGGTCCGCAAGCTATCAGGCGCAAAGCGATCAGTACGCTGTGCCGGGTGAACGGTCCCCTGTCGGTCGCGACGATCGTCGTCGCCCTCGTGCTGGCGGCGTGGTTCCTGCTGCGCGCCGCACTCAACAAGGCCCCCGGCCGCGCCGAGCTGATCGCCACCGCCGTGCTGGGCGTGCTGGTCGCCGTCCTGGTCGTGGTCGCGGTCATCGGTCTGTTCGACGGCTCCCGCCCGTCCGAGACGGCCACCTTCGCGGGCTACCTGATCACCACGATCGCGTTCGCCCCGGTCGCCCTCTACCTCGCGAAGATGGAGCCGACCCGCTGGGGCAACCTGATCCTCGGCGTCGCCTGCTTGGTACTGCCGGTCCTGGTGCTGCGGCTGCAGCAGATTGCGTCGGTCACCGGTGCCTGACTCACCCACCCCGGCCGCGCGCACCCGCCCCGCCGACTCCGCGCTGAACACCGGCTTCGGCCGCGTGCTGCTGTTCATCTACGCCCTGGGCGCCCTCTCGGCCAGCGCCCGCGGCCTGGTGCAGGTCTTCACGCACTTCTCCGAGGCCCCGCTGGCCTACCTGTTGTCGGCCTTCGCCGGCCTGGTCTACATCGCCGCCACGGTGGGCCTCGCGATCGGCGGCGAGCGCGGCCGGCGCGTGACCCTGGTCAGCTGCACCATCGAACTGGTCGGCGTCCTGGTGGTCGGCACCCTGAGCATCACCGACGCGGTCGCCTTCCCCGACGACACGGTCTGGTCCCACTACGGCAGCGGCTACGGCTACGTCCCGCTGATCCTGCCGTTCATCGGCCTGTGGTGGGTCTGGCGCCACCGCCCCCGCACCGACTAGACGATCCGGGTCGAGGTCGCAGTGACCACGCACGGCTCCCGGGCCATGGCGCGCCCCGCCCAGCCGACGCTTCACCGCAACAGGCCGCACCCACACCACCCCGAGGCCGCGGCAGCCAGCCCGCTCAAACCAGACCCCCACCCAAAGAGGTGGCTAGAGGCGTGAGCCGTGGGTCGGATACCTGCTGGCAGGTACCCGATTTCTCCGGCTGGCAGCAATGTCGGCCCGGATCTTTCGGATGAGAGTCGAGGTGAGAACTGCTCCGAAAGGAACCGGACCGATGACCGATCATGTGATGCACGCGGGTTCCCGAGTGGCCTGGCGCGATACCACCATGGTGCAGCGTGGGCTCGCCGTGGTGACGGCGGTGCTGCTCGGCGTGGACGCCTACGTCCACCTGCACGACGCCGGGCAGTACGACCAGTTCAAGTCCTCCGTGATGAGCGAGGGCACGCTCTTCCGGATCCAGGGCGTCGTAGCCATCGTGGTCGCGCTCGCGGTGCTCATCTGGCCGCGCGTGCTCACCTGGATCATCTCGCTACTGGTCGCCGGGAGCGCGGCCGTGGCGGTGACCCTGTACACGTACGTGAACGTGGGCCAGATCGGCCCGATCCCCAACCTCTACGAGAACACCTGGAACGCGCCGGGGAAGGTCGGCTCGGCGGTGGCCGAGACGATCGCCGCCCTCATCTCGATCGTCGGTCTCGTGCTGGCCCTGCGGACGCGCCGCCAGAAAAGCCCAGCCCACAGCGCAGCCCGCTGAGACGGCGCAGCCCGCTGAGACGGCGCAGCCCGCTGAGACGGCGCAGCCCGCTGAGACGGGCGCAGCCCGCTGAGAGGGACGCAGCCGGCCGGTTCAGGCGTCCGACTCGACGGTGTGGGGGACGAAGTAGCAGCGGTTCTTGGTGACGAGGCCGTCGACTCCCAGACCCTCGCGGATGCCCATGCCGGCCGGCTCGCCGTCGATCAGCCACGCGCCCAGGACCGGGTGGACCGTTCCTTCGAGGCCGTCGAAGGACGGGAGCTCGCACAGCTCCTGCACCACGAAGAGCCCGTCGGCGCCGTACTCGGTGGGGTTGTCGGTGATGGTCTTGCCGTCACGCACCAGCGTGACCGAACCGCCCTCCCGGCCCCACACCGGCTTCTTGGCGTAGGACGAAAGCGAAGCGGCGCCGGACGAGCCGGCGAAGTACGACGGCAGCAGGAACTTGGAGCGCTCGGGGTCGTCGCCGAAGAGCTTCCACAGCACCGGAAGAAGCGCTTTGTTACCCAGCAAACCGGCCTTGTACGGCGGCTCGATCCAGACCGTGCCGTGCTTCGAAGGGTCGGCCATGTTGCGGAAGAAGGCCTTGCCGCCCTCCTCGTGCCAGAACCACTCCCAGGGATACAGCATGAAGATGACGTCGATCGGCTGGGCCTTGTGCTCCTCGCCCGGCGAAGGTACGAACACCACCCGGTCGCCGGCGACGTCCCAGCCGATCTGGCTCATCGCGATGAGCTCGACCGGATAGCCCGCCTCCTCGGCGGTGGACATCAGGTAGGCGACGTTCATCCGGTCCTCGCCGGAGGTCTCGCTCGTCTCGTACGCGAAGAAGATCTTCGGCTTTTCCGGGAGCCACGTGCGGGCCTCGCGCAGCTTGTTGATGTTGCGACGCCAGGCGCCGGGGTTGGCGGGCTCGCCGTCGGCCGCCTCCCAGCCGACGAGGCGGTCGTGGATCGAGTTCCACTGGCGCCACGGGTGCTGCGTGACGCCGGTCTGGTCGACCCAGTGCCATTGGATGACCGCGCTCTCGACCAGCGCCGTCGGCGTCTGCGCGTTGAACTCGAGCAGCTTGGGTGTGGTGCCGGCGCCGTTGTACCAGAGGTCGAAGCGGCCGTAGACGCTCGGCGAGTAGTCGGGCGTCTGCATCGGCAGCCGCATGTCGGGGTCTTTTTCGTAGTGCGTCCAGGTCTCGGCGTCGCCGTCGAACCAGGTACGGATGATCTGCTCGTGCGCGAACTCGGGGATGCCGATCTTGGCGAGGAAGCAGGTCGACGGGTTGCAGACCGACGCGAAATAGCCCTGTTTGCGGCCCTCGACGGTGCGCCGGGGGCATTGCTGGACCATCCAGTCGCCGGCCTCGAGGCACATGGCATGCAAAACCGCGGTGGCCGCCTCGAGCTCCTCGATCTCGGCCGCCGTGAAGTCGTAGTACGGACCCTCCTGCCAGTACGAGATCATCGTCCCGTCGGGCAGCTCGGTGTCGTTGTAGGTCAGTCCGAGACTGAAGTTGGTGAGCTTCCACCCGTCTCGGACCGGACCGTACGGAACTCGGCGCACGTGCTCAGCTTCCCCCCGACTTCCCGGACTTGCCGGACGAACCGGACTTGCTGCCGCTGCCGCCCTTGCCCACCACGCTGGTCTTGACCGTGCCGTTGCCGATCTTGCCGGTGGCGGGCAGGCCGTACGTCGAGCGCGCGGATTTGTCGTTGTACGCGAACTTGCTGCCCCCGGCCGGGAGCCTGGAGCCGACCGCGTAGCCCCGCCCATACCCCGACGAGTGCCAGATGTAGTAAGGAACGATGCCCGACCCGTAGTGCCGGTTGTCGTCGCAGAAGTCCTCGTCGACGACCACGCCGTTCGCGTCGGCGCAGTAGAAGCCCTCGTCGTGATATTGGTTGCCGCTGTCGCAGGCCGCCGCGCCGCCCGCCGCCAGGAGGAGGAAGCTGCTGGTCAGCGAGACGCTGCGGGAGCTCATGCGTCTGTTCATCATTTCTTTGTAGCGCCTCTCGACAACCAGCCCAAACTAGTCGCGAGGACCGCCCGCCACATAGATGACCTGGCCGGACACGAAGCCGGCGCCCTCGCTGACGAGGAAGGATACGGTGTTCGCGACGTCTTCGGGACGTCCCGCGCGCCCGACGGGAATCTGACTCACGGCAGCCTTCTCGAAATCGGCGAAATCCATACCGACTCGGGCGGCGGTCGCGGCGGTCATGTCGGTGACGATGAAGCCGGGGGCGACCGCGTTGGCGGTGATGCCGAAGCGGCCGAGCTCGATCGCGAGGGTCTTGGTGAAGCCCTGCAGGCCCGCCTTGGCCGCCGCGTAGTTGGCCTGGCCGCGGTTGCCGAGCGCCGAGGTGCTGGAGAGGCTGACGATGCGGCCCCAGCCCGCGTCGACCATGTGCTTCTGCACCGCCCGGCTGAACAGGAACGAGCCGCGCAGGTGGACCGCCATCACGGTGTCCCAGTCGTCCTCGGTCATCTTGAACAGCAGGTTGTCACGAAGCACGCCGGCGTTGTTGACCAGCACGGTGGGCGCCCCCAGCTCGGCGACGATCTTCTCGGTGGCGGCCGCGACCTGGACCGGGTCGGAGACGTCGGCGCCGACGGCGAGCGCGGTGCCGCCGGCGTCGTGGATCGCGGTGACGGTGCTCGCGCACGCACCCTCGTCGAGGTCGACCACGGCGACGGCCATGCCGTCGGCGGCGAGCTTGCGGGCGGTGGCTTCCCCGATGCCGCGGGCGGCACCGGTGACGATGGCGACGCGGGTGGGAACGGACTGCGACATTGCGGCCTCCGGACGATCTCAACACCGACGGCCGACTGTATCCCGGCTCACGAGCAACGCCGCAGCCGGATCCACCGATAACCATGGCCGGCGACCGGGACCTCGGCGAATTTGCCCAGGTCGGGGTATTCCCGGTCGGCGAGCACGTCGTTCGGGGACTCGGCTTCGGAATAGACGGAGCTGAGATCGACGACCGCATCCTTTGTGCACAGGTTGTGCAAAAACAGCATAGTACCGGTGACATCGTCGGCGCGATGGACGAGGACGCCCTCGGGCACCGGCACATCGATGTGCGTGCAGGTTCCGGCCCCGATCTCGGGGGCCTCCCGGAGCGTACGGATCATGCGCTCGAACCAGGAGAGCAGCGATTTCGGGTCGTGCCGCTGCTCGGTCACGTTGACCCGGTGGTAGCCGAACTCGCCCTCGGCGATCACCGGCCGCACCGGGGTGCCCGAGGTGAACCCGCCGTGGTCGAGGTGGGACCACTGCATCGGGGTACGGATCGCGTCGCGCCCCTCGAGCGCGAGGTCGTCACCCATGCCGATCTCCTCGCCGTAGCGCAGCACCGGGGTGCCACGCAGGCTGAACTGCAGCGAGTACGCGAGCTCGATCCACCGGCGGTCGTTGCCGAGCATGGGTGCGAGCCGGCGACGGATGCCGCGACCGTACAACTGCATTTCCGGCGAAGGGCCGAACACCTCGAAGGCCTGCGCCCGCTGGTCGGCGGTGAGCCGGGAGAGGTCGACCTCGTCGTGGTTGCGCAGGAACGTGGCCCACTGTCCGCCGGCCGGCAGCTTCGGGGTCTCCCGCAGCGCCTCGATGATCGGCTCGGGGTCTTGCCGGGCCAGGGCGAGCATGAGCTTCGTGTTGAGCATGAAGTCGAACAGCATGTGGATCCGGCTGTTCGAGCCGCCGGCGTCGCCGAAGAACTTCACGAGCTGATCGGGCTCGACGTTCGCCTCGGCCAGCAGCACCACGTCGCCGCGACGCCATTGCAGGTACTGCCGCAGGTCGGTCAGGAAGTCCAGGTCCTTCGGTGAGTCCGGGTTGCCGGGCTCGGTCTCCTCGATGATGAACGGCACCGCGTCCATCCGGAACCCGGCGACGCCCAGCTGGATCCAGAACGCGCAGATCCTCTTGATCTCGTCGCGCACCTGCGGATTCTTGATGTTGAGGTCCGGCTGGAACTTGTAGAACCGGTGGTAGTACCAGGCCTTCGCGGTGCGGTCGTAGCTCCACGTCTCGCCCTGTTCGCCGGGGAAGACCATGCCCTGGTGACGGTCCGCCGGAGCGCTTTCGCTCCAGACATACCAGTTCCGGTACGGCGAGTCCGGCGACGATCTTGCGGACTGGAACCACGGGTGCTGGTCCGAGGTGTGGTTGACCACGAGGTCGATGACCACCTTGATGCCCAGGCTGTTCGCCTGGTGCAGCAGCTCCGCGAAGTCGCCGAGCGTGCCGAAGCGAGGATCGACGTTGTAGAAATCGGCCACGTCGTAGCCGTCGTCCCGGTCGGGCGAGGGGTGGATCGGGTTGAGCCACAGGCACGTCACCCCGAGCCGGGCCAGGTAGTCCAGCCGGCCGATGAGGCCGCGGATGTCGCCGATCCCGTCGCCGTTGGCGTCGGCGAAGGTGTCGATGTCGAGACAGTAGACAACGGCTTTCTTGTACCACCGGTCACTCATGTCTCAGGTAATTGCCACCTTCGGCGGCACGTGAAACCGCGACTCTTCCGGGTAAGAGTTGACGATGGGCGAGCTGCAGGGACTGGCCGGGTGGGTGGCGTCCGTCATCGATGCGCTGGGCGAGGTGGGCGTGGGCCTGCTCGTCGCGCTGGAGAACCTGGTGCCCCCGATCCCGAGCGAGATCGTGCTCTCGCTGGCCGGCTACCTCGCCGCCGGGGGCCGGGTGAACCTCGTCCTGGTGCTGGTCGCGGCGACCGCCGGCTCGGTCGTGGGTGCGCTCGCCCTCTACTGGCTGGGATACGCGCTCGGCGAGGAGCGGCTGCGGCGATGGCTCGACCGGATCCCGCTGGTCGATGCCGGCGATCTGAACAAGGCCGACCGGTGGTTCGAGAAGCACGAGAAGAGCGCGGTGCTCTTCGGGCGCTGTGCTCCGGTCGTACGATCGCTGGTCTCCATTCCGGCCGGCGCCAATCGCATGCCGCTCGGCCAATTCGTGGTTTTCACGACGATCGGCAGCGGCGTCTGGAACGCGTTGTTCGTCATGGGCGGCTACCTGCTCGGCGAGCGCTGGCGCGACGTGGAGAAATACAGTCACTGGTTCGATTACGCGGTCGGCGCGTTCTTCGTCGGCGCGGTCGGTTGGTGGGTCATAAAGAAGACGCGCGGCCGCCGTAGGGCGACCGCGCGCCTCCCGTTGGGGAAGAAGGACTAGCAGCCTGGCCCTAGAAGCCCGCGGAGATCTTCGTGAAGGCCCAGTCGGCCTGCGCGATGCCGGAGCAGTTGGAGACGACGCCGCCGCCGGCGCAGCCGCGGTCACGGTTGACCGCCCAGAAGGCGAACCGGGCGAAGCCCTTGCCCTTGGCGTAGTCGCGGATCCGCGTCCAGGTGTCGGTCGAGGTCAGCTCCTGCTGGTCGGAGAGGCCGTTCATGCCGGAGATGCCCATGTGCGAGTACGCCTGCGCGTCGGTGTACCCGAACGTCGTCTTGAGCAGGTTCTTCAGACCCTCGGACGCGTTGACCGTCGCGGTGTACATGTCCGAGCCGCCGCCGAAGTCGAACGGCATCTGGGTGAAGATGTCGATGTTCGCGCCGAGCGCCTTGGCCTGCTGCACCAGCCGCGTGCCGTAGTAGGTCGGGCCCGTGGTCGAGGTGCCGAAGGTGACGATCGTCTTCACCGACGGGTTGTTCTGCTTGATGATCTTCAGGGCGCCCAGGACCCGGTCCTGCACGGCGGTGTTCTCGAACTCGTCCGTGTTCTCGATGTCGATGTCGATCGCCTTCAGGCCGAAGGCGTCGATCACCTTCTGGTACGCGCCGGCCAGCGCGGCCGTGGTCGTGCAGTTCGGGCCGAGCTTGTTGCCGCTCCAGCCGCCGATCGACGGGACGACGTCCGCGCCGGCCGCCTTGATCTGCGAGATGTAGCTGGCGTGCACGCCACCGGTCAGGCCGCCCTCGCCGTCCCAGGCCGGGTTGCAGCCGTTGCTGGCGAGCACGAACGCCATCGTGAACGACTTGATGCCGGTGGCGCTGGTGACCGTCGACGGGGCGGGCGGGTTGCCCCAGCCCGGGTAGACGTACGGTGCCGCGGCCATCTTCGTGCCGGTGCTCGGCGGGTTCGTGGTCGGGCCGGTGGTGGGCGGGGTGGTCGGGTTGGTGCCGCCACAGGCGCCGTTGTCGGCCCACACGTCCCACTGGCCCGAGTGCGTGGCCGGGGACTCGTTCTGGGTCCACCACTTGGCGGTGTAGTTGTGGCCGTTCTGCGAGGCCTGGTTGCCGCCGACGTAGACGGCGCTCGACGACCAGGCGGCCACACAGGCGACGGCCGCGTTCGAGCTGGTCATGGGGATGATGGCGGTGCCGAGGCCGGCCGCGGCGACAGCGGCGACGACCAACAGCTTTCTGCGGAGTTTCACGGGGACTCCTTGCTTGCGGGGATGGGGGTCAGGGGAGGGTGGCGAGGTGCGGCTTGACGGTGTTGCCGAAGGAGTTGCCGTTGGTGACGTCCCAGTTGATCGACCAGGTCATCGCGCCGCGGATGCCCGGGTACGTCGCCGGCGGCTTGAAGGAGCCGCAGTTGGTCCCGCGGGCCAGGCAGTCGAGGGCGGCGTTGACGTTCGCCGGTGACTGGTAGCCGCCGCCGGCCGCGCTGCCGCTGGCCGGCAGGCCGAGCGCGACCTGATCGGGGCGCAGGCCGTTCTGGGTCTGGATGCAGGCGAGCGCGGTCAGGAAGTTCACCGTGCCCTGCGAGTACGCCTGGTTCTGGTCGCAGCCGAGCATCGAGCCGGAGTTGTAGTACTGGGTGTGCACCACCGTGAGGATGTCCTTGATGGACAGCGCCAGCGCGAAGTACGACGACCCGGTGCTCTGCATGTCGATGGTCTGCGGCGCCATCGTGATGATCAGGTTGGCGCCGGCCTTGGTGCGCAGGCTGCGCAGCGCCTGCGCCATGTAGGTCGCGTTGAGTCCGTTCTCGAGGTCGATGTCGACGCCGTCGAAGCCGTACGTCGTCATCAGCGAGTAGACGGTGTTGGCGAAGTTGGTGGCCGCGGTGGCGTTCGCGACGCTGACCGTGCCCTTCTCGCCGCCGACCGAGATGATGACCTTCTTGCCGCGCGAGTGCAGAGTGGCGATGTCGGCCCTGAACTGGGCGTCGGTGTAGCCGCCGACCTGGGCCGCGAGGCCGGAGTCGAGGGTGAAGCTCACCGCGCCCGGCGTGGAGGTCGCATCGGCGAAGGCGACCGCGATCAGGTCATAGTTGTCGGGGACCGACGCCAGCTTGAGGGCCGCCGCGCCGTTGTAGAAGTTCTGCCAGTAGCCGGTGAGGAAATGCTTGGGCAGCGTCCCGTTGGACGGAGGAACCGTGGTCGGAGGGGTTGTCGTCGGAGGGGTGGTGGTGGTCGGCGGCGTCGTGGTCGGGGTCGTCCCGCCGCCGCACGCGCCGTTGTCGGCCCATACGTCCCACTGGCCGGAGTGTGTGGCCGGCGACTCGTTCTGCGTCCACCACTTCGCGGTGTAGTTGTGGCCGCTCTGCGAGGCCTGGTTGCCGCCGACGTAGACCGCGGTCGACGACCACGCCGGGGCGCACGCCGCCGCCGCGCTCGCGTTGCCGCCGAAGTACACCGCCGCGCCGCCGGCGACGAGCGCCGTCACGGTTGCGAGGATCACGGATCTGGTGCGCCGCATCGCCGTCCCTCCATGCATCACGTTGAGATGCATCAATCTTTAGGACTGTTAACAATAAAAGTCCAGAGGGACGGAACTTAAACATCCTTAAATCTTTCGCGAATGGCGATGCCCCGAAGACGCAGGTCAGGCCTTCGGGGCATCGATAAAACTTATTACCGGCGGAACTGGATCCAGTTGACGTTCACGAAGTCGGCCGGCTGGCCGCTGGTGAAGGTGAGGTAGACCGTGTGCGTGCCGGACACGTTCGAGACGTTGCCCGGGATCGATGTCCAGGTCTGCCAGCCGCCCGTGTTCGCCAGCGCGAAACTGCCGATCGGCGCGTTGCTGCGACTGTCGACCCGCACCTCGATCAGGCCGCTCACGCCGGATCCGGCGCCCGAGGCCACCCGCGCCACGAAGTCCTTGACGCCGCCCGTACCAAAGTTGACGTTGTTGAACTGCAGCCAGTCACCGTTGGCGATGTAGCCGACGTCCTGGCCGCCCTCGGAGCACGTCTCGGTCTGGGTGCCGGACTGCGTGTTGGCCGACTCGGCCTCGATCCGCGAGTAGGCGTCGCGGGTCGTGCCGGTCGGCGGGGTCGTCGTCGGCGACGTGGTGGGCGGAGTGGTGGTGCCACCCGACGACTGGTAGACCGCCACGTAGTCGACGACCATCGGCACGCCGGACTGGGTCGCCGCGGTGGGGCCGCCGCCGAACGCGGCCGGGAAGCCGCCGCCCATCGCCACGTTGAGGATCACGAACATCCCGTGGTGGGTCGCGTTGTTCCAGGTGGTCGCGTCGACGACGTTCGAGTTCAGCGTGAAGTAGTTGTTGCCGTCCAGGTACCACCGCAGCTGCTCGGGCGAGGTGCTGCGGTCGTACTCGATCGCGTACGTGTGGAAGCCGGTCTGGCAGCCGGAGCAGGCCCGCTCGCCGCTGCCGAGGCCGGTCGTCTCGTTGCACGGGCCGCCCGGATTGCTGCCGCAGTGCAGCGCCCCGAAGACCGAGGACCGGCCGTTGATGTCCTCCATGATGTCCCACTCGCCGATGCTCGGCCAGTTCGTCGCGCCGACCGGGCGGGCCGCCGCGCCGAGCGCCCAGAACGCCGGCCAGTAGCCGGCCGCGGCCGCGCCGCTCACGTTGGGCTGCTGCAGTCGTGCCTCGATGCGCACCTTGCCACCGGCCGGCGCCGCGAAGTCGGTGCGCTGGGTCTCGACCCGACCACTCGTCCACTGCCCGGACGAACTGCGGATCGGCTTGATCACAAGATTGCCGCTGCCGTCCTGATACACATTTGCCGTCGAGTCGGTCATCGTCTCGACCTCGCCGGTGCCCCAGTTGGCCGCCCCGCCCGGATAGCTGGTGCCGATGTCGTAGAGCCAGTTGCTGCGGTTGAGGCCGGTGCCGGCCGCGCCGGTGAAGTCGTCGCTGAACACGGTCGTCATGCCGGCCGGCGCCGACGGGACGGCCGCGTTCGCGTCCATCGTGAAGACCGCGGTGGCCGCGACCGCAATGGCCGCGGTCGATACCGCGAGGAGGGCCCGGAGCCGTCTTCTCGTGCCAGATGCCATCGGAGGAACGCCTTTCCGTAGGGGGGTGAGGAGGCGTGAGAGCGCTCTCAGGCCTCATTTCAGGCCCGTTACGGAAGCGTGTCAATATTGGCGGTCAACGATTGCCCGTTGTTACCGGGCGGCGCAACAAAGCCTGCTCCAGCGCCGTCCAGGCGGTCGAGGTGACGAGATAGATGCCGCCCGCCAGCGGCATCCACGCCACCGCCAGAACCGACAGATAGGGCATGTAGCGCAGGAAGCCGAGGGACGGCGTCCCCGGGGCGGCCGGTTGCGTCGTCTGGCTCATCCGGCGCGACGACCACCAGGCCAGGGCGCCGGCCAGCAGGAGAAGGACGGCGAACACCGGCAGGCCGGCCGCGAGATGCGCGGTCAGCGGGACGCCCATCAGCGCACCTTCGGGCGTTCGCAGCGCAACGTGGTACATCACCATGAAGAACGGCGCCTGCGCCAGCCCCGGAAGAAACGCCGCGAACGGGCTGATCCCGTTGGCGCGCTGCAGCTCCAGCGTTGCGGTGGCCAGGGCCATCTGATCCTTGCCGTGCTTGTCGCGCAGCTTCGCGACCTCCGGGGCGAGGGCGGCCTGGCGGCGCTGGGCCCGGATCTGCTGATAGGTGAGCGGACTGATCAACAGCCGGATGAGCAGCGTGAAGACGATGATGGCCACCGCCGTGGCGGCCGCTCCGGCGAACGGGTCGAAAAGGTCGGCCAGCGATTCGATGGCGGAATGAGCGGCGCTGACGATGGCACTGGGAATTTCGAAAATGGACATGAAGCGACACCCCTAGCGATCCATGGGAAAAGGACGCGAGGCGGCAGCGACCGGACATGCTCACGCATGCCGGTTTTGCTTCGGAGAGAGGCTTTTACGCTGCCGCGGGGGCGAGCGAGGGCGCTCGGGAGCGCGGGCGGCCGGCCGCATCGGGGTCGGCCAGGCGGGAGCGGGTGGCGACGCGGGCCCGGCGGGCGAACGCGCGCACCGCGGGCGCGGCGAGCAGGGCGGGCAACGGCAGAGCAGTGGCCGCGGCGATCAGGAGGACGGCCGCGGCGACGAGGGCCAAGCCGAGCACGAGCTGCCCCGGCGCACCAGCGCGGGTCGGGTCGAGGAGGGCGGCGAACGCCCAGAAACCCTCAAGCAGCATGACCACAACGCTAGCTCGCTGCCGCAACGATCCGTTTTCAGCGCCGGGCGAACGGGTAATCCGGACGTATGGACGCTGCTTCCGGCGGGACCACGATCTCCGAAGAGATGGCCGAGGAGGCCGAGTCACACGATTTCCTCACGCTCGGCATCGAGGAGGAGTACATCCTGGTCGACGCGGTCGAGCCGCGCGGCGTGGAGGCGGTCGAGGAGGTCGTCGACCGGGTGCCCGACGTGCTGCGGGGCTCGGTGCAGCACGAATACCTGAGCAGCCAGATCGAGGTGGCCAGCCCGCCGCAACTCGAGCTCGCCGGGCTGTACGAGGCGATGCGCGAGCTGCGCCGGCAGGTGGCGGACGCCGCCGAGCGGGCCGGGACACGCCTGCTCGCCGTCGGCACGGGGCCGGGCGCCGGGCCGGTGACGCGGATCGTCGACACCCCGCGCTATCACCGCATGCGCGAGCACTACGGCGATCTCTCCCCCGGCCAGGGGATGTGCGGCACCCACGTACACGTCAGCATCCCCGATGCCGAGACCGGCGTCGCCGTGCTGAACCATCTACGGCCCTGGCTGCCGGTCCTGCACGCCGCCACGGCCAACTCGCCGCTGTTCGGCGGCCACGACACCGGATACTCGAGCTGGCGCTCGATGATGTGGGAGCGCTGGCCCACCGTCGGGCCGACGCCCTACCTCGAATCGGTCGACGCCTACGAGACGCTGGTCGCCGACCTCGAGCAGACCGGGGCGATGCTCGACGAGGGCATGCTCTACTGGTACGCCCGCCTTTCGGCGAAGTACCCGACCGTCGAGATCCGGATGGGCGACGTCACCCCGACGCTCGACGACGCGATGCTGCTGGCCGCCCTGGCCCGTGCGCTGGTCGCGACCCTGCTGCGCGACGTGCGGGACGGCATCCCGGCGCCGAAGGTCCCGCACCCGCTACTGATGGCCGCCCACTGGCGAGCGGCGCACGACGGCCTGGAGGGCGTGGCCGTCGACCTGGCCACCCGCGAGCCCCGGCCGGCCTGGCGGCTGATGCGGCAGCTCTTCGATCACGTACGCCCGGAGCTGGAACGCCACGGCGACCTCGAGATGGCCACCGTCCTGATGGGACGTCTGCGCTCGCACGGCACCGGCGCCGCACGCCAGCGCGCCATCCTCTCCCGGCGGGGCTCGGTGGCCGATGTCGTCGACTGGCTCGCCAAGGCCACCCGGGGCGACCTTCCGCGCGGCTAGGGTGGGTTCGTGAAGCTGGTGGTCATCGGCGGGGACGCGGCCGGCATGTCGGCGGCCTCGCAAGCCCGCAAACGGCTCGCGTCCGATCGCCTGCAGATCGTGGCGTTCGAGCGGGGGCATTTCACGTCGTACTCGGCCTGCGGTATCCCCTACTGGATCGGTGGATCTGTCGGTGAGCGCGACGCGCTCGTCGCGCGCACGCCGGAGGAGCATCGTAAGGCCGGCATCGACGTGCGCCTGCGGCACGAGGTGATCGGCATCGACCTGGACCGGCGCGAGGTGGTCGCGCACGATCTGTCCGGCGGCGGCGAGGTGCGCGAGGGCTTCGACCATCTCGTGTACGCGGCGGGAGCGTCCCCGGTCACGCCGGAATGGGCCCGGATCCCGGCCGCCGGCATCTTCGGCGTGCAGACCCTCGACGACGGCTCGGCGATCCACGACTGGCTCGACCGCGAGAAGCCTCGCCGCGCGGTGGTGATCGGCGGCGGCTACATCGGGGTCGAGATGGCCGAGGCGATGGTCAAGCGCGGGCTGGAGGTGACGCTGCTCGAGAAGTCGCCCGAGCCGATGGGCAAGACGGTCGACCCCGACGTGGGCGCGCTCGTGCGCAAGGCGATCGGCGAAGAGGGCATCGAGGTCGTCACCGGCGCGCACGTATCGGGCATCGGGACGAGCGGCGGCAAGGTCCGGGAAGTGGTCACCCCGAGCGGCGCGCTTGAGGCCGGCATCGTGGTGCTGGGTTTGGGCGTACGGCCGAACAGCGCGCTCGCCGAAGAAGCGGGGATCCCGGTCGGCGTCACCGGAGGCGTGCGCACCGATCGGCGGATGCGCGCCGAGGGGATCGAGGGGGTGTGGGCCGCCGGCGACTGCGTCGAGACGCGGCATCTGCTGACCGGCGATCCCGTGCACGTCCCGCTCGGCACCCACGCGAACAAGCAGGGCCGGGTGGCGGGCATCAACATCGGCGGCGGCTACGCGACCTTCCCGGGGGTGATCGGCACCGCGGTGACGAAGGTCTGCGAGCTCGAGGTGGCCCGGACCGGCCTCACCGAGAAGGAGGCGCGCAAGGCCGGGTTCGCCTTCGTGACCGCCACCGTCGAGTCGACGAGCCGGGCCGGCTACTACCCGGGCGCCGAGCTGATGACGATCAAACTGATCGCCGAGCGCCGCACGGGCACGCTGCTCGGGGCGCAGATCGTCGGCCGTACCGAGGCCGCGAAGCGGATCGACGCGCTGGCGGTGGCGGTGTGGAACCGGATGACGGTCGAGGAGATGACGGCGCTCGACCTCAGCTACGCCCCGCCGTTCGCCCCGGTGTGGGACCCGGTGCTGATCGCGGCGCGGAAGGCCACCGACGCTGTCCACAATGCTATGTGATTGAGATGGTTTGTAGGATCCGGCCGAATTTGTGAAGCGGTGGTCACGGAACGCCAGCAGGTGTTACTACACACCGTAGGGATGGAATCACCGAATCGGTATCGCGTCAGATCATGCCGCACGGTAGAGATGCAGCATGTCGCCGCAATCCCTCCGTTACCCGAGCCCGGCGACTCCGCCGTCAGCGGCGCCGGGTCCGGCGGACGGGCCGGAGAACTTGCGCCCCGCGGGGACCGGCGGCCGGCATCGCCGGCTCGAGTCGCCGGCCGCATCCTCGTCCGCGCCCTTCCGGGTGAGCACCCTGCTCGAGGACGACACCTGGGTTCCGGGCCCACGCTCGGCCCGCCATCAGCGCTCCGCCGCCCACGCCCCCGCTCGCTCGGCGCGGCACGGATCGGCGACGGGCGGATCGGCGACGGGCGGATCGGCGACGGGCGGATCGGCCGGCCGCCGCTCCGCGGCCCATCGTGCCGCGCCCGCCCGGCCGCCGGTCACCGGCAGCCACCGCGCGCCCGGCACCCTGCCGATCGAGTCCTGGCTGCTGATGGGCAAGACGCGGCAGCAGCTCCTGCTCGCCTCCCTGGTCGCGGTGGGCCTGCTGCTGATCGCGGTGCCCGGCGCCCGCGGCCGGGACAGCATCGACGCGGTCAACGCGGCCGCCGCCCGCGGCACCGGCAACCACGCGGCGCAGAAGGCCAAGGGCAACGACTCGAACGGCGGCAACGACAAGCAGGGCGGCGACGCCGACGCGGCGAAGGCGATCCCGGCGGCCTCCGCGCCGACCGGCGACGGCCACAACCCGGAGGCGGCCACGACCGGCGCCGCCCGCCCGGACGCCCGGAACACCGGGCCCGGCAAGTCGCTGCGCACCACCGGCTCGGCCCTGGTGGCGCTGACCTTCGACGACGGCCCCGACCCCGCGCAGACCCCCCGGATCCTGGCGTTGCTGGACCAGTACGACGTGAAGGCGACCTTCTGCCTGGTCGGCAAGCAGGCCGAGAAGCACCCCGAGATCGTGCGACAGATCGTGGCCGCGGGGCATACGCTCTGCAACCACACGTGGAGCCACAGCCTCACGATCGGTAAGGACAAGCCCGAGCAGATCCAGGCGGACCTCGCGAAGACCAACGCGGCGATCCGCGCCGCCGTGCCGGACGCGAAGATCCCGTTCTTCCGGGCGCCCGGCGGCAACTTCACCGACCGGCTCGTCGGCGTGGCCGCCAACGCCGGGATGACCTCGCTCTACTGGCAGGTCGACCCGGCCGACTGGGACCACAAGCCCGGCGAGACCGACGCCGCGCACATCGACCGCGTGGTCGCCGAGATCAAGAAGCATGTCCGGCCGGGCTCGATCGTGTTGTCGCACGACTTCAACCAGCCGGACACGATCGCGGCGTACCAGAAGCTGCTGCCGTGGCTGAAGGAGAGCTTCGCGCTGGGCATCCCGGGCGACCCGGCCCCGGCCACGACTCCCACCACGCCGGCGACCGCCTCGCCGACGCCGACGGAGACGCCGGCGACCCCGGACCCATCGGCCCCCGCGTCACCGGCGGCGCCGGCCGGCGCGGCCGCTGGGGCGGGTGCCGGCGCGGGCGCCGCCGCCGCGGAGGCGAAGGGGAAGGCGAAGGCGGCCGACTGACGGACCGGGCGCCGGTTTCAGGCGCTCGGCTGACGTGTCGGGGGCGCCGGATTCAGGCGCTCGGCTGACAGATCGGGCACCAGTACAGGTTGCGGCCGGCGAGCGGTCCCCGGGCCACCGCCGTGCCGCACACCAGGCACGGCTGACCGGGGCGACGGTAGACGTACACCTCGCCGCCGTGCCGGTCGACCCGCGGCGCCCGCCGCATGGCCTCGGGCGTGTGCTGCGTGTGCACCGTGTCGATGCGCCCGCGGGCCACGCCCTCCTTCATCAGCGCCCGCAGGTCGGTCCAGATCTCGTCCCACTGCTCGACGCCGACCATCCGCCCCGGCGTGGTGGGCGCGAGCCCCGCCCGGAACAGCACCTCGTTCGCGTAGATCAGCCCGCACCCGGCCACGATCGACTGATCCAGCAGCAGCGCGAAGATCGGCTTCGTGCTCGCCCGCACCTTCTTACCGGCGTCGAACGGGGCGGCGTCGTCGCGCAGCGGGTCGGCGCCCAGCCGGTCGCGCAGCGCCTGCGCCTGCACCGGGTCGAACACCTCGCACGCGGCCGGCCCGCGCAGGTCGAGCCAGTGCGTATCGCTGGTCACCCGCATCCGGACCTGGCCGACCGGCTCGGGCACGGGCGGCTCCCCGTCGCTGAACTTTCCGTAGAGTCCCAGGTGGACGTGGACGCTCAGGTCGCCGTCGTAATGGTGGAGCAGATGCTTCCCGTACGCCTCGGTGTCACGCAGCATGCGCCCGCCGACCAGCTTGGCCCCGCCGCGAAGCGTCCCTGCGGGCTGCCGACCGCGAGCCGGCGCCCCGCGAAGAGCTCCCGATGCCGCACGGCGAGTCGATGAATGGTGTGTCCCTCTGGCACGGGGAGCAACGGTACTCAGTCGCACAAGTGAATCGCGGTTATGCCCACAGGGGAATCACTGGGATTTGGTGGTTGTGCTGCGGAAAGCTGGTGTGCATGAGTGACGAGCTGACGATGCGCGGGGGCGCATCCTTCGACGACCAGGTCTTCGAGCGGCTCCTGCGGGAGCGCATCATCTTCCTGGGCAGCGAGGTGAACGACGAGGTCACCAACCGCATCTGCGCCCAGATGCTGCTGCTCGCCTCGAACGACAGCGAGAAAGACATCGCGCTGTACATCAACTCGCCCGGCGGCTCGATCAGCGCCGGCATGGCGGTGTACGACACGATGCAGTACATCAAGAACGACGTGGCCACGATCGCGATGGGCATGGCCGCCTCGATGGGTCAGTTCCTGCTCTGCGCGGGCGCGCCCGGCAAGCGGTACGCGCTGCCCCACGCGCGGATCATGATGCACCAGCTCTCCGGCGGCATCGGCGGCACCGCGGCCGACATCGCCATCCAGGCCGAGAGCATGCTGCACATCAAGCATGTGATGAACGAGCGGATCGCCTTCCACACCGGGCACACCGCGGAAGAGATCGAGCGCGACGCCGACCGCGACCGCTGGTTCACCGCGCGCGAGGCCAAAGATTACGGCCTCGTCGACCACGTGATCGCCAAGGCCAGCGACGTGGTGTCGCTGCCGGCCTGATATACACCCTCGAGGGGCGCGTGACCTGCGGGTCCGCGCCCTTTGGTGTGCCCGGCGGGTGATCGGGGTACAGGACGGGATATCCCCTGAAACCGTCAAGGAGGTGCTGACGTGAGAATCCCGACGTTCTCCCGCCAGACCGAGACCGAGACCCCGGATGCCGAACGCCCGACTCCGTCCGGGACGGCCGCGGCCACCGACACCCGTACCACGCCCGTGCGGACCCGCCGCGATGAGCGCGACGAGCCCAAGACGGCGGAGCTGCCGACGGCGCCGGCGCGCGCCGACCGCACGATGCCGCCACCTCCCCCGCCGTCGACCGTCTCGCGGCCGGTCTTCCCCAAGGACGAGACGGACACGCAGACGACCCCGCCGGTGGCCGGGCCGAAGCCGCGAGCGAGCCTGCTCGCCACGCTCGGCCTGATCCTCGGCGTGGCAGCGGTTCTGCTGGTCCTCTCCGGGCCGCTGCTCGGCTGGGGCATCGGCGTGGCCGGGCTGGCGCTGATCCTGTCGCTCAGCGGCATCCACGCCACCGGCAAGCGGCACGTCGCCGGCAAGACCGACGCGATGATCGGCATGGTCCTCGCGCTGGCCGCGATCGTGCTCGGCGTGCTGGCGCTGACCGGCTCGCTCACCTGGCTGGGCACGGACACCAACTCGGTGCCGTCGCTGCGCGACTGGCTCGACACGCACACCGTGAACCACTTCTGATCCCGGGTGGTGGGGCGGCCTGATCATGGGCCGCCCCTCCCGCGCAATGATTCGCCGGCACATCGTCTGAGCACGCAAGAATCGAACGCGGCACGCACGGTTGAGCCCTGGGTAGCTACGCGGGCGCGACCTAGCGTTTCAGTCATGCGCCGATACCTCATGTGCCGCCCCACCCACTTCGCGGTGACGTACCGGATCAACCCGTGGATGGATCCCACGGCGCCCTACGACAACGCGCTCGCCGTCGCGCAGTGGGAAGCGCTCCGGCAGACATATCTCGGCCTCGGCCACACCGTCGAGTTGATCGACCCCCTGCCCGGCCTGCCCGACATGGTCTTCGCCGCCAACGGCGCCACCGTGGTCGACGGCCGGGTGCTCGCCGTGCAGTTCCGCGACGCCGAGCGGGCCGACGAGGCCCCGGCGTACGCCTCCTGGTTCCGCGAGCGCGGCTTCGCGGTGACCGAGCCCAAGCACACGAACGAGGGCGAGGGCGACATCCTGCTCGCCGGCGACATCCTGCTCGCCGGCACCGGCTTCCGCACGTCGCACGCGTCGCACGCCGAGACGCAGGAGGTCCTCCAGCGGCCGGTGATCACCCTGCAGCTGGTCGACCCGGCCTACTACCACCTCGACACGGCGCTGTGCGTGCTCGACGACACCAACGTCGCGTACTACCCGCCGGCCTTCTCCCCCGGCTCCCAGGCCGTCCTGAAGCAGCTGTACCCGCACGCGATCATCGCGAATGCGGAGGATGCCGCGGTATTGGGCCTCAACGCGGTCAGCGACGGCCGTACCGTGGTCCTGCCGGTGCAGGCCACCCACCTGGCCTCCGAGCTGCGGGCGGCCGGCTACCAGACCGTCACGGTCGACGTCTCCGAGCTGCGCAAGGCCGGCGGCGGACCGAAGTGCTGCACGTTGGAGGTGCGCTAGTGACCAGTGTTGACATGCGTACGCCGGAGGCTCTGGCCGACGCCGAGCGCTGGACGGCGCACAACTACCACCCGCTGCCGGTCGTCATCGCCGAGGCCGAGGGCGCCTGGGTCACCGACGTCGACGGCCGCCGCTACCTGGACTTCCTGGCCGGGTACTCGGCGCTGAACTTCGGCCACCGGCACCCGGGGCTGATCGCGGCCGCGCACGCCCAGCTCGACCGGGTCACGCTGACCAGCCGGGCGTTCGTGCACGACCAGTTCGCCGACTTCTGCCACGGCCTGGCCGCGCTGTGCGGCAAAGACCTGGTGCTGCCGATGAACACCGGCGCCGAGGCGGTCGAGACGGCGATCAAGGTGGCCCGCAAGTGGGGCTACCGGGTCAAGGGCGTGCCCGACGGCCAGGCCGAGATCATCGTGGCCGCCGACAACTTCCACGGGCGTACGACGACGATCGTGAGCTTCTCCACCGATCCGGACGCGCGCGACGACTTCGGGCCGTACACGCCGGGATTTGTGATCGTTCCCTACGGCAACCTGGCCGCGCTGGCCGACGCGATCACGCCGAACACGGTGGCCGTGATGATGGAGCCGATCCAGGGCGAGGCGGGCGTGCTGGTGCCGCCGGAGGGCTACTTCGCCGGCGTGCGGGCGCTCTGCGACGACCACAACGTGCTTTTCGTGGCCGACGAGATCCAGTCCGGGCTCGGCCGCACCGGGAAGACCTTCGCGATCGAGCACGAAGAGGTCATTCCCGACATGTACGTGCTGGGCAAGGCGCTCGGCGGCGGCATCGTGCCGGTGTCGGCGGTCGCCGCCGACAAAGAGGTGCTCGGCGTGCTCAAGCCGGGCGAGCACGGCTCCACCTTCGGCGGCAACCCGCTGGCCTGCGCGGTCGGCGTCGAGGTGGTGCGGCTGCTCGAGACCGGCGAGTTCCAGCGGCGCTCCGCCGAGCTCGGCGAGCGGCTGCACGCCGGGCTGAACGCGCTGATCGGCAAGGGCGTGGTGGCGGTACGCGGGCGCGGGCTGTGGGCCGGCGTCGACATCGACCCCGCGCTGATGACCGGCCGCGAGGCCTGCGAGCGCCTGGCGGAAAAGGGCGTGCTGGCCAAGGACACCCACGGCTCGACCATCCGCCTCGCGCCGCCGCTGGTGGTGACGGCCGAGGAGCTGGACCACGCCGTGGCCCAGCTCGCCGCGATTCTCTAACGCTCGAACTTGCGCAGGGCCATCGTCGGCGCCTCGCCCATCACCGACTGGGGTTGGACGACGCCGCCGGTGGCCCACAGCTTCGAGCGGCCCACGTTCACCCCGGCGTAGAGCTCGACCACGTCGGAGGCGGCGAGCGGGCGGGACTCGTTGCGGCTCAGCGTGACGCGCTCGTCATCGTCTTGCGAGCCGCCGGGCCTGATGCCGGTGCCGTTGGTGCTCACGTCCTGGGCCAGCAGCGTGCCGTCGGTGCGCAGCGTGAACTGCGCGTGGCCGCGACTGATCCACTTCCGGGCGTCCTCGGTGAGCCACTGGCCGAGCATGACGCCCTTGCCGCCCTCGGGGGCGCGGCCGACCACCACCGGCGCCTCGGTCGAGACCACGAAGCGCTGGCGGACCACCCCGTCGATGCGTACGGAAAGAACCTCGACCGCCGGGCGGGGACCCGCGTCCTTGAGCTTCGAGCCATGCCGCGGGCAGGTTGGCACCCCGGAGCGGACCGCCGGTGGCGGCTGCGCCACCGGGCTGGTGAACGTGCGCATGTCGGCGAACGGGCTGTCCGGGTCGCCGCCGGTGCCGAAGCTCGTGCAGTTGGACTCGGAGCAGCTCCACACCCGGGCCAGCAGCCTCTCGCCCATCGGCGAGCGCTCGGGCTGCCGGGCCGGGTCGCCGCGGCCCACCCGGGACACCAGCACCGGCGTGCCGCCCTCGCCGGCGACCGCGGCGAGCAGCCGGCCCGGTTCGTCGATCCACTGCCGCCGGCCACGGAACTGATCGCCCCGGGTACGGGTGAGCACCGGCACGCCCAGCAGCTCGGCCACCTCGAAGACCCGGTCGTCGAGCACCGGCACCACCTCGACCTTGCCGTCGTCGGCCCAGCGGCGGATCACCATCCGCTCGTTGGAGGTCAGGTCGGTGTCGGAGAGCAGGCCGCGCGGCGAGATCACGTAGACGGGCACGTTCTCCTCGGCCAGGTATCGGCTGAGGGCATCGACGACCAGGCCGAGGCGCACCGAGCTGGCCGGCCGGCCACCGTCGAGGTCGGCGTATCGCACGATCTCGGACAGGTCGACCACCGCCCGGGCCAGGGCCGGGTCGGTGGACAGCCGCGCCTCGATGGCATCGAGGACCTTGCTGACCTCGAATCTCACGAGTCCTCCAGGTGTTTGCCTCCCGACATAATGCCGCGTCGCCCGAAGCCGTTTGCCTACCGGGGCCGTCGGGAATTGATGTCTGTCATCTTGAAAGCCCAGGAAGGACTGATATGCGGACACCACGGCTCGCCGGTTTGGGTCTCGCGACGATAGCGACGGCCGCCCTCGCGGTGGCCGGCTGCGGCGACAACGTCACCGCCACCCCGACCTCCTCGACCCCCACCACCACGTCATCCGCGGCCAGTTCCGCCGACCCCGCGGCGGTCTCGAAGCTCTCCGCGGCGGTCGGCCAGCTCGACAGCACCAGCTTCACACTCACGGCGTCGTCCGGTTCCGGATTCAAGATGACCGCGATGATCGACGCACCGGGTGGGAAGGGCTCGGCGCAGTTGACGGCGAGCGGCCCGAACGCCGAGATCAACATCAAGACCCTGCTGATCGGGCAGGACCTGTACGCCCAGGTGCCCGGGATCACCAAGGCCGGCACCTGGACCCACGTCGACGGCTCCCGGCTGCCGGCCAACGCGAACATCGGCCTGCGGCCCGGCCAGATCGACCCGATCAACACGGCGAACCTGCTCAAGGCCACCACCGACGTGAAGGCGACCACCGACAACAGCTACACCGGCTCGCTGGACCTGTCGAAGGCGGCCGGGGTCGCCGGTCTGGGCCAGGTCACCGTCGCGGCATCGGACGCGCCGGTGCAGAACGTGCCGTTCACAGCCACGCTCGACGAGCAGGGACGGCTCTCCACGCTCACCGTCGAGCTGCCCAACACCGATCCGCTGCAGGTGACGTACGCGAACTACGGCCAGCCGGTCACCGTGACCGCTCCGGCCGCGAACGAGATCACCGAGGCGCCGGACAGCTTCTACAGCTCGCTGGGTTCCTGATTTCGCCGGCGGGCGGTCCAGTCCGTGCCCAGCGGGCGGACCGCCGGCCGGTGCTGCTCGATCCACGAGTCGATCCGGGCCCACCAGTCGTAGAGCCAGACCACCCGCTCCTGTTCGCCGGCCGGCACCTCCTCGGGCGGCACGCTCCAGAACCGCATGATCAGCTGCTTGTCCATCGGCAGTTCGCGCCACACGTCGGCGACCGTCATCATCCGGTCGAGCCCGGTGTGCGCCACGAAGATCACCCCGGCGTCGGGCGCGGCGTCGATCGCCGCGGAGAGCCCGCCCGGCTTCGGCGGCAGCAGGTGGCGCAGGTTCTCGGCGCGCTCGGCCATGTCCGACAGGCCGCGGGCGCGCAGCCAGGCGATCGCCTTGATCCGGCGGCGCGGCGTGAAGTTGCCGCCCTCGGGAAAGATCACGAAGGCGTCGTTGTCGTCGAGGCCGTCGGCGAGCTCGCCGACCTCCTGCTCCAGGTTCTTGGCCACCGACCGGCCCGGCGAGATGAACCGGGTCGGCAGGCGGTTGAGCAGCACGTCGATCGCCGGATCCCACTGCAGGGTGGCCTTCAGCACGATCCGCGGCTCGCGGTCGAACCAGTTGACCAGCCCGTGGATCAGGATGAACGAGTCGCCCGGCCCGGCGTGCCGGCTCACCACGATCTCGGGCCGGCCGGGCATGCCCGTGTCGGGGTCGGTGCCGACCACGTCCACGGTCAGGTGCAGCGACCAGCGGGCCAGCCAGAACAGGATGCCCAGGAACCTGCCGGTCAGCACGTAGTGCGCCCGCTGGAACGCGGGGCTGCGGATCTTCCAGCCGAAGCCGGACACGACCCAGAGGGCGGCCAGCGCCACCAGGGCGGCGGCGTCCCAGACCACGTACACGATCGCCAGGAAGACCAGGCGGGGCACCCGCAGATGCCCGGGGACCAGCGGCGACGCCGCGAGAGCCAGCAGCAGCCAGACCGGCAGGGTGGAGAGCAGGCCGAACGCGAGCAGCACCACCGCCGGCGCGATCAGCAGGCGGCGGACCCAGACCGGCGGCAGCGGCATCAGCGCCCGCCCGGAAGCGGATTCACGTTCGCGTGCAGATATCGGCGGGAGGCGGTGTAGGCGCGGCTGATCCGCCGCCCGACGGCAGCCATGTCCCGGTACGCCCACGGGCTGTCGTCGCGACCCTCGCCGCCGCCACTGGGAAGGACGTGCACACGTACATCGTCGGGCAACGAGGCAAGCTCGCGCGCGAACCGGTGCCGGCGGGCGATCTCGAACGCCACCTGGGCCACCTCCCACGGCCGGCGGGGCACGCTGAGCGGGCGCTCGATCCGCCCCACCTGGAGCACGAAGATCAGTTTCGCACCGACTCGCACGGCCTCACCGATCGGGATCGAATTGACGATGCCACCGTCCACATAATGCTCTCCCCCGATCTCCATCGGCGGCAGCAGGCCCGGCACCGCCGACGACGCCACCACCGCGTCGACCAGCGGGCCGCTGTCGAACCAATGCTCGGCGGCGCGCTCGATGCTGGCCGCGCAGCAGCGGAACGGGATCTTCAGGTCGGCGAAGGTGGTGTGCTCACCGAGCTCACTCTCGAGCAGGCGGCGCAGCGGGCGCGGGGAGTGCAGATGGGTCCGCGCGGCGAACCGGCGCATCTGGCGGCCGATCGAGTCGCCGTAGACGGCGGCGGCCTCCGGCGAGGTCCAGAGGCGCACCAGGCGGTCGGTGACGGCCTCGCTGGGGTCGGCGGCGACCAGGGCGCCGTTCACGGCGCCGATGGAGGTGCCGACGACCACGTCCGGGCGGAAACCAGCTCGGAACAGGGCTCGGAGCATGCCCACCTCGACGGCGCCGAGGACGCCGCCGCCTCCCAGCACGAACGCCACCGGACTGTTGACCATGCAGTCATCCTGGCACGGGACGACAGAAGCACCCCGGCATGTCATCATCGGCGCCGTGACTCTTCCGCGCCGCGCCGTGCTGGGTACCGGGCTCGCCGCCACCGCCGCCGTCCTCACGGGTTGCGGCCGGTCGTCAGCCTCGCCCGCGACGTGGGCCGAGCCCGTCGCCACCACCTCGCCGTTGCCCGCGAACTCCGGCCTCGCGGGCGCCGCGCAGCCGTCGAACGCGCCTGTCACCTCGGCCACGTCGAAGGCCTCGGACAAGGTGACAGCGACCTTGACCAAATACCTCAAACCCACAAAAGACAATCCAAAGCATCCCGGGTACGCCGGAGCGGTCGCTCTCCTGGCACAGGACGGCAAGACCCAGCTCACGACGGCCGTCGGGCACGCGCTCCGCTACGGCGCGGGGCCGGTCGACCTGGCCGCGCCCCAACGCGTCGCCATGCGGACAGACTCGATCTTCGATCTGGCCTCGCTAACGAAGGTCTACACGGCGATCCTCACGCTGCAGCTCGTCGACCAGGGCAAGGTCGCGCTCGATGCGCCCGTTCAGCGGTATTTGCCGGACTTCACCGGAGCCGGCAAGGAAAAGGTCACCATCGCCATGTTGCTGGCGCACACCAGCGCGCTGCCGGTGGGCGCCAAGGTGACCGGCATGGCGAACAACACGGCCCGGTGGCAGTCCGTGATGGCAACGCCGCTGGTGGGCGGCGGTGTGCCGGGCAATACCTTCCGGTACTCGAGCGTGGGCCTCATGGTGCTGGGGCGGCTGGTCGAGAAGTTCACCGGGAAGTCGCTGGACAAGGCCCTGCGCGACAACATCACCACGCCGCTGGGGCTGAAGGACACCGGGTTCCAGCCGCTGAAGTGGGTCTCGAACAAGGCGCGGCTGGTGGCCACCGATGCGCGGACGTCGCGGGGTCTGCTGCGCGGCACCGTGCACGACGACGTCTGCAACATCCTCGGCGGGGTGGCGGGACACGCCGGGGTCTTCGGCACGGCCCAGGACGTGGCGGTGATCGGGCAGATGCTGCTCAACGGCGGAACCTACAACGGCAAGCGCATCCTGTCGTCGGCGACGACCAAGAAGATGCTGACCAACGTCAACAAGGGGAAACCGGCCATCGACGCCGAGCGGCCGGGCAGGTCGGCCGATCACGGGTTGGGGGTCGAGATGAACCAGTCGTGGTTCATGGGGAAGCTCGCCTCGGCGACGAGCTTCGGCCACACCGGCTTCACGGGCACATCCCTGCTGGTGGTGCCGTCCCGCCGCCAGGTGATCGTCCTGCTGACGAACCGGGCGCACCCCAACTGGTCGTGGTCCAACCCCGACACCCACCGCGTCGCCGTGCACAACGCCATCGCCTCCGCGTAAGACCCCACCCTCCGGTGCGAGAAGGTCACTGCGAAACGGCGGGTCGGCCAGCGACGGGTAGGTCACGTCGGGGTCAGTTGATCGGCGAGATCATGCCGCCGTTGCAGTACACGGTCTGCGCGGTGACCCAGCGGGTCTCCGGGGAGACCAGGAACCGCATCACCGGCACGATGTCGACCGGGTCGCCCACGTCGCCGCTGATGGTCATGCTGCTGAGCCAGGCGACCGTCTCGGGAGTCTCGGCGTCGTAGAAGAACCTGGTCTTCTGCGGTCCGGGCGCGATGCAGTTGACGGTGACGCCGCGGGGGCCGACCTCCTTGGCGAACGCCTTGGTGAAGTGCTCGACCGGGGCCTTGCTGCCGGCGTACGCGGAATAGGTCGCCGCGGTGACCGCGACCTGCGTGGTGACCATGTTGATCACCCGGCCGTTGTCGGCCATCTTCGTGGCGGCCTCCTTCATGAGGAAGTACGGGACCTTCGCGTTGATCGCGAACGACCGGTCGTACTCGTCCTCGGTGGTGTCCGCCAGCGCCTTGCGCACGATCAGCCCGGTCGTGTTGACCAGGATGTCCCAGCTGCCGAACTGCTCGATCGTGGCGTCGACGAGGCGCGGAATGTTTGCGGTGTCGGTCAGATCGCCCTGGAAGGACGCCGCCTTGACGCCGAGCGCCTCCAGGTCCTTGACCGCGTTCTCGGCCTCCTGAGCCCGTCTTGCGCTGTGGTAGTGCAGCATGACGTTCGCGCCGTCCTCGGCGAGCGCCTGGCCGAACAGCTTGCCGATGTTGTCGGTGCCGCCGCCGACGATGGCGGTCTTGCCGGCGAGTTTCCCGGTCATGTCCGTGTCCCTTCTCGGTGGATCGTGGGGTGCAGCAGCTCGGCGAGGCCGAGGCGGCCGATGAACTCGGCGCGGATCCGGTCGGCGACCGCGTTGACCACCGCGGCGCCGTCGTCGGCCGGGTCGTAGTGGACCCGGAACGGCCGCTTGCCGCGCTCGGTCGCGACGACGTCGACGACCATCCGGGCGATTCGCGAGGGGTCGGCGTCGGCGGGCTCCAGCGCCGCCATCCGCTGCCCGATCTGCTCCATCAGCAGCGGGTACAGCCGGTCGTACTCGGCCGCGACCGCGGTGTCCGCCGGGCTGCCGGCGTGCGCGTAGTGGTTGGTGCCGTGGGTGAACGACCCCGGGACGACGATCGTGGTCTCGATCCCGAATCGCGCCACCTCGTAGGCCATCGTCGCGGCGAGGCCGTCCATGCCCGCCTTCGCGGCGAAGTAGGGACCGAGGTAGGGCGGTGTCCCGCCGCGTGTGCTCGTGCTGCCGATCCACACGAGGAGACCGTCCCGGCGCTCGCGCATCGCGGGCAGGAACGCCCGGTTGAGCCGATGCGCACCGAGCACGTTCGTGTCGTACAGGCCGGCGAGCTGTTCCGGCGTGAACGCCTCGGCCGGACCGACCACCATGTGCCCGACGTTGTGCACCAGCACGTCCAGCGCCGTCGCCTGGCCGAGCACGTCCCCGGCGGCCCGCCGCACCGACTCCTCGTCGGTCACGTCGATCTCGACCACGCGCAGATCCACATTGTTCTGCTTGGCGTAGTCGGTGGCGGCCGCCGCCGCGGCCGCGTTGTGGCCACCGATGTCCCGCAGGCCGGCGAACACGGTGTGACCGGCGTCGGCCAGCGCATGCGCGGTCATCAGACCGAACCCGCTGGACGCGCCGCTCACCAAGACGTTCTTGGCCACGTCAACCTCCCTGAGTGTGGGTCACCTGACCCTAGGTAGGGAGGGAGCGGCCTAGCATGCGTCAATTGACCTGCTCAGCGAGAATCGGCGCCCCGCCGGCCCGGGTTCACCAGGTCGACGGGGCACCGGCCCGTGGCGTCAGCCTCTGGTCAGGGAAGGGCCTTGATGTACTTGCCGTTCTGGTTCTGGAACTCCCAGCCGTAGAACTTGTCCCAGTTGATGCTCCAGGTCATCAGGCCCCGGAAGTTGGGGTTGGTGCCGCTTCGCAGGGAGTAGCCGCCGCAGTTCGAGCCGCTGACCAGGCAGCCCACCGCCTGCTGGACGGCGGCGGGGGCCACGTAGCCGTTGCCGGCGCTGACCGAGCTGGGAGCGCCGAACGCCACCTGGTCCTCGCGCAGGGCGGGGAAGGCATTCGCGGTGTTGCCCGCCACCGGGAAGCCGGCCATCAACATGTCAGTCATGGAGATGTGGAAGTCGGCGCCGCCCATGGAGTGGTACTGGTTGTCCAGGCCCATGATGGAGCCGGAGTTGTAGTCCTGGACGTGCAGGATGGTCAGGAAGTCGCGGACGGCGTAGATGACCGGCAGGTAGGAGCCGGCGCGCGGGTCCTGGCCGCCCCACGGGCCGGAGCCGTAGTACTGGTAGCCGAGCTGGACGAAGAACGTCTCGGGGGCCATGGTCAGCACGAAGCCGGCGCCGTAGCGGGCCTTCAGCGTCTTGAGGGCGCTGATCAGGTTGACGATCACCGGCGTGGTGGGGTTCTTGAAGTCGGTGTCGCCGGTGTTCAGCGACAGCGAGTGCCCCTCGAAGTCGATGTCGACCCCGTCCAGGCCGTACTTGTCGATGATGGCGCTCACCGAGCTGACGAAGGCGTCCCGCGCGGCGGTGGTGGTGAGCTGGACCTGGCCGTTCGCGCCGCCGATGGAGAGCAGGACCTTCTTGCCGGCCGTCCGCTTGGCCTTGATGGCGGCGATGAAGGCGGCTTCGGTCTCGACGCCGGGGCACTCGGTCGCGGGGCACAGGGTGAAGCGGATGGTGCCCGAGGTGGCCGAGGTGGGCTCGCCGAAGGCCAGGTTGATGATGTCCCAGTCGTTCGGCACGTCGGCCATGCGCACGTAGCCGGAGCCGTTGGCGAAGCTCGCGTGCAGGTAGCCGATCAGGGCGTGCTTGGGGAGGCCGATCACCGGAGGTTGCGACGTGGGTGGCGTCGTCGGGGGTGTGGTGGGTGGCGTGGTGGGCGGTGTCGTGGTGGGCGACGTCGTGGGTGGGGTCGTCGGCGGCGTGGTGCCGCCGCAGACGCCGCTGTCGGCCCAGACGTCCCACTGGCCGGAGTGGGTTGCGGGGGATTCGTTCTGGGTCCACCACTTGGCGGTGTAGTTGTGGCCGTTCTGCGAAGCGGAGTTGCCACCGACGTAGACGGCGGTGGCGCTCCACGCGGGGGCGCAGGCGGTCGCGGCGCTGGCCGAGGAGGCGAGGTAGACGGTAGTGCCGGCGGCAGCGAGGGATACGACCATGGCGAAGGTCATCGATCGGGGCATGGCTGATTATTAGGACTGTTAACTGTAAATGTAAATAGATGAACTCTGATCAGCTGTCGTGCGTCCACTCGGCGCGGTCGAGGATGCCGTCGTTGTTGTCGTCGTACATGCGCTTCTCGAAGAGGCCGTCGTGATCTTTGTCGTAGTCGGCGAAGTCGACCCGGTTGTCGAGGTCGGTGTCGTGGCCGATGAAGTCGGCGTGGCCGTCGCGGTCGAGGTCGACCACGATCTCGGCGCCGCCGTGGCCGTCGCCGCGGTAGCTCGCCTTGTCGAGGTGGCTGTCGCCGTCGGCGTCCACCCGGTTGTGATAGCCCTTGGGCGGGGCCGCCGCCTGCACGCGCTCGCTGACGTCGCGGACCGCCTCGCCGAGGTTCGCCGGCGCGTCGCCCAAGCCGGACTTGGCCGACACGGGCGGCAAACCGTCCAGATCGGGCCGATCGCCCAGGCCCACGTGCGGCTCGCCGGGCGCGTCGCCGCCACCGGCCAGCCCGCGCATCGTCATGCCCGCCGCGGTGCCGAATTCCGACCAGACACCGAGGTCATCGCCGTCCTGTTGGGTCATCCCTAGACGATAGGGCCGTCAGTCCAGTTCCGGCATCGCCACGGGGGATGGACGTGGCCGGCATGTGCCACATTGCACGGCGTCCTCGACGACGAGCGCCTCGACCCGCTGCCGGGAGTCGGAGTGGCTCACCTGGAGGATGTAGGGCCCGAACCGGGCGTGATCGGGGCAGACCCCCCGCCCGCAGAAGCGGCAGGTGGCCCGGGCGGACTCGACACAGAACCAGCAGAGCACGCCCCCGACGTTACCTACGGTGTAACGCTCGCCCCCACAGACGATTGGGCGGGCGTTGCCGGCTCCGAGGTCGGAGCGGTTGTCGGGGCGGTCGTCGGGGCGGTCGTGGGCGCCGTCGTCGGGTTGGTCGTGGTGGGCGCCGTCGTCGGCCTGGTCGTCGTCGGCCGGGTCGTGGGCGGCCGCGTGGTGGTGGCCTCCTGCGTCGGCTCCGTCGTGGTCGCCTCCTCGGTCGGCTCGGTCGTCTCGGCCGGCTCGGTGGTGGCGCTCACCGACGGCTCGGCGCTCGGCTCCTCCGACGTCGTCGCCTCCTCGGAGGGCGTCGGCTCCTCCGACGGCGTGGCCCCCTCGGACGGCGGCGTCACCGCCACCCCGTCACCACAGGTCAGGTCGTCCCCGGTCGCCTGGCCGGCGGTCCCGCCCGCCGAGACCTTGCCGGTCGACACGGTCACCGCGTCGGCCTCGACCGAATACCAGGCGGCCCCGGAGTTGACCACGTCGCCCTGCGCACGGGCGATCGTGAGCCGCAGCGGGTTGAAGGCCCCGCTGGTGCCGGCGGTGTCGGCGAGCACCCGCCCGGCCTGCAGCGTCAGCGCGCCCGTCGGCGACTGGTGCCGCCCGCCCTCGACCGCCAGGCCGCCGAGCTGGAGTCGCGAGCCCGCGCAGAGCACGGCCACCCCGCCGCCCGGGAACGTCAGCCGCGCCGTCGACCCGGTCGGCACCTCGACCTGCACACCCTGGCCGACGTAGCGCGACGAGCCGGGCCCGAACGCGTCCACCGATCCGTCCACGGTCGCGTTCGCCCGTCCCCGGTCGACGGTGAGCAGCACCTGGTCGCGCGGCATCTCGGCCCACGCCGGCCCGGGCCGGAAGCTCAGCCCGACCAGCACCAGCGCCACCACCAGCAGGATCACCGTGAGCCACCACAGCCGGCCCTCGAACCGGCGGTCGACCGACTGGTCGTCGATGCCCTCGGGCGGGCCCGGCGGCACCTTGAGCGGCGGGTAGGCGTCGGGCGCCGGCGATCCGGGGCGCAGGGCGCCGACCGGCATCGGCGATCCGGGGCGGTGGGCGGCGCCGACCAGCGGCGGGAGGTCGGAGGCGTCGGGCAGGACCCAGAGGCGTACGGGGGTGAGGCTCTGCGCCACCATGCCCGGCTCGCCGTCGCCGACCGGGCCGACCAGCGTGCCCCGCCGCAGCTCCACGCCGTCGGGCATGGCGATCACGCCCGACTCGACGACGACCGCGTGGGTCGGTCCCGGCAGGACCACCGGCGCGCCCGGCTCGAGGTCGACCGGGTGGGCCGAGGCGATCAGCGCGAGCCGCTGGTCGACGGCGAGCCCGGCCAGCGCCGGGGTGTCCGCGAACAGCGCCTCGGCCTCGGCCCGGTCCTGCGGCGGCGGCCCGGGCAGCGGCCCGACCACGCTCGCCACCGTGGCGCTCGGGATGTAGAGCAGCGCGGTGCCGGCCGTGTGCCAGTCGAGCTGGGTGGAACGGCCGGTGATGGCGTTGACCAGCCCGACCACGCCGCCGGGGCCGACGTGATGGCGGACCGTGCCGGGCGGGTCGCCGGGCTTGCGGCCCTGCAGCGCGCCCTCGACGACTACGTAGACGGCCGACTGCGAGCCGCCGGCCTGCACCACCTGGCGGCCGGTCGGCGGGTGCACCCACCGGGCACGGGCGGCCAGGCCGGCCAGCGCCGGCTCGGGCAGGCCGCCCAGGTCGGAGGCGCGCAGCGCGGCGAGCCGGCGCGGGCTGTCGGCCTCCCGGTCGTTCTCGGCGCGCTGCCGGCGCGAGCGGCGCCACCAGCGGGTGAGGCGGGCCAGCATGAAGAAGACGGCGGGCGCGCCGAGCCCGAGGACGATCAGGATCAGCAGCAGGACGCCGAGCAGCCCGGCGTGCCAGAGGCCGGTGGCCAGGCCCGAGATGCGGTCGTCGAAGACCCGGTAGGTGAGCACGGCGGCGAGCGCGAGCCAGGCCATGGAGAGGCTGCCGTACATGGCGATGAGCCGGCCCTCGCGGTCGAGCGCCGACCAGCGCGGCGGGCGCCCGCGCAGCCGGCCGCCGACCCAGGCGAGGGCGCGGGCGCGCAGCTGCGGAATCTCCAGCCAGTCCATCAGCAGGTAGTGCCCGTCGAGCGGGAGGAACGGGCTGAGCTGGAAGAACGCGTTCAGGTACCAGAGGAAGGCGAGCTTGAACGCGAGTCCGGAGAGCGCCGGGATGGCGAGGCCGCCGAGCTGGACGAGCCCGGCCAGCAACAGCGCGCTCCCCGGTCCGGCGGCGGCCACCAGCATGCGGGCACGGCGGCCGGCCATCCAGACATCGGTGGTGTCGACGAAGAACGACGGGATGCCGAAGTAGACGAGCAGGCCGGCGGCGGGCACCTCGCGCCCGGCGGCCTTGGTGGCGAGCCCGCGGGCGAGCTCGTGGGCGATCAGCACGATCGCGTTCAGCACGACCAGCACGACCGCGCCGAGCAGGTACGAGTCGCCGGTCAGGAAGATCGACCGGCTGCCCCGCGCCCAGGTGGCGGCGAACAGGCCGACGCCGAGAACGGCGAGCACGGCGGTGGCCACGAACGCGCCGGTGCCGAAGAAGAACCGGCCGCCGGCCCGGTAGAGCCCGGTCATCAGGCTGTCGACGTCGAAGACGAGCATCCGGCGGCCGCGCGCGGCGGCGAGCATCGAGTTGCCGACCCGCTCGGGCAGCGCCTTGCGCCGGGCTTCCTGCACCGGGCGGAACGCGTCGGTGGGCAGTTCGTCGAGCATGCGGTTGCCGGCCAGGTCGGCCACCACGCGGCGGACCTCGTCGGGGGCGAGCCGGCCGGCGATGCGCGCGAACTCGGCGACCAGCCGGGCGACCGTGCTCTGCCCGTCCATCAGCAGGGCGAGCTGCCATTCCTCGGGGGTGAGCCGCAGATATCCGGCGCGGGCGCCGTCGTCGGGCGAGCGCAGCATGATGTACGCGTCGCCGCGGGCGGAGGTCAGTTGTACCGCCTCGATGCCGGCGCGCAGCACGGGCCGGGCCCGGGCCGGATTGAGCCGATCGACGACGGCGCCCCACAGACCGGGGTCCACGGGCCCGCCGGGCTCGCCCGGGGCCCGGCCGGCCAGGGCTTCCCAGACGTTCATCCGGGTCTCGACGTAGGTCACCTGAGGGGGCCTCTCTGGTCGCCGCCGATGGCGGAATGGAGAGTAGGCGGTCGGCCAGCTCAAAGGCGAGTCCCCGGCGGCGAAACGCGGTGGTTGAGCCTCAAAAGTCCCTGATTAACGGCATACACATGCGTGCGGCGGGCGATGTGACAACCCCCTTGTCACATCGCCCGCCGCAGCGGGGAGGGAGATGGTCTTACTCGGCCTCGGACAGGGTGACCGTGACCTGCTTCTTCGCACCGTCCCGGGTGAAGTCGATGGTCATCTTCTGACCAACCGTGCCGGCCTGCACCGCGGCGACCAGGTCGTTGGAGTCGTCGATCGCCTTGCCGTCGACCGCGGTGACGACGTCGCCCTGCTGAAGGCCGGCCTTGGCGGCCGCGCTGTTGGCCGTGACGTTGGAGACCAGGGCGCCGCCGTTCTCGGCGTCGGCCACGCTGACGCCGAGCGCCGGGTGGCTGACCTTCTTGCCGGCCATCAGGTCGTTGGCGACCTTGCTCGCCTTGTCACTGGGGATCGCGAAGCCGAGGCCGATGTTGCCGGAGCTCTGCCCCTGGGTGGCGATCGCCGAGTTGATGCCGATGACCTCGCCGTTGACGTTGACCAGGGCGCCACCGGAGTTGCCCGGGTTGATCGGCGCGTCGGTCTGTAGCAGGCCGGACATCGTGGTGCTGGCCGATTGCTGCTGCTGTTGCTGGTTGCCACCGAACGGGCTCTGCTGCTGGTCGTCGTCGCTGGAGGACTGGATGGTGCGGTCCTTGGCGCTGATGATGCCGGCGGTGACCGAGCCCTCGAGGCCGAGCGGGCTGCCGATCGCCAGCACGGTGTCGCCGACCTGCATGTTGGCGCTGCTGCCGAACTTGGCGGCGTGCAGGCCCGAGACGCCGCCCGCCTTGACCACGGCCAGGTCGGTGCGCGGGTCGGTGCCGACGATCGTGGCCTGCACCTTCTTGCCGTCGGCGAAGATCACCGTCACGGTGTCGCCCTGGGCGGTCGCCACCACGTGGTTGTTGGTGACGATGTAGCCGTCGGCGGTGAGGATCACGCCGGAGCCCTCGCCCGAATCGGTGGTGATCGACACGACGCTGTCTTGCACCGACGAGGCGATCTGGGAGAGCGACGAGCGGTCGACCACGCGGGTGACCGAGGAGTTGCTGGTCTGCGCGGTCGGGTTCGAGCCGTCGTTGTCGAAGGCCAGGGCCGTCGCGGCGCCCACACCACCCGCGGCGAGCGCGATCAGCACGGCGGCGGCGCCGGCCACGAAGATCTTGCGGCCCCGACCGTTGGACGGCGGGCGCTGGTCGCCGCCGACGGGCGCGGCCCAGGCCGGCTGCCCCTCGGTGGGCTGCCAGATCGGCTGGCCCTCGACCGCCGGCTGCGCCGGGGTCTGGGTCTGGGTCTGCGTGCCGTTGTTCCACGCGTTGGCGTAGGCGGACTGCTGGGCGTACTGCTGGTAGCCGGCCTGCTGCGGGTAGGCGTGCTGCTGGCCGTACGGCTGCTGGTAGCCCGGCTGCTGCCACGGGGACTGCGGCGCCTGCGGGGGCTGGGGCGCCGGCGGCTGCTGCCACGGCGTGCCGGATTGAGGCGCACCCGACACCGGGGCGCTCCACTGCTGTTGCGTGGCTTCGCCCGGCTGGCCGGCGTGCGGCTGCACGGCGACGGTCGGCTGCTCAGACGCGCCCCGCTCCGGGCTGCCGCTCTCCGAGGAGGCGCTGCTGCTCTCAAAGGAGGCGTCCGCGGGTCGCGGGTCGGTCTCGTTCTCGTTCATGCCACCCACCTTGCCCCGCCCTGCTCGTATCAGACTGTGTTACGCCTGGATGTTTTCTGTGAAGCTTTTGTCGGGATTTAGGGTGGGCAACGTGACGCGGAAGGTGGCTCCCCTGCCCCGTTCGCTGATCACCTCGACGGTCCCTTGGTGCGATCGGACGATCGCCGCGACGATGGCGAGCCCCAGACCGGTGCCCGTCGCCGTCCGGTCGGTCCGCCTGGTCCGCGCCTCGTCGACGCGGTAGAACCGCTCGAACACGTGCGCCTTCTGCTCGGCGGAAAGACCCGGCCCGGTGTCGCTGATCTCCACGACCGCCCGGTTG
>NZ_JBITDW010000001.1:699931-862796 GCF_044454685.1 Actinoplanes sp. NPDC051513
CACGCCTCGTCGACGCGGTAGAACCGCTCGAACACGTGCGCCTTCTGCTCGGCGGAAAGACCCGGCCCGGTGTCGCTGATCTCCACGACCGCCCGGTTGCCGGGCTCGGCGAACAGCCGCAGGGTCACCTTGGCCTCGGGTGGGGTGTGCACCAGGGCGTTGGTCATCAGGTTGCCGATCACCTGCCGCAGCCGCGCGTCGTCGCCGTACGCCACGAGCCGGTCCGGTCGATCGCGCACCTGGAGGGAGATCTCGCGCTCGGGCGCCATCGCCTCGGCGGCCTGCACCGCGTCGAGCGCGAGCACCGGCAGCTCGACCGGGCCGAGGTTGAGCGGCCGTTCCCGGTCGAGCCGGGCCAGCAACAGCAGGTCTTCCACGAGCAGGCCCATCCGGGCGGCCTCGTCCTCGATCCGGCGGACCAGCTTGGCCACGTCCTCGGAGTCGGTGACGGCGCCCTGGCGGAACAGCTCGGCGAAGCCGCGGATGGTAGTCAGCGGGGTGCGCAGCTCGTGCGACGCGTCCGCCACGAACTGCCGCATCTTGGCCTCGGAGGCCAGCGCCCGCGCCTCGGAGAGCTGGGCGGCCTCGGCCGCGTGCCGGGCCGCCTGCTCGGACTCGGCTCGCGCGATGAACGCCGCCTCGATCTGGGCGAGCATCGCGTTCAGCGCCCGCGAGAGCCGGCCCAGCTCGGTGGTGGGCTCGACGCCGTCGTGGTCCTCGGGGTCGGGCACGCGCTGGGAGAGATCGCCGGCGCCGATCGCGGCGGCCGTGCGCTCGATCTGGAGCAGCGGGATCAGGCTCTGCCGCACCAGCGCCGCGCCGACCGCGGCCAGCGCGATCAGCACCCCGACGCCGACCAGCACGTCGGCGCGGACCAGCTGGGCGATCGCCTCGTCGATGCCGGTCATCCGCTGCCCGACGTACAGCCAGTTGCCGTTGTCGAACGGGACGACCAGCATCCGCCACAGGGACTTGCCGTTGTTCGAGCGGACCGTGTACGGCGTGTCCACGTGCGAGTTGATCGTGTCCACGTCGTTCAGGAACGGCGGCTGGTCGGGCTGGGAGATGGAGAGGCTCTTGGGAAAGACCGGGCCGACCCCGCTCGTCGACTTCACCGCGGCCATGAAGTCGGGTGGCATCACCACCGAGTACTGCTGGCCCATGTTCAGCTCGGCGGCGCGCTGGGCCGCCACCGAGGTGGCCGCGAACGCGCGCAGCTGCCCGTCCATCCGCGAGACCAGGTAGCTGTGCAGCGCGTACGTGCTGGCCAGGCTGATCAGCGTGAGCGCCGCGAAGACCAGGATCAGCACGGACGCGACCAGCTTGGTGCGCAGCGAGACGCGGCGCAGGTTGGGCTGCGCCGGGAGGGAGCTGCGCACTCGTTCGGTCAGCGTCACCGGGGGCTCAGACGGCGGGTTTGCGCAGCACGTACCCGACGCCGCGCAGGGTGTGGATCAGGCGCGGCTGAACGTTGTCGACCTTGCGCCGGAGGTAGGAGATGTACGACTCGACGATGTTGTCGTCACCGCGGAAGTCGTACTTCCAGACGTGGTCGAGTATCTGCGCCTTCGACAGCACGCGGTTGGCGTTGAGCATCAGGTAGCGCAGGAGCTTGAACTCGGTCGGCGACAGCTGCACGCGGTTGCCGGCCCGGTAGACCTCGTGCGTCTCCTCGTCGAGCTCGAGGTCGGCGAAGACCAGGCGGGACGGCTCCTCGTCGCCGGCCGTGGTGCGGCGGAGCACGGCCCGGATGCGGGCGGTGAGCTCCTCGAGGCTGAACGGCTTGGTCACGTAGTCGTCGCCGCCGAGCGTAAGGCCGCGGATCTTGTCTTCGGTGCCGTCGCGGGCGGTCAGGAACACCACGGGCGTGCGCTGCCCGCCCTCGCGCATGAGCCGGATGACCTCGAAACCGTCGAGGTCGGGCAGCATGACGTCGAGAACGACCAGGTCGGGCGTCGCGTTCTTCGCCGCGCTGACGGCAGCGCTGCCGCTGGTGGCGGTGCTGACGTCGAACCCGGCGAAGCGCAGGCTGGCGGAAAGGAGCTCCAGGATGTTGGCGTCGTCCTCGACGACGAGGAGCTTCGCCTCACTCTGCTTGGGCTGGGTCTGAGCTGCCATGTGACCCATTGTTTATCAATCCGCTGCACTCCCGCTGCACAGCGACTGAAAGTTGTCTGTGAAAGTTTTCAGATTCAGGCCGCCAGGCGGTACCCCGATGGGCCGAGCGAGGACTGTGCGGCACGGGCGAGCGTGCGCCGGTCGGCGTCGGGCGCGGGACGCAGAGCCGGCCCGGTCACCAGGGTCACCGTCAGCGACCGTAGCGCGGCCACCCGGCGTACCGAGTCGAAGAGCGTGTCGTCGCCGATGAACGCCGCCGCGCTGGTGTCGTACCGGATCGAGGCCGGGACGACCGGCGCCTTCGCGTCGATCGCCGCCTGGAACAGCGCCGGACGGAACCGGCCTTGGCCGGCGCCGCAGAACGTCGTGCCCTCCGGGAAGGCCGCGACCGTCCGCCCGGCTCGCAGCGCGGCGGTCACCTCGGCCACCGTGGTCGGCAGCGCCTTCGGCCGCGACCGGTCGATGAAGATCGCGCCGGAGAGACCGGCCAGCGCGCCGATGCCCGGCCACCCGCCGACCTCGCCCTTCGCCACCAGCCGGACAGGCGCCACCGCCAGCAGCACCAGGATGTCCAGCCACGAGACGTGGTTGGCGGTGAGCAGGCTGCCCGGGCGCAGCCCTGGCCCCTGCCGGACCAGCTTGATGCCGAGAACCGCGAGCATCGTGCGGGCCAGTGCCCGCAGCGCGTTGCCCCGCAGGAGCGGCACCAGGAGAAATCCCCCGACGAGCACGACGGCGAGCGTCACCATCCGCAGCATCGCGACACCGCGTGCCGCGTGCGGGTCGGCGCCGTCGCGGCACTGGTCACCGCATCCGGAGACGGGCTGCCACATCATCGCGCCGCCCCCAGGAAGTGCCGGCGGTACCGCGGGTCCAGCCGGTCCATCGAGAACAGCACGTAGAAGTCGGCGCAGTCGAAGTCGGGGTCGTAGGCCGGCTCGCCGCACACCCAGCTGCCGATCCGCAGGTAGCCCTTGAGCAGCGCGGGCGGCTGCATCTTGGGGTCGCCGGCCAGCTCGGTGCGCAGCAGCCAGTTGTCCCGCGGCTTGACCCGCAGCGCCGGCGGCGACAGGTGCTTGGACTGCACACGAGCCCAGACCCCGGCGGCCGTCGCGCCGCCGTCGGCCAGCGGCACCGAGGCACAGCCGCCGAGCCAGCGCAGGTTCTTGAGGTGCAGGTAGCGGGCGATGCCCGCCCACATCAGGTTGACCACCGCGCCGGTGCGGTGGTCGGGGTGCACGCAGGAGCGCCCGGTCTCGACCAGCTGGTCGCGCAGCGGACGCAGCCCGCTGAGGTCGAACTCGCCGTCGCCGTAACGACGTCCGGCCCGCTCGGCTGCCTTGGGGGGAAGCATCCGGTAGGTGCCGACCACCTGGCCCGTCTCGTCGTCGCGGACGATCAGGTGGTCGCAGTGCTCGTCGAACTCGTCCACGTCCCGGCCGTCCGCGGTCGCGGGGAGACGGGCGCCGAGCTCGCCGGCGAACACATCGTGGCGCAGCCGCTGCGCGGCGGCCACCTGGCTGGAGTCGTCGGCGATCAGCAACGTGTAGCCGCTGGTCCCGGTGGATGCGGGGGCGGTCAGAAGAACTGCCATGTGATCTGTGTAAGGGCGACACCTGCCGATGGAATGTCGGCCTTGGTGGCGATTAGTGGCCGAAAAATGAACGCCTTGTGCGAGCCTTCAAATCATGGATGCTTCAGACCGTTCAAGGGCGGCGGGCGGGGTGGCCGGATGCCGGATCCCGGCACGCTTCAACGGGCCGCCGGGCACGGGCAACGGGGGATGGTCGGCGGGCGCGTTCGTCACCGCCGCGGGGGCTCGGGCCGGCGGTCCTTCGATGGAGGTGACGCTGCGGCTGCCGCCGCCGCTGGACACGCCGCTTTCGGTGACTCACGAAGACGTACGCGATGACGGCGGGACCTTGATCGCCCAGCTCGCGCCCGCTGATCGTCCTGATTTCTCGGAATTCCCCGCTTTTGTGCCATTCGCCGAGGCCGTCGAGGCCTCGCGCAGCTACCCGGGCTTCGCCGAACACCCCTTCCCCACCTGCTATGTGTGCGGGCCCGAGCACCCGGACGGGCTGCGGATCTTCCCGGGACCGCTCGGCGACGGCCGGATGGCGGCGCCCTGGACGGTGCCGGCGGATGTCGAGTTGGCGACGATCTGGGCGGCGCTCGATTGCCCCGGGGGCTGGACCGCGCTGGTCGAAGGGCGGACGTTCGTGCTCGGCCGCATCGCGGTCACCGTCGATGAGCTGCCCAAACCCGGCGCGAGCTGCGTCGTGGCCGGCCGGCCGACCGCGAGCTCCGGTCGCAAGTCCATGGTCGATTCCATCCTGTACGGCGAGAGCGGCGCGCCGATGGCCGCGGCCCGGGCCACATGGATAGCCGTCGCCTAGTACGTTGATCCTCCCGAGCCCGGACCGAAGGGAGCAGCCTCGATGAGCGGGCCAGCGACCGACGACATCGTCGTCGATCACCTCACCAAGCAGTACAAGAAGCTGCGCGCGGTCGACGACCTCAGCTTCACCGTTCGATCCGGGCGGGTCACCGGGTTCCTCGGGCCCAACGGCGCCGGCAAGACCACCACGCTGCGCATGCTGCTCGGCCTGGTCACACCGACCGCCGGCACGGCCACCATCGGCGGCCGCAAGTACGTCGAGCTGCACGACCCGATCAAGCACGTCGGCGCCGTCCTCGAGGCGTCCAGCGCGCACCGCGGCCGCACCGGCCGCAACCATCTGCGCATGGTCTGCCGCGCGGCCGGGCTGCCCGACACCCGGGCCGACGAGGTGCTCGAGCTGACCGGGCTCACCCCGGCCGCCAAGCGCAAGTTCAAGGGGTACTCGCTCGGCATGAAGCAGCGGCTCGGCATCGCCGCCGCCATGCTCGGCGACCCGCGGGTGCTGGTGCTCGACGAGCCGGCCAACGGCCTCGACCCCGAGGGCATCCGCTGGATGCGCGACCTGCTCAAGGCGCTGGCGGCCGAGGGCCGCACGGTTCTGGTCTCCAGCCACCTGCTCGGCGAGATGCAGATGCTCGCCGACGACGTGGTGATCATGGCGGCCGGCAAGCTGATCCGGCAGGGCCCGGTCGACGACGTGCTGGGCTCGATGGGCGCCGCCCAGGTGCGGGTGCGCACGCCGCAGGCCGCCGAGCTGGGCGACGCGCTCGTCAAGATCAACGCCGCGGTGTCGCCGCAGCCCGACGGCTCGCTGCTGGTCAGCGGCGTCGACGCGGCCGCGATCGGGCACGCCGCCTTCACCGCCTCGGTCGAGCTGCACGAGCTCACCCCCGAGCGCGGCGATCTCGAACAGGTCTTCCTTCAGCTCACGGCCGGAATGGCGGGCATCCGATGAGACTGGTCAACGCCGAGCTCTTCAAGCTCCGCACCACCGCCATCTGGTGGATCATGGGCCTCATCCTGCTCCCGCTCTACGCGGCCAGCCTCGGTTTCAACTGGCTGAGCTCGTACGCGCTGGTCAGCGGCCAGGCGGACGGCGGCGGGGCGGACGGCCAGGCGCAGGTCGACGCGGCCAGCCTGCCGATCAACATCGCCACCAACATGTACACGACCGGGCAGTACATGGGCGTGCTGATCGTCCTGCTGCTCTCGGCGATCATCGTGACCAGCGAGTTCTTCCACCTCACCGCGACCACGACGTTCCTGGTGACGCCGCGGCGGGAAGCGGTCATCCTGGCCAAGCTCGGCGCCGGGGTCATCGTGGCGCTGCTGGTCTGGGCGCTCACCACGCTGCTCGACCTGCTGCTGGTCCCGATCATCATGGACGCGCTGAACCTGCCCACCCAACTGGGTGAGCCGGCGGTCTGGCGATCCATCGGGCTCAACGCGCTGGCCTTCGTGCTGTGGGCGGTGCTGGGAGTCGGCCTCGGCGTGCTCATTCGCAGTCAGCTGGCGGCGACGCTGATCCTCGGCATCGTCTATACGATCGGCACCTCGGTGTTCCAGGTGATCTTCGCGCTGCTCACCAACTACGTGGCCCAGTGGTTCGAGAACCTCCAGGTCCTGGTGCCGACGACCGCCTCGCAGCTGATGCTCTCCGGAACCGAGCTTCCCGGTAACCCTCCGCGCTGGGTCGGCGCCGCCGTGTTGATCGGCTACGCGGCGGTCGCCGGCGTGGTCGGTACGCTGATCACAAAGCGTCGCGATATCAGTTAACCCCGTCCAACCGCCCCCACCCGCCACCCCATGAGAAGACTGAAGGCTCAACTAAAGGTTTCCGCGTTCGGACACCCGACGCGGCGACGAGCCATGCCCCGGGACGGCGTAGCCTGGACACCGAATTCTTCCCGTCCCATGTGACGAGCCAGTCGCGTGCTGACAAACACGGTGAAAGAGGCGAACACGAAAGTGTCGACCCAGCAGACTTCGCGTGACAACCCACTCGCGGACTTCGGTCCCAACGAGTGGATCGTCGACGAGATGTACCAGCGGTACCTGGCCGACCCCACGAGCGTCGACCCGGCCTGGCACGACTTTTTCGCCGACTACAAGCCGGCGATGGCCACGGGTTCGATCGTCACGCCCGACGAGGCGAAGGCGGCCAACGCGACCGCCTCGGCGGCCCGCGCCGGCACCGACGCGCCCGCGGCCTCGACCGTGGCCCCGGTCAAGCCGACCGTCCCGGAAACTGCGAAGCCTGCTCCCAAGCCCGCGCCGGCCGCCAAGCCGGCGCCGACGCCGGCCTCCTCGAACGGCAAGGTCGCCGAGGGCGCCAAGGTCACCACGCTGCGCGGCGTCGCCGCCAAGATCGTGCAGAACATGGACGCCTCGCTCGAGGTGCCCACCGCGACCTCGGTCCGCGCCGTCCCGGCCAAGCTGATGGTCGACAACCGCATCGTGATCAACAACCACCTCGCCCGCGGGCGCGGCGGGAAGGTCAGCTTCACCCATCTCATCGGTTGGGCCCTGGTCCGCGCCGTGGTCAGCCACCCCGAGATGAACAACTCGTTCGCCGAGGTCGACGGCAAGCCCACGCTGGTGCAGCCCGAGCACATCAACCTCGGCATCGCCATCGACCTGGCGAAGAAGGACGGCTCCCGCACGCTGGTCGTCCCGTCCATCAAGAACTGCGAGACGATGGACTTCCGCAAGTTCTGGCAGGCGTACGAGGACGTCGTCCGGCGGGCCCGCCGCAACGAGCTGACCATGGACGACTACACCGGCACCACGATCTCGCTGACCAACCCCGGCGGCATCGGCACGGTCCACTCCATCCCGCGTCTCATGACCGGGCAGAGCGCGATCATCGGCGTCGGCGCCATGGAGTACCCGGCCCAGAACGCCGGGATGAGCGACGACACCCTCGCCGAGATCGGCGTCAGCAAGGTCACCACGCTGACCAGCACCTACGACCACCGGGTCATCCAGGGCGCGCAGTCCGGCGAGTTCCTCAAGGTGATGCACGCGCTGCTGCTCGGCGAGCACGGCTTCTACGACGACATCTTCACCTCGCTGCGGATCCCGTACGAGCCGGTGCGCTGGGTGCGCGATGTCGCCCGCACCTCCGAGGGCCAGATCGACAAGGCCGCGCGGGTGGTCGAGCTGATCCACGCGTACCGGGTGCGAGGCCACCTGATGGCCGACACCGACCCGCTCGAGTTCGAGATCCGCCGCCACCCCGACCTCGACGTTCTCCAGCACGGCCTGACCCTGTGGGACCTCGACCGCACGTTCCCGGTCGGCGGCTTCGCCGGCAAGCAGCGCATGAAGCTGCGCGACGTGCTGGGCGTGCTGCGCGACACCTACTGCCGCCGGGTCGGCATCGAGTACATGCACATCCAGGGCCCCGAGGAACGGCGCTGGATCCAGGACCGCATCGAGATCAAGTACGCGAAGCCCGACCAGGACGAGCAGAAGCACATCCTCAACCGGCTCAACGCCGCCGAGGCCTTCGAGACCTTCCTGCAGACCAAGTTCGTCGGGCAGAAGCGGTTCTCGCTGGAGGGCGGCGAGTCGCTGATCCCGCTGCTCGACGCGGTGCTGCAGTCCTCGGCCGAGGCCGGCCTCGACGAGATGGTCATCGGCATGGCCCACCGCGGCCGGCTCAACGTGCTGGCCAACATCGTCGGCAAGCCGTACGAGAAGATCTTCTACGAGTTCGAGGGTCAGATGGACCCGAAGTCGGCCCACGGCTCCGGCGACGTCAAGTACCACCTCGGCCAGACCGGCAAGTACACGACGCCCGACGGCGAGCACGCCACCACGATCAGCCTGGTGGCCAACCCGTCCCACCTCGAGGCCGTCGACCCGGTTCTCGAGGGCATCGTCCGGGCCAAGCAGGACCGCCTCGACCTGGGCCTGCACGGCTACACGGTGCTGCCGCTGCTGGTGCACGGCGACGCCGCGTTCGCCGGCCAGGGCGTGGTCGCCGAGACGCTCAACCTTTCCCAGCTGCGCGGTTACCGCACCGGCGGCACGGTCCACGTGATCGTCAACAACCAGGTCGGCTTCACCACGGCGCCCGAGTACAGCCGCTCGTCGATGTACTCGACCGACGTGGCCCGCATGATCCAGGCGCCGATCTTCCACGTGAACGGCGACGACCCCGAGGCCGTCGTGCGGGTCGCCAAGCTGGCCTTCGAGTACCGGCAGGCGTTCAACAAGGACGTCGTCATCGACATGGTCTGCTACCGCCGGCGCGGCCACAACGAGGGCGACGACCCCTCGATGACCAACCCGCGCATGTACCAGATCATCGACACCAAGCGCTCGGTGCGGAAGCTGTACACCGAGGAGCTGATCGGCCGCGGCGACATCACCGTGGACGACGCCCAGGAACAGCTGCGCGATTACCAGTCCCAGCTCGAGCAGGTCTTCAAGGCCACCCGCGACGCGGCCGGCACCCCGCCGCGGCCACGGGTCATCTCCGAACAGCCCGACCCGCAGGTCGACACCGCGATCGACGTGGCCGCCCTGCGCTCGGTCGGCCAGGCGCACATCGAGCTGCCCGAGGGCTTCACCCCGCACAAGCGGGTCCAGCAGTTGCTCGAGCGGCGCGCCAAGATGGCCAACGAGGGCGGCATCGACTGGGCGTTCGGCGAGCTGGTCGCGTTCGGCTCGCTGCTCGGCCAGGGCATCACCGTCCGGCTCGCCGGGCAAGACTCGCGGCGGGGCACGTTCGTCTCCCGGCACGCGTCGATCGTCGACTCGCAGACCGGCAAAGATTTCCTGCCGCTCACGTCGCTGACCACCGGCAACGCCCGGTTCTTCGTCCACGACTCGCTGCTCTCCGAGTACGCGGCCATGGGCTTCGAGTACGGCTACTCGGTGGAGAACCCCGACGCGCTGGTCCTCTGGGAGGCCCAGTTCGGCGACTTCGCGAACGGCGCCCAGTCGATCGTGGACGAGTTCATCTCCTCCGGCGAGGTGAAGTGGGGCCAGCAGTCGTCGCTGGTGCTGCTGCTCCCGCACGGCCAGGAAGGCCAGGGCCCCGACCACTCGTCCGGCCGGCCCGAGCGGTTCCTCCAGCTCTGCGCGCAAGACAACATGCGGGTGGCGAACGTGACCACCCCGGCGAACTACTTCCACCTGCTGCGCCGCCAGGCCCTGTCGGGCAAGCGCAAGCCGCTCGTGGTGTTCTCGCCCAAGTCGCTGCTGCGGCACAAGCTGGCGACCTCCCCGGTGGCCGACTTCACCAACGGCACGTTCCAGCCGGTGATCGGCGACGCCGGGATCAACGGCACGCCCCTGGCGAACTCGTCGGTCCAGCGGGTGCTGCTCTGCTCGGGCAAGGTCTACTACGACCTGTTCCAGGCCCGGGCCGAGCGCGGCATCACCGACACCGCGATCATCCGGATGGAGCAGATCTACCCGCTGCCGGTGTCCGAGCTCAAGGCGATCCTGGCGCAGTACCCGAACGCCGAGGACTTCGCCTGGGTCCAGGAGGAGCCGGCCAACCAGGGCGCCTGGTCGTTCGTGGCGCTCAACCTGCTCGAGCACCTCGAGGGCGTGCGGCTGCGGCGCATCTCGCGCCCGGCGGCGGCAGCTCCGGCGGTCGGGTCGGCCAAGATGCACGACGCCGAGCAGTCGGCGCTGATCGAGGCGGCTCTTCCGCGCCCGTAACAGTTCACTGGGGAAGGGGCGCTTCGGCGCCCCTTTCATCTTGGAGGGATTCGTGTACTTCACCGATCGGGGCATCGAGGAGCTGGTCGACCGGCGCGGGGAAGAGACCGTGACGCTCGAGTGGCTGGGCGCACAGTTGCGGACGTTCGTCGACCTGAACCCGGAGTTCGAGACGCCGATCGAGCGGTTCGCCACCTGGCTGGCCCGCGACGACGAGGATGACGAGGAGTGACTCGCCGCGCCCCCTGCGCCGGATAGAGCGGGCGCCGGGCGTCACGGTCGACCCGAAGGCCTGGTGGGCGCGCATACCCGCGGTCGACGCGGTGCTTTCCCATGGGCTCAACATCCCGGCCGGGGTCACGTTTCTGGTCGGGGAGAACGGGTCGGGCAAGTCCACGCTCGTCGAGGCGCTGGCGGGGGTGACCGGGCTGAACCTCGAGGGCGGCTCGCGCGGGGCGATGCATTCCACCCGATTGACCGAGTCTTCCCTGGCCGACGTCCTGCGGGTGACTCGGACACCGGGGAAGCGGGTCAACTCCTACTTCCTGCGGGCCGAGACGATGCACGGGCTGTACACGTACCTCGAGAACCTGCCCGACTCCCCCGACTACGACCTGCACGAGCGCAGCCATGGCGAGGGCTTCCTCACCCTGCTGGAGCGCAAGTTCCGGGGGTACGGCTTCTACCTCATGGACGAGCCGGAAGCGCCGCTGTCGTTCACGTCGACGCTGCGGCTGGTGGCCCATCTCGACAAGCTGCGCCTGGCCGGGGCGCAGGTCGTGGTCGCGACGCATTCGCCGTTGCTCACCGCGCTGCCGGGCGCGACGATCCTCGAGCTCGGGGAGCACGGCATTCGGCGTACGCAATGGGATGATCTTGAATTGACCGCGCGGTGGCGGCTCTTCCTCACGTCGCCGGAGAGCTACCTGAGACACATGCTGTAGGGACTTCCTACCCGGTGGCGTTCATCGTGCGGCCGGTAGGTTGAGGACGTGGCACGAAGCGTCTATGTGGCCGGGCTGGGCCCGGGTGTCGGCAAGGGCACCGTCGCGCTCGGTCTGGTCGAGCTCCTCTCCCGGCAGGTGGCGCGCATCGGCGTGTTCCGGCCGTTGCTCCCCGGGTCCGGCGACGACCCGCTGCTCTCCCTGCTCACCGAGCGATATCCGGTGATGGCGCCCTACGCCGATGCCTACGGGGTGACCGCGGCCGTGGCCGGCTCGCTGATCTCCGACGGCAAGTGGGAGGAGCTGATCGGCCGGATCGTCGAGCGCTACCGCGAGGTCGAGCGGCGCTGCGCCTCGGTCGTGGTGATCGGCAGCGACTTCGCGGGCGGCCCCGCTGCCTCCGACGACAAGATGCCGCGCGAGCTGGCCTTCAACACTCGTCTGGCGACCGAGTTCGGCAGCGTCGTGATTCCGGTGATCAGCGGCGAGGGGCGCAACGACGAGACGCTCGGGGCGGCCGCCCGCAGCGCGTACCACTCGCTGACCGACCTCGGGGCGACCGTGCTCGCCGTGATCGCCAACCGGGTCCCCGCCGGCGTCTCGCTACCGGCCGCCGGGCTGTCCGTGCCGACCTGGGCGATCCCCGAGGTTCCGGCGGTGGCCGCGCCGACCGTGGCCGAGGTGGCCGCCGCGCTCGGCGCCACCGTGGTCACCGGCGGCGACAGCGCCCTCGACCGCGATGTGCTCGACTACGTCGTCGGCGCCGCCCACGTGCCGACCCTGCTCGAGCACCTGACCGACGGCGCGCTGCTGATCACCCCCGGCGACCGGGCCGACCTGCTGGTCGCCGCCAGCGCCGCGCACGCCGCCGGCAACGTCACGCTGTCCGGCCTGGTGCTGACCCTCGGCGAGTTCCCCGACCCGCGTGCCGTCGCGGTGATCGAGCGGCTCAACACGGGCCTGGCGATGCTGGTCGTGCCGACCGACAGCTATCACACGATCGCCTCGGCCGACCGCATCGAGGCCCGGCTGAGCACCCGCACCCCGCGCAAGGTCGAGGCGGCGATCGGCGCGTTCGAGGAGAGCGTCGACACCGCCGAACTGACCCGCCTGCTCGACGTCGCCCGCTCGGCCCGGGTAACTCCGCTCATGTTCGAGAACGACCTGATCGACCGCGCCCGCGCCGATCGCCGCCACCTGGTGCTGCCCGAGGGCGCCGACGAGCGCATCCTGCGGGCCACCGAGACGCTGCTGCGCCGGGGCGTCGCCGACCTCACGCTGCTCGGCGACCCGGCCGAGATCACCCGCCGGGCCCGCGAGCTCGGCGTCTCGATCGGCGGCGCGCGGCTGGTCGACACCGAGACCAGCGAGTGGCGCGACCGGTTCGCCGCGCGCTACGCCGAGCTGCGCAAGAAGAGGGGCGTGACGCTCGACCTGGCGTACGACGTGGTCCGCGACGTCAACTACTTCGGCACGATGATGGTCGCCGAGGGGCTCGCCGACGGCATGGTCTCCGGGGCCAACCACACGACCGCGGCCACGATCCGGCCCGCTTTCGAGATCATCCGGACGACCCCCGACGTCTCGGTCGCCTCCAGCGTGTTCTTCATGCTGCTCGCCGACCGGGTGCTCGTCTACGGCGACTGCGCGGTCAACCCCGACCCGGACGCCGAGCAGCTGGCCGACATCGCGCTCTCCTCGGCGCGTACGGCGGCGGCCTTCGGCGTCGAGCCGCGGGTGGCGATGCTCTCCTACTCGACCGGCAGCTCCGGCGCGGGGGCCGATGTCGAGAAGGTCGCGGCGGCGACGGCCCTGGTGCGCTCGCGGCGGCCCGACCTGCCGGTGGAGGGACCGATCCAGTACGACGCGGCGGTCGACCCCGCGGTGGCGGCCACGAAGCTGCCGTCGAGCGAGGTCGCGGGCAAGGCGACGGTCTTCGTGTTCCCCGATCTGAACACGGGGAACAACACGTACAAGGCGGTCCAGCGCTCGGCCGGGGCGGTCGCGGTCGGGCCGGTCATGCAGGGGCTGCGGCGGCCGGTCAACGACCTGTCCCGCGGCGCGACGGTCAAGGACATCGTCAACACGGTGGCGATCACGGCGATTCAGGCGGCGGTGCGATGACCCGGGCTCTGGTGCTCAACTGCGGATCCTCGTCGGTGAAATACCGTCTCTTCGACGGCGCCGGCACGGTCGCGAAGGGGCTGATCGAGCGGATCGGCGAGTCCGGGGGCGATGCCGCCGACCATCGGGCCGCGCTGCAGCGCATCATGTCCGACACCGACCTCGACGGCCTCGCCGCCGTCGGTCACCGGGTCGTGCACGGCGGCCCCGAGTTCACCTCGGCCACGGTCATCGACGACGCTGTGACGTCGCGGATCGAGGCGCTGATCCCGCTCGCGCCGCTGCACAACCCGGCGGCGCTGAGCGGCATCGAGGTGGCTCGCAAGCTGCTCCCCGACGTGCCGCAGGTCGCGGTCTTCGACACGGCGTTCCACGCCACGATCCCGCCCGCCGGCGTGACGTGGGCGATCGACGCCTCGCTGGCGTCGCGCTGGCAGATCCGGCGATACGGGTTTCACGGCACCTCACACGCGTACGTATCCCGCCGCACCGCTTCGCTGCTGGGGCGCCCGGTGGCGGACACCAACGTGATCACCCTGCACCTGGGCAACGGCGCCAGCGCCTGCGCGGTCCAGGGCGGGCAGAGCGTGGCCACGTCGATGGGGATGTCGCCGCAGGGCGGGCTGGTGATGGGCACGCGCAGCGGCGAGATCGACCCGACGGTCGTGTTCCACCTGCACCGGGTGGCCGGCATGCCGATCGAGGAGATCGAGCGGTCGCTGACCCGTCAGGCGGGGCTGCTGGGGCTGACCGGCGAGAACGACCTGAGGGCGGTGCTGCGGCGACGCGCCGAGGGCGAGCCGGTGGCGAAGCTGGCCTTCGACGTCTACACCCGGCGCATCCGGGAGTACGTCGGCGCCTACCTGGCCGTCCTCGGGCGGGTGGACGCGATCGCCTTCACCGCGGGCGTGGGCGAGAACTCCCCCGACGTCCGCGGCGAGTCGCTGTCGGGCCTGGAGGCGCTGGGCATCGCGGTCGACCCGGCGCGCAACGCGGCGGGCGACACGTTCATCTCTCCCGACGGCTCGCCGGTGGCGGTGTGCGTCGTGCCGACCGATGAGGAGCTGGAGATCGCGAACCAGTCGAGGGCCGCGCTAGGTCTTTAAGCCGCCAGCCAGACGATGACGGCGATGAGCACCACGGCGACGGCCACGCCGGTGACGATCAGCGGGGTCTTGGAAGTAGTGGTGGGTGCGGGCTCGGCCGGGGCGCTCTGAAAGGCTCGGAAGGCCTCGGTGTTGCCGCTCGGATCGACGCTGTTCTCAGACATGGGCAAGACCATAGCGAAAAGACGCTCGTCGGCTGACCACCGCACCGCATCGTCTTGCCGGCTTGGCATGACGCGTACCAGGAGGAATGCACCCGGTCTGGCGATTTCACCCCTTCGTGGGCGCGTTGCGCCGTAGCTTCGGATCATGGGGATGCGGGGGCGGGCGGGCGGTCTGGCGGTCGCGCTCGTCGTAGCGCTCACGGCCGCCGGCTGCTTCGGTCCCGCCTCGTCCTCGTCCTCGCGGGAGGCCGCGGCGCCGCCTTTGCCCCGGCCTGCCGCCGTGATTCCGCCACCCGTCGAGCACGTCACCTACGCGGTGGGCGCTCGCATCCTTCACCTGGAGCGGGGCGGCGACCGGCCGCTGCCCACCCTGGTCTTCTACCCGGTGGCGGCGAAGACGCCCCCCACCGGCGAAACGGCCTTGGCCGGAGTCTGGGACATCGGGGCCGCTGCCAAGCGCTCACCGGGCGAGCGGGTCTTCGGCGCGCGGGTCTTCGGCGCGCGGGCTTCCGGCGCGCGGGCTTCCGGTGCGCGCGTTGCCGGCGCGCGCGGGAAGCCCGCGAAGAAGCGGGTGAAGGTCGTGCAGGGGAAGCTGCGGTGGAAGGCCCGGCCGCCGGCCGAGGGACGGTTTCCGCTGGTGCTCTTCTGTCACGGGCTGAGCGGCTCGCCCGAGCGCTACGCCGACGCGCTGGCCGCCTGGGCCGCCGCCGGGTTCGTGGTGGCCGCGCCGACCTTCCCGCACACGAGCGAGTTCACCGACGACTTCCGGCGGCCGGACATCGTCAACCAGCCCGCCGACGCCCGCTACGTGCTGGCCCGGGTGCGGGCGCTCGACCTCACCCCGGGCGACCCGCTGTGGCACCGCATCGACACCGACCACATCGCCGTGGTCGGGCACTCGGCCGGCGGTTACACCACCACCGGGCTGCTCAACGCCGGCCACGACCCGCGGCTGCGCGCCGGCGTCATCATGGCGGGCTGGGCGGCGAAGGGCGCGTTCGCCGGGCCGCCCGCGACGATGCTGTTCCTCCAGGGCACCTCCGACCCGATCGTGCGGGTGGCCGCCAGCCGCCGGCTCTTCGCCCGTGTTCCCTGGCCCAAGTCGTACCTGCTGATGCAGCACAACTCGCACGCCACCTACCTGCGTCCCGGCGACAGCGGCTACGACCTCATGCGGTATTCGGTGACCGCCTTCCTGCGCTGGACCCTCGAGGGCGACGAATCCGGCCGCCGCAGCCTTCCGCGCACCGTTTACCCTGCCGGCCTTACCGTGAACTGAACTCCTCGACGGGCCCCTTCCCCGTGGCCGGCGGCAGAATGGGCCGGGTGCATCGGCGTACGGTGATCAAGGGTCTGGCGGCGACGGCCGCAACGGCCGCTCTCGGCGCGTGCACCGCCACGCGCGCGCCCGGGGCACCGCGCACCCCGCCGTCGCCCAGTCAGTCACCGTCCAGCCATCCACCGCCCAGCCGATCGGCGCCCGACCAGCCCGGCGCGGGCGAGTCGGGCGCCGGCGGGCCGGGGACGGCGCAATCGGGCCAGGCGGGTCCGGTGCCGGTGGGCAGGGCGCCGACCGGGACCTTCGCGGTGCGGACCCAGCAGCTCTCCCTCGCCCGCGGCAAGGACCGTCCGCTGCCCACGACGATCTGGCGGCCGGCCGCCGGCGGTCCGTACCCGCTGATCCTCTTCAGCCACGGGCTCAACGCCGTCCCCGAGGATTACGCCGAGCTGCTCACGGCGTGGGCCCGGGCGGGCTTCGTGGTCGCGGCGCCGTCCTATCCCTACACCGCCGGGACCACGGCCGACTTCAACCCCATCGACGTGCTCAACCAGCCCCTCGACGCCAGCCATGTGATCACCGAGGTCGCCCGGCGCGGCGGCGTCGACGCCCAGCGGATCGCGGCGGGCGGCCACTCGGCGGGCGGCGTGACGACGCTGGGAATGTTCTCGGCCCGGCGGGACACCCGGCTCAGGTCCGGCGTCATCCTGGCCGGCCGGCAGGTCATCGCGGCCCCATTGACCGGCCCGGCCGCACCCCTGCTCTTCGTGCACGGCAAACGCGACCGCACGGTCGACTACGCCGACGGTCACGCCGTCTACGACGCGGTGACCTGGCCCAAGGCGTTCCTCACCTTCCCCGCCGGCGGCCACGTCGCCGAGGGCGCCGAACTCGACGTCATCGCCGCGGCGAGCACCGACTTCTGGCGCTGGACCCTGTACGGCGACCAGGCCGCCAAGGCCCGCATCCCCCGGGACGCCACCCGCGGCGGCCTGGGCACACTGGCCAACCGCCTTTAGTGGATGAAGTCGACCGCCACCTTGCCGAACACCTCGCCCGATTCCAGGTGGGCGAAGGCGTCGGCCACCGCCGTGAAGCCGTAGGTCGAGTCGATCACCGGGTGCAGGTCACGTTCGACGCAGAGGTCGAGCAGCGACGCGAGCTCGGCGTGGGTGCCCATCGTGCTGCCGAGCAGCTCCAGCCGCATCGCGAACAAGCGCCGCAGGTCGAGCGTGGCCAGGTGGCCGCCGGTCGCGCCGCACACCACGATGCGGGCGCCGGGGGCCGCGCACTTCATCGAGTGGTCGAAGGTGGGTGCGCCGACCGACTCGATCACCACGTCGACGCGCTCGGGGAGCCGGGCGCCGGGCTCGACCGCCGTGGCGCCCACCGCGGCGATCCGCTCACGTTTGCCGGGGTCGCGGCTCGTCGCGTACACCCTCTTGCCCATCGCGAGCGCGAGCGCGACCGCCGCCGTCGCCACCCCGCCGCCGGCGCCCTGCACCAGTACCGACGAGCCCTCGGCGACCCGCCCGCGCGTGGTCAGCATGTGGAACGCCGTGAGCCAGGCGGTCGGCAGGCACGCCGCTTCCACGAAGGACACCCCGGCCGGCTTGGGGATCAGGTTTTCCCGCGGCACGGCGACCCGCTCGGCGAGCGTGCCCGGGAAGCGCTCGGAGAACAGCGAATAGCCCCGCGGATCGCCCTCGTCGGCCACGACCGGATAGATCACCACCTCGTTGCCGTCGGGGTCGAGCCCGGCCGCGTCGCACCCGAGGATCATCGGCAGCCGGTCGGGCGGCAGGCCGACGCCGCGTAGCGACCAGATGTCGTGGTGGTTGAGCGACGCCGCGCGCACCTCGACGACCACCCACCCGTCCGGGACCGCCGGCTCGGGCGCGTCGCCGACGGAGAGAGCACGCAGCGGATGGTCTGGATCGGCGGCGATGGCACTGGCGGCTCGCATGCGACGACCCTATCGAGGACCGCCGCCGCCGAGCACGACAAAGCCCGGCGGCCAAGGCCACCGGGCTTTGCGTGCGAGATCTCAGTTGATGTCCGACTCCGTCAGCAGCGAGAGCGTGGACGCCCGCGCCGGCGCCGCCGGCTTGGCCGGAACCTGCCGGCGGGCCACCCCGTCGCGGGCCGCCGCCTGGGCCACCGCCTCCGCGACCGCCGGCGCGACCCGCGGGTCGAGCGGCGAGGGCACGATCGCCTCGGCGCGCAGGTCGTCGGAGACGACCGCGGCGATCGCCTCGGCCGCCGCCACCTTCATCGCCTCGGTGATCGTGCTGGCGCGGGAGTCGAGGGCGCCCCGGAAGATCCCCGGGAACGCCAGCACATTGTTGATCTGGTTCGGGAAGTCGCTGCGCCCGGTGGCCACGATCGCCGCGTACTTGTGCGCGATGTGCGGCGGCACCTCGGGCGTCGGGTTGGCCAGCGCGAAGATGATGCCGCCCGGCGCCATGCCGGCCAGCGCCGTCTCGTCGATCGCGCCGCCCGAGACACCGATGAGCACGTCGGCGCCGATCAGGGCCTCGGCGATCCCGCCGGTGCGGCCCGAGAGGTTGGTGGTGGCGGCCAGCTCCGTCTTGATCGGCGTGAGGTCGCCCCGCTCGGCGTGGATGATGCCGCGCGAGTCGCAGATGATCACGTTGGCGCCGTCGACCCCGGCCGCGATCAGGGTCTGGGTGATGGCGACCCCGGCTGCGCCCGCCCCGCTGATCACCACGCGCAGTTCGGCGAAGCGCCGGCCGAGCAGCTTGGCCGCGTTGGTCAGCGCGGCAAGCGTGACGACCGCGGTGCCGTGCTGGTCGTCGTGGAAGACGGGGATGTCGAGCTCGGCGTCGAGCCGGCGCTCGATCTCGAAGCAGCGCGGGGCGCTGATGTCCTCGAGGTTGATCCCGCCGAAGGACGGGGCGATCGCCTTCACCGCGGCGATGATGCCCTCGACGTCCTGCGTGTCCAGGCAGATCGGGATCGAGTCGACGCCGCCGAACTGCTTGAAGAGGATGGCCTTGCCCTCCATGACCGGCATCGCGGCCTTGGGGCCGATGTTGCCGAGCCCGAGCACCGCCGACCCGTCGGTGACGACGGCAACCGTGTTGGCCGTCCACGTGTAGTCGGGGTAGAGGGCGGGGTCCTCGGCGATGGCCTCGCAGACCCGGGCGACGCCCGGCGTGTACGCGAGGGACAGGTCGTCGCGGCTGGACAGCGAAACGGTCGGACTGATCGACATCTTGCCCCGCTTGTGCAGGTCGAAGACGGGATCGGCGGCGAGGGCGGGATCGAGCTCAAAGCTGAAGAAAGACACGGTGACTCCACACGGCATCGACGTTGACACGGTGCACCGGCGCGGTCCTCGGTCGCGAATGAGCGCCGAGCGGCAGTGCGATGCGGGGATCACCCGGGTAGCGAACCGCTGCACGGGTGCGCGCTGCGGTTGTTGGACCTTAACCTAGCCGACCAGGGCGCGGATAGTACCGAATTAACACCCGGCCGATGACATCCGCCACCCCGTACCTGCGGGAATCGTCCTCGACCAGCACGTTGTCGCCCTGGATCCACCAGCCATCGTCCTGCTCGCGGACCGCGCGCTTGACCACCAGCAGGTCGGGGCGGGCCCGGAACCGCGCCACCACGACGTCGCCGGCCCGCACCCGCCCGCCGCGGCGCACCAGCAGGGCGTCGCCGGAGCGCAGCGCCGGCGTCATCGAGGGCCCGTTCACCAGGACGGCGAACAGTGGTAATTGCCACCTCAAGGCATCAGTCCTCCGTCACGTTACGGTCGAGATGTACGGGGTAGTGTCAACCGCGGATCATCGCAAACCCTTACGGAGGAGTCCTGATGCGACTTCCGCGTTTCCTCACGCCGCGAACCGTGGTCAGCGCCCACTGCGACCTGCCCTGCGGCGTCTACGACCCCGCGCAGGCCCGGATCGAGGCCGAGTCGGTGAAGGCCATCCAGGAGAAGTACCAGGCGAACACCGACCCGGAGTTCCGCACCCGGGCCATCATCATCAAGGAGCAGCGCGCCGAGCTCGTCAAGCACCACCTCTGGGTGCTGTGGACGGACTACTTCAAGCCGCCGCACTTCGAGAAGTACCCGAACCTGCACCAGCTGTTCAACGAGGCCACCAAGCTGGCCGGCGCCGCCGGCGCCAAGGGCTCGCTCGACCCGGCCGTCGGCGACCAGCTCCTCGCCAAGATCGAGGAAATCTCCAAGATCTTCTGGGAGACCAAGCAGGCGTGAGCTTCGCCGCCACCGTACGGCCGGTACGTCGCACTGACGTGCCGGCCGTTGTCGCGATGGCCCACGAGCTGGCCGACTATGAGCGCGCCGCCGACCAGTGCCACCTGACGACCGGGCAGCTGTCCCGGGTCCTGTTCGATGAGCCCACCGTCTTCGGCCACGTCGCGGTCGGCGAGGACGACGAGCCGGTCGGCTTCGCCCTGTGGTTCCTGAACTTCTCGACGTGGACCGGCACCTCCGGCATCCACCTCGAAGACCTCTACGTACGACCGGGAGCGCGCGGCACCGGCGCCGGCGGGGCCCTGCTGGCCGCGCTCGCCGAGGTCTGCGTCCGCCGGGGCTACCAGCGCCTCGAATGGGTAATGCTCGACTGGAACCCGGCCGCCGAGTTCTACGCCGCGATCGGCGCCACGGTCACCTCGGACTGGGTGCCCTACCGGCTCTCCGGCGACCCGCTGCACCGACTGGCCGAGCGAGCTGCCCCGGCGAACCGCTAGGGTCTGTGGTTGGGAGGATGGCTACGGTGACTCTGACACACCCCGACCCGGTGCTCGGCGACGACGTCGTCCTGCTGACCGTGCCCGCCGACGGCGGTTACCTGGGCGTGCTCCGCACCGCCACGGCCGGCCTCGCGGCCCGCCTGCACTTCGCGCTCGACGAGATCGAAGACCTTCGCATCGCCGTCGACGAGGCGTGCGCGATGCTGCTCGCGATCGCCACCCGCGGCGCCGAGCTCGAGTGCCGTTTCGCGGTGACCGAAGACGCGCTGACCGTCGAGGTGAGCGTGACGACCGTGCGCGGCGCGCGGCTGCCCGCCGAGTCGTCCTTCGCGTGGAAGGTGCTGACCGCGCTGACCACCTCGGCGTCGGCCGAGGCGAGTGGTCAGCGCGCGACGATCCGCCTGCTCACACGCCGTACCGAAGGGTGATCTCTTTCTCGCGGGTGCTCGCCACGATGTAGTCGAGGTGCCGGGTCGCGGCCCGCGCCGACGCGATCGGATCGCCCGACGCCAGCGCGTCGAGCAGCTCCCGATGGTCGGCGTCGATGTGCGACCAGTAGTCGGGCGGCAGCACGCCGGTCACGTCCTCGCCGAACGAGGCGTGGTACAGCGGACGCACCACCAGCTCGAACAGCGGGTTGCCGGTCGCCTTGGCCACCGCCATGTGGTACGCCGCATGGGCCGCCAGCATCGTGTCGAAGCCGTCGACCGCCGGATCGAACAGCGCGCTGCGGATCTCGAGAAGGTGGTCGTCGGTGCGGCGCGCCGCGGCGAGCTCGGCGGCCGGGATCTCGAGGGCCCGGCGCAGCTCGAGCATGTCGGCGAGGCCCACGGCGGCCGAGTTGGAGAGCAGCGTGAAGCCGGCGACCAGACCGTCGGCGAGCTGTTCGGCGTCGGGGTGGGAGACGAAGCTGCCACCGGTCACGCCGCGCGTCGTCACGATGAGGTGCTGGCTGGCCAGCAGCCGCAACGCCTCCCGCACTGTGCTGCGGCTCACCCCGGTCTTCACACACAGCTCAGGCTCGGGTGGGAGCCGTTCGCCCGGCTGAAGCCGGCCCGACGTGATGTCTGCGCGTAGCTCGTCGGCCAATACCTGATAGGCGGGCGGTCGCACCGTTGATCCGGTCACCTACACAGGGTAGGCCCTAGGTCGCCGCGTGAGGGCGATTAATCGACGCCGAGCGCTCGCGTGGTCGACGGAAGAACGATCAAGACCCCGACGAGTACGCCAAGAGCCATCAGCACCACGCCCAGCCAGACCGGATGCACCTGGATCAGGAAGCCCCCGGCGGCGATGACGAACAGCTGCACGACGATGGCCGGCCCGCGGGCGTGCAGCGAGCGGCGGTCGAGCGACCGGCCCACGAGGAAAACGCCGCCGGCGCCGAGGGCGGCCAGCACGGTCAGCGCGATGGCCACCGCGATCTCGGGAACGTTGCGGGTGATGTCGAGGACGACCAGCCAGACCGTGAGCGCGGCCAGACCGGCGGTCTCGAGATAGAGCAGCCGCACCGCCCATATCAGGCTGGCGGGTTTGTCAACGACTGCATTCTCACCGGTCACTCGAGCACCATACCGACAGCTCGCAGGCCTTCCAGCAGGTACAGTCCCGCGCATGCGAGCGTTACTGGTGGTTAATCCCAAAGCCACCACCACGAGCGAGCGCAGCCGCGACGTCCTGGTGCGAGCCCTGCGCAGCGCGGTCAACCTGACCGTGGAATACACGACCCGCCGCGGGCACGCGGCGTCGCTGGCGCGCGCCGCCGCAGAGAGCGGCGTCGATGTCGTCGTGACCCTGGGCGGCGACGGCACCGTCAACGAGGCGGTCAACGGCCTGATGACCGCGCGGGTCGCCCTCGAGGGCATCTCCGGCCCGTGGGCCAACGCGTTGCCCGCCCTGGCCGTGGTGCCCGGCGGATCGACGAACGTCTTCGCCCGCGCGCTCGGCCTGCCCCGCGACTGGGTCGACGGCACCAGCGTGATCCTCGAGGCGCTGCGCGACGGCCGGCACCGGGTGATCGGCCTGGGCCGCGCCGACGACCGCTACTTCACCTTCGCAGCCGGCGTCGGGCTCGACGCGGCCGTGGTGCGCCGGGTCGAGCAGGCCCGGCTGCGTGGCCGCAAGTCGACGCCCTCGCTCTACTTCCGCTCGATCATCGGCCAGTTCGTCGTGGGCGACGATCGCAAGGTCCCGCCGCTGGCCATCGAGCGGCCCGGCGAGCCGAGCGAGGTCGACCTCGGCACGGTGATCGTGCAGAACACGGCCCCCTGGACCTATCTGGGCGACCGTCCGATCAACCCGAACCCGAGCGCCTCCTTCGACCGCGGCCTCGACGTGCTCGCTATGCGGCGTTTGGCCGTGACGTCCACCACACGTACGCTCGCGCAGCTCGCCACCCGCAAGGGCGATCCGCACGGCAAGCAGGTGCTGCACCTGCATGACCAGGACGAGTTCACGGTGGTGGCGAATAGGCCGCAGGCCTTTCAGCTCGACGGCGACTACTTAGGGGAACGGCAGAAGGTGCACTTCGTGTCCGTCCCCGAGGCGCTGCGCGTGATCTGCTGACGATCGGGTACCCCCACCAACGGGCGATCAGGCACGTCCATCACGATCCGTTACAGAAAGACGGGCAAAAGGTCGGCAAGAGGGCCTGGACCGTACTACATTGATGGGAGCGTTGGTCATCCGGCTCTGGCAGTACGCCCAGAACCGGGCAAAGGGGTCGTGAGCCAGCTCACCCGCCGGGAGAAAATTCCGCCGCTACCCTTGACATCGCGAGAGTTCGTGAAAGCATTCACAAGCGATAAGAAGTAACCGGTTGCTGCTTGCGCGCGTTCCTAATCCAGAAGCGCCGAACGGCTCCCAGTAACACCAAAAGCTTGCTGACGCCACGGCGATCAGACGGGCCTTGCGCCCGACGGTCGCCACCGCGCACGCATAGGTAAACCCAGCACGCGTTTTATCAACCCCAATCCGAAACAAGGAGTGTTGCCGCCATGGACTGGCGTCACGATGCGATCTGCCGCGACGAGGACCCGGAGCTGTTCTTCCCGATCGGGACGTCCGGCCCCGCGCTCCTGCAGGTCGAGCAGGCCAAGGCCGTGTGCCGGCGGTGCCCCGTGACCGAGGAATGCCTCTCGTGGGCACTCGAGTCCGGTCAGGACGCCGGCGTCTGGGGCGGGATGAGCGAAGACGAACGGCGCGCCGTCAAGCGTCGTGGCGGCCTGCGGGTCGGCGCTCCTACCGCCTGAACCAATCCCCTCGAAGCATTTGCGCCCCGGGCCGATCGGCACCGGGGCGTCTTGCTGTTCTGACGCGATTACGGAGAGCGCAGATTCCTGAGAGCTTCCGGAGAGCGCGAATTCGATCACGTTGGGTTTCATCGAGATTGGCGAAATGATCTCGAAATTGCGTTCCCGCGCAAACGAATAGTCCCCACCGGATCACCCTCCGTTGTAGACACCGGAGCCTGATGGGCCGGTCACACTCCGCTACGAAAGTGGACGGTCAGGCGGCGGCGGAGACGCTGAGAAGGCTCTCGTCGACGCGAACGGCCACCAGACGCGCCAATTCCGGCGCATCGGACAATGGCTCGGCCACCGCGACCGCGCCGGCCTCGAGCGCCGAGCGGGCCGCGAGGTCGTACAGATAGCCCGGCGCCAGGAAGTAGGACGCGACGCCGATCCGGCGGGCGCCGGAGGCCCTCAGGAGATCCACAGCGGCGCCGGGGAGCGGCGGGGCGGCCGAGGCGTAGGCCACGGCGCACGGAAGGCTCAGGCGCGCACTGAGGGCGTCGGCGGCCCATTCGACCGTCGCGCGCGCGGCCGGGTCGCGGGTGCCGGCCGCCGCCAGCACCACGGCGTCGAGGGCGGAAACAGCGCCGGAAGGGCCGCAAGCGCGCAGCCGTCGCACCAGACCGTCGAGAAGCAGCGACGGAACCTCCGGCGCGGGGAAGGACGCCGCCGGGCCCAGGACGTCGGCCAGGGTGACCGTGATCGGCAGATCAGAGGCCGCCGCGAGCACCGCGGGGATGTCGACCCGGCCGTGGTACGCCTTCGTCAGCAGCAACGGCACCACCACGGCCCGGCGCCCCGGCAACGAGGCCAGCACGTCCAGCGGGCGGGGCCCAGCGTGATCGAGGTAGGCCACGTGGACGTCCCACGCGGGCCGCGACCGGCGCACCGCGCGCGCCAGCGCCGACGTGGCAGCCGCGCCCCGCGGGTCACGGCTGCCATGCGCCACCAGGACGACGCTCAGACGTGCAGGCCGCATTCGGTCTTCTCGAACATGGCCCAGCGGCCCGCGCGCGGGTCTTCGCCGGCCTTCGTGCGCCGGGTGCACGGCCAGCAGCCGATCGAGCCGTACCCCTTCTTGAACAGCTCGTTGACCGGCACGTTCCACCGGCTGACGTAGCGGTCGACGTCGGCCTGGGTCCAGGCCGCGATCGGGTTGACCTTGACCTTTCCCTTCTTGGCGTCGAAGGCGACCACCGGCGTGTTGGCGCGGGTCGGCGACTCGTCGCGGCGCAGGCCGGTGGCCCACGAGTCGTAGTCGGCCAGGGCGCGCTCGAGCGGCTCCACCTTGCGCAGGAAGCAGCACTCGTCGGGGTTGCGGGCGAACAGCCGGGGGCCGAACTCGCCGTCCTGCTGGCCCACGGTCATCCGCGGCCGGATCGAGCGGACGTTGACGTCCATGGTGGCGGCGACGATGTCGCGCACCTTCAGCGTCTCGGGGAAATGCAGGCCGGTGTCGAGGAACACGACGTCGACGCCGGGAGACACGCGGGAGAACAGGTGGGCGACCACGGCGTCGGCCATCGAGCTCGTCACGCAGAACCGCGCGCCGAACGTGTCGGTCGCCCACTTGGCGATCTGCTCGGCGGGAGCGCCTTCGAGCGCGACGGCGGCGTCGCGGGCGAGGGCCTCGAGCTCGGCGGGCGTGCGGCGACCGGCCTCGGCCGGAACCGGCGCAGCGCCGAGCGTGACGAGATTGAGAGAGGTGGCGGCCACGACTGTCATCGGTTAGCTCCCTTGGACAGCAACCCGTTGAACTTGACCGTGAAAACGCGAGCGCAGGAGTGGCACTCCCACGCGCCGTGCGAGGCCTCGTTGGGGTAGAGGTCCTCTTCCCCGCAGTAGGGGCAATACAAGGGCGCCGACCGGGCGTCGCTCATTTGATGAGCTCCTCGTCCGCGCGGACCACCCAGGTGGCGAAGGTCTCCTGCGCCGACGACCGGTCGGCGAGGTAGTTGTGGGCCAGGCGCTCCACGTACCCGGGAAGCTCTTCGGCCGTGGTCTTGAGGCCACGCACCTTGCGCCCGAAGCCGGCGGTCTCGCCCTTGGCCATGCCCAGCGCGCCGCCGAGATGCACCTGGAAGCCCTCGACCTGCTGGCCGTGCGCGTCCATGACGAGCTGGCCCTTGAGGCCGATGTCGGCGACCTGGGTGCGTGCGCAGGCGTTCGGGCAGCCGTTGATGTTGATCGTGATGTCGGCGTCGAAGTCGGCGAGCGTGCCCTCCAGCCGGGACACCAGCTCTTCGCCGCGCTTCTTGGTCTCGACGATCGCGAGCTTGCAGTACTCGATGCCGGTGCAGGCCATCGTGCCGCGCCGCCAGGCGGAGGGCCGCGCCTCGAGCCCGATCTCGCGCAGCCCACCGACCAGCGACTCCACCTGGTCGTCGGCGACATCCAGGACCAGAAGCTTCTGGTACGGCGTGAGCCGCACCCGCGCCGAGCCGTGCCGCTCGACGAGGTCGGCGAGCCGCGCCAGCTGAGTGCCGGAGGAACGGCCCACGACCGGGGTCGCGCCGACGTAGTTGAGCCCGTCGCGCTGCTTGTGGACGCCGATGTGGTCGATCGGCTTCTCGGGCAGCTCGGGCGAGGGGCCGTCGATGAGGGCGCGGCCGAGGTACTCCTTCTCGAGCACCTCGCGGAACTTCGCGACGCCCCAGTCGGCGAGCAGGAACTTCAGGCGGGCACGGTGGCGCAGCCGGCGGTAGCCGTAGTCGCGGAAGATGCCGACGACGCCCTCCCAGACGTCCGGGATCTCCTCGAGCGGCACCCAGGCGCCGAGCCGCTCGGCCAGCCGCGGGTTGGTGGAGAGGCCGCCGCCGACCCAGAGGTCGAAGCCGGGGCCGTACTCGGGGTGGACGACGCCGACCAGGGAGATGTCGTTGGCCTGGTAGGGCGTGTCGACCAGCCAGCCGATCGTCGTCTTGAACTTGCGCGGCAGGTTCGAGTACCTCGGGTCGCCGATGTAGCGCTTGAGGATCTCGTCGATCGCCGGCGTCGCGTCGAGCACCTCGTCGGTGGAGATGCCGGCGACCGGGCTGCCGAGCACCACCCGCGGGCAGTCGCCGCAGGCCTCGGTCGTCTGCAGGCCGACCGCCTCGAGCCGGCGCCAGATCTCGGGCACGTCCTCGACCCGGATCCAGTGCAGCTGGATGTTCTGGCGGTCGGTGATGTCGGCGGAATCCCGGGCGAACTCCTGCGCTATGCCGGCGATGGTGCGAAGCTGGGCGAGGTTGAGAGCGCCGCCGTCGATACGGACGCGGAGCATGAAGAACTTGTCTTCCAGCTCCTCGGGCTCGAGGACGGCGGTGCGACCGCCGTCGATGCCCTCTTTCCGCTGGGTGTAAAGACCCCACCAGCGGAAACGGCCGCGCAGGTCGGCCGGGTCGATCGAGTCGAATCCGCCGCGGGCGTAGATGTTCTCGATGCGGGCGCGGACGTTGAGCGGGTTGTCGTCCTTCTTGCTGCGCTCATTGGGGTTGAGCGGCTCGCGGTGTCCGAGCGCCCACTGGCCTTCGCCGCGCGCCTTACGGGGGCGGGCGGTCGGCGTAGCTGGGGTGCTGCTGGGCGCCATGTCGGCGGTCCTCCGGGTTTCGTGGGCGCGTTGCGACGCTCACGGCACCTGTGAGGCTCGTGACATCTGTGTCAGGAGAGTGCCGGCCGCGTCTCGCGCCCGAACTCAAATCGGGCGGCGTCAGTAAGCCGGACACATCGCGCTGCGGACACGGCCGTAGTCGACGTGGCGACGGGCCACGAAGCGGCGGTCAACTGCAGCGGTCATGCGGCAAGCCTCTCACGGCGCGGCATTCTCGGCCAGTGCGGTCCAGATTCCGGGAGTGTGCGCAGCAGCACATCGGCAACAACCTGTTAACAACGCAGCCTGGTCGGCCTCCCGTGGAACACACCTGTCACCCTTTACCCCCGTGACGACAGCGAAGCTCTCCCGGCGGCTCGCCCCGGGCTGGGTGCGGGTCCAGATCTGCTGGCTCGTACCCGCCGTGGTGACCTGGCTCGTGGTGGGCTACGAGGCGGCCCGGCCGCAGCCGTGGCGCGACGAGATCGCCAGCTGGAGCGCGGCCACCCGTACCGTGCCGGAGATCTTCGCCCTGGGCCGCCACATCGACGGCGTGCTGGTGCCGTACTACCTGTTCCTGCACTGGTGGATCGGCTGGCACGGAGACTCGGTGACCGCGATGCGGATCCCGTCGGTGTTCGCGATGGCCGCCGCGGCCGCCGCGGCCGCGCTGCTCGCCCGCCGGTTCTGGGGCAACAAGGCGGGCCTGCTCGCCGGTCTGGTCTTCGCGGTGCTGCCGGTCGTCTCCCGCTACGGCCAGGAGATCCGCGGGTACGCGTTCGCCGGCCTCTTCGCCACCCTCGCCACGCTCGCCCTCTCCTCGGCGCTGGAGAGGTCACAGTGGTGGCGCTGGCTGCTGTACGGCGTGTGCGTGGCGCTGATGGGCGCTTCCCACCTGGTCGCCCTGCTGATCCTCGGCGGGCATCTGGTCATGGCGATCGTGCTGTCCTGGTGGTTCGGCCGGTGGCGGCTGCTGTGGTGGCTGCTCGCGGCGGCGGGCGGGGTGGTGGCGGTGCTGCCGCTGACCTCTCGCGGGATCGGCCAGCAGTCGGCCCAGCTCAGCTGGCTCGATCCGGCCACGCCGGCCTCGCTCGCCAACGTCGGCACGGCCATCTTCATCGCGCCGCTGACCGGCGGGGTCGTGGCCGGGCTGGCGATCGCGGCGCTGTGGCGGGAGAGAGCCGCGGCGGCGGTGCTGCTCTGGGTATCGGTCCTGCTTCCGGTGGGGCTGCTCTACGCGTACGACCAACTGGTGGCGCCCATCTTCGTCGGCCGCTACCTGATGTTCTGCGTACCCCTGCTGTGCGCCCTGGCCGGCGCCGCGCTCTCGGTCCTCCGCCTGCCGGTCGCGGCGCTGGCGGTGGTGGCGCTCGCCGCCATCGGTCTGCCCACCCAGGCCCTCGTCCGCCGCGACCACTCCCCCTTCAACTACCAGGCCGCCGCCCAGGTGATCCGGAACGGCGAGAGACCCGGGGACGGCATCGTCTACGAGCCGCGGGACGACTGGCAGACGCCCGACCTCGGGCTCGGCTACTACCTGCGCGACCGCGCACCGCGCGACCTGCTGCTCACCTCGGACCAGGTCGACAACGCGTCGCTGTGGGCGACCGAGTGCCCCGACGAGATCAAGTGCATCGGCAACACGAACCGGATCTGGGTGGTCGCGGCCGACAATCTCGACCCGCCTTTCCGGGCGACACCGACAAACCAGCTCGGGTACGGGACGAAGGCCCTGCTCAACGCCTACTTCATCCCGATCGTCACGTACCGGGTCGAGGGCTTCACGATCGCCCTCTTCGTCCGCCCGCCCGTGGTCTGACGCTTGCCCAGCCTCTAGCGCTTGCCCAGCGGCACGACCAGCACGGCTTCGGTGCCGCCGCCCGACCGGTTGCGCAGCTCGATGCTGCCGCGCAGCTCGCCGGTGGCCAGCGCCCGCACGATCTGCAGGCCCAGCCGCCCGGTCGAGTCGGCCTTGAACTCCGGCGGCAGGCCCTGCCCGTTGTCGGCGACCGTGACGTGCAGCTGCTTGCGGAAGCGGTGCGCCGAGACGATCACCTCGCCGGTCTCGGCCTTGGCCGGCTCGACCAGTTCGGCGTCGTCCTCGGGCGCGGGGAAGCCGTGCTCGACCGCGTTGATCAGCAGCTCGTTGAGCACCATCACCAGCGACGTGGCGATCTCGGCGGGCAGCACCCCGAAGGTGCCCTCGCGCCGCATCTTCACGGCGGTGCTGGTCGCCGCGACCTCGGTGGCGGCGCTGGCCACCCGGTCGACGATGCCGTCGAACTCGACCGCCTCGTCGCTCGACATCGACAGCGTCTCGTGCACCAGCGCGATCGAGGCGACCCGGCGCACCGATTCCTGCAGCGCCATCCGGGCCTCGGGCGCGTCGACCCGGCGGGCCTGCAGGCGCAGCAGCGCGGCCACGGTCTGCAGATTGTTCTTCACCCGGTGGTGGATCTCACGGATGGTGGCGTCCTTGGTCATCAATGCGCGGTCCCGGCGGCGCACCTCGGTGACGTCGCGCACCAGCACCAGCGCGCCGATCGGCACCCCGGCCGGCAGCAGCGGCAGCGCCCGGGTGAGCACGGTCGCGCCGCGCGCCTCGACCTCCTGCCGGGGCGGGGACTCGCCACGCAGCGCGGCCAGGAACTTTTCCGCGGTGTCGTTGCCCTCCAGCGGGTCGGCGGCCAGCCGGCTGGTCAGCGTCGACAGCTCCTCGCCGACCAGGTGCGCGTTGAAGCCGAGGCGGCGATAGGCGGACTGGGCGTTCGGGCTCGCGTAGGTCACCTTGCCGCTCGCGTCGAGCCGGATCAGCCCGTCGCCGACCCGCGGCGCCGAGGTCGTCTCACCCGGGTGCCGTGGCGGCGGGAACGTCCCGTCGGCGACCATCTGCGCCAGGTCGTCGGCGGTGGTCAGGTAGTTGAGCTCCAGCTGGCTCGGGGTCCGGGCGGTGGACAGGTTGGTGTCCCGGCCGATCACCGCGATGACCTCGCTCCAGCCCTCCTCCCGGTCGCTCTGGTCGCGCAGCCGCACCGGGATCGCCTCGTGCCGGGCGGGGGTGTCGCCGTACCAGACCGGGTCGCCCTCGCGCCAGATGCGCTCCTGGGTGAAGGCGATGTCGAGGTGCGCCACCTCGGGCCCGCCGACGATCTTGCCGACCTGGTCGTCCTGGTACGCCGTCGGCGCCGTCGTCGGACGCACCTGGGCCACGCAGAGGAAGTCGCGCGGCCGGCCCGGCTCGGCCTTGACCGGCACCCACATCAGCAGGTCGGCGAAGGAGAGATCGGAGAGCAGCTGCCAGTCGCCGGCGAGCCGGTGCAGGTGGTCGATGTCGGCGGGGCCGAGGCCGGTGTGCTCCTCGGCGAGATCACGCAGGGTGGACACGGACCAAGCGTGCCACGCCCGTGTTACCGCGCTTCGAAGGCGGCTTCGCCGCACTGCAAGAAAATTTGGTTACAGAGTCGTCGTGACCTTCTTGAGCCCACGTGGCGCGTCGGGGTCCTCGCCCCGAGCCAGCGCGAGCGCCAGGGCGAGCCTCTGCAGCGGCAGGATGTCGAGCAGCGCGCTGTAGCGCTCGTCGTTGACCGCGGGAACGGCCAGCCGCCCGGAGGCGCCCTCGACGTCCGACGCTCCGATGGTCACCACGTCGGCGCGGCGCTCGGCGAGCCGCCCGACCACGTCACGCATGGACTGCCCGCCCGGCCCGTCCCCGACCACTGCCAGCACCGGCACGTCCGGATCGGTCATCGCGAGCGGCCCGTGCAGCAGGTCGGCGCCCGAGAACGCGAGCGCCGGTAGGTAGGACGTCTCCATCAGCTTCAGCGCGGCCTCGCGAGCGGTCGGGTAGGCGTATCCCCGGGCGGTGGTCACCATGCGGGAGGCGAACCGGTAGCGCTGAGCCAGATCGTCGGCGGCCGCATCGGCGAGGGCGTCCTCGGCGAGCTGGGGCAGCTTGTCCAGGGCGGCGCGCTCGTCGGCCGGCAGCCGACCGTCACCGGCCCGGATGCCCTCCACCAGCAGCAGCAGAGCGAGCAGCTCGGCCGTATAGGTCTTGGTCGCCGCGACCGCCCGTTCGTGGCCCGCCGCGACGTCGATGGAGAGCTCGGCCGCTTGCGCGAGCGGGGAGTCGGGGTTGTTGGTGACCGCCAGGGTCAGGCCGCCGGTCTCCCGGGCCGCGCTGAGCACGCCGGTGAGGTCGGGCGAGCCGCCGCTCTGGCTGACGCCGACCACGAGCGTGTCGCGGAAGTCGGGCCGGGCGCCGTACAGGGTGATCGCGCTCGGCGAGGCGCTGGCGACCGGGAGGCCGAGCCGGATCTCGGTGAGGTAAGCGCCGTAGAGGGCCGCGTGGTCGGAGGTGCCGCGAGCCACGAACATCACACTGCGCGGCCGGCGCCGGGCCACCTCGGCGGCGATCTCGGCGATCGCGCCGGCGTGCGGGCCATCGAGCAGACGGGCGAATCCGCCCGGTTGTTCCGCGATGTCCGCCGCCATTCCCTGGCCCCGCTGCACCACGTGTTCCTCCCTTGTTGAGCGCTTCTCGCGCAGATCCTGCGCAGTCTTGCAAGAAATAGCTTATAGAGTCAATGTTTCGCGCACCAATGAGCACGCTCCGGTACTGACATTCGGGGCTCTCTTCCCCTACTGTTCTCGTTCGTGGATGTTCGCCGTGCCGCCGACCGCGCCCTTGAGCAGGCAAGATCCGCTTTGGCGAGCGACGAGCCGGAACGGGCCGCCGACCATCTCGCCGGAGCGCTGACTCACGCGCCCACCCTGCCCGAGGCCCATGAGCTGCTCGGACGCCTCGCTGCCCAGCCGGGCGGAGGCCTCGACCTCTTCCCGCTGGCGCCCCACGTGTCGGCCGGCGGCCTGGCCGCCCGCGCCCACCTGCTCGCCGCCGCCGGCCGCCCCGAGGACGGCCTGCCGCTGCTGGCCGCCGCCAGCGGGCGCACACCCGGCGCCGACTGGGCCGGCGTCCCCTGGGTCGGCGACCCCGCGCTCGGCGTACGCATCGAGCCCGGCCTGCTCGTCCAACTTCTCATGCGGTTGTGCACCGCGGTGGGCGATCCGGCCGCGGCGGCCACCCGCACCACCCTGAGGCCCTACCTGACCGTCGCCCGGCACGCGATCGCCGCCCACCCCGAGCACGCCATGCTGCTCGGCGCCGGGTCCGCGCTGGCCCGCCGCATCGGCGAGACCGCGCTCGCCGTCGATTGGGCCGCCCGCGGCGCCCGGGCCCGCCCCTCCAAGCTCGCCGAGATCTGGCTGGGGTACGCGTACCGCAGCGCCGGCCGGATCCCCGAGGCCCTCGCCGCCCTGCGCCGGGCGGTCGCCCACGACCCCGACGACCTCTCGGTCTACGCCGACATCGCCGGCACCCTGGCCGACCACGGCCGCCTCGAAGACGCGCTGAACTGGGTCGACCGGGCCCTCGAGCGCGACCCCGAGTACGACTGCGCCGTGCACACCGCACACCGGCTGCGCCACCGCGCCGACGGCGACCTCGCCCACCTGGTTCGGCTGGCCGACTTCATCCGCGACCACCCCGACGAGTCGCACGAGCACACCGACCTCGCCGACTGCTGCCGCGAGATCCCCTGGCTGAGCGGGGTGCCCACCGCGGCGCCGCTGCCCCGGGGCTCGGCCGCCACCGGCATCTGGTCCCACGACCGTCGCGTCCCGGACTCCTCCGCCCAGCCCCGGCGGCACCTTCCCGAGGCCCCCGCCCGCCCCGAGCCCTCGCCCGAGGCCGTCCGCCGGCTACGCCAGGTCGCCTCGCTCTCCTGGGCCCACCCCCCGGCCGCCTACGACGCCGCCGTACAGCTGATCCTGGTGCGGCCGCACGACCTGCTCGCCCTGCTCAATGACCCGCCGGCCGACGTCGCCGCCCCCGAGATCTGGGCCTGCCTCGGCCTGCTGCACCACGGCACCGAGGAGCCCTGGCTCGACTCGGAGCGCCGCCGGCTGCTGCTCGAACTGCTCGACGGCGGGCTCGATCGGGTCACCGAGGCCGCGCTGTTCGCGCTGATCGTCTCGGCCTGGATCGACCCGTCGGCGCGCGCCGACGTGGCCGCGATCGTCTCCGGCCGGCTCGCCGAGGTCACCGGGCGGCCCGGCTCGCGCTCGGTGGCCGAGCTCGCGCTCGCCACCCCCGACCTGCCGGCGCCCGCGCGCGAGACCGCGGCCGGCATGGTTCGCACGGTGGTCGTGCCACGCCAGCGCGGCCGCGCCCGAAGCCGCCTGCTGCTCCGCTGGCGCCGCGACTGACCGCGGCTGGTCTCTCGCTGGGCTGGTCTCTCGCTGGGCTGGTGCTCGCCACGGCCCCGGGGTGCAGGACGCGCCTTAACCGATAACGGCGATCAGGTCGCCTTCCTGCACCACGTCGCCCTCGTTGACGGCCAGCTCGGCGAGCGTGCCGTCGGTCTCGGCCACGACCGGGATCTCCATCTTCATCGACTCGAGGATCACCAGCGTGTCGCCCTCGGCCACGCTGTCGCCCTGGTGAGCCACGACTTTCCACACGTTGGCCACCATCTCGGCGCGGATCTCGTCGGCCATCGGGAAACCCCTCTTCGTCGAGCAGCTGTCAGCGTCATCAAATCATGGATCTGTCGTGGGTGAGTCCAGCCGGACCGGGCGCGCCGACTACCATCGGCGCGGGAAACACGCCACGAACAGGAGTCCAACCATGGCTAAGAAGTCGCGCAAGAAGAAGGCTCGCAAGAAGAGCTCCGCCAACCACGGCAAGCGCCCCAACAGCTGAGGTTGGGCCGACAGACGAAAGCCCCGGCAGCATCGCTGCCGGGGCTTTGTCGTGCATAGGCCTACGGGAGGTATTCCCGGGTCTCGACCTGGACCTCGAGCTGGTCGAGCTTGACGCGCAGGCGCTCGCGCAGCTCCTTGGGCGCCGTCTCGTCGCCGCAGCAGCGGGCGACCAGCGCCTTCACCTCGTGTTCGATGCCGTACTCGCTCAGGCAACCCGTGCAGTCCTCCAGGTGCTTCTGGATCAGCGACCGCCGATCCTCGCTGCACTCCAGGTCGAGGTAGAGGTAGACCTCCTCGAGTACCTCACCGCAATCAGGCTGCTTGTCGTCGTTGACGCCGCTCATCTCGCGTCACGCCTCCTGCGTTTCCGAAGCGGTCCGGGTGATGCCCCGGTCTGCGGCGTACTGCTCGAGCAGCTTGCGCAGGTTGCGCCGACCGCGGTGCAACCGGGACATGACGGTGCCGATGGGAGTACCCATGATGTCGGCGATCTCCTTGTACGAGAAACCCTCGACATCGGCGAGGTAGACGGCCAGCCGGAAATCCTCCGGCAACTGCTGCAGCGCGTCCTTGATGTCGCTGTCCGGCAGGCGGTCGAGCGCCTCGGTCTCAGCCGAGCGCAGGCCGACCGACGTGTGCGACTCGGACGACGCGAGCTGCCAGTCGGTGATCTCCTCGGTCGGCGACTGCAGCGGCTGACGCTGCTTGCGCCGGTACGAGTTGATGTACGTGTTCGTGAGGATCCGGTACAGCCACGCCTTGAGGTTCGTGCCCTCCTCGAACTGGTGGAACGCGGAGAACGCCTTCAAGAACGTCTCCTGCACCAGGTCTTCGGCGTCGGCCGGATTACGCGTCATCCGCAGACCCGCCGCGTACAACTGGTCCACGAACGGCAGCGCGTCGCGCTCGAAGCGCGCCCGGCGCTCATCCGTCCGTTCTGTCTGGGCCACCCGCATCTCTCCCCTCGACCGCCCCGCCGAGGATACGGGTAGTGCCCCACTCGAAGCTTCAAAAACCGGTGGTGTGCTGACACTCACCGATGGGCTGGAGGGCGAGTGCTCGGCCGCTGGCCACTCCGGGGCGGACAAAAGCCCACGTACCCGGGCAGCCTGACCGGCGCCGCGCTCAACGTACTCGATTCCGGCTCGCACCTCTGGAAACCCCTTTCGACGTACAAGCTCGCGGGGTCTACAACCTCGGACGCGCAAGTTGCATTCCCGTTATGAAGCCCAGCCGTGGGCGCGCAGCCAGTCGACCGCGAGCGTCGCCGTGCCCTTGACGTCCTTCCTGAGGTCGTGGGTGGCGCCGGGACGCACGATCACGTCGACCTTGCCGGTCGGCTCGGGCACGCCGAACGGGTCCCGGTCGCCGTTGAGCACGAGCGTCGGCAGGCCGGCGGGCAGCTCGCCGGCTCGGGTCTTCTCCGGCCTGCCCGGCGGGTGCAGCGGGAACGCCAGCGCGAGAACACCCGCGGCGCCGAGGGTGGTCGCCGTGCGGCAGGCGACTCGCGCTCCGCTCGACCTCCCACCAAAGATCAACGGCAGGTCGCGTACGTCGTAGTGCTCGATCACCGCGGTCCACGCCTCGTCCAGCTGACCGGCCGGGGCCGGCGCCCGCCTCCCGGCCATCCGGTACGGCTGAGTCACCAGGACCACGCGCACCCCGGCGGCGGAAGCGGCCTCGCGGACCGCCACCAGGTCGGGCGCGTCGACGCCACCGCCGGCGCCGTGGCCGAGGAAGAGCATGCTGACGGGCGGCCCGTCGGGTTCGACGATGCGAATCCCGGCCGGGCCGCGCGGCGTCTGGATCTCGGTGCTGGTCACCGCCCTATACAAGCAGCGATCGGCGCCCGCCGCGGAGCGCGGTGCTCACGGCGTACGGAAATGTCAGCGCGACAAAGGAATCAGAGTGAGCAGACGACGGTCTTCCTCGTCCGGCCCGTCGTCGACGGCTTCGCCGTCGGGTTTGACCCGCTCGCGCCAGGCGACCAGCATCGCGCGTCTCTCGCGCGGCGTGGTGCCGCCCCAGACCCCGTGACAGTCGCCCACCTGCAGTGCCCAGGCCAAACATGGACCCTGCACCGTGCAGGTGCCGCAGAGTGCGACTGCGCTCTCCGACGGCTCGTTCGGAGCCGGGAAGAACGTTTCCGGGTCGACGCTGTTGCAGGCGCCACGCGTGCGCCATGCCTCATCCGTGCGTCGTTCCTGGATTGCTGCGAGCAGCCGTGGATCGCGTCGTGCGATGGCTACCTCGTGCGGACGCGGCATACGTGCCCGTGTCATCAGCCCACCTCCCCCGTGGGACCGGTGTTGCGCGTGGTGACCCGTCCGCACCGTGCGGACCGGTACCACTCCGGCGCTGGTTTGTATCGCACGGTAGAAGATCAGAACAAGGGTCTTATCTATCTCGAAACAAAGTTCGCCTTTGAAAAAGCGAACATATATCGACAAAAACCCCTGTTGATCATGCGGAGTTCAGAAAAGCCTTGCCTCCGCGGGCGGCTCCAGCAGGTGTGCTCCGTTGTTGCGCACGTTGCCGACGGCGGGGCCCACGGGGCGGACCTTGATCGCCTCCAGCTCACGCTCGGTCATCGGGCGTAGCAATTCGGCCGGGTTGCTGTCTTCGCCGTTGCTGCTGCTTTCGGCGCCCAGCCAGGCGGCCCAGCGGTCGCGCGGCAGGATCAGCGGCATGCGGTCGTGCACGCGTTTGAGGTGGCCGATCGCGGCCGTGGTCAGCACGCTGCACGTGAGCAGCGACTCGGGACCCCAGGGCGCCCAGATGCCGGCGAAGGCGAGCGCTTCGCCGTTGGCGGGCGTCATGTAGTACGCCTGCTTCTGCTTGCCGTCGCGCAGCCACTCGAACCATCCGTCGGCCGGCACCAGGCAGCGGCGCCGGGCGAACGAGGGGGCGAAAGCCGGGGAGGTGGCGACGGTCTCGGAGCGCGCGTTGATCATGCGGGCCGCGCCGCGCGTATCGGTGGCCCACGGCGGCACGAGGCCCCAGCGGGCCGTGTCGAGCACCCGGGCGTCGTGGCTCTGCGAGACCCGTACGACCGGCACCGGGTCGGTGGGCGCGACGTTCCAGCTCGGCCCCAGCCCCTCGGTCACGTCGATCGCCTCGAAGAGATCGCTGAGGTCGGCCTCGCTCCGCGTCGTCGCGTACCGCCCGCACATGATGCGCAACGGTACGCGTACCGGCCGTTCCGGTGGGCCCCGCCGCTCCGCCCGATCACCGCGCCGCCAGGCCCCCATCACCGCGCCGCTCCGCCCCATCACCGCGCCGCCAGGCCCCCCATCACCGCGCCGCTTCGCCCCATCACCGCACGGCTTCGCCCCCTTCTCCGCGCGGGTTCGCCATCCCGGCGGGCGGGAATGCTCCGTGGAAATGTCGTAGCCCGGCGGCAGAATGGCCATCGTGACCGCTGAACCTCGCCCCTGGCTCGCTCCTACCGCGTCCGCGCCCGTCACCGCCTCGGTGCGGCTGCCCGGCTCCAAGTCGATGACGGCCCGCGCGCTGATCCTCTCCGCGCTCGCCGACGGCCCCTCGGCGATCGAGCGGCCGCTGCGCGCCCGAGATACCGAGCTGATGTCGGCCGGTCTGCGCGCCATCGGGGTCGCGGTCGACACCGCCGACGAGGAGCGCTGGCGGGTCGAGCCGGGCGCGCTGCGCGGGCCGGCCCGGATCGACGTCGGGCTGGCCGGCACGATCATGCGGTTCCTGCCGCCCGTCGCGGCGCTGGCCGAGGGCACGGTCGAGTTCGACGGCGACCCCCACGCGCGCAAGCGGCCGATGGGCCCGATCGTCGCGGCGCTGCGCTCGCTCGGAGTGGCGATCGACGCGTCGCCCACGGGCGGCCTGCCGCTGACCGTGCGCGGGTCCGGGCTGGTCGAGGGCGGCGAGGCGGTGGTCGACGCGTCGGCGTCCAGCCAGTTCGTCTCCGGGCTGCTGCTGTCGGCGCCGCGCTTCACCAAGGGGCTGACGCTTCGTCACGAGGGCCCGCCGGTGCCGTCCGCGCCCCACCTGCGCATGACGACGCATATGCTGCGCGCCGCCGGCGCCGCGGTCGACGAGAGCGTGCCCGACGTCTGGGTCGTCGAGCCGAGCCCATTGCACGGCCGCACCTGGGTGATCGAGCCCGACCTCTCCGGCGCCGCGCCGTTCTTCGCGGCCGCCATGGTCACCGGCGGCGCGGTCACGCTCGCCGGGTGGCCCTCTTGCCGCAGTTCGGGTCTTGGCGGGCCCGCCGAGAGCTGGCAGCCGGTCGGCCAGGTGATCGAGCTGCTGCGCGGGCTCGGCGCCGAGGTCACGCTGGACGAGTCCGGGCTGACCGTGCGGGGCACAGGCACGCTGCGCGGCATCACCGCCGACCTGTCCGAGCTGAGCGAGCTGACGCCGGTGATCTCGGCGCTGGCGGCGCTCGCCGACGGGCCCAGCGAGCTGCGCGGGGTCGAACACATCCGCGGGCACGAGACCGACCGCATCTCCGCGCTCGCCACCGAGCTGAGCAAGGCCGGGGCCGGGGTGACCGAGTTCCGCGACGGGCTGCGCATCGAGCCGCGGCCGCTGCACGAGAGCTCCTTCGAGACGTACGCCGATCACCGCATGGCGCACGCCGCCGCGGTTATCGGGCTCGCCGTGCCGGGCACAACACTCACCGACGTAGCGTGTACGTCGAAGACGTTGCCCGAGTTCCCCGAACTCTGGGCGGGACTCGTGGCGAGGAGCTGAACCTGCCAGCACGCAAGCGGGAGTACGACGAGGACGACGTCCGGATCCGGCCGGCCCGTTCGTCGCGCCCGCGTACCCGCACCCGGCCCAAGCACGACGACGCCGTCGACGCGCTGGTGATCACCGTGGACCGTGGCCGGTACGGCTGCGTCCACGAGGGCGGCGCCGCCGACAGCCCGGTGATCACAGCGATGCGGGCGCGGGAGCTCGGCCGCAAGTCGGTCGTGGTGGGCGACCGGGTGGCGCTGGTCGGCGACGTGTCGGGGGCGGCGGGCGCGCTGGCCCGCATCGTGCGCATCTCCGAGCGGACGTCGGTGCTGCGCCGCACCGCGGACGACGACGACACCACCCCCGAGGGCCGGCTCGAGCGGGTGGTGGTGGCGAACGCCGACCAGCTGGTGATCGTCAGCGCCCTGGCCGATCCGCCACCGCGCACGGGTTTCATCGACCGTTGCCTGGTCGCGGCGTACGACGCCGACATCGAGCCGCTCCTGTGTTTGACGAAGGCCGACCTGGCCGGGCCCGAGGAGGTGCTCGACTACTACGCCGAGCTCGACCTCCCGTACGTGCTGGTGCAGCCCGACAGCGACCTGGCCGAGCTGCGAAAGCGGCTCGCCGGGCAGATCTCGGTCATGGTCGGCCACTCCGGCGTCGGCAAGTCCACCCTGGTCAACCGGCTGGTGCCGGACGCGTTGCGGGCCGTGGGCGTGGTGAGCGCGATCGGCAAGGGCCGGCACACGTCGACCAGCGCGGTGGCGCTGCGCCTGCCGCCGGTCGGCCGCTCCCGCAAGGACCCGGGCTGGATCATCGACACCCCCGGCATCCGCAGCTTCGGGCTGGCGCACGTGAGCGCCGAATCGCTGCTGCACGGCTTCCCCGACCTGGTCGAGGGAACCCTCGAAGATCAGCCGAACTGCGGGCACACACCGCAGGACGCGGAATGCCGCCTCGACGCCTGGGTCGCCGAGGGCAAGGCCGACCCGCGCCGCCTGGCCTCGTACCGCCGGCTGCTGGCCTCCCGGGCCGGCGAGCTCGACCTCTACGACCACCCGGAGCCGGACCAGCTCACCTGACGGCCGCCGGCCGCTCGGGTCTGGTGGGCGGTGGGGTGCGGATCGGCTAGCGTGCCACGCATGGCCGGATATGCCGATGACCTGTCGCTCGCTCATTTGCTCGCCGACACCGCCGACTCGATCTCGATGGGACGGTTCCGCGCGCTGGACCTGCGGGTGGAGTCGAAGCCCGACCTGACCCCGGTCTCCGACGCCGACACCGCCGTCGAGCAGGCCATCCGGTCCACCCTCCAGCGGGCCCGGCCGCGCGACAGCGTGCTCGGGGAAGAGTTCGGGCGCACCGAGGCCGCCGCCGGGCCCGGGAGCCGCCGCTGGGTGATCGACCCGATCGACGGCACCAAGAACTTCGTCCGGGGCGTGCCGATCTGGGGGACGCTGATCGCGCTCCTCGAGGGCGATGTCCCGGTGGCGGGGCTGGTCTCGGCGCCGGCGCTGGGACGACGCTGGTGGGCGGCGCGCGGCCATGGTGCGTACGCCGGAAAACACCAGCACGCGGCCACCCGCATCAAAGTCTCCGGAGTTCCGAAGCTGGCGGATGCCAGCTTCTGCTTCGCGAGCCTCGACGGGTGGGCGGCGACCGGACGGCTCGAGGCGATCGTCGACCTGAGCCTGAGCGCCTGGCGGAGCCGGGCCTACGGCGACTTCTACGGGTACACGCTGCTGGCCGAGGGCGCGCTGGACATCATGGTCGAGCCGGAGCTCTCGCTCTGGGACGTGGCCGCGCTGATACCCATCGTGACGGAGGCCGGCGGCACGATCACCGACCTGACCGGCCGCTCCCCCGGCGACAAAACCGCCGCGATCGCCACGAACGGCGCGTTGCACGAGACCATCCTCACCGCCCTCGCCGGCCCCAAGCGCTGAAACGGTCTTGACACCAAGAATCCTCGTCTACAGTGCGTCAGGTGGTGACACCCGGCTGGTTCTTCCTCGCCGCCATGATCCTGGCGTACGGGGTCGCTAACCTGCTGCAGTCCGCGGCCGCGGCGCGCACCACCGTGCACCACACCTTCGACCCGGGTCTGCTGGTGCGGCTGGCCGGCCAGCGCACCTACCTGCTCGGCATCGGCTGCCAGACGCTCGGCTTCATCCTGGCGTTCCTGGCCCGGCGCGACCTCCCGCTCTTCCTGGTGCAGGCCAGCGTCGCCGCCGGTCTGGGCGTGACGGCCCTGCTTGGCGTGCTGATCCTCAAGTGGAGTCTGCCCACCGCCGAGATCTTCCTGCTCACGCTGCTCCTGGCCGGCATCACCGCGCTGGTGCTGGCGGCCGAGCCGGCGCATTCGCGCCGGCTGGGGGCGGTCGTCGTGGCGCTGCTGGCGGTGTCGGTCCTGGTGATGGCGGTGCTGGGCTTCTTCGCCGTACGCCTGCAGGGCGCGCTCGGATCGGTGGTCCTGGGCTCGCTGGCCGGCGTGGATTTCTCGGCGGCGGCGATCGCGGCCCGGCCGCTGGCCAACGAACACTCGGTGAGCGGCTTCTTCACGAACCCGCTGCTGTACCTCCTGGTGATCCACTCCCTGGTGGGCCAACTGCTGCTGGGCTTGGCGATGCAGCGCGGCTCGACCACGGCGGCGGTGGCGGCCATGGACGCAGCCGGCGCGGTGCCGGCCGCGATCGTGGGCCTGCTGCTGCTGGGCGATCGCATCCACGAGGGCCGGGAGTGGCTGTGCGTGCTCGGCTTCGTGGCCACGCTGGCGGCGGTGATCGGCCTGACCCGCTACGCGGAACCCCAGCACCACCACGCGACCGCACCGGTCCGTCGCCCGGACGCCCCGGCCGGTTTGCGAGCGGCCGCGACGGGGCGCTGAACCGCTCACCCGGCCCCTCGCTGCGACGACGCGCACGGCACAACGGATGAAGAGTCGCCGTGCGCGATGAACCGCGCATCATCAAGATCGGCGACGCCGCGCGCGGTCGGATGGTGAGGGCGGTGGGCGGGCGGGTGAGGATGGGTGGGTGAATCTTGAGGAGCAGCGGGCGTTCATTTTGTCGGGGCGGATGTATGACGACCTCACGCGCGAGCTGATCGAGGCTCGGGAGCGGGCCGTTCTGCTCAGCAGCGAGTACAACGCGACCTTCGGGAAGGCTCAGGCGGTACGCGAAGAGGTTCTGCGGCGCCTGCTGGGGAGCGTTGGCGAAGGCTGTTACTTCGAGCCGACGTTTCGGTGTGAGTTCGGGTTCAACATCCGGATCGGAGATCAGTTCTACGCGAACTTCGACTGCGTGATGCTGGACGGCGGGGGGATCACGATCGGGGATCACGTGCTGTTCGGGCCACGGGTGGGGATCTACACGTCCAACCATGCGATCGACGCCGGGGAGCGGGCCGCGGGTGGGTGCTACGCCAAGCCGGTGACGATCGGGAGCCATGTGTGGGTCGGTGGCGGGGTCACGATCAATCCGGGTGTGAGCATCGGGGACAACACGATCGTCGGGTCGGGGAGTGTGGTCACGCGGTCGATTCCGGCGGGTGTGATCGCGGTGGGCAATCCGGCGCGGGTGCTGCGGGAGATCACCGACGCCGACAAGACCGGGTTCCGGCCCTGAATTTGCCGGCACAGCCCGGCGGGCGCGGGAGGGATGGCAGCCAGCCGGCGTCGAAGCAGCGGGTGCCCGGCTGACCGCGTACGGAAAAGAAGCGTTTGTAATCACTCAGAGGCATGGGTTCCATGCGTAGGGGTACAAGCAGTTATGTACTGAATGACGGTCCTCCGAAATGCGAAGGGAGGGCGCGTTATGCACAATGGAGCGATCATGTCGAGCGAGGTGCGACACCTGGTTGACAGCGCCCGGCCGTTTCCGGTGGTTCGGCTGAGCGGGGTGCTCGATGCGACGACCGCGGCGACGGTGCGTGACGTCCTGCTCGATGTGCTCGCCGGGCAGCCCTCTTCGATCGTCCTCGACGTCGGTGAGCTGGAGATCGGTGAGGCCGAAGCGGTCGGTGTCCTGCGTGAGGTGTCGCGGGAGACGGCCTGGTGGCCGGGAGCCCATCTCACGCTCTGTGATTCTCGCGCCGAGGTCTGGCAAGGGTCGGGCTGGGATCTTCACAAGGACTGCGCGGGGGCGCTTGCCGAGCTCGGCGAGCCGGAAGACGATCACCGGCTGAGTCTGGATCTCGAGCCGCAGGTGAGCGCGGCGCGGCATTGCCGTGAGGTGATCGCCGAGGCGTGCGAGCGGTGGGGCCGGGGAAGCCTCGCGGGGAGCGCCTGCATCGTCGCCACCGAGATGGTCAACAACGTGGTCGCGCACGCGCGGACGTCGATGATCGTGTTGATCGCCACAAAGGGTGACGGGCTCAGCATCGCGGTGCGTGACCATTCGGCGGTCATACCGTCATATGTGGGTACACCGGTGTCGCCGACGTCCGCCGGCGGACGGGGGATGCTGCTGATCGACTCGGTGGCGTCGCGGTGGGGAAGTCTGCCGTTGGCGGACGGCAAAGTGGTGTGGGCGTTACTGGGCTGACCACGCGGGTAGATTGCGACGCATGCGAGACAACGACTACCCGACCGAGGTGTCCGACCCGGAGTCGTCCGGGCTGCCCGGCACCGCGGATGACGATTCCAACGCCTACGACTCGGTGGAAAGCACCCGCTGGGCCGACGGCGCCGACCCGGCCGCGCTGGCGGGCACGGGGCCGGGGGGCTCCAACCGCTTCGGCGATACGGCCGAAGAGGCGCGGGAGGGCGAGTCCCTCGACTACCGGCTGCGGCAGGAAAGCCCCGACGTCGGCGCCGAAGACCCGATCCCCCAGCGCCGCGACCCGATCGACGAGACGGTCGACAGCTCGGAGCAGCGCGATTTCGACGCCGACGTGTGGGGCGCGAGCCCGACGTCCGACCCGAAGTCGCAGATCTCCCTCTACGACGACGGCCAGCTCGACGACGACGACCCCGAGCCGGTCGGCCGGCTGGTCGCGCCCGACGAGGGCTACGGCTTCGACGACGAGGCCGACAGCGTGGCGTACGACGCGGGCGCGGCCGGCGGCGGCGCGAGCGCCGAAGAGCTGGCCATGCACGAGACCAACGCGCCGGACTACGACTAATCCAGGCCCTGCTCGATGGCGTACCGGGTGAGCTCGACCCGGTTGTGCAGCTGAAGCTTGCCGAGCGTGTTCTGGACGTGGTTCTGCACCGTGCGGTGGCTCAGCACGAGCCGCTCGGCGATCTGCCGGTACGACAGGCCCTTCGCCACGAGCCGCAGCACCTCGGTCTCGCGCTCGGTGAGTTTCGGCGACTCCGGGCCGCTCGGCGAGATCGCGAGCCGGCGGAACTCGCCGAGAACCAGCCCCGCCAGCCCGGGGGTGAAGACGGTGTCGCCGGCGGCGGTGCGGCTCACCGCGTCCAGAAACTCGGGCAGGCCGGCCGATTTGAGCAGGTAGCCGGCCGCGCCGGCCTTCACCGCGTCGAGCACGTCCTGCTGCTCGCCGCTGGCCGACAGCATGAGGATGCGCACGCCCGGCAGCTCGGCGCGCAGCCCGTTGATCACCTCGACCCCGGACACGTCGGGTAGTTGCAGGTCGAGGACGACGACGTCGGGCCGCGCGGCCGCGGCGATGCGCACCGCCTGTTGTCCCTCGCCGGTGGTCGCGACCACCTCGTACCCGGCCGCGGCCAGATCGCGGCTCACGCCCTCGCGCCACATCGGGTGGTCGTCGACCACCATCACCCGGACCATTTGGCCAGCCTAATCTCCACCTCGGTGCCGTCCCCCGGCGCCGAGACGATCGCGGTCTCGCCGCCCAGCTCGGCGATGCGCCCGCGGATCGACTGGGCGACGCCCAGCCTCCCCTGCGCCTCGGCCTCGGCCAGCCGGTCGGCGGCGAATCCGGTGCCGTCGTCCCGCACGGTCACGATCACCTCGTCGGACTCGTCCTCGACCAGGAGGTAGGCCTTGGTGCCGGCGGGGCAGTGCCGGTCGACGTTGTCGAGCGCGGCGGCGACGGCCGCCGCCAGCTCCCTCGCGGTCGCGGCGGGCAGGCGGACCGGTCCGGCGGGGGCGGAGATGGTCACGGTCGATGACGCGTACGGCCCCAGCAGCGTCCTCAGGTCGAGCTCGGCACTGCCGTCCACGGCCCGCGCGGCGTGCCCGGCGACCAGGTTGCGCAGCGCCGCCTCCTGCTCGCCGGCCAGCCGGGCCAGCTCCCCCGCCTGACCCCCGAGGCCTTCCCCGCGCCGCTTGACCAGGGCGAGCACCTGCAGCACCGAGTCGTGGATGTCGCGGGCCAGCCGTTCCCGCTCGCGGATGGCCGCCTCGATCTCGACTGCCCGCTGCAGTCTCTCCTGGGAGACCTCGACGACCCGCACCAGATAGCCGACCGCGATCGCGGCGAGCAGCATGAGCACCGAGCCGGTGAAGGCGGCCTGGTCGTAGTGGGCCCGGACGATCAGGTCGGTGGCGCCCATGATCAGCGCGGCGGCGATGCCTCCGCGGCGACCGCCGGCGACGGCCCAGGCGAGCACGGGCGCGACATGCCAGGCGACGGCGAGGGTGGGCTTGCCGTCCTCGAGGGCGGCGCGGCCGACGACCGGCACGCTGGCGGCCAGGACCGCCACGGTGAGCAGCAGGTCGGCGACGAGCAGCGGGCGCAGGCGGCGGGCGGGGTTCGCGTACGCGTACGTCGTGAAGACCGTCCAGCCCGCCATCACGGCCAGCACGGGCCACGCCAGCATCGGCGTCGCGTAGTGCGAGAAATTCCGGACCACCAGGATCGTGGCGTACGTCAGCGCGGCGATCCGGTACAGCGCGATCGCCCGCCACAGTGGCGCCTGGAACCCGGTGTCCCGCCCCTGACGCATGCGCCGACCATCCCACATCACATCGCCTGGGCGGGGCCCGCCCTGCGGGAAGATCAGACGTCGCCTAACGTCGGAAGCATCGGCACCGAAGTTCTGCTCACCGAGACGTTCGACCACAGCTCGATCACCGCGCTGCGGCACGCCGTCGCGTCCCGGGCGCGCGAGGCCGGGCTGGCCGAGGATCGGCTCGACGACTTCGTGGTGGCGGTCAACGAGTTGCTGACCAACGCGGTCCGGCACGGGGGCGGCCTGGGCCGGGTGGCGCTGTGGCGGCAGGACGGCGATGTGGTGTGCGAGGTGAGCGACGCCGGGGCGGGGTTGGCGGCGCCGCGGCCGGCGGCGAACGTGCGTCCGGCGGCCGATCAGCCGGGCGGTTGGGGGCTGTGGCTCGCCGAGGAATTGACCGACACATTCCAGCTTCTGACGGGAAACGGTGGAACGACCGTTCGGGTGTCCAGTCGCGTTGGTGGAAACCAGCCCAGTTCCTTAAGTGATCCTTAAGTCCGCCTGCCCGATCTTGCCTTTGGCGTGCCCTATCGAGAAAGTCGTGCCTGCTGTTACCTGAGGGGGTTTCGTGGTGCACGAGGCACGCCATCGCACCGGCACGTCGACGTGGCGGGTCCGTCCGCGGGCCGTAGCGGCCCTCGCGGTGGCCACGGCCGGGCTCGCGATGGCGATCTGGCTCCCGGGCCGCGGCGACGTGGCGTCGGCCGACGTGCACGGGCGCGACGCGGCCGCCCAGTTCGGGCGCAGCGTCTTCGAGGACGACTTCTCCGGCGACCGCGGCCTCGACTTCTCGAAGTGGACGCTGCTGCGCGACGACGGCGCTCCCGTCGACCGCGGCGCCTCGATCGACGACGGCGAGCTCCAGGTCGACCGGCTGCTGCGCAGCAAGCAGCGGTTCACCGACGGGTTCGGGCACGCCGAGGCGCGCATCAAGGTGAAGCGGCAGAACGGGGTGTGGCGGGCGTTCGCCGTGCTCGACGAGAACGGGCGGGTGCCGAGGGGCACGCTCGAGACCATCGAGGGCGGGATCGACCCGACGTCGGGGCGCAACTTCCACACGTACGCGATCGATTGGTCGCCGGAGACGGTGGTCTGGTCGGTCGACGGGAAGCCGAGCCTCCGGCTGGTCCGGGAGGACCAGGACGGGCCGCTCACGCTGGTGCTGAACCTGGCCACGGACGGGCGGTCGGCGTCGCGGATGCTTGTCGACTTCGTCCAGGTGTTCACGAACTCGTCGGCGCCGCCGACCGCGTCGCCGTCGGAGGAGCCGTCTCAGGAGCCGTCCGGGGAGCCGTCCCAGGAACCATCTCAGGAGCCGTCCGGGGAACCGTCCCAGGAACCGTCCGCCTCTCCGGAGCCCACCCCCTCCGAGTCGGCCACCGCCACCATCGCGGCCTGGGCGCCCTTCACCAACTACGAGGCCGGTGACCTGGTCACCTTCGCGGGTGCGACCTACCGCGTGCTCGAGGCGCACACCTCGCTGCCCGGCTGGGAGCCCACCAAGTTGCCCAATCTCTTCGCAAAGGTGTAAACACGGGTCGATTTCCGGGGATTCGGTTGACGACGACGGTCTATCTATAAAGGCTGTTGCCGATATACGCACCTCTTCCCCGGAGGATCCCCATGCGTAAGGCACGAATCCTGCTGGCCGCGGCCGTGGTCGCGACGACCCTCACGGCCGGCCTGTTCGCCGGCTCCCGCAACGACACCGCCGAGGCCGCCGTCGGCCCGGTCGTCTGGTCCGACGAGTTCAACGGCGCGTCCGGCAGCGCGATCGACTCGTCCAAGTGGAAGTTCGACATCGGCGGCAGCGGCTGGGGCAACAACGAGCTCGAGTACTACACGAACTCGACCAGCAACGTCTATCAGGACGGCGCCGGCCACCTGGCGATCACCGCCCGCCGGGAGAACCCGTCCAACTACCAGTGCCACTACGGCACCTGCCAGTACACGTCGGGCCGCATCCTGACCGCGGACAAGTTCTCGCAGACGTACGGCCGCTTCGAGGCCAGCATCAAGATCCCGAAGGGTCAGGGCATCTGGCCGGCGTTCTGGATGCTCGGCGGCAACAACTGGCCCACCACCGGCGAGATCGACATCATGGAGAACGTCGGCAACGCCCCCAACACCGTGTACGGGACCATTCACGGGCCCGGCTACTCGGGAGCGGGCGGCATCGGCGGCAACCGCACGATCGGCTCCGCCCTGGGCGACGCCTTCCACACGTACGCGGTGGATTGGTCGCCGAATTTGATCGTGTGGTATCTCGACGGCAGTGAGTACTTCCGCGCGACCCCGGCCAGCCTCAACGGCAACACGTGGGTCTTCGACCACCCGTTCTTCATGATCCTGAACGTGGCGGTCGGCGGGTACTGGCCCGGCAACCCCGACGGCAGCACGGTGTTCCCGCAGACCATGCTGGTCGACTACGTGCGGGTCTCGGCCTGGAACAACGACGGCGGCGGAACCGGCCAGGCGCTCAAGAGCAACTTCAGCGGCCGGTGCATCGACATCCCGTCCGCCAACCCGGTGGACGGCGCCCGGCTGCAGACCTGGGACTGCAACGGCACCGTGGCGCAGCAGTGGACCGCCAACAGCGACGGGACGCTGCGGGCCATGGGCAAGTGCATGGACCCGGCCGGCGGCGCGCTGGCCAACGGCACCCCGATCCAGCTGGTGACCTGCAACGGCAACCCGGTGCAGCGGTTCACCCTGTCGTCCGCCGGCGACCTGGTGAACGTCTCGGCCAACCGGTGCGTCGACGTCAAGGACTGGAACAGCGCGAACGGCGCGCAACTCCAGCTCTGGGACTGCGCGGGCACCTCGAACCAGAAGTGGTCGCGGGCCTGATCGATCAGCCGATCCTGTACCGGTCCCCGTAGACCTGCCAGGTCAGGGGCCCGGTCAGGTCGAGGTTGCTGCGGCGCAGGAACTGGCGCTGGGCGGTGTCGACGCGGGTGGTGTCGCTGTGCGCCTCCTCGGTGCGCATCTCGCTGACCCGCGCGTCGAGGAAGGCGTCCAGGTAGGCGATCTCGTCGCCGCCCTGGGCCGGCGACTTCGCGGCCGTCAGGGCGTGCCGGCGGATGCCGTTCAGACCGGAGACGCCGTGCATCACCGCGGCGTCGAAATAGGCGAACTGGCCGAGCGCGCGCAGGCCGTCGGCCCGGGCCAGGCGCAGGGCCGGCTGGAAGTACATCCGGTCGCGCTCGTCTTCCTGCACCTTCTGGAAGACCGGGTCGCGGACGGCGGCCTTCCAGGCCGCGACGAAGCCGGGGTCGAGGCCGGCGTGCGAGTCCGAGCCGTCGACGGTTTTCAAAGCCGGCAGGTACGGAGCCAGCACGTTGATCGGCTTGCGGCGGGTGTACTCGGTGACCACCTCGAGCATGTCCGAGGTGCCCGAGCAGAAGCCGACGATCCCGGCCGTGTAGCCGCGGCCGTCGCCGAGATCCTCGATGTAGCCGTACTCGTTGCGCCAGGTCAGCGTGGAGTTCTCGGCGCTGGACACCAGCTCGAGCGCGGCCTCCTTCTTGCGCCCGTCGTCGAGCCCCGCGGCGAGCGAGCCGGCGGCCGGTGCTGCCGCCCGCAGGGGCGCGGCCGACGGCCCGTACGTCTTGATCTCGGAGAGCGAATAACCGGCCGAGCCCTTGGCCCGCACGGTGGCCAGCACCCGCACGTAGCGCCCGCTGCCGCCGAGCCGCTTCAAGTTGTCGGCGCCGCCGTTGCCGGCCCCGGTCGCGTAGACGTCGGTCCAGTTGGCACCGTCCATCGAGGTCTGCACCCGGTAGGCCGTCGCGTAGGCGCCGCCCCAGCGCAGCAGCACCCGGTCGACGTCACGAACCGCGCCGAGGTCGATGCGCACCCATTGCGTGCCCGGGCCGGCGGCGCTCTCCCACCGGCTCGACGGGTCGGAGTCGGTGGCCTCGCCGGCCTGCCACGTTCCTCCCCGCTCCGAAGAGGCGGTCGTCGGCCGGCCCCGGGAGAGCAGCACATCGGAGTTCGCGCTCGCGGCGACCGAGATGGCCAGCGGCACGCCGAGCATCACCGTGATGCCGGCGCCGAGGGCGATCGTGCGTATCCGCATCCGTCAACGCTAGGTCGGCCCGCGCGCGAGCCGCCGCCGATTGCCGGAAAACCACCCGTCTATCTATGGCTGCTTCTTACGGCGCCCGCGGGTCGCCAGCACGATGGCCAGCACAATCGCGGCGATCACCACGAGGCAGCACAGGCCGCCCAGAAATCCGAAGAAACCGAACCCGCCCCGGCGGCGGCGGTACTTCGCCGCCTCGATCGCTACGTCGGCCACCCCGTTGCTCGCGGCCCACGCGTGCACCGGCACCACCAGGGTAAGCATCACACCGGTCACGGCCGCGGCTGCCCGCGACCACCACTTCACCACTGCAGACATGTGTTCCATCCTTACCGCTCCGCGCAAGTGCAGGCGAAATCAGGCAGGGTAATTGGGGGAAGAATCAGGGGAAGGGGAGCGGATGGACGCCGATCTGGTGGCATTGGCCGAGGCCCACGGGGTGGCCACCTGGTACGAGGACTGGCATCGCAAGCGGAAGGACGTCTCCGCGGAGTCGGTCGTCGGGGTGCTCGGGCTGCTGGGGGTCGACGCCACCACGCCTTCGGCTGTCGCGTCCTCGCTGGCTGCGGCGCGGTCGCGCGACGGTCTTGGCCGCCTGCCCGGCACCCTCGTGATCCGTCTGGGGACAAAACGGGCATTGCCCGGCGCTGGTGTCATCACGCTCGAGGACGGCTCGGAGCTTTCGGATTTATCCGAGATTCCCGCCACCGTGCCGCTGGGCTGGCACCGACTGGACGTCGGCGGGCAGGAGATCACGCTGATCGTGGTGCCGGCGGAACTGCCGGAACCGCCGCAGACCTGGGGCTGGATGCTGCAGCTCTACGCCCTGCACTCGGCCGGATCGTGGGGCATGGGCGACCTCGGCGACCTGCGCACGTTCGTGGGGCAGGCCGGCTCACCCGGGCTGATCCTGCTCAACCCGCTGCACGCGATCACGCCCACGCTGCCGGTGCCGCCCTCGCCGTACGCGCCCTCGAGCCGGCGCTTCGCCAACCCGCTCTACCTGCGGGTCGCCGACACCGCCGAGTACCGCCGGGCCGACCCTCCACTGCGCGCCAAGGTCGACGCCCTCAAGCCGGCCGCGTCCGAACTGATCGACTACACCGCGGTGTGGCAGGCCAAACGGGCCGCGCTGGAGCTGCTCTGGCCGCTGGCCGGCGAGGTCGACCTGACCACCGACCCCGGCCTGCTCGACTTCGCCCGGTTCTGCGCGCTGGCCGAGCTGTACGGCGCGAACTGGCAGGAGTGGCCGGCGGAGTTCCGCCGCCCCGACTCCCCCGCCGTGCGAGCGTTCCGCAGCGACCGGATCGCCTTCCACGTCTGGCTCCAGCGACTGATCAAGGAGCAGCTGGACGCCGTGAAGGTGGCGGCCGGCGACATGCCGGTGGGCATCGTGCTCGACCTCGCGGTCGGCACCGACCCGAGCGGCGCCGACGGCTGGCTGCTGCAGGACGTGCTGGCCAAGGGCGTGCACATCGGCGCCCCACCGGATGCGTTCAACCAGCTCGGGCAGGACTGGGGCGCGGCGGCGTGGCGGCCCGACCGGCTGATCGAGACCGGGTACGCGGCCTACCGCGACATGCTGCGGCGGATCTTCGCGAGCGCGGGCGGCCTGCGGGTCGACCACGTGGCCGGGCTGTGGCGCCTCTGGTGGGTGCCGCCGGGGATGGGGGCGGCCGGCGGGACGTACGTGCACTACGACCCGGAGGCGATGCTCGGCATCCTGGCGCTGGAGGCCACCCGGGCCGGCGCCGTGGTGATCGGCGAAGACCTGGGCACGGTCCAGAAGGCGGTCACCGAGGGGCTCGAGCGGATGAACATGCTGGGTTCGGCGGTGCTCTGGTTCACCCGCGACTGGGAGGACCCGGACGGCGTCTACTACCCGGCCGCCAAGTACCCGCGCAACGCGCTCGCCTCGATCTCCACCCACGACCTGCCGACCGCGGCCGGCTTCCTCGCCGGCGAGCAGGTGAAGGTGCGGGCCGAGCTGGGTCAGCTGGCCGGCTCGGTCGAACAGGAGCGGGCGGCCGCCGAGAAGGATCGCGAGCAGCTCAAGCGGCTGCTGCGCGACGAGGGGCTGATCACCGCGACCAGCACCGACGAGGAGGTCGTGGTCGCCATGCATCAATTCCTTGCGCGTACGCCGTGCCGGTTCGTCACCGCGTCGCTCTACGACGTGCTGGGCGAGCTCGACCAGCCCAACCTGCCGGGGACCGTCGACGAGTACCCGAACTGGCGGATGCGGATCGGCCTTAGCCTTGAGCAGATCGCCGGCGACCCCCGCATCGCGAGGATCGCCGGGATTCTGGGAGATCGCCGGGATTCTGGGAAAGAGAGGGCAACGCGATGAGCTTCATGGACAAAGCCAAGGACTTCCTCCACAAACACGACAAGCAGGTCGACCAGGCCCTCGAGAAGATCGGCGACGAGGTCGACAAGCGCACCGGCCACAAGTACTCGGGCCAGATCGACAAAGGCGTGGACGAGGCCCAGAAGCGCACCGGCTCCGGCGATACCCAGCCCTAGAGCGGCGGCGGGGGTGGATCGTCGTCCACCGCGAAGAGCATCGGGTGCAACGGCAGGTAGGCGTCGCGCTGGCGGCACAGGGCCGGTGGCAGCAGGGACGAGCGGTGTTCCGGGTGTTCGCCGCAATGGCGCATCGCCCGGGACACCGCGTCCGGGTGGTGCCGGCCGCCCCCGTACTCGCCGCAGGTCTCGCAGTCCCAACGCCAGAAGGGCAGGCCCTCCTCGGAGAAGTGCCGGCGGATCCGCAGCGGCGGGCCGGCCTCCTGCTGAGCGGCGGCCAGGATCGCCGGCATCTCGCGGACGCCGGGCGGGCCCGGCGGGCGTGGTCCCTGGCCGATGATCTCTGCGAGCACGTTGCTCGTCGACACGGTGCACCTCCCGATTGAGCCGGAGGCCAGTAAAACCGGATTTAAAGCCTGATCGACGACTTTTCAGGAAATCCCACCCGCGACGGCGAGGGGACCTCCCTCATGCCCGCCTGGAATAGTCAGTCAGATGGCACAGCGCAGAGGGCAGGGACGGCTGACCGAGACGGTCGCCTCCGGGGTCGCCGAGCTCATCCCCGACCCCGATCGCGCCGCCGCGTACAGCCTCATGCTCGACGGCGCGCCACAGTCCTACGTCGATCTCGACGACCCCACCCACCTAGAGTTCGAGTACATCCGACGGATGGCGGCCGCGATCGACCTGATCGCGCCGGCCGGCGAGCCGCTGCGCGTGCTGCACCTGGGCGGCGGGGCCCTCACCCTGCCGCGCTACATCGCCGCGACCCGCCCCGCGTCGCCCCAGCGGGTGGTGGAGATCGACGGCCCCCTCGTCGAGATGGTCCGCCGCGAGCTGCCATGGAATTCCAAGGCCAATGTCCGCGTACGGGTGGCAGACGCGCGCGCCGCGCTGGAGGGCATGCGCGACGGCGGGTACGACGTTGTGATCCTCGACGTCTTCGCCGGCGCCCGCACCCCCGCCCACCTCGCCTCGGTCGAGTTCGCCCGGGAGGTTGCCCGGGTCCTCGCCCCGACCGGCCGGCTGATCGCCAACGTCGCCGACGGCCCGCCGCTGCGCTTCGCCCGCGCCCAGGTCGCCACGATCCGGGCCGCGCTGCCCGAGGCCTGCCTCGTGGCCGACGCCGCCGTGCTGCGCGGCCGCCGCTTCGGCAACCTCGTGGTGATCGCCGGCCGCACTCCCGCGCCGGTCGCTGAGCTCACCCGGCGGGCGGCCGGCGACTGGTTCCCCGGGCGGGTCGAGACCGACCTCGACCGTTTTGCCGGCGGCGTGGCGCCCGTCACCGACAGTGTTGCCGTGGCCTCACCACCTCCGCCTGCCGGCCTGTTCAGTAACCGTAAGTGACGACGGATCAGCCAAAGGTTCACCTGAACCGACCCTGTCGTGTTGTCGTCAGGAAATCCGGTGTGATTCACCGCCGGTGACTTGTCCGGGTAGATGTCGCCCGGTTGTAATCAGTGTCAGCCGCGTCCGACGCGCGGCCGCCGACTGGGGGGAAGGCGCATGACCGACAAGTATTTCCTGGCCGCGCCCGGCTCGTCCGCCGGTGACGCGGCGGGTTCGCGTGTGCTCTGGACGGGCCGCTGCGCCGTCGCCGAGTACGCGTTCGAGGAACCCAGCTCCCTCCCCCGCTGGACCCTGCCCGAGGAGACCGAGGTCGTCGTCACCGAAGATCGGGTCGTCTACCGGGACGTCACCACCGGCGCCACCGGCGAGCTGCTCTGGCCCTTCCCGCAGCACCTGCGGGTGCAGCCCGGCAACCGCGACACCGGCCGCTCGGCCACCGTCACGCAGATCCAGCTGGTCTGCGCCGGGCCCGGCGGCACCTTCCCCGCGCTGGTCTTCGCGGGTGGCGACCTGAGCACTGTCGGTGACGCCGACCGCATGGCCAACGTGTTACGGCAGGCGATCGCGCGCTACCGCGTCGAGCACACGGCCGAGCTCGGCATCCCGGCGCCGCAGGCCCGCATGCTGTCCCGGCTCGTGATCGGCCCCGAGTTCAACAACTACCAGGGCGGCGAGGGGCAGACCGTCTCGCTGCTCGGCTCGGCCGCGGTCGTCGAGCCCCAGCCGTACGCGGACGAGCCGTTCCTCCAGCCCTACTTCCCGTCCGCCTCCGGCTCCGTCCCGGCGTCGGCCGTCTCGGGCTACGCCCCGCAGTCGTGGGCGCCTTCGTACGGCCCGCAGCTGGATGCTTCCGCCTACGCGCCGCAGTCGGAAGTCACCGCGTACGCGCCTCAGTCGGATGACTCGGCGTACGCGCCTCAGTCGGACGCTTCCGCCTACGCACCGCAGTCGGACGCGCCCGCCTACGCGCCGCCGCCCGGCTATGCCCCGCAATCCGGCGCGCCCGCCTACGGTCAGCGGCAGGACAGGTATGCGGCGGCCTACTCACCGCACGACGAAAGCCCTTCGAGCGGCGCCCCGGCCTACGCAGCGCCCACTGCGCCCGAGCCCCAGCCCCGCCAGCACGGCCAAGCTCAGCCCCACCACCAGCTCGCCCAGCCTCACCAGCTCGCCCAGCCTCACGAGCACCAGCCCGCCCAACCTCAGCCCCACGAGCACCAGCGGGCTCAGGAGCAGGCCGACGACGCCCAGGCCAACTCGCCGAGCTGGCCGATGGCCGGTCGCGCCGAGTTCGGAGTCGTCCCGCCGCAGGTGCTGCGCCCCGGCTTCGACGAGATCGCCCGCTCCCGCCCGGCCCGCCCGGCCGACGAGGCCACCCTGCGCGGCGCCCCCGACCTGGAGGCCCGCGCCGCCGACCTGGCCGCCCGGGTCGCCAGCCTGATGTCGGGCGGAACCGGCTTCGACACCCAGCGCACCGAGATGACCAACCTCTCGACCCTGCTGGGCAGCTCCGAGACCGCGGCCGACCGCGCCGAGCAGGCCCGGCGCACCGCGGCCCGCCTCAGCGGCAACTCGGGCCGGGGCCACGGCGTCGCCCCACGCCGCCCGGCCGACGACGAGTTGGGCTCGGCAACCCGCCAGTTCTGACCGGCGCCCGAAACGCCCGGCCCGGCGCGACCAACGGGGCCCAGCGCGGCAACGCAGGGCCCGGCGCGGCAACGCAGGGCCCGGCGCGGCAACGCAGGGCCCGGCGCGGCAACGCGGCGCCCAGCGCGCCTACTCGCCCGCGGCGTCCGCCCGCCCCGCGCCCGCGCCCGCCGGCTGGAAGCAACGACCCAGCGCCACCCGTTCGTCGTGCAGCTGGTGCGCGCGGCGGAGGAGCTCCATCAGCTCCTCCTCGGCCCGGATCCGCGCGCGGTACTTCTCGGGGAGCCGCTTGATGTGGGCCTCCTCGCCGAGCAGCTTGTGGAAGATCTGGTCGCAGTACGCCGGGTCGGTCTCGATGTCGAGGAACTCCGTCGCGTGGCGGCGCGCCGCCGCCACGTACGTCTGCGCCCGACCCTTGGGGCTCAGCAGCGACACCACCACCGTGATCAGCAGGATGCTCACGATGAGCGCGAGCGACAGCCCGGTGGAGATCTCGGCGGCGTGGATCGGCTCGCCGTCGTTGATGAACGGCACATTGTTCTCGTGCATGGCGTGCAGGATCAGCTTCACGCCGATCAGCCCGAGGATCGCCGCGAGTCCGTAGGACAGGTACACCAGCCGGTCGAGCAGCCCGTCGATCAGGAAGTACAGCTGGCGCAGCCCGAGCAGGGAGAACGCGGTCGCGGTGAACACGATGTACACATTCTGGGTGAGCCCGAAGATCGCCGGGATGCTGTCCAGCGCGAACAGGATGTCGGTGCCGCCGATCGCCACCATGACCAGCAGCATCGGCGTCAGCACCCGCTTGCCGTTCTGGTAGGTGACCAGCTTGTCCCCGTCGTACACGTCGGAAGTTCGCAGCACCCGCCGGGCCAGCCGAATGATGATGTTGTCAGGCGCCTCGTCGTCGTCGCTGCCCTCCTGCTTCAGCAGGTTGCCGGCGGTGACCAGCAGGATCAGCCCGAAGATGTAGAACACCCAGGCGAACGAGTTGATCAGCGCGGCGCCGAGGAAGATGAACGCGGTCCGCGCCACCAGCGACACGGCGATGCCCACGAGCAGCACCTTCTGCTGGTCGGCCCGGGGCACCTTGAAGCTGCCGAGCAGCAGCAGGAAAACGAAGAGGTTGTCGACCGACAACGCCTCCTCGGTGACGTACCCGGCGAAGAACTCCGCGCCGGACTGCCCGCCCGCGAAGATCGTCACCCCGACCCCGAAGAGCAGCGCGATCGACACGTAGATCGCCGTCCAGCGCGCAGCCTCACCGAGGGTGGGCACGTGCGCCTTACGGACGTGGAAGAAGAAGTCGAACAGCAGCAGACCGATGATCCCGAGGACGGTCAGCAGCCACACCCAGCCGGACACGCTCTGCATGGCCATCATCCTAGAGATCGGTGACGGCTGCGCGCAGTTGTGAGCTGGTGAGGAACAGGACACCAGTGAGGTTCGCCCCACGCAGATCGGTCCCGCGCAGATCCGCCCCCGTGAAGTCGGCCAGCCGCAGATCCGCGTCCCGCAGGTCGGTCCCGATCAGCAGCGCCCCGCGAAAGCTGGCCCCGCGCAGGTCGGCCCCGCGCATCTTCCGCCCGATCAGGTTCGCCCCGCGGTAGTCGGGCCCCTTGGTTCCCGCCCGCACGAGCTGACTGGCCTTCTGCAGCAGCGGGTTGACCTTCCGCCGCACCGAGTCCACGTCCAGCGCCCGCAGCTCAGCGGGCGTTCCGCCCGCGAGGTGGTCGATCTCGGCGAGAGCCGCACGCAGCTTTTCGTGTACGCGCTGAGCACGGTCGACGTTGAGCGCCTCGGTGACCAGCCACATGAGCTCGTGCAGTTGCCGCACGATCGGCAGCAGCCCCATCATCTCCGGCGCGCTGTGCCAGTCCTTCGTCCCGCCGTACGTCTCCTGCGTGATCCGCTGCCCGGCCCCGAAGCAGTCGAACACCACGCACCCGTGAAAGCCCTTGTCCTCGAGCTTTTGATGGATGGTGCAGCGAAAGTCACCGCCCAGATTCGGACAAGGCTTCCCGGCGGCTTTATCGATCGCAAAGTCTGACGATTTGGAGAACGCCGGCGCCACGCAGCAGAGCCCCACACAGCTCGCGCAGTCGGCTTCGAGTACCCGTTCGCCCATCCGAACAACTCTCTCAGACGCCTTCGCCACGGATGTCCGGGGTGGGCGCCTCGGGACCAGAGGTGCCCTAGCACGTCCCGGGCAACGGGTGGGCCGACTCCACAGCAATTTGCCAGAGATACCGCCGGAAACCTTCACTCGGCCCGCCCCCACGGCCGATTCATCAGTTGTCCGCGGCGGGCAGGGAAGCCCGCCGAAACAAGTGCAAGAGCCCGGCGGAGCCGGGTCTCAGCCGCTGGCCGACCGGCCGATGGCTACGGAAAACAGGGGGAACGATCCTATGCGCAGCATGAGCATGCTTCAGCTCCTCGGCGGCGTCGCCGCCGCCGGTGTCATCGCCGCCGGAACCACCGCTCTGACCGGTTCGGGCGTCGTCCGCACCGGCACGGCTGCCGACCAGTTCGTCGGCGGTACGGTCACGCAGACAATCACGGGCGCGACCGTCACCGGCGTCGTCTACGGGTACTACGACACCAACTCGCAGAACCAGGTCAACTCGATCGCGATCACCGTTGCCGGCGCCAGCGGAAAGACCCTTACCATCACGCCGGGCGGCGGAACGTTCGGCGGCGACGCGGTTGCTGTTGCCGACAAGTGGGAATGCACGGGTGGCAATGTCACCCCCATCCGTCACATTTCCGCGCCGGCGGTCGTCCTCAACGCCGACCCTGACACGATCACCTGCGTGCCGGTCGATTCCACCAACGGCAATGCGGCCACCAGCCGCTACTACGCCGACCTCGACACCCTCGACATGGCCGTCGCCTAATCCGCATCGCACGGAACCTCGGGGTGCGAGGCTAGCTACGGCACCGTGACCCCGGGGGAACCGATCCAGAAGTCTCTTCGCACCTACATCGTGGCCGCCATCCTCGGGATGGCGGCCATCGGTGCTTGGGCGGTCATGACCGAGCGAATCGGCTACGTGGTAACCAGCGGGACCAGCATGAACCCCGTCTACTACCAGAACGACCTGGTCTTCGTCGCGAAGGCCGATTCGTACCATGTCGGACAGATTGCCGCCTACCATGGAAGCATTCCCGGGCAGCGGGTCCTGCATCGCATCATCGGCGGGAACGGCTCCGCGGGATTCGTGCTGAAAGGGGACAACAACGAGTCGATAGACCCGCTGAATCCCACGACCGACGAAATGATCGGTCGTGCCGTCCTGCACGTTCCGCACGGGGGCATCTGGCTGAAGCCTCTGCTTGGCCCGAGCGGGCTGGGAATGCTCAGCTTTCTCGTCATCAGTGGTGGAGCCACGGCGGCACGGAACCGGCGGGAGATCCCACGGGGCCGCCGCAAGAAAAAGGTGAAGGCCATGTCGTCGCGCCAGGGAGGTTCGTGGGCGGCCGCCGCGGCGGTTCTGAAGGCGGTCGAACGTCTCTCGCCCGCGCTGCGCGTTGCCGCGGCGGTGGCTGCGATGCTGACCTTGTTCGCGTTCATCCTGGGGATCCTCGGGTGGATGAAGCCTCTTGTGGAGGCGAAGGCCGGCGAACAACAACCCAGTCAAGCCCTCACCTTCTCCTACACCACGAAGGTGCCGAAGTCAGCGGCTTACGACGGCACGACGGTCACGTCGCCCGACCCAATTTTCCGTAAGCTCGCGAACAGCGCCCTCCTGCGCGTCCGATACAAAGGGCCGACCGGCATTCTCAACATCTCGAGCAACTTGACCAACGGCACCGGCTGGCACACGACCATGACGCTGGTGAAGGACAAGTCGTTTCCCGGTCCCACTTCCGACTGGTCCTACACTCTCGACTTCCCCGCGCTGGCGAAGCGTGCCGACGACGCATCGCGTGCCATCGGTTCACCGACCAACGGCTCGGTGGACATCACTTTGAACGTCTCGGTGGAGTCCGGGAATCTGCTGCCGCTGCGCGCGCCCCTGCAACTCACCATCACGCCCTTTCAGATGTCGCTGGCCGGGGGTACCAAGTTGGATACCACCGCCGGCGGAGAAGCATCGTCGGATGTCATCGTGCCCCGCGAGATACGGATCTTCGGTCATTCGGTCATCACGGCCGCGCAGGCACGATCAGACGCGATCCTCGCCCTGATCGGCGCGATCGCGATCGCTGTCGTGGTCCTCCTGGCCGCTCGCCGCCGGATGCCTACGCGGACCCGTGCCGAGATCGAGAGTCGCTACCCGCAGCTTCTCGTGCACGTCGAGCCGATGCCTAGCCCGCCCGGCAAGCCGGTCGTCAACGTCAACAACTTTCCGGCATTGGTCAAGCTGGCCGAGAAGTATGGGCAGATGATCCTCACCTGGCGACGGTCCGAGGCGGATGACTTCGTGGTGCGCGACGAAGGGATCACGTATCGGTACCGGGTGCCGCTCGATGAGCCGACGCTGCAGAACGTGGAGCTGATCAATCGGCCGGGGGCCGGGTCGCATCGACGGAAGGCGTCGTCCCCTTCGCAGGTTTCTTGACCTTCCCGGCACACTGTGGCGGTGACGCAGGCGCAGCGGAAACAGCTCATCGAGATCGACCGACGGCTCTCCGAGGAAGATCTCGCGGACCGGGCCCTCGTGCACGCCATGGTGCAGCTGGAGTGGTACCGGTCGCAGATGCGCAGTACTCGTACGAAATATGTCTTGTCGGAATCTGGCGGTCTCTTCCTCGCCGGGGCGGCCACCGTGCTCGCCGCGCTCAGCGCGCCTCCCTGGATCACCGCGACCACCGCCGCGCTGGTCGCTTTCCTCGCCGGATTGCGCCGGATCGTCTCCTGGCACGACGACTGGGTGGCTGCCTCCGAGGCGCGGGCCAAGGCCGCCGCCGAGATCGCGCAGTACCGGTTGCTGCCGGCGGCGGAACGGACCCCGGAACGTCAGCGTGATCTGGTCTCAGCGATCGACGCGCTGGTCCTCGACGAGACCCGCAACTGGGGACGACGGCGGCGCGACAAGGCCCAGGCCGAACCCGCTGCCTGATTCTTGTCACGTCGGGGCCACGACTGCCGATGTTGCGGGCCCGGACGTCCGACTTTCAGGAACGGAACGACTCATGCCCGCGCCCGAGCACGGCCAACAGGCCATCGCGTCATCGCCGAGCCATGAAATGGCGCGGGCTGTCGTTCCGGCCCACAACCGAAGGCAAGACCTGACTCACGCGTACGGGCTCAAGCCGCCACCGCCCGTCGCGGTCTACGACCAGGTGGAAGCCATCGCCCGGGTCTTCGGCCAGGCGCCCGCATCTGAGCCCAGGCCGGAGCCCACCAGAGTAAGCAGCGTTCTGTCGACCCCACCGCACGAGGATTCCACGCCGCCTCCGGCCGACCACGCCCCACGACCTGCCCCCGCCCCTCGGCAGACCTACCGGCCGAGGCCGCCCGCATCCCCGCCGGCGCCGCTGGTCGAGCCGCCCGAGCCAGCCCCGGTGGCGCCTGAACGGCGGTCCGGCCGATGGATTGCCGTCGCCGCCGTAGCATCGCTGGCCGGGGCCGTCGGCGCGGGCGTGTGGGCCGTTGACACCCGGGCCAAGAGCCAGACATGCGACACCGTGCAGACGCTGATCTCCGCTTCGGCGGGGAACGGCGGGCCGGCCTCCGCCGACCTGGATCAGGCCGCATCGGCGCTGAACAACCGGATCGGGCGACTGATGTTCCATGCCGGCCTGAAGGATGCCGCGCACGGCTTGGCCGCCGACATCGCCTCGCTGGGGCGCCTCCAGGCGAGCGCCGGCGATTCCAGCGTTGATGTCACCCGGATGCTGGCCGTGGTCGCGTCGATCAACGACCACGGCCGTGCGGCACAACGGGAATGCGGCATGCCGGAGAAGGTCCTGTTCGAGGTGACGAGCGGCTGAGCCGCCTACCGCGACGCCCGTAGTCCGGCGAGCAGCTCGAGGGTGTCGATCACCCGGTGCGAGAAGCCCCACTCGTTGTCGTACCAGGCGACGACCTTGACGTGCCGGCCGTCGACGCGGGTGAGGGCCGAGTCGAAGATGGACGACGCCGGGTTGCCGACGATGTCCGACGACACGAGCGCGTCCTCCGAGTACTCGAGGATGCCCTTGAGCGGGCCGTCCGCCGCGACCCGGTACGCCGTCAGCACCTCGTCGCGGGTGACGTCGCGGCTCACGGTGGTGTTGAGTTCGACGATCGAACCGACCGGCACCGGCACCCGGATCGAGTCGCCGGAGAGCTTGCCCTCGAGGCCGGGCAGCACCTTGCCGATCGCCTTGGCCGCGCCGGTCGTGGTGGGCACGATGTTGACGGCCGCGGCCCGGGCCCGACGGGCGTCCCGGTGCGGGCCGTCCTGCAGGTTCTGCTCCTGGGTGTACGCGTGCACGGTGGTCATGAAGCCGTGCTCGATCCCGGCCAGCTCGTCGAGGACGGCGGCCAGCGGCGCGAGCGCGTTGGTCGTACACGAGGCGTTCGAGACGATGGTGTGCTTGCCGGCGTCGTACGCGTCGGTGTTGACGCCGTAGGCGACGGTGACATCGGCGCCGTCGGACGGCGCGCCCACGAGGACCTTCTTGGCGCCCGCGTCGAGGTGGGCGCGCGCGGCCTTGGCCGAGGTGAACTTGCCGGTGGCCTCGAGCACCACGTCCACCTCGAGTGAAGCCCACGGCAGGCCGGCCGGGTCGCGCTCGGCGAGCACCTTGATGCGCCGGCCGTCGACCACGATGGTGTCGCCGTCGACCGTCACCGGGCGGCCGAGCCGGCCCGCGGTGGAGTCGAAGGCGAGCAGCCGCGCCAGGGCGGCGGGCTCGGTGAGATCGTTGACCGCGACGATTTCCAGTTTGCTGTCGCGTTCGAGCAGCGCGCGCAGGACGTTGCGCCCGATGCGACCGAATCCGTTGATGGCGATGCGAGTCATGGCAATAGCCTCGCTGTGAAAGGCAACGCGAGACAGCGGCGCTCGCGCCACGGTTCGCAAGGATCTAGCCACCGCTCGCGAAGGTGCGGCGGTACTGGCTCGGTGTCGTTCCCAGGACGCGCTGGAAGTGCAGCCGCAGGTTCGAGCCCGTGCCCAGACCCACGTCGCCGGCGATCTGCTCGATGCTGCGCTCGGACAGCTCCAGCAGCTCGCGGGCCAGGTCGAGGCGGGCGAGCAACACCCATTGCATCGGCGTGAGCCCGGTGTCCTCGAGGAAACGCCGCGAGAACGTGCGCGGCGACACCGCGGCGTGCCGGGCCAGCACGTCGAGGGTGAGCGGCTTGCCGAGGCGGCGCAGCGCCCACTCCCGGGTGGCGGCGAACCGTTCGCCGAGCGGCTCCGGGACGCTGCGCGGGACGTACTGCGCCTGGCCGCCGGTGCGGTAGGGCGCGGCGACGAGGCGCCGGGCAGCGTGGTTGGACGCGGCCACCCCGAGGTCGCCGCGCAGGATGTGCAGGCACAGGTCGATGCCCGAGGCGGCGCCGGCCGAGGTGAGCACGCTGCCCTCGTCGACGAAGAGCACGTTCTCGTCGACGCGGATCTGCGGATGCCTGGCCGCGAGCGCCCGCGTGTAGTGCCAGTGCGTGGTGGCCCGCTTGCCGTCCAGCAGTCCCGTGGCGGCCAGCGCGAACGCGCCGGTGGAGATGGCCGCGAGCCGGGCGCCCCGCGCGTGCGCCCGCTGGAGCGCCCCGACGACCACCGGCGGCGGATCCTCCCGGTCCGGAAAGCGGTACCCGGGGATGAACACGATGTCGGCCCAGCTCAGCGCGTCGAGCCCGTCGGCCACGTGGTAGGACAGGCCGTCGCCGCCGGTGACCAGGCCCGGCGCCGGCCCGCACACCCGCACCTCGTACGGCACGCTCGCCCGGGTCGTGAAGACCTGCGCCGGGATGCCGACGTCCAGCGGTTTCGCGCCCTCGAGCACGAGCACGGCCACGCGATGGAGGCGTTCGGCGGTCTCGGCGGGCACGCGCCCAAGGGTAGGACGTGGCGTGTCAGGATGGCGCGATGCGGCACGTGACCGACGACGAGCGACGCGCCCGCCTGGCCGTGCGGCACGCGCTGGCGCCCGCCTTCCGCATGCCCACTCCCGAGGCGGTGACCCGGGCGCTGACGGTCCTGCACGCCACCGAGCCGGCCACCGTCTACCTTTCCTGCCGGGCACGAGCCGAGTCGCTGGGCGTCGCCGACGTCGACCGGGCGCTCTACACCGACCGCACCCTGGTGAAGCAGTTAGCCATGCGCCGCACCCTGTTCGTCTTCCCGCGTGACCTGCTCCCCGCGGTCTGGCCCAGCGCGTCCGCCCGGGTAGCCGCCACCGAGCGCGCCCGGATGGCCCGCGACGTGGTCAAGGCCGGCCTGGCCGCGGACGGCAACGCTTGGCTGGACAATGCCCGCGCCGAGGTCCTGGCGGTGCTGTCCGGCGCACCCGGCGGTCTCCCCGCGGGCGACGTCCGCCGCGCCGTACCGATGATCGACGTGAAGGTTGAGGCGGGCCCCGGCGAGATGTGGTCGGCGTCCCGGGTCCTCACCCACCTGGGCCTCACCGCCGACGTGGTGCGCGGCGTCAACACCGGCAGGTGGCCGACCTCCCGCCCAAGCTGGACGCTGATGGCCGAGTGGCTGGGCGACGTGCCGCCACCGTGGGATCCCGCCGCCGGCTACCGCGAGCTGATCGCCCGCTGGCTGCGCTCGTTCGGTCCCGGCACCGAGGACGACCTGGTCTGGTGGCTCGGCTCGACCAAGTCCGTGGTGCGGGCCGCGCTGGCCGAGCTCGGCACGGTAGCGGTCGCGCTCGACCACGGCGAGACCGGCTGGCTGCTGCCCGACGACCTCGACGAGGTCGCCGACCCCGGCCCGTGGGTGGCTCTGCTGCCGGTGCTGGACCCGACCGTGATGGGCTGGAAGGGCCGCGACTTCTACCTGGGCCCGCACCGCCGGCACCTGTTCGACCGCACCGGCAACGCCGGCACCACCGCCTGGGTGAACGGCCGGGTGGTCGGCTGCTGGGTGCAGGACGCGGCCGGCGTGGTCGAGGTCCGCCTGCTCGAGGAGATCACGCCGGCCGAGCGACGGGCCCTGGAGCGCGAGGCGGTCCGGCTGACCGCATGGCTCGATGGCGTACGCGTCCCGACCGGTTACTCATCCCCCGCGATGCGCCCCCTCACGGTATGACCAGTCTCGGAGGCGTGCGACGGCCGGCGATGCGGGACTGCCGTGCGGCCGCGCGCTCCGTGCGCGCCGCCGAGGTCGGGGCCGAAACCATCCGTTTCCTGCGTCCCCGCACGCTCGGCCTTTTCCGTACGCGGGCACCCGTCTCGCTCCAGCTGTACCGGGCGGCCGGGGAAGGCCGCCTGATCTGGCAGGGTCCACGCTCGTTCGCCATGCTCAGCCGGCCTGCCGACCGTGCGCCCAGCGATCGGGGCCGAGCACTCCGGTGGATCGATCAGCAGTGGTCGCTGGTCATGCTGGCCTTCGTGTTCGTCCTCTTCGTCGTGCTGGCGTTCGCCATCGCGGCGCTGCACGGACTGATCGGCCCGGTGGCGACCTGGTTCGCGCTCACCATCCTCGAGGCCCTTTTGTTCCTCGTGGTACTGGCCGATCAGGTGGTCAGCCTTCTCGCGACGGCCTGGCGCGGGCTACGGGCCCTGGTCCGCGGGCGGCCCCGGGCCGGCCAGGTGGCCGCTGAACGGCTGCCGTACGAGGAGTGGACGATGCGCCTTTGCCACCACGACGACGAACGCGGGGCGGCTGACCTGCTCGCCGCCGTCGCCGGGCGGCTGGTCGCGCTGGCCGGGCCCGACGTCGCCCTGGCCTGCCCGCGGGGCGGCATCACCACCTCCACGATGCGCGCCCGGGTGGCCGGCTGGGCCGAGGGGCTGGACGACAGCGACGACCGGGAGATCAGCGTGCGTATTCCGCGGCAACTACCGGCCCGCCGGCATCGGTTCGTCGACACCGGCTCGTTCGTCTTCCTCTGGCTCGCAGTGATCACCGTTCTGTTGCTGGTACTGGCGTCGTTGGTGGCACAGGCCGAGCGGAACGCCTGCGCCGGGACGTGCACGGGCCGGCCCGCGACCTACACGACGGCTCTGGAGTGGTTCGGCTATCGGCTGATGTGGCAGGAACCGCCGGGCCTGACGGCGGCGACGCCCCTCGCCCGCGGCGCCGGCCTGATGGCCGAGTTCATGCTGCTGTTCACGGTCGTGGTGGCGGTCGCCGGCGGCGTCCGCTACGCCGGATACCGCAAGCTGCTGGGTGCGGAGCACGAGCAGCGGATGAGCGAGATGTACGGGCGGGAGCGAGTGCTCCTGGTGGTGGCCACGCCGGTCGAGCAGGAGGCGGTGCTGCGGCAGGCCCGGACCTACCGGGGCGCCGATCCGGTGCGCGAGTTCGGCGACGGCCATCCCGTGCACCGGCTCGGGGTCATCGGCGGCACGGACGTGGTGCTCGCCCACGTCGGCCAAGGCATGACCAGCCTGGTCTCGGCGCCGTACAGCCTCCCGCTACTCCTCGACGAGTGGCAGCCGGGCTACGTGATCATGCTGGGGATCTGCTTCGGGCTGCGGGAGGAGCGGCAACGCCTCGGCGACGTCATCGTCACCGAGCAGCTTCAGGTGATCAGCGTCCGGGCGGGAGAGACGGAGATCCGAGATCGCGGCGACAAGGTCACCGCGGGCCATCGGCTGGTCGAGCGATTCCGCGTCGCGGCGCCGCCGCCGGGTGTCCGGATGTGGCTCGGCCTGCTGCTCTCCTGGGACGTGCTGGTCGACTCCGGACCGCTGCGCGAGGCGCTGAAGGCACGCTATCCCGATGCCGAGGGCGGCGAGATGGAAGGCGCCGGCGTATACGCGTCGTCGGTCCGGGCCGGCACCGAGTGGATCGTGGTCAAGGGCATCTGCGACTGGGGGCGCGACAAGAATTCGGACGCCCAGGAGCTGGCCGCCGCCAACGCCGCCACACTCGTCCTCGACCTGATCGCAGCGCGGGCTTTCGCACCACGTCAGCGCAGCAAATCGTGAGGGCTGGGCGAAGCGCCCGGGTTGGGCGGCAGCTCGGCCCAATTTCTCCAGCGCCACGGCGAAGGCGTCCTGCACGGCCTCCTCGGCAAGGTCGATGTCGCCGAGGAGGCGGACGAGCGTGGCCACGCAGCGGCCGTGCTCGTTCCGGTAGACGCCGTCGACGTCCATGCGGCTCGTGGCGAACACCTCCATGTGCGGAGATCAGGCGGGCAGCCGGCGGGCGACCGCGGGGATGACGATGGCGGCGGCGACCAGATGCGTGAGCATCAGCAGGGCCCGGGTGGCCGGGCCCGCGGCGACGAGCAGGTCCGGAACCAGCGACAGCGCGGTCAGCACGACCGTAGTCCGGACGAAGGCCCGGCGCGCGTGCCGCACCGTCCGGCCCAGCACGGCGGCGAGAACCAGTCCCACGACCGAGAACAGCGCGGTCAGTGTGCCGAACCCGAGGATCGGGATCGGCGCACCATCCACGTCGAGACTGACCCCCGCCGCGTGCCCCACGGCGGCGACGCTGACGGTGGCAACACTGGCGGTCACGAGAGCGACAACGCCGTCCCGGAACAGGTAGCTGGTGCGGGTCGGGTTCGTGGTGGTGGTGGTCATGATGCCCTCCGGCAACTCGGTGGACCGGCTGGTTCCGGCCTCTCATCAGAGCCACGAACGGCCGCGCCGCGGATCGACACCGCCCCCGAAAAAACTCGCTCACCACGGGCAAAAGTGTAATGTTCACCTTCCATATAGTCAGGGACACTTGACCATATGGAACGGACGCCTTACCTTCATGCTATGGCGGAACAGCAGGATCAAGCGACGCGCGCGGCCCGCCGCGCCGTCCTCATCGACGGTCTACCCGTGGCCCTCCTGGGCCCGGTGGCCCTGGCACTGGGCAGCAATCCCGATCAGAGCCCCGCTCAGAAGGCCTGGTGGATATCGGCCACCGCCGCGTTCGCGCTCGCCGTGGCCTGGGTCCTGTTCCGGGCGTTCCGGCGTGCAGACGAGTACCTCCGAAAGATCCAGCTGGAAAGCATGGCCATCGCCTTCGCAGCCGTCCTAGTGGCACTGCAGGTAGCCACCGTGCTAGACGCCACCGACATCATCCAGCTCCACCAGCTAGCGCAGCTGATCCTCCTGGGCGGCGTGGCACTCTGGCTGACGATCGCCGACCTGCGCACACGCGTGCACCGATAAAGCCCCACGCCAATGAAAAACCGACTACGCGAACTGCGTGCAGCCCGCCGCTGGAGCCAGGCCGACCTGGCCGACCGCTGCAAGGTCTCCCGCCAGGCCATCAACGCCATCGAAACAGAGCGCTACGACCCCAGCCTCCCCCTGGCTTTCACCCTCGCCGAAGTTTTCGCCCTGCCCATAGAAGAGATCTTCCAACCCACCCGCCCAGACCCAGCCCGATAACCAGCTACCCGCGCCCGGCAGCGTCCGGGGCCTCGCCCCGGAGGAGAGCGGTAGCGAACGCCCGTGCGCCATGCGCCCGTGCGCCATGCGCCCGTGCGCCATGCGCCCGTGCGCAACCATTGCAACGCGGGGTTTCCGGGGCTCGGCCCCGGAGCAGATATGCGAAGAGGCCCTCGGTCCGCGCTTTCCGCGGACAGAGGGCCCTGGACTCGTAGCGGGGACAGGATTTGAACCTGCGACCTCTGGTTACCGAACGTCACGCCTCCGGACTTGTCATCGCTCGTCAAATCTTGGCATTGACCTGCTTGGAAACCACAAGACGCTAGGCATCCCTTGCCACTGTCGATCAATGCTTGGGACTAGTTTCGGGGGTAAACGGGGTGCGTTCCGCAACAGGCGTTGGGCGAACGGGGTAGCTGGCGCAGGTTCGGATCATGGGCAGGAGCCCGAACGTATCTACGACGTCCGGTTCGGCTGACTCGCCGTATCAGCATCATCTGACCTCGCGGACGCGCACATGGCATTTGTTACCCAAGTGCTTTTTGGCTGGCCGTGCGCCAGGATGTAGGGGAATTCATGCGACATGATCTTGTGTTGTTGCTAGCTGTCCTCGCCGGGGATGGCACACCCACCTCGCCGCGGCCCCGGTCCCCAGCGAACGCGACCTCGCTACATATGCCCGGCTGCTTGCGGACCCGGAACTCGGCTTCGAGACCATAGTCGCGATCATCGCGGTCGCGAACCCCCAATGGGATCGGCCGGCTGCGTGTCTCGATCACCACAGCGTGGCAAGCGATGCGCCGGCTCGGGTATACCCCGCAACTGCCGATCCACCGTGCGATCGAGCGGGACGAGGCCGCGATCGCGCACTGGCGCCGGTATCAGTGGCCGGCGGTAAAAGAGTCGCCGCGCGGACGTCCGCCTGGATCTGCTTCGCCGACGAGTGTGGCCAGACGCTGAAGGCGCACAAGGCCACCACTTGGGCGCCGCGGGGTGTCACTCCGGTGGTGAAGGTGACCGCCAAGGGCACCGTGCGGGTGTCGGTGGCCGGGTTGTGCTGCTACCGGCCCGGTGAACGCAGCCGGTTGATCTACCGCACGCTGCTGTGTCGGGGCCGTAAAGGCCAGCCAAAGGGTTTCCGGGAGCCGGAGTTGATAAGGCTGCTGGACGCCGCTCACCAGCAACTGAAGGCCCCGATCGTGCTGGTCTGGGACGGGCTGTCCACACACAAGACCCCCGCCATCCGGGCGGCGATCGCCGCCCGGACGTGGCTGCGGGTCTACCAGCTGCCTGCCTACGCACCCGAGCTCAACCCGGTCGAGAAGGTCTGGTCGACGATGAAGGGTCCCGCAGCACCTCGAGCCGTGCACCTAGCGCAGGCCGGTGATGAGCCGGATGGTGATTGTCGTGTAGTGCCCGGCCGAGACCGTGACCTGGCGGATCGTCGGGCGCCGGGCCGGGCGGGCGCCGATCGGGGCGGCTCGGATCACGTAGCTGCCCGCCGGCAGGGCGACCGTGAACCAGCCGTCGGCCCCGGTGTCGGCGGTGGCGAGGGTGGTCTGGCCGGTTCGGTTCAGGACGACGACGCGGGCCCGCACCGGAGTGCCGGGGCAGGGCGGGTCGGCGCGGTCGGCCGGACAGTTCAGGACGACGGTCCGGCCGCGCAGGCCGGCGCCAGTGGGCGGTGGGGCGGTCGTCGGTAGCGTGCCGGCCGACGCCGAGGTGGTGGGAGCCGGCGGCGACGTGGTGGGAGCCGGCGGCGACGTGGTGGGAGCCGGCAGCGACGTGGCGGAGGCGGCCGGCTGCCGCGAGATGGTGCGGGTGTACGGGCTCGCCGACGGCGCGCCGGACCCGCAGGCGGCCGGCGCCACGGCGAGGACCACGGCGACGGCCGCGGTCAGCGGGCGGAGCGGTGCGCGTGGCATTTCGGTTGGACGGACGGGTCGGGTGGCCGGTTCCGGCTGATCCGGGCCGCCCCGGTTGGCGGGGCGGCCCGGTATTCAGCGGTTCACGGTTGGATCAGGCTGATCCGGGTGGCCCAGTTGGCCAGCGCGGTGCGGGTGCCGCCGCAACTGCCGAACGGGGCGGCCTCGTACTCGGCCAGGGTGCAGCGTTGTGCGATGTACTCGGCGGCGATCCAGATGTTCGACCCGTCCACCGCAGTGGCGCCGTAGTCGCCCCAGCGCGGGCGTGGCGGGTCGCCGAACGCCTTGTAGCCGCTGAAGCCGTCCTGCGGCCCGACGCCGGCCTTGGCCAGGTAGATGGCCCCCGCCCCGGTGCGCCCGTCGAACGCCGAGTACGCCGCGGACGGGTAGTACCCGTCGCCGACCAGGGTGAACGACATGACGCCGTGGCCGGCGGCGTTGACGCCGATCGCGGGATACGTCAGGTTGTTCCCGGCGAGGCCGAGTTGACCCTGCGTGACCAGGCCGGCCCGGAGGACGCCACGCTGGAGCTGCGGCCGGACTATGTACCAGCCGACGCCCGCCTTGGTCGCGCCGCCGACGGTGACCGCCGTGTCCAGCGCGCCGTACAGCTTGCCGTCCGCGTAGGTCACTTGCTGCATGCGGGTGTCGTTGCTGTCCAGCGGCGACTCGACCTCGGGCTTGGCCGGGTCGGGCGCGCCGAGCAGGAACGTGGCGCACGGGTCGTCGTTGAGGCACTCGGCCAGCGGGATCGGCCCGGTCTTCTGGTTGGACAGCGGCGGCAGCGAGTAGCGGCGCACGCCGACCCGGGTGTCCTGCAGCCGGAGGTTCGGCCGGGCCGTGTCCAACGATCTCGTGTTGGTCAGCGACCAGGTAACGATGCTGGTGGAGACGTAGTCCTGGGTGCCGGTGGCCTCCTCGGCGGCGTTGGACGACAGGAAGTACGCCGTGCCGTTCTGGCCCTGCTCGTAGTCACCGGTCGACGGCGACTGCGCCGCCCAGATGGTGAAGCCGTTGAGGCCCCGATCGGCCGCGGTCGTGTCGAGCTGGGTGACCAGCACGTCGGCGTCGCCGCGGGCGAGCGCCCGCTTGCTGAACGCGTAGATCTGCGCGCTGTTGAACTCGGTTCCGAAGAACGAGTACTCGTTGGTCGTGACGTAGAACCCGTTCGCGTCCACGCCGACGTGGGGGTAGTCGCCGATGCACGGGCAGTGCGGGTGCACCGGGGTGCCGTTGGTGCCGTCGTCGGTCACATCGAGCCGGTAGATGTCCCAGGTGCCGGCCGGATCGGCGGTCACCGCGATGTCGAGGTGGTTGTCGCCGGTCAGCTCGCCGTCCTCGGTCGACTCGAGGGTGAGCACGACCAGGAAGAAGTGCCGCGTCGTGGGGTCGTACAGGCAGGTCGGGTCGGTGATCACGGGCCCGAAGACGCCGGTGGTGCGGTTGATCGTCGGCGGGTATCCGTAGAAGGTGTTGAGGTCGACGACGCCGGTCCGCGCGCTGCCGTCAGGGTTGCGCACCCGGAAGGCGTCGTTGACGGCCTCGACGACGGAGCCGTTCCCGACGCACAGCGCCTGGTCCGGCGGCTCCAGGCTGAACTGGTTGCCGTTGTTGGCGGTGCGCTGGTCGCGGTGGTTGAGCCCGTCGAAGCTGCGCACCAGCCGGGGGTTGGTGTGTACGGTGCCGGCTGCGCCCGCCGCCTTCGACGCACTCGGCGCGCGGCGCGACGGTGCCAGGCTTCGGTTCGCACCGGCCGGCGCCGCGGCGATGGCGGCGAGGCCGGCCTCGGGCCCGGCGTCGCGGCGAATCTCGGTGGCGAGCGATGCGGGCAGCCCGCTGCCAATGCCGGTCACCTGGTAGGAGCCGGTGCCGACCTTGTGGACGAGGCGCGGGCTGGCGGCGGGGGCCGCCGACGCGCTTGAGGGGACGCCAAGCGGAGCCAGAATGATGGCGAGGGCGGCGCCGGCGACCAAGGAACGTGTCCTGAACATGGATCTCCTTCATCGATGAAGGCATCCACCCGCGTGCAACAAAACAATCACGCAGGGTGATAGGTCGCTGGCCAGTTTCGGCGCGTTGCGGGCGCATGGGAAGGCCGGACGGAAAAGCCGTCACTTTGATCACGACAAATGCGCTACGCCGTTTTCCGCCCGGAACCTCATCATCCAAAGGCAAGTGCCCGAAGCGCTGCGCGTCCCGACTGCCGCTCTATCAGCCACAGTGGACCCGACCTCGGCTCGACGACCGGCGGGAGCTCTGCTTCTATGATCGCGGTGGCTGGACGTTGTTGCGCATCACCCGAACCCGGATAGTGAAGGCGGCGACCGCCGAAGGGGATGGCGCGGCCGGCGCTAGCGAGATTTGTCCCTGGCCTATCGCGACGGCATCGAAGGTGTGGCTGGGCGCTGCCGCGGCGCTGCCATCGAGCCGGATGATGTCCGTGGGGTACTCCGTCACCCGCCAGCCGCCCAGCCCCTCGGGTGGGGTCACTTGGAGGCAGTCGCCGTAGCGGAGCACGACCTCGCCGTTCTGACGCTCGGGGCCGACTTGTCGAAGGTGCGACATCGCCGTGGCCTCCTCGCTGGAGACGGTCCGGGGCGGCTCGATCGTCCGCCCGGCACCCGCGCATGCCTGAAGCTCCAAAAGAAAAACGATCATTAAGTACGCCGCGCGTCGGCCCCATGATCGTGAATGCCGCCGTTCGCTCATACCTATTTGACGCCGCGGCGGCGCACGAGTTCCACCTGGCCGCTGATCCGGCTTAGAAATTCGTCGAAATAAGAGTCTACTGCTGAACGATTCTGTCGGCCCCGCTGACCAAAAGGTCGATTTTGATCAATGTCCAATGAGGCCTAACCTCGGTCGATGTCGGCAGAAAATCGCGATCTTCGAGCAAGGGGGCTCATTTCATGACGCGATTACGACGTACTGTCACTTTCCTGGCGGCCGGTGCTTTGGTCGCGCTCTCGCTGAATGTGGTGACCGGCTCGACCGCGGCCGCGGCGCCGTTCGGCTACGCGCAGCTCAACAGCATCCAGAAGCGGCTAGCCTCCGGGCTCCTCACCTCCGAGCTGGGCGGCGTCCAGTCCGCCGCGCGTCAGGCAGCGCCGGCCGGCCAGTTCAAAGCGACCACCGCTACCTGCACCGACCACTTCGGCAGCAACGTCAAGGTCAACCAGAACTGCCTGAACATCACCGACCCCGATCTGCAGGGCCGGGCGCAGGCGCAGAACGAGACGTGGGTGGCGGTCGATCCGAACAACGCGAGCCACGTGATCGCCAGCTACAATGACTACCGCCGTGGTGACGGCACCTGCGGCGTGTCGTACTCCCAGGACGCCGGCCGGACGTGGGCCGACTCCACCACCCCCAACGGCTTCACCCGGGGCACGACGTTCGGCGGCGCCCGGCAGTACTGGCAGGCCGGCGGCGACACCTCGGTCGCCTGGGACACCCGCGGCAACGCGTACCTCTCCTGCCAGGCGTTCATGCGCGGGCTCGTCGCCTCGGCCAACCCCGATCAGTCCAGCGCGTTCTACGTGTTCCGGTCCACCGGGACCAACGGCGCTTCGTGGAACTTCCCGGGCCGCCCGGTGGTCGAGCACAACGACGTCGCCGGCGCTGGTGACTTCCTGCTGGACAAGCAGTTGCTGACCGTCGACAACAGCCGGACCAGCCCGTTCCGCGACCGGGTCTACGTGACCTGGACGACGTTCGCCGCCGACGGCACCGGCTACATCTACGAGGCGTACTCGGCCGACTACGGCGAGACCTTCAGCGCGCCGGTCCTGGTGAGCTCGAACAGCGCGCTGTGCGACAACACGTTCGGCCTGCCGACCCCGCAAGGCACCTGCAACGAGAACCAGTTCTCCCAGCCGTTCACCGCGCCCGACGGCACCCTCTACGTGACGTACGCCAACTTCAACAACGCGGTGGTCGCGCCGGAGAACCGCAACCAGATGCTGCTGTCCAAGTCCACCGACGGTGGGGCCAGCTTCTCGCCGCCGGTCCGGGTCGGCTACTACAACGACCTGCCCGACTGCGCGACTTACCAGAACGGCGCCGACCCCGGTCGCGCCTGCATCCCGGAGAAGGGCCCGTCGGCCAACTCGATCTTCCGGGCCACCAACTACCCGATCGGCGCGGTCGATCCCACCCACCCGAACCGGGTCGCAGTGACCTACGGCTCGTACATCAACCGCAACTCCAACGAGGCGACCGGCTGCACCCCGGCCGGCTTCGCCGCGGCCGGGACCAACCTGTTCACCGGCGTCAAGACCACCTGCAACAACGACATCCTGCTTTCCGTGTCGGCCAACGGCGGGGCGAGCTTCGCGAACACCGAGCCCCGCACGGCGCCGGTGGTGACCACGGCGAACGGCCAGGCCCGTAGCGACCAGTTCTGGCAGGGCGCCGCCTACACGCCCAACGGCGCGCTGGTGGTCAGCTACTACGACCGGCAGTACGGCTCGGACAACAACACCGGGTTCTCGGACATCACCGTGTCGCAGTCCCGGAACGCGTCCACGTTCCGGCACGACCGGGCCACGTCGTCCAGCATGCCGCCGCCGACGCAGTTCACCGGCACGTTCTACGGCGACTACGCGGGCGTCGCGGTCACCAACCGCACCGCGTACCCCGTCTGGTCCGACACCCGGCCGGTCGACCTGTTCCTGTGCCCCGGCACCGGCACCCCCAGCACGCCGCCCGCGGTGTGCCAGGGCGGCGCGATCAACGCCTCCGTTGCCAACGACCAGGACATCTACGCCGTCGCCGTACCGATCCGATAAAACCCGCGCCACCGGCGCGGCCCTCCCCGCGGGGGCCGCGCCGCGCGGCCTTGCCCGGCAACACCCTTGTGGCCGATGCGAACCCGAAGAGGCGGTGTCACCCATGCATCCACAATCCTCTTTGTCCCGCAAGCACTCTTTGTCCCTCACCCGCATCGCACGCCTGACGGTCGTGGCCGTCCCGGCTGTCGCGGCGGTACTCCTCGCGACCGCCGGGCCCGCGGCGGCCAACGTGCCCCTCACCCAGGTCAGCACCGACATCTACACCGATGCGCAGGCGCAGCATCAGAGCGAGGTGGAACCAGACACGTACGCGTTCGGCAGCACCATCGTCTCCGCGTTCCAGGTGGGCCGGGTCTCCGGCGGCGGCGCGTCGAACATCGGCTGGGCCCGCTCCGGCGACGGCGGAGTGACCTGGACCCACGGCTACCTGCCCGGCATCACCACCAACGGCGGCGGCACGTTCGGGCAGGCCAGCGACGCCGCGGTCGCCTTCGACGCCCGACACAACGTGTGGCTCATCTCGAGCCTCGGCATCAGCGGCTCCACCGTGAACGTGCTCACCAGCCGGTCCACCGACGGCGGCCTGACCTGGTCCAACCCGGTCACCACGGCCACCGGCTCGCTGGACAAGAACTGGATCGCCTGCGACAACACGGCCAGCAGCCCGTTCTTCGGCAACTGCTACACCGAGTACGACATCACCAACGCCGGCGACTCGATCGGGATGAGAACCTCCACCAACGGCGGCGCCACCTGGGGCGCGGCGCTGGCACCGGGCGGCAGCCACACGGGCCTCGGCGGGCAACCGGTCGTGCTGCCCAACGGCCACGTCATCGTGCCGTACCTGTCGCTGTCCGACACGATCCGCTCGTTCCGCAGCACCGACGGGGGCGCCTCCTGGCGCTCCACCGTCCAGGTCAGCACGATCAGCCATCACGACCCGGCCGGCAACCTGCGCGAGGAAACCCTGCCGAGCGCCGAGGCCGACGCCGCGGGCACCGTCTATGTCAGCTGGTCCGACTGCCGGTTCCGCAGCGGCTGCCCACGCAACGACATCGTGGTCGCCAAGTCGACCAGCGAGACCACCTGGGCCGCGCCGACCCGCGTGCCGATCGATGCCACCGGCAGCACGGTCGACCACTTCGTGCCCGGCATCGGCGTCGACCGGGCCACCTCGGGCGCGTCTGCCCGGATCGGTTTGACCTATTACTTCTACCCGAACTCGTCGTGTACCGCGTCCACCTGTCAGCTCGACGCCGGCTTCATCTCCTCCACCAACGGTGGCGCGTCCTGGAGCAGCGCCACGGCCCTGGCCGGGCCGATGAACCTGTCCTGGATCCCGAACACCTCCCAGGGACGCATGTTCGGCGACTACATCTCCACCTCCGTGCTGGCCGGCGGCAACGCGTACCCGGTCCTCGCGGTCGCCATCGCACCCACCGGAACCACCCTGCACCTCGCGATGTCGGTGCCGACCGGCGGCCTGGCCGTCACCGGCGGGACGAACACCGCCGCCGTGACCGCGGCGGCCGCCACACCCACGATCCAGCACCGTACTGTTCAGACAACTGCACGGTAAGCCACGTTTGACGTTCGCCGGCACAGCGCGCCTGCCCACTGCGCCGGCGATCGTCTCGGGCGAAGGCGTGCCGAGCCATTACACGCCTGACCCGTCTCGGCCCAGCGGTCGGTCAGATGGTGAGGACAACGATGCCGCCGATGTAGTCGAACTCGGGTCCAAGCGCCGGGGGTTCGCCGGCCTAGAAGTCGAGCACATACGACGGCGGCTGTTGGCGGAGGCCGCGTAGGACGTGCGCGAAGTATGGCTGGCCGAAGTGCCCGACGTCGTGGGGCACCTCTTGGAATACAGCGTCCGGCGCAGGCCGGGAGGCCGAGGTGTACGCCTGGGGCGACACCGCGGTGCTCAAGCTCTACCGTCCCGGCTTCGGCGGCCACCGCGCCGAGATCGCGGCACTGCGATCGCTCGACGGCATCGCACCGGCTGCTCGACGTCGTGGACCGCCATGGCCGCACCGGCCTGGTCCTGGAGCGCATCGACGGACCCGACATGCTGACCCTGCTGCAGCGAGAACCCTAGCGCGTGCTGAGCCTGGCCGGGACGTTGGCCACCGCGCATCGCGCCGTGCACCGCGTCACGGCGCCCGCCGAACTACCGGCCCTTCGCGACGTCCTGGCCGACCGGATCCACGACGCTGTCCTGCCCTCAGATCTGCGCGGCTTCGCGTTGGGGCTCCTCGACGATCTGCCCGACGGCGAACGCCTGTTCCACGGCGACTGGGCCGGTGCGGCGCGCGGCGACGCCGCAGCCGACCACGCCCGCGCGCTCCTGCTGCTGCGCTGGGCGAACCCACTGCCCGGCACCCCGCCATCGTCGCGTGCCCTGATCGCAGCCGGACGCTCCATGCTCGCCCGCCGCTACATCCGCGCATATCGGCGTGGCCTGCCACCGCCGCCGCACCTGGACTCCTGGCTGCTCGTGCACGTGGCGGCCCGGTTGTCCGAGGGCATCCCGGCCGAACACGCCCTGCTGACCGGCATTCTCCAGCAGGGGGGTTTTCGGGAGTGGATTGAAACACCCATAGATGACTATGAGGCCCTGACCGGCGTTACGGCTGGTCAGGGCCTCACTACGTAGCGGGGACAGGATTTGAACCTGCGACCTCTGGGTTATGAGCCCAGCGAGCTACCGAGCTGCTCCACCCCGCGTCGGTAGGACAAGCCTACCTCGCGGGGAAACGCTTACGCCGCCCGGGTCCGCACCACCCGGCTGACCAGCGGAATCACGTTCAAAAGCAGCCCGGCCACGGCCACCCCGGTAACCAGGTTGAGCCCGGGGTGGAACTCCCCGAAGCCGGTCGCAGCCCCCGCTCCCGACGACACCAGGGCGGTAACCACCGCCAGCACCAGCGCGGTGCCGACCTGTCCCGACGACTGCACGAGCCCCGACGCCAGGCCCTGCTCGGAGTCGGCGATGCCGTCCGTGGCCTGGGCCATGATCGAGCTGAAGCCGAACCCGAAGCCGCCGCCCAGCAGGATCATCGTGGGCAGGACGGTGACCAGGTAGTGGGGCTGGTTGCCGGCCGTGGCCAGGAACCAGATGTAGCCGAGGCTGAGCGACACCATCGCCGTCGCGATCAGGGGCGCGGTGCCGTAGCGGTCGATGAGGCGGCCGACGAACGGGGAGCCGAAGGCCACGATCAGGCCGGCGGGCAGCAGCGCGAACGCCATCCGCAGCGGCGCCCAGCCCAGGACGTCCTGCAAGTACAGGGTCATCATGAACTGGAAGCTCACGTACGAGCCCATCAGCGCGATCATGCTGGCGTTGGCGCGGACGATCGAGCCGACGCGCAGGATGCCCAGGCGCACGAGCGGGTGGCGCACCCTGTTCTCGGTGAAGACGAAGCCGGCCAGCAGGGCGACCGCCAGCACGAACATTCCGACGGTCAGCGGGTCGAGCCAGCCGCGGGTGGGGGCCGAGACCACCGTGTAGACGGCGAGCAGCATGCCCGAGATGAGCGTCGCCGCGCCCAGCAGGTCGTGTCCGCCGTTCGCGGCCGGCTTGTCGCGCGGGATGAGCGCCATGCCGGCGACCAGCGCGGCCAGGGCGAGCGGCACCGGGACCAGGAAGTTCCAGCGCCAGCCGAGGCTGGTGAGCAGGCCGCCGAGGATCAGGCCGGACGAGTAGCCGCTGGCTCCGAAGACCGTGAAGATCGACAGCGCCCGGTTGCGGGCCGGGCCCTCGGGGAACGTCGTGGTGAGGATCGACATGGCGGTCGGCGCGGTGAATGCGGCGGCGAGGCCCTTGATGAAGCGGGTCGCGATGAGCAGGCCACCGTCGTCGACGAGACCGCCGACCAGCGACGCGACGGTGAAGACGGCGAGCGCGATCAGGAAGACGCGGCGCCGGCCGAGCAGGTCGGCGGTGCGGCCGCCGAGCAGCAGCAGGCCGCCGTAGCCGAGCACGTAGCCGTTGACGATCCACTGCAGCGACGTGGTGGACAGGCCCAGTTCGGAGCCGATGGACGGCAGGGCCACGCCGACCATGGAGACGTCGAGTCCGTCCAGGAACAGGACGGCGCAGAGGACTGCGAGCACTCCCCAGAGCCGCGGTGTCCAGCGGAGCGCAGCGGGCTCCGCGACGACTGGCAGGGGTTCAGTGATAGTCACGGCGGCGACGCTATATGCGTACGCATAGAATGACAACGCATTAGAGTCCTGCGCAACAAATGTTGGTGCATCGAAGGGCGGGCGAGAGTAGGATGCGCGGCATGGAGCCCGAAACTGAGCTCGTCGACCGGTGGCGGTCGCTGCTGTCCAGCTACAACGCCGTTGCGGTGCAGCTCGAGCGCGCGCTGCAGGAGACGCACGCCCTCACCCTGAGTGACTTCGAGACCCTCGACCGTCTCACCACCAGGGACTGTGACAAGCGACGCATGCAAGATCTCGCCGCCGCCATGTACCTGAGCCAGAGCGCCCTGTCCCGCACGGTCGCGCGCCTCGAGAAGAGCGGGCTGGTCTCGCGCACCCACTGCGAGGACGACCGGCGCGGCGTCTTCGTCGAGCTCACCGCCGACGGCTTTCAGCGGCACGCCGAAGCCCGCAAGACCCAGCTGGCGGTCTTGAGCGAGCACCTGGCGGCGGCCGGGTAGAGGAGACGACCCGGCCGCCGGTCCCCGGGAGTTAAGACCCTTCCTGCACCTGGTAGATCTCGTCCGCGACCAGACCGTGCGCTTCCCGGTGCACCGCCTCCGCGGCTACCGCCGACGGCGCCGCCGGCAACGAGAGGCGCCGATGCCACGCCGCCACCGATCCGCGCAACCACGCGTTCCCCTCGGTGGCCGCGTCGGCGCCGAGCAACGCCTCCTTCTGCGCGGCGACGAGGTCCCCCGACAGCCAGTACATCTCGGCCCGGCTCTGCCGCGCGCAGACGATCCACTGTGGCTCTCCCGACCCGTCCGCCGCCGCTACCGCCTCGTCGAGCAGCTCCCACACGCCGTCCTCGCCGCGCCGGCCACGCACGGTCGCCAGTGCCAGCAGCGGGCTGATCCGGTTGATCGGCGACGCGTTGTACCGGGTCAGCAGACGCCCCGCCAGCGCCGCCGACTCATCCCATCGATCGGTGCGGGCGAGCGTCACCGAGTGCTCGCCGCGCATGCTCGTCCCGAACGCCGGCACGTCGTGTTCGTCGCAGTAGGCCAGCCCGCCACGGTAGACCGGCTCGGCCTCGGCGTACCGCCGCTCGCAGACCAGCAGCCCGTACAGGTTGTGGTAGGCCCGGCCCGCCTGTTCCTCGAGCCGATGCGCGAGCGCCACATCCAGCGCCTCCCGCATCCCGTCCACCCAGGACGTCCCGGCCGTCGCGGCCGGGCAGGCCCGCGTGTTGAGCGCGTCGCTGACCACCTCGTGCAACCCCAGCGCCGAGGCCACCTCGCAGGCCCGCGTGGCCAGCCGCGTCGCCTCGCCCAGCCGGTTGGCGAGGGCCACTGGTTGGCGAGGTGCGCGTACGCCCGCGCCAGCTCGGGCCCGTCGCCGAGCGGAGACAGCAGCGCGACGGCCTCCTCGGCGGACGCCGTGCCCTCGGCGCCCCGGCACTGGCTGACCATCGCCATCGACAGACGGCGGAGCGCATCCCCCTCCCGTACGCGATGATCTGCCGCCCGCCACAGAGCCCGCGCCCGCTCGGCCGCCGTGATCAGGTCGTCTCCCCGGTCGACGAGCGACAGCTCGTCACCCAGCCGGTCGTAGAGCTCCGCTTGTTCCGAGGCCGGCAGCGCCCCGGCGAACGCAGCGCGCGCTCGTATTGCGCCGCCGCCTCCCGATGCGACGCCAGTTCGGCCGCCCGGCGCGCGGCCCGCACCGCGTCGCGCGCCGAGACCGGAACCGAGGACGAGCCCGACCGGACCACCTCGGTCACGAAGAACGGATTGCCGCCCGTCAACTCGTAGAGCCCGTCCGCCGCCAGGTCGCCGGCGAGCGCGCGCACCGCCTCCGGCGAGAGTGGGCCGAGCCCGACCCGACGCGTCGAGCGCAAGGTGCCGAGCTCACCCACCGCGACCCGCACGGGATCACCCGGCGCGAGCCCGTCATCGCGGTACGTCACGATGAGTAGCACCGCGAGATTACGCAGCCGCCGCGCCAGGAACCGGACGAGATCGATAGTCGCCTCGTTTGCCCAGTGCAGATCCTCGATCACCAGCACGTCGAGCCCGGCGCCTCCGACCGCCCGCAGCAGCGCGTCGAAGAGGTCGTCGCGCGGCTTGCCCGCCACCGGAAGACCCAGCGAGGCCGCGATGTCGAAGAGCGGCCCGAGCGGCCGGGGCGTGAACAGCCCGTCGCACAGGCCCCACGACCAGCGGGCGTCCGGCACCCGCCCGGCGAGCGCCTCGACCAGGCTCGACTTGCCTATCCCCGCCTCGCCCGGCACCAGCACGAGGCGGCCGTCGCCGGCCCGGGCCTGCGCCGCGTACTCGACGAGGGAGGCCAGCGCGGCATCGCGCTCCAACAGCGGCATGCGGCCCAGTCTGGCAAACTCCCAGCATGATCGATGTCCGCGCGGTCCTCGACGAGGCGTGGCGGTCCGATTCGCCCGGCATGCTGGGGGTGCTGGCCCGCCGCCTCGGCGATCTCGACCGCGCCGAGGAGTCGCTGCAGGACGCGGTCGCCGAGGCGCTGCGCCGCTGGCCCGACGAGGGCGTTCCGGACAATGTGGCCGGTTGGCTGGTCACGACCGCGTGGCGCAAGGCCGTCGATCGCCTGCGCCGCGAGGCCACCGGCCGCGAGAAGCTGGTGCTGCTGGCCTCCGCGCCGCCGCCCGCACCCACCGGCGACGATCGGCTGACGCTGATGTTCGCGTGCTGCCATCCGTCGCTGGCCGAGCCGGCCCAGATGGCGCTGACCCTCAACGCGGTCGCCGGCCTGCCCGCCGAGACCATCGCCGCCGCGTTCCTGCTGCCGCCCGCGACCATGGCGCAGCGCCTGGTCCGGGCGAAGCGGCGGCTGCGCGGCGTGAGCTTCGAGATCGACGATCCGGCGGCCCGCCTGCCCGCCGTACTCGGCATTGTCTATCTGATTTACAACGAGGGTCATCTGGGCGAGCGGTCGCTGGCCCGGGAGGCCCTCGATCTGTCCCGGCAATTGGCCGCTCTGCTACCCGATTCGGCGGAGGCCGCGGGCCTGGCGGCCCTGCTGGAATTGCACGAGTCACGCGCCGAGGCCCGCGTGGATTCGCAGGGACGCCTGATTCTGCTCGAGGATCAGGACCGCGGTCGCTGGGATCGCCCGCTCATCCGCAGCGCGCTGAGTCGTCTGGCCAAGGCCGCCGCGCAGGACAGCCCCGGCCCCTATCAACTGGAGGCCGCGATTGCCGCGCTGCACGCGCTGGCGCCTTCCTACGACGAGACGGATTGGCGCTCGGTCCGCCGCAGCTACGACGATTTGGCGATTTTGCGCCCGTCCCCGATCGTGCGGTTGAGCCGGGCCGTCGCGACAAGCTTCGTCGACGGCCCGGCTGCCGCATTGTCCGAAGTGGATGCGCTCGCCGATCGCCTGGAGAACTACCGCCTCTTCCACGCGACGAGGGCGGATCTGCTTACCCGCCTGGGCCGCCACGACGAGGGAATTGACGCCCTTCGCCGGGCGCTCGCGCTCGCCACCAACGATGCCAAACGCGAGCTGCTCACCCGGCGATTGGCGAAACTCAGCGCTCCATGACGGGCCGCACCTCGACCCGATCCCCCAGCCGAATGCCCGGCCATCCCGCCGCCACCGCGACCGCCTCGTCGATGTCGTCGGCCACGAGCATGATGAACCCGCCCACCACTTCCTTGATCTCCAGATAGGGCCCGTCGGTCACTGTGGGCTGCCCGTCCTGGCCCGGGCCGACCGTCTTGGCCGAGCTCGAATGCTGCAGCTCGGCCCCGCCCTGCTGGATTTTCCCGGCCTGATGCCACTTGTCCCACCAGGCATTGACCTCATCCATCAGCCCCGCCGCCTCGGCCGAATCGAACCAATGCGATTCGTCCCCCGTCAGGATCATCACGTAACGCACAGCCGCTCCTCTCGTCGCCGTTTCTCACCCACTTGACGAACGGCGCCCGCGTCACTCGACACACCTTCCCCACCAATTTTCCGTACGCGCCGGCGGGGTTCCCGTCAGTCGATCGCGGGGCGGCTGACGTCGCTGTGGTCGCGGCCGCTCAGCTCGCGGTCCAGTGTTTCCTGCGCTTCGCGCATGGCCTGGGCATACGGCGCTTCGGCCAGCCGCCGCATCCCCACCTCGACCGGGACGTCCTCGACCACCGCGCTGATCCACCAGATGTTGCCGAACGGATCACGCACACGGCCGCCCCGCTGACCGAAGGCGTGGGTGGCCGATGCGGTCACCACATGCGCTCCGGCGGCAACCGCGCGCTCGATCGTGGCGTCCGCATCGCCGACGAAGACCCGCAGCAACGACGGCATGGCCGGCCAGTCCGGCCGCCGGTCGAACGCGAGCAGCATCGTGTCGCCCACGCGAATCTCGGCGTGGCCGATGCTGCCGTCCTCCAGCGGCACCCGGCCCGTTTCGACCCCATCGAACACCGTGGTGACGAACTCCAGCAGCTTCCCGGTATCCGGCGTAACGATCCACGGCGCGACACTGGTGTACCCGGCCGGTGCGGTGCTTTCCATGCGAATCTCCTCGATTCGGAGCAGGTTGCACCCAAGGTAGATCGCGTTTAGGCCAGTTTCCGTCCGGATATCGAGCGCGGGCCACCCGGCGCCGGGCCACCCGTCGCGGGGCCACCCAGCGCGGGGCCACCCGGGTTTCAGGGCGGCCCGGCCGGGAGCGATGCTCAGCCGAGGATCGACGGCAGCGGGATGTAGCGGCCGATCAGCTGGTCGCCGGCCGCGTTGGGGTGGTAGCAGTCGTTGCGGAGGTCGGCGATCATCACCGTCGGGTCGGCGGGGTCGCGCAGGACCGCGTCGAAGTCGAGGACGTCGTCGAAGACCTTCGACGTGCGGATCCACTGGTTGACCTCGAGGCGGGTGTTCTCCTTGGCGCTGCCCGCGGCATTGCACATCGGCAGGATCGTGGACGCCACGATGCGGACTCCCCGGGCGTGCACCCGCGCCGCGATCGAGCGCATCGCGTCGATCACCTGGGCCGCCGAGGCCGGGGGCGCGTAGTCACCGCCACCGATGTCGTTGGTGCCCTCCAGCAGCAGCACCGTGCGCAGACCCGGAACCGAGAGCACATCCCGGTCGAGGCGCTGCGGGGCCGGCGGGCCGCAGCACTGGTTGGTGGGGTCGTAGGGGTTGGGCTGCACGCTGACCGTGTTGCCGGAGATGCCGGCGTTCGCCACGGCGAGCCGTGACTCGGCCGGCAGCGCGTCGAGCCGCTCGGCGAGCACGTCAGTCCACCGCTGACCCGGAGGCCCGTACGCGTTGTAGCCGTCGGTGATCGAATCGCCGAGAGCGACCAGGGTCCCCCGGGCGGCCGGTCGATCGGCGGTGACCAGATCCATCCACCACGTCTGGCCGGGGTGGTAACCGGTCGCGGTGCTGCCGGTGTTGCCGGGAATGACCGGGTAGCCGGGGAACGCGTCATCGGACACCGCCGACGCCGTGTTGCCGCCCGTTCCTATGTAGGAGGCCGGCGGGTCGTACGCGAATGGCGGGAAAGTGTGGTCGTTGACCGGGCTGCCGGGCGCGTAGACGCTGACCGCCACATCCTGCTGCGCGGCCACGGTCATCGACACCGCGTCGCTGATGACCTCGTGCCCCGGCGGGATCGTGACCGACCGCGCGCCACGGAATGTGATGCGCTTGTTCGATCCCAGCACGAGGCGTGCTGACCCGGGCGCTACCGGCCGTCCCGCCCACGCCTCCTTGACGACGACCGGAGACGTGCCGAACGGGTTGCCGAAGCGCACGCGAATCCCGGTGCCGGACACCGAGACCCGGGCGATCTGCCGCACGGTCGCGTCCGGCGCGACGCCGTGCACCCCCTCGAGGGAAGCCGACCAGATGCCCGCGGCGCCGAGCACCGGTGGCGAGCCGCCCGCGCTCGCGGACGGACCGGCATAGCCGAACAGCGCGACGGCGCACAGACCGAGGATCAGACCCACGATCGACCGGCGACGAAAACTGCGCACAGTGATCACCTCCATCATCCCCGTCATATTGACACACGTCATTGCCTGTTGGGCAGTGCCCGCGGCCGCCGATCGCCGTGCGAGGCTGCTTTCCATGCCGCCGTTCCGCACCCCCATCGACGACCGCTACTTCGAGGATTACGAGCCCGGCAGCGTCCGCCCGCGGTGATCGCCGCCCACGGTGATCGCCCGTCGTGGCGTCATCCCGTGCGAATGCTCCGCGAGAATCGCGGCGCGTAGAAGTTCCCCAAGCAGGCCGCCTCCGTCTGGCAGACCTTCCGATCAAACGGCGCGTACGCGAGGAAGTACCCCAGCTTCGCGTTCCGAGCATCGTCCCCCAGGTTGGCCGGCGCGTTCTCGACCGGATACCCCATGAACCCGCTGATCCCGTGCGGCCATCGATAGCTACGCTGCGCCGCCAGCGTGAAGTAACCCACCGTGTGGTGATCGGCGTGGTCGCCGTCCCCGTAACGCCCCTGGTAGTCGAGCGTCCGAATCTCGTCGGACCGATACCGGTTCATGAGCGTCGTCAACGTGTTGAGCAGCCCCGCCTTGGTGTACCGATCGCCGTCGTCCACGGTCCGCAGATCGATCAGTTCTCCACGCCAGAGCCGCCGCAACCCGTCGAGGGGCCGTCCCGGCGCAGTACTGGCATCGGGCAGCCGCAGAAACACCAGCGAGACCCGTCCGTTCCCCAGCGTGAACCGAGCCGCCGACCGCCCTCCGATGACGACCTTGTCCTCGCCCCACCACTGGTCGGACCCCGTCATGGCCGAGTAGGCCTGCCGGGCGCCTTTCTCGCGCCCGAGCCAGTAGCTGCGTCCGCGCCCGGCGTCCCCCGCCGTCACGTAGACGGTCACCACACACCGCCCGGCGGCCAGGTCATCGCTCACGACCGGATTGATGAACAACAAATCATCGTCCTGATGGGCGACCACGTTCATGCTGCGCCCCGCGCAATCCTCGCCCGCCGAGTGGCTCGTGCTCGCCACCCCCGACGTCTCGTCGCGAGGCATCCCGATCTCTTCCGGCCGCACACCTCGCCCAGGCAGGTACGCAACTTCATACGGCTGCGCAACCCGAGCCGCGTGTCCGTCGCCGGCAACCACCCATCCCGCCCCCGGCTCGCCCCCGGCGGCGACGGACGCATCGCCCTCGCGAGGAGCAGCGCACGAGGCAAGGAGCCCTCCCGCCAAGACCGCGGCGACCGCCCTTCGAACCCGCTTGACGCACACCCACCCCACCACCCGATGCCCCCTGTCAACCCGGCCTTGGCACCGCCCCCTTTCGACCGCCCCGTCCCCCGCTTGACACCCACCTCCCACCTACACCCGACAAGCACCCCACCCCGCGACACAGCCACCGTCGAAAGCCCCTCGCACAGCCACCGTCGATGCCCTCGCACAGCCACCGTCGAAAGCCCTCACACAGCCACCGGTCACCTCCCGAAGGCACCCTCGCCAAGCAACGTGCCCCACCCCCACCCGCCCGCGCCGCACCCCATGTCCGCTTGATCGCCGATCCAAGGCACGTCGCCAGGGTCCTTCCCTGGTGCCAAATCCCCCTAGACCGGGGAAGCTGATCCAGAACCTTCGCGAAGGGAAACCCATGGACTTCACCGAGTTGGTGGCAGTAGCAGTGGTAGACAGCCGAATAGAGGCCGAACTGATAGCCGGCCTGCTACGAAGCAACGGCATCAAGGCAGGCGTAAACGCCGACGACGCAGGCACCCAGGAACCAGCCCTGCAGTTACAGGGCGTCCAAGTGCTGGTAGGCCCCCAAGACGCCCACGAGGCCCGCCAAATCCTCGCCGCCCGCTAACCCCACCCACCCCACGCCCGAGGCAGGGGACTCGCGGCACATCGTGGGGTTTCCAGGCTCGCCCCGGAGCAGAGCGAATAGCGACACCCCGTGCGCCGTGCGCCATGCGCCATGCGCAACCATCGCAACGCGGGGTTTCCGGGGCTCGCCCCCGGAACAGAGCGGATAACGAACGCCCATGCGCGATGCACCATGCGCAACCATCGCAACGCGGGGTTTCCGGGGCTCGGCCCCCGGAGCAGAAATGCGAAGAGGCCCCCGGTCCGCGCTTTCCGCGGACAGAGGGCCCCTGGACTCGTAGCGGGGACAGGATTTGAACCTGCGACCTCTGGGTTATGAGCCCAGCGAGCTACCGAGCTGCTCCACCCCGCGTCGGCTCGTTAACACTAGCGCAACCCGGAGGCCGCCTGCAAAACGGCCCCCGGGTTGTTTGCGTCACGTCAGCCGCTGGGTGTCGGCGACGGGGTGGCGGGCGCCGACGGGCTCGCCGAGCCGGATGTCGACGGTGTTGCCGCGCCGTTGGCCGCGGCCTGTTGGGCGGCCTGGAACTTCGCCATGGCGGCCTCGAGCTGCTGGAGCGCCTCGCCGTACTTGGCGAAGTCGCCGGACTGCTGCGCGGTCCGCACGTTGTCGATGGCCTGGTCGACCTGGGCCGCGGCCTGGGCCAGCTCGGAGTTGAGCGTGGCGGGTGGCGCGTTGCCGCTGTTGTTGTTGTTATTGCCGGTCTGGCCCTGGTTGCCGCTCTGGGGTGGCGTGCCGGTGTTGCTCTGTTTGCCCTGGGTGACCAGGGCGTCGAGGCCTTCCTTGAGGTTGTTGGCCAGGACCACGTAGGTGCCGCCGTCGCCGTACGACATCAGGACCTTCTGCAGCAGCGGGGCCGCGCTGTCCTGGTTGCCGGTCTTCACGTAGACGGGCTCGACGTACAGGATGCCGCTTTCCACCGGCAGGGATATCAGGTTGCCGTAGAGCACCTGTGCCTGGTTGTTGTTGGTGGAGAGCAGGCTGAGCTGCTGTCTGACCGCGGCGTTGTTGGTCATCTTTTGATGGACCTGGACCGGGCCGGGGATGACCGTTTGATCGGGTAGCTCGAGGACCTCGAGTTTGGGTTTGTTGTCGACGTACGACCCGGAGATCAGCGCCGCCAGGTTCTCCCGGTTGGCGGGGGTGACGCCGGCGGTGAGCTGGAACCTGGTTTCCTTCTGTTCCGGCAGCTGCACGTTGAGATAGAACGGCGGCTGTTTCACGTTGCTGGACGGCGCGTCGGGCGCGTTGGGCACCTGCCAGAAGTCCTGACCGGAGAAGAACGCCCGCGGCTCGGTGACGTGGAACTTGGTGAGCAGGTTGCGCTGCACCTTGAAGAGGTCCTGCGGGTAGCGGAAGTGGGCCTCGAGGGAGGCCGGCGTGTCGGCCTTGGGGACGATCAGGTGGCCGCCGAAGGCCTGGTTCCACGCCTTGAGGATCGGGTCGTTGTCGTCGAACTGGTAGAGCTTGACGGTGCCGTCGTACGCGTCGACGGTGGCCTTGACCGAGTTGCGCATGTAGTTGACGTCGTCGCGGGCCAGGGCGAACTGCCCTTGGCCGGTGAGCTCGTCGCGCGTCTCGTTCGCCAGGTTGATCTTCTGCGAGTACGGGTAGGCGTTGGACGTCGTGTACCCATCGAGGATCCACACGATCCGGCCGTCGACCGCGGCCGGGTACGGGTCGCCGTCGATGGTCAGGAACGGCGCGACCTTTTCCACCCGCGAGCGCGGGTCGCGGATATACATGAGCTTCGAGTTGCCGTTGACCGCGTCGGAGAGCAGGAAGTTGCTCTCGGTCAGCTTGATCGAGAAGACCAGCTTGCGGAAGAACGACCCGATCGCCACGCCGCCCTTGCCGTCGTAGGTGTAGAGCTCCTCGGCGTTCTTGTTGTCTTCCTGCGGCCGGTCGAACTCGACGTTCTTTTTCTTGTCGCTCTGGCCGACGATGGCGTACTCGGTGGACTGCTCGCCGTAGTAGATCCGCGGCTGGTCGACCTTGATCTCGTCGGTCTTGGCCGAGCAGCCGGGCGGCCGGTCGTCGCCGAGGAAGCCGGAGACGAAGTACGGCAGACCACCGCAGACGACCTCGTTGGCGGGGGCCGCCACCAGGCCGTAGCCGTGGGTGTAGACGGTGTGCCGGTTGAGCCAGTTGCGCTGCTGCGGGGTCAGCTTGTCGTCGTTGATCTCGCGGGCGCCCACCACGTAGTCGGCGGTCTTGTTGCCGATCGTGTACCGGTCGACGTCGAGCTTCTTGCCGAAGTCGTAGAAGCCGCGGGACTGCTGGGACTGGGTGAACGCCTGGGAGACCAGTTGCGGGTCGACGAGCCGCGCGTTCTGCGCGCTGGTGTCGCTGGCCAGCGTGGCCGGCGGGACCACGTTGTTGGCCTGGTATCTATCTTGTTCGGTCGTTTCGAGGCCGAAGGCGGCACGCGTCGCGATGATCGACCGTTGGATGTACGGCGCTTCCTTGTCGGCGAGGCTGGGCTTCACCGAGAAGTTCTGCACGGCGAGCGGGTAGATGCCGCCGATCGCGACCGCCGAGATGGCCAGCAGCGCCAGCGAGACACCCGGCCACACCAGGTTCCGCATGCCCGCGTTGGAGAACACGATGATCGCGATCGCCACCACGATGGAGATGTACGCGAGGATCTCCTTGGCCGGTAGCAGCGCGTTGACGTCGGTGTAGCCGGCGCCGTACAGCCCCGGGGAGACGTGTTGCTCGAGCAGCAGGGCGCGCCTGTCCAGGACGTACGCGACTGCCTTGAGCAGCACGAAGACCGCGACCAGAGTCGTGAGGTGTGCCCGGGCCGCCGTCGTCATACGGTCGCCGACGCCCTGTAGGCGCACGCCGCCGAAGATGTAGTGGACGGCGAGCGCGCCGAGCACCGAGAGGACCACCGCGGTGAAGGCGACGCCGAGCAGGTAGCGCCAGAACGGGTATTCGAAGATGTAGAACCCGATGTCCACCTTGAACTGCGGGTCGTCGACGTTGAACGGCTGCGCGTTGCGGAAGAGCATCCACTCTTTCCACTGGCCCTGGGCGGACAGGCCGGCGAAGAAGCCGATGATCACGCAGAGCACGGCGATCCACGTCCCCAGGCGGGGGGCGATGACCATCCGGTAGCGCTCGAGCGTGGCCTGTTCGGCCGAGTGGGGACGAAGGAGGGGACGCAGCCGGTAGGCGAGGTAGAGGTTCGCGCCGATGATCAGGGCGACCGCGAGGCCGATGATCACGAAAAGAAGCAGCCGGGTGAGCAGTACACCGGAGAAGACGTTGACGAAATCGACCTCGTTGAACCAGAGGTAGTCGGTGTACGCGTCGATGCCCCAGCCGAGCAGCGTGAATAAGAGGAAGACCCCGACCAGGACGCCGACCGTGACGCGACCGCGCCGGCTCATCCTCGGTAGAGGGCTGTTACGCATGACCAACGTGGGCTCCACACATCATTTGGGGCAACCGGTGTCTCACATTACGACATCTGTCACGATGCCGAGCACGGCTTCGGGGTGCCGCCGGAGGTGAACGTCTTGAGCGCCGTGAGGGCGTCGTCCACCGTGGCCACCTCGGCCATCGGGAGTCCGTCCACCGCGTTCTTGAGCGCCTCGGCGCAGTTGTCCTTCGGCACCAGGAAGATTTGAGCGCCGGCGCCCTTGGCGCCGACCAGCTTCTGGGGGATGCCGCCGATCGGTCCGACGTTGCCGTCGTCGTCGATCGTGCCGGTACCCGCGATGATCTTGCCGCCGGTCAGGTCTTCCGGCTCGAGCTTGTCCATGATCCCGAGCGTGAACATGAGGCCGGCGCTCGGGCCGCCGATCTTGTCGAGGTCGATCTCGACGTCGAACGGGTGCGGCTGCTTGGTATCGATCTCGACGCCCAGGCGCGGCGTCTTGCCGTCCTTGGGGTCGGCCTTCGTTGTGATCTTGACGCTGCCGGGCTTGCCGGCGCGCGCGTAGGAGACCGTGAACGTGGTGCCGGCCGGCTTGGACCGGACGGCGTCGGTGAGGCCCGTCGGGGTGGTGACCTTGGCGCCGTCCACCGCGGTGATCACGTCATCGGCCTGGAGTAGACCGGTCGCGGCGCCGTCCGGGGAGACGCTCTTCACGTACGTCTGGATGGGGTAACCGAGCTTGGTCAGTGCGACGGTCACGGCGCTTTCCTGAGAATCCGTCCACTCCTGCGCGTTCTGCTGCTCGACCTGCTTCTCGGTCTGGCCGGGCGGATAGATCAGCTCGCGCGGCACGACCGCGTCCTTCTTGCTGAACCAGCTGCTGATCGCCCACACCAGCTCGACCTGCGACTGCACGTTGACCGTGGTCAGGCGCAGCTGGCCGGAGGACTCGGTGGTCTTCGCGTTCGTCACCTTGATGACCTCGGTGCCGTTGCTGGAACCGAGCGTGTTCACCGTCGGGCCCGGCTTCAGCACCACGTACGGCAGGGGCGCCGCCATGACAAGGACGGCGAGCAACGCGGTGAGCAGGGCGCCGAGGATGACTGTGACACCGCGACGTCTCATGCGCGTGAGACTATCGTCCCACCCTGAGTGCACTCTGAGCACCGTTCTCTCTGAGCTGACACGGCCATCGGTCCACCGGGTGCGTTTCGCGCGTACGGTTGTTTACGTGCCTGATATCCCGTTCGGCTTCTCCCTGCCGGGCGCCCAGCCGCCCGACCCCTCCGACCCGCAGCAGATGCAGCAGTTCATGGCGCAGCTGCAGCAGATGTTCGCCGGCGGTCCCGGCAGCGGCCCGGTGAACTGGGACCTGGCCCGGCAGGTCGCGGCCAGCCAGCTCTCCGCGTCCGGCGATCCCGCGGTCAACATGTTCGAGCGCCACCAGGTGGAAGAAAGCCTCCGCCTGGCCGACCTGTGGCTCGACCCGGTCTCCGCGCTGCCCAGCGGCATCCGTGTCGCCGCCGCCTGGAACCGCAACGAGTGGATCTACAACACTCTCGAGGTCTGGAAGAAGCTGTGCGACCCGATCGCGGGCCGCATGGTCGGCGCCATGGGCGATCTCGTCCCCGACGAGGCCAAGGCGCAGCTCGGCCCCATGCAGTCGATGGTCGCCACGCTCGGCGGCGCGCTCTTCGGCGGCCAGCTCGGCCAGGCGCTCGGCCAGCTCGCGGCCGAGGTGCTCTCGGCCGGCGACATCGGTCTTCCGCTCGGTCCGACCGGCACGGCCGCGCTGGTCCCGGCCAACATCAAGGCGTACGGCGAGGGCCTCGAGCTCCCCGAAGACCAGGTGCGCCTGTACGTGGCCCTGCGCGAGGCGGCCCACCAGCGCCTCTTCGGGCACGTCCCGTGGCTGCGCGCGCACGTGCTGTCGGCCGTCGAGACGTACGCGAACGGCATCACCGTCAACCGCGAGGCGATCGAGGAGGCGATGAGCCGCGTCGACCCCAGCGATCCCGAGTCGATGCAGGCCATGGCGCTCGAGGGCATCTTCACGCCGGAAGACACCCCGCAGCAGAAGGCGAGCCTGGCCCGCCTCGAGACGGCGCTCGCCCTGATCGAGGGCTGGGTCGGCCACGTGGTCGACACCGCCGCGGGCGACCGTCTACCCAGCGTGGCGGCCCTCGGTGAGGCGTTCCGCCGCCGCCGGGCCGCGGGCGGGCCGGCCGAGCAGACCTTCGCGGCGCTGGTCGGTCTCGAGCTGCGGCCGCGCCGGCTGCGCGAGGCCGGTGCGCTGTGGACGGCCGTCACCGAGCAACGCGGCATTCAGGGCCGCGACGCTCTCTGGGGTCACCCCGACCTGCTGCCCACCGACGAAGACTTCGCCAACCCGCAGGTCTTCGCGCAGAACGCGATGGAATGGGACATCAGCGAGCTGGAAACCCTCGGCGAGGCGCCCGAGGAGAAGGCCCCCGGCGAGAAGGACGACAAGGGTCCCGACGACGAGAAGTAGGGCTCAGCCGCCCAGGAGGGCTCGGGTGTTCTCCCAGCCCTCCAGGGCCGGGTCGAGCGAGGCGAGCTCGGCCGGCCCGCGCAGGCGCCGCCACTCGGGGGTGGAGTTCACCTCCCCGGGGCGCGGCGCCTTCTTGCGCAGCAGCTGGGCCGAGGCGGCGTCGAGGTCGTGATCGGCGAGCCAGGCCGGCGCGGGAAGGCTGGTGGCCACTCCCAGCAGGCCGTTTCCGGGACCGCCGGAGGCCACGGCGACGGCCCGGTCTTCCAGCGGGCGCAGCAGTTTGCCCAGGATCATGCCGGGGACGTCGGGGGCATCGGCCGCGATGACCGCGGCCTGGTCGAAGCCGTCGGCCGCGGCGGCCGCGAAAACCGGCAGATAGGTCGGGGTCGGCACCTCGTAGATGCGCATGCCGGGCCAGGCGATCTCGTCGGCCAGTTTGCGGTCGGCCGGCGTGGTGGCGATGGCGGCCTCGGCCTGCGCGAGCCGGGCGAGCAGGTCGACGACGTCTTCGGCCAGCGCCGTGCGCCAGGCGACGAGGTCGACTCCGGGCGGGCTCCACTCGACCGGAACCAGCAATGCGGCCACAACCCGGCGAATCACCACCCAACCCTAGCGCCTGTTTTCAGAACTGAGGCGGGGCTGCGGCGGGCCCAGATTCCGCCTCGCTCCCACCCCAGTTCTGAAAACAGGCGCCGGCTTGAGTTGCAGCTCAGCCCGGATGCGGGCGGCACGGGCCGGGACGGCACCCAGCTCGCCTTGCGCGGCGGGGACCGGGCCTCGTCGCGTACGCGTCAAGGCTTTAATCGTCGAGGACGAGGCCCGTGGCGGCGCTGATGCCCTCGAGGTAGCCGCGGGCGCGTTCCGACTTGGGATAACGGGCCACGAGGTCCCAGAACCGGGTGCTGTGCGACGGGACCACGAGGTGGGCCAGCTCGTGCAGCAGCACGTAGTCGATCACCCAGTCGGGCATCTCCTGGATGCGGTGGGAGATGCGGATCGTGCCGTCGTCGGGGGTGCACGAGCCCCAGCGGCCGTTCTGGTTGGTCACCCAGCGCACACTCGCGGGGGTCACCTGGTGGGCGTGGTCGGCCAGGTAGCGCGCGGTGAGGCGGTGCGCCCGGGCCAGCAACTCGGCATCGGTGCGCCTGATCCGTTCCTCGCGGGCCGCCAGCCGGGCCAGCATGCGCTCGACCCACTCAGTTTCCTCGGCGCGGGAGAAACGGTCCGGGATGAGCACGACCACGCGCTCACCGTCGCGATACGCGGACACCGTCCGGCGCCGGCGCTGGCTGCGCCGCACTTCGACGACAGGCTTGCGCGTCCGGGCCATTACCGGCTCGCGCGGCCCAGATTCGGGTTCACGTTGAGACGCTAATCCGTGAGACCCATGTCACCGCAAGAGTACGGCCGATGACACGCGTCGGATATGTGTGCTTCGCCCCGGAACAACCGAAAAAATTTTCCACAGTCGCAACATCTGTGCAGGCCGGCCAACCTAGCGCACGGCACGAAGATGCCTCCCGCCCCCCAATCGTCCTTTTTGCCGGAAATTTCCGGCGTGTTCGGGCTCAACTTCGCGAAAAGGGCGATTTCTCCCGGCACACTCACGACGACGGCGCTGACGTGACATGGAAATGGCCGGACCTGGGTAGTGACCGCCCTTGCGGGAGGCCACATCCACGTGGCCGCGGAGCGGCTCAGCGCCACTGGACCAAGGCATCGGGCCGACCCGGCCGACGAACATGACGAGGAGGAACCGTGGCCGACAACACGTACAACGGCTACTGCGTGAAGTGCAAGGAGAAGCGCGACTTCCAGGGAACCGTGGAGGTCTCGAAGACCGGCATGAACATGGCGAAGGGCAAGTGCCCGGTCTGTGGCACGACCGTGAACCGGATCCTCGGCAAGGCCAAGGCCTGATTCACACTTGCGGGTAGAGCGGCGCCGGGTGCGTCGCTCTACCCATAACCGTGTCGAACCAGACACGTTGAGTGAGTTGTGGATAACGGCGAACGCCTGTGGATAACCCGCGTTTAGCTGTGGACAACGAGCCTCACGGGCCCGGCAGGCCTGTGGACAACGAACTCGCTCCGCACCCCATCGGTGACAACCTGTCACGGTGAACCGCCCCGCCCTGATTCCCGGCCTCCCCCGCGTCTGGCGCGGCCCCGGCGAGCTCCAGATCGGCTCCGACCCCGCCCGTGCGCTGCTGCTACGCCTTCCCGACGAGCGCTGTGAGCGGGTCCTCGACCTGCTCGACGGCAGCCGCTCCGAGCGTCTCGTCCTGATCCGCGCCGCCGAGCTCGGCATCGCCGAGCAAGACTGCCTCGCCCTCCTCGAGACCTTGCGCACGGCCGGCCTCATCCTTCCGGCGTCGTCGCTGGTCCCGCCCATGCTCACGGCCGGCTCCCGGCAACGGCTCGCCGGCGAGGCCGCGGCGCTGGCCCTTCACGGCGCGCCCTCGCCGGCGCAGTCCTTGCGGCGCCGGTTCGCGGCACGGGTGGTTGTCGCGGGTCGCGGCCGGCTCGCCGCGCCGATCGCGGTGGCGCTCGCCGAGGCCGGCGTCGGGGGCGTCTGGCCCGACGTCACCGGCGTGGTGAGCCCGGCCGAGCTGCCGGGCGGGCCGCTACGCGGCGCCGACGTGGGGCGGCCGCGGCGCAAGGCGATCATCGAAATCGTGTCGCGTGCGGCGCCGGGGAAAACCCATGGCGTACGCCCCAGCGCACCGTCCCTGCGCATCCAGCTGGACCACGACGCGCCGGTGTCCGTGCTGGCCCGTTCGCTGACGATCAAGCAGCAGCCGCACCTCGCCGTGACGATCCGCGAAGGCTCCGCCGTGATCGGTCCGCTCGTCGGCGCTCGGGGCCGGCCGTGTCTCCACTGCCTCGACCTGCACCGCCGCGAGCGGGACGCGACCTGGCCCGGCTCGGTCTCCGCCGGCGTCGAGCCGTGCGCCGTCAGCACCGTACTGGCCGCGACGGCGTACGCGGTCGCCGAGGCGCTCACGTTCCTCGACGGCGGCACACCCGAGACGACCGGGGCGACCGCCGAGATCAGAGCGCCCGGCCGGGTGCGACGACGCAGCTGGCCACCGCATCCGGAATGCGCGTGCGCCCGTTGACCGACCTTTCGGGGCAAAAGATGCGAAGCGGAATCAGGCGGGCGGATGCTCGGCGATCCGTCGGTCACAATGATCTGGTGAGCGACATTCCGCGTCGTGCCGCGTCCCGCACTGCGAGACTGGCCGCGCTGCCATTGGGCTTCGCCGGGCGCACCGCGCTCGGCCTCGGCAAGCGGGCCGTGGGGATAGCGACCGACGTCATCTCGGCCGACATCCAGCAGCGCACCGCCGAGCAGCTGTTCAGCGTCCTGGGCCAGCTCAAGGGCGGCGCCATGAAGTTCGGGCAGGCATTGTCCGTGTTCGAGGCCGCGCTGCCCGAAGAGATGGCGGGACCGTACCGTCAGGCGCTGACCAAGCTTCAGGAGGCCGCGCCGCCGATGCCGGTGGCCAGCCTGCACAAGGCCCTCGCCGAGCAGCTCGGCGAGGACTGGCGCGAGAAGTTCACCGAGTTCGACGACAGCCCGGCCGCCGCGGCCAGCATCGGCCAGGTGCACCGGGCGCTGTGGAAACTGCCGAAGGCCCGCAAGAACGCGAAGCAGAAGACCGTCGAAGTCGCGGTCAAGGTGCAATACCCCGGGGCGGGCGAGGCGCTGCTGTCCGACCTCAAGCAGCTGTCCCTGCTGGCCGGCATGTTCAAGATCATCCAGCCGGGCATGGACATCAAGCCGCTGCTGGCCGAGCTGCGCGCCCGGATCACCGAGGAGCTCGACTACGCGATGGAGGCCGAGACCCAGTCGGTCTTCGCCACGGCGTTCGACGGCGACGACGAGATCTACGTCCCGCGCGTGATCGCCGCCGCGCCGCGGGTGCTCATCACCGAGTGGGTCGACGGCACTCCGCTGTCCAAGGTGATCAGCGACGGCACACCTGAGGAACGCGACGAGGCCGGCCGGCTCATGGCCACCCTGCACTTCTCGGCGCCGGCCCGGGCCGGCCTGCTGCACGCCGACCCGCACCCGGGCAACTTCCGCATGCTGCCGGACGGCCGGCTCGGCGTGATCGACTTCGGCGCGGTGGCCCGGCTGCCCGGGGGCCACCCCGAGTCGATCGGGCGGCTCGTGCGGCTCGCGCTCGACGGCGACGCCGAGGGGGTCGCCGACGGGCTGCGCGAGGAGGGCTTCATCAAGCCCGACGACGAACTCGACGCCGACGCGGTGCTCAAGTTCCTGCGGCCGATGATCGAGCCGCTCGCGGTCGACGAGTTCCGGTTCACCCGCTCCTGGCTGCGTGGCGAGGCGGCCCGGCTGGGCAGCCCACGCAGCCCGGCCTATCAGCTGAGCCGCAAGCTCAACCTCCCTCCGTCGTACCTGCTGATCCACCGGGTGACGCTGGGCTCGATCGGCGTGCTGTGCCAGCTCGAGGCGCAGGCGCCCTACCGGGCGATCGTCGAGAAGTGGCTGCCGGGATTCGCGCCCGCCGTCTCATGATTCGATAAGGGGCATGGACGCCACCGCACACATCGACGATCTCGGCAGGTTTGTCTCGGCCTCGCCCAGCTCCTACCACGCGGCGGCCGAGGTGGCCCGCCGGCTGACCGCAGCCGGCTACACCCTGCTGGACGAGACCGTCAACTGGGGGCGGGTGGCCGGGCCGGGCGCCCGCCTGGTGCTCGTCCGCGACGGCGCGGTGATCGCGGTCGCGATCCCCGAGACGGCGGGGCTGTACACCCCGTTCCGGATCCTGGGCGCGCACACCGATTCGCCCACGTTCAAGCTCAAGCCGCGACCGGCAATGGGCTCGAACGGCTGGCTCCAGGCCGCCGTCGAGGTGTACGGCGGCCCGATCCTCGCCTCCTGGTTCGACCGCGAGCTGGAACTGGCCGGCCGGCTCGTGACCCGCGACGGCACGACCCACCTGGTCCGCACCGGCCCGTTCGCCCGCATCCCGCACCTGGCCATCCACCTCGACCGTGAGGTGAACAACGGGTTCACCCCCGACAAGCAGCGCGACCTGCAGCCGGTCTTCGGCGTCGACGGCCCGGACGTGCTGGCCCACCTGGCCCGGCTCGCCGGGGTCGACGCGACCGAGGTCGCCGGGCACGACGTGGTCGCGGTCGACTCGGCCGCCCCGGCCCGGTTCGGCGCCGACGGTTCGCTGTTCGCCTCCGGCCGCCTCGACAACCTCTCGTCGGTGCACGCCGGGCTGACCGCCCTGCTGAACGGCGAAATGGGCGAGGCGATCACGGTGCTGGCCGCCTTCGACCACGAGGAGATCGGCTCGGAGAGCCGGTCCGGAGCGGCCGGGCCGCTGCTGGCCGAGGTCCTGGAAGGGGTGTCCGTCGCCCTCGGCGCCGACCGCCTCGATCTGGCCCGGACCATCGCCGGGTCGTGGTGCCTGTCGGCGGACGCCGGGCACGCCGTGCACCCGAACCGGCCCGAGAGGCACGACCCGACCCACCGGCCGACAGCCGGTGGCGGCCCGCTTCTGAAGATCAACGCCAACCAGCGCTACACCACCGACGCGGCGGGCGCGGCGCTCTGGGCCCGCACCTGCGCGGCGGCGAACGTGCCGTGGCAGCCGTTCGTGTCGAACAACTCGGTGCCGTGCGGCTCGACCATCGGCCCGATCACCGCGACCCGCATCGGCATCCCGACGCTGGACGTGGGGACTCCGCTGCTCTCGATGCACTCGGCGCGTGAGCTTTGTCACGTCGACGACCCGGCCTACCTGTCGGCCGCGGCGGCGGTCTTCTTCAGCGGCCTGGCCTGACCGAGCGCCTCAGCGCGGCGAAAACGCGGCGAAAGCCCGCCCGCGGTCGTTCGCGGACGGGCTTTCGCACTCGATGTTCGGTTCTCGCAGCGTCAGCGGGTCTTAGTAGCGGCCACCGCCGAGTTCGCGCGAGGCCCGGTGGTGGGCCTGCATGGCGATCTGGCGAGCGGGGCGGTGTGCCTCAGGTGTGTGTTCACGCTGAGGCCGAGGCATTCGGGCCCGGGACAACGCTTCTTGGAGAAGTCTCATCTTGGAAGCTCCATTCGTACTCATTCTCGGTCTCTGCTTTCGGTCAGTGGCCTCGGAGGCCGGTATGGGGAGGGAGTTGTAGGGGGGTCAGGCCGCGAGGCGGACCTGGTTGCGGGACTCGAGACCGTTCGCGGCGAGCCGCTCCTCGACCTCGACTGCCAGCTCGGCGTCACGCGCCACATCCGCCTTACGCGGACGGCCACGGGGACGCTTGCGCGGCACCACGGCGCCGCGCTCGAAGATCTCGCCGCCCCAGACACCCCAGGGCTCGTTCCGCTCGACCGCGCCGGCGAGGCACTCGACGCGCAGCGGGCAGTCCCCGCAGAGCGACTTGGCCAGCTCCAGCTGGGCCGGGGAGTCCGAGAACCAAAGGTCCGGGTCGAACTTCCGACAGGGCAGGTTTGCCTCGATGTCGACGCTCATGTCGATCGGGGCCAGCGCCAGACTCATAAAGCCCGGTCACCTCTCTCTTCTTCTTCGATCTTCTGGATCGCAGTGCTTGTCATGCACCGGCCGGTGAGCCGGCAAAAAATTAGGCCGCGGACCCTGTACGGGTTCCGCGGCCTCGAGGTGAGCCGGAGGTCTGGTTTATCAGACCGGCCTTCCTCGAGGCGGGACACCGCTGCCACCATCCGCGTAGCGCTTCGTGGAGACATTGATGCCCATGAACCCAGTGCTGCTGTTGGTGCTGTTGATCCCGTCGATAAGCGTCAGGGCCTGGGCCAGCTCGGCCTGAACCTGGACCTGGTGCACCCGCGAGACCGGAGCCCGCTCGGCAGCCAGTACGGCAACCGGGAGAGCGTTCTTCCACTCGGCCACCGGGGCGGCCGACGGAGCGCAGGCACGGGTCAGCGGCATCGACGGTCGCTGCGTCATCGTGTAGATCTCCATCGTTGCCACCTCCTCCAGAAACGTTGCGCTCGTTGGGGTTTCCCCCGCTTAAAACCCCTGGCGAACATGCTTGCTCGCCAAGGCGTGTTCTGAGGCTATGCCTCCCCTGGAGGCAAGGGCAAACGAATTAACGGACTAGTTTTCAAAGTTTTTTGCCATGGCTTCGGCCGACACCTCGTCGGGGCTCGCGCCGCCCACCAGAGCGAAGACCTGTTGCCCGTACTGGCTCAGCTTGCGCGGCCCTATCCCGGCGATCGCGAGCAGCTCGGCGGGCGTGCCCGGCCGGCGCTCGGCCATGGCCACCAGAGTCGCGTCGGTGAACACCACGTACGCAGGGACTTTGAGCTCGTCGGCGGTGTTCTTGCGCCACGTCTGGAACCGTTCCAGAAGGTCTTCGTCGAGGTCCGACGGGCAGGTCGGGCAGCGGCCCAGTTTGCGGTCGGCCCCGGCCAGCAGGGTGGCGCCGCAGACCCGGCAGGAGGACACCTGCGGGCGCCGGCGGTCGGGTTTCCGACTCCGGTCGGCGGCACGCTCGGTCGGCGAGTGGCGTTCCAGCTGCGGAAGGAACCGGCACGGGCGCCGCGGACGGCCGCCGGTCGAGCGGGCCTGGCCGTAGGAGAGCCACAGCCATTGCCGGGCGCGGGTCACCCCGACATAGAGCAGGCGGCGCTCCTCCTCGAGCTGCTCGGGGGTCTTCGCGTACGTCGTCGGGAGCGTCCCGTCGGAGAGGCCCACGAGGAACACCGCGTCCCACTCGAGCCCCTTGGCCGAATGCAGTGAGGCGAGCGTCACACCCTCGACCGTCGGCGCGTGCTGCTGCTCGGCGCGGCGGGCCAGCTCGTCGTTGAACGCCGTGAGGGAGACATCGCGCTGCACGGCCCCGGCCACGCCGATCGGAACGAGGGCGGGCGTCTTCGCGTACTCCTCGGCGAGGGCGACCAGCGCGGCCAGCGCCTCCCACTGCTCGCGCGCCGCGCCGCCGGGCGGGGGCTGCTCGCGCGACCAGCCGGTGGCCGCGAGCGCCTCGACGACCGCCTGCACGAGCGGGGTCTCGCCGGGCGTGGAGCGGACAGCGGCGCGCAACGCGATCACCGCCTGCCGGATCTCGGGCCGCTCGAAGAACCGCTCGGCGCCGCGCACCACGTAGGGCACCTCGGCCCCGGCGAGCGCCTCTTCGTACGTCTCCGACTGGGCGTTGGTGCGGAACAGGATGGCGATCTCGCTGGCCGGGACGCCGGTGGCGATGAGCTCGCGGCAGCGCCGGGCCACCGCGATCGCCTCGCCCGCCTCGTCCGGGAAGATCTTGAGCTCGGGCTCGGCGCCCGGCGGGCGCTGGCCGACCAGCTCGAGCCGCAGCCGGGCCTCGCTGCCCTGGGCCTGCCGGATCACCGCGTTGGCCAGCCCGACCACCTGCGGGGTCGAGCGGTAGTCGCGGACCAGCCGCACGACGACCGCGCCGCGCCGCAGCCGCGGGAAGTCGATCAGGTACGACGCCGTGGCGCCGGTGAACGAGTAGATCGTCTGGCTGGCGTCGCCGACCACGGTCAGGTCGTCGCGCCCGCCCAGCCAGGCGTCGAGCAGGCGCTGCTGGAGCGGGTTGACGTCCTGATACTCGTCGACGACGAAGTGGCGGTACTGATTCCTGATCTCCTCGGCGACGTCGGGGTGCTCCTCGATGCCCCAGACCGCGGCACGCAACATGTCTTCGAAGTCGATCACGCCCTGGCGGCGCTTGAGCGTCTCGTAGGCCGCGAAGACCTCGGCGACCTTGGCCGGCTCGTGCGGCGGCTCGCGCAGCGCCTTGGTGGCGGCCACCGCGTACTCGCTCGGCTCGACCAGGGACGATTTCGCCCACTCGATCTCGCTCGCCAGGTCGCGGGCGCCGGTGCGGTCGGCCCGCACCCCGGCCCGGGCGGCCGCGAGGCCGACCATGCGGGCCTTGGACTCCAGCAGCTCGGGCATCTGCCGGCCCTCGAGCAGCCGGGGCGCGAAGTAGCGCACCTGACGCAGGGCGGCGGCGTGGAATGTGCGGGCCTGCACGCCGGTGGCGCCCAGCGCGCCGAGCCGGGCGCGCATCTCGGCGGCGGCGCGGGCGGTGAAGGTGACCGCGAGCACATGCCGGGGGCTGACCTCGCCGGTGAGCGTGCGGTAGGCGACGCGGTGGGTGATCGCGCGGGTCTTGCCGGTGCCGGCGCCGGCGAGGATGCAGACCGGGCCGGCGGGCGCGGTCACTGCCGTCCGTTGCTCGGGGTCGAGCCCGGCCAGCACCGCATCAGTCCGCACCCGGGGAATCATGGCACCCCGGTCTGACGTTATGCGGCAAGGCGGAGTGCCATGTGATTCAGCCGAAGGGATCCTTGACCGATGTTGACCATGTATTCGACGTCCTGGTGCGGCTACTGCCACCGGCTCAAGTCGCAGCTCGATCGCGAGGGAATCGCCTACGACGTCATCGACATCGAGCAGGACGAGGCGGCCGCCGAGTTCGTGCAGAGCGTCAACGGCGGCAACCGGACCGTCCCGACCCTCCGCTTCGACGACGGCTCCGCGCTGACCAACCCGTCGATCATCCAGGTCAAGGACCACCTCGAGGCCATCGCCGCTTGATCTAGACGCCTACCAAAGCTGCCGCCTTCTCCTCTGCTTCCGCGATGAGCTGGTCCAACTCGGCCTCGCCGAGGGCCAGCTCATCCGCAAGAGAAGCAAAGAGCAGCAGGTGTACGGCGATGAGCACGCCCCCGTCGAGATCGCCGACGGGCACCGCCTCGCCCAGCGCCGCGCGCACCAGCATCTCGGCGTCCAGCATCGGCATCGCCGCGGCCGCGTGATCGTGCACGGCCGTCGCGACCGTCCGGCTGATCTCGGCGAGCGCGGCGCCGGGCTCGAAGCGCCGCCGCACCACGAGACCGAATGCGATCTCCCAGACCCGGCGTGCCGAGTCGTCGACCTCGCCGGCCGGCGAGCCGAACCGAGAAGGCGCCTCGTCCCGCGCGGCCTGCCGCAGGTAGCGCCCCGCCTCGGTGGCGATCACCCCGGACTCGCGAACCGCGCCCGGCGGTAGCTGGCCGGACAGCGCCCCGACCGCCGGCGGCTCCCCGGACCGCGCCGCGCTCTCCCGTCGCGGGTCCGGCTCGCCGAGCCGGTGCGATCGGCGGCGGCTCCGGCCCGCCTGCGCCGCCGGCGGCTCCGCGGGCATTTGCGGGTTCTCCGGCGCCGCGTCGGCCCTGTTCGCCTCGCTCATCTCGGCGGGCCGGTGCGAGCGGCGCCTGCTCTTGCCCGGAGTGACCGGCGGCAGGTGCGCCTCGGCGGGCGTGGTGGACACGGGCTCCGCGGCGCGCAGGGACCGGCGCCTGTTCTTCTTCACATCGACCTCCGGCCGACCACCCGGTTGCGCGGCCGGTCGAAGCGGGCCACCCGCTTCTCGGCCTGATCGACCAGCGCGTGCAGCTCGCCCTCCGCCACCCCCGGCGGCCGGGCCAGGTCGCCGACCACGTGGCAGATCAGCTCGAAGCGGCGCAGCTCGGGCACCCCATTCGCGAGCTCGGGCTCGCCGATCGCCGCCCGGATCATCGCCTCGGACTCGCGGGCCAGCTCTCCGCCGGCCGGCAGCGACTGGTATTCGAGCAGGTCGCGTACGTAGCGGGTGATGTCGCGCGGGTCGCGCCCCACGAAGCTGCGGCGGACCGCCACGATGAAGAGCTCGCGCAGCAGGCGTACGGCCCGCGGCGAGTCACTGAGACGAGACAGCGACCGCGCCGGGCGCTCCTCCCCGATCGCCTCGAGGATGAGCCGGCCCGCCGCGGTCGCCGCTTTGTCTAATGTCCCGGTTTGCCCCACATAGGGGACTCTAACGGGGTGTTACGGGATCAGAGCCGGAATGCTGGAGTCGAGCAGGCCCCGGTCCTTGAGCGCGCCGTAGAGCGGCGTGGTCTCGGGGTAGTGGCCCCAGGCGTGGTCGCCGCTGCCGTCGCCGGCGTGGCCCAGCAGCTGCTTCTGCACCGGGTTGAGCCCCTCGAACCAGGACTGCGCGGGCAGGTCGGCGATGTCGTCGCGACCGGCGATCCAGCGGTACGTGTACCCGAAGAACGCGCCCATGCGGGTGAAGGCCGAGTAGTTGTCGGAGCGCGCGTGCCAGATGCGCCGGTCGAAGACGACCAGGTCACCCGGATTCGCGGTGATCTGGGTCGCGCCCTCGGGCGGCGGCCACGGAACGCCACGGCTGGGCGGGCCGGGCAGCCAGTTGGTCTTGTGGCTGCCGGGGATCACGGTGAAGTTGCCGCGGCCGGTCTCGCTCACGTCGGAGAACCAGTACGCGAGCTTCACGGAGAACTGCGGGCGAGGGTCGGTCTCGATCTCGCGGTTCTGCCGGCCGCCGTCCTGGTGCCAGTGCCACCATTCCTTCTGCTGCTCGTGGATCTGGGGGTGCACGTCCACGTGGGAGTGGTAGATGTGAATGTTCCACCCCAGCAGCGACCAGATGTACTTGAACGCCACCGGGTGATCGATCAGGTACGCCAGCTCGGGGACGGAGGTCACCGCGGACAGCTGGTGCAGGGCGCCGGTCGCGTTCAGCCCGTGGCCGCCGGGCTGCTGCGCCCGCTCGTACGCGGCCTGGATCGCGTTGCGCCCGACCTCGATCTCACTCTCACTGAGCACCCCGGGAACGACGAGGATGCCGTCCCGATCGAACTGGGCGCGCTCGTCCTCCGTCATGGGCACCCATGCGGGCGCTTCCACCTGCGTCATCGAAGAATCCACCTCTCGGTCTTTGTAGTTCGAGACGCAGCAGAGGCCCGTTTTGGTTACTCGGGAACAAGAAAACTTTTCTGCTTAGAGGAACTTCAATACGTTATCGGTGGAAACCGCCCAACCAGGTCTCTATCAGATAGAACGCGATGGAAGATCGCATCGGCAGGCTCATCCGGACACCCGTGTCGGGGTGCACGTAGTCGCCGGCGATCATCTTCGCGATGTCCTCGCGGGTGAACCAGTGCGCCTCGTCGATCTCCTCCGGGTCGAGGCGGATCGGCTCGGCCGGGTCGGCGACGGCGTGGAAGCCGAGCATCAGCGAGCCCGGGAACGGCCACGCCTGACTGCCCGCGTACATGATGCCGGCCAGCCCGATGCCCACCTCCTCGGACACCTCGCGCAGCACGGCGGCCTCGGCCGATTCCCCGGGCTCGACGTACCCGGCCAGGCAGGAGAAGCGGGTCACGCCGTCCGGCCCGACCGGCCAGGTGGCGTTGTGCCCGAGAAGGCAGCGGCCGTCCGGCCCGGCCACGCCGTCGTGCACCAGCACGATCATCGCCGGGTCGGTGCGCGGCCACATGTCGTTGCCGTCGGCGTCCCGCCGCACCCAGCCGGCTTCCACCGCGGTGGTGGCCAGGCCGTTACGCGGCGAGAAGCCGTGGCTCGCGTGCCAGTTGCTCAGCGCGACGGCGGTGGTGAGCAGCCCGGCGTCGCGGGCGTCGAGCAGGTGACCGACGTCGCGCAGGCTCGCCGGCCGGGCGCCCTCGATCTCGGGCAGCGGCGCGGTGACCGCCCAGAGCGCGGTGCCGTCGGGGTCGACGCCGAGGAACCGGCGCTCGGCGTCGGGCGCGTCGGCCGCGGCCAGCAGGACCAGCCCGACATTGCCGTCCGGCCGGTCCTCGACCAGGGCGCGGCCGCCGCGCGGTTCGACGACCAGCACCAGGCCACGCGACCAGGCCTCGGCGAGCCAGGCGTCGTCCCGGCGGCGCAGGGCGGCGCGGTCGAGCGTGCTGCGGGCCAGCGGCGGGGTCGCGGGGAACTCGGGAGTGCTCACGCCGAGCCGCGCACAACGGAGGTCAGCGCGGCCAGCGGGGCCTCGACCTTCTCCGCATCGCCCAGCACCACGGTGACCGCCCGCGACGGCGCGAGAAACTCGGCCGCCGCCGCGGCCACGTCGTCCAGGGTCGTCGTGGCCAGGGCGGCCGAGTGCTCCCGCAGGTGCTCGAGGCGCAGGCCGAAGCTCGCGTACATGCTGGCCAGGCCGGCCAGGCCCGCCTGGGTGGACATGCCGAGCCGCAGCGTGCCCAGGGCGTAGCGCCGGGCCTGCTCGAGCTCGTCCTCGCCGGGCGGCAGGCTCGCGATGCGGCCCAGCTCGTAGAGGGTCTCGAGCAGGGACGGGCCGGTCACCTCGGTGGCGACCTCGGCCGCGACCAGCAGCGCCGAGCCGGCCAGGTAGTGCTCGATCGCGGTGTGCGGGCCATACGTGTAGCCCTTGTCCTCGCGCATGTTCTCGACCCAGCGGGAGGAGAAGTAGCCGCCGAAGACCATGTTGGCGAGCTGGAGGGCCGCGTACCGCGGATCGGTGCGGGGCACCGCGGGCAGCGCCATGCGCAGCGAGGACTGCACGGAGCCGGGGCGGTCGACCAGCGTCAGCGGGCCGGGCTCGAGCGGCGGCGTGCCGGGCAGCGTCTCGTCCTTGCCGGGGCCGGTCCAGCTGCCCAGCGCCTTCTCGGCGGCGTCGATCGCCTTGTCCGGGTTGATGTCGCCGACCAGCACCAGCACCGCGCCTTCCGGCCGGAGCCGGTCGGCGTGCAGGTCGCGCAGCTGGGCCGGGCGGACGGCGCGGACCTGCTCGGGCTCGGGCGTCTGGATCGCGTACGGGTGCTTGCCGTACATCCGCTTGAGCAACGCCGTCCGGGCCAGGTGGGCCGGCTGGCTCAGCGCCAGGTTGATGTGGTCGACCAGGCGGTCGCGCTCGGTCGCCACCTCGGCCTTCGGGTACGCCGGGTCGGTCAGCACCGCGGCGAGGATCTCGAGCATCCGGTCGAGCCCGCTCGCCAGCGCGTTGCCGGTGACCAGCAGCCGGTCGGGGTCGAGCCCGGCCGACAGGCCCCCGCCGACCGCCTGCAGCCCGGCCGCGATGTCGACGCTCGACATCGTGCCGGTGCCGGTGAACAGCGCCTGCGAGAGCAGCGTGGCCCGCGGCAGCGGGGCCTTGCCGAACGGGACGCGCAGCCGCAGCTCGACGAGCGGCACCGAGGTGCGCCGGATGGCGATGACGGTGAGTCCGCCGGGGAGCGTGCGCTCGGCCTGCCTGGGGAGCTTGAGCTTCGCGTCGGGCACGAGGTCGGGCAGGGTCTTGCTGGTCATTGTGCGGCTCCCGGGAGGACCTCGACGACGGCGCGGGAATCGGGGCGGAGGGTGGCCGCGGCGGCGACGATCTGCGCCTCGGTGACCTCGCCCACGAGATGGGGCAGCTCGTTGAGCAGTTCGGGGCGGCCGCGCTGGAGTTCGAGCACCGCCATCGGCAGCGCCCGGCCGAGCACGGCGTCGGTGTCGCGCAGCAGGTGGGTCGCGATGCGGGCCTGGGTGCGCTCGAGCTCGCCGGGCGTGAGGCCGTCGTGCACCAGCTGGTCGAGCTCCTCGTCGACCGTGCGCAGCACCTTTTCGGCGTCGCCGCCGGGCGGCAGGAACGCCTGCAGTAGCAGGGCGGTCGGGTTGCGCACCTGGAACTCGTCCCCCATGAAACCGATGTAGCCGCCGATGCTGGTGACCGCGCGGTCGCGCTGGACCAGCCGGTCGACCAGCCGGGACGCCTCGCCGTCGGTGAGCACCTCGGCGAGCACGACGAACGGCAGGTAGTCGGCGAAGCCGGCGATCGGGTCGGGCACCCGCCAGCCGGCGGCCACGCCGGGCAGCGGGGCGAGCCGATCGGTGTACGAGTCGCGCCGCTCCGCGCCGGCGGCGGGCTCGTCGAAGTCGGGCAGCGGGGGCGCGGGGCGGCCGGGCACGTCGCCGAAATGCCGCTCGATCATCGCGGTCGCCTGGGCCACGTCGAAGTCGCCGGCCACCGCGAGGGTCGCGTTGCCGCTCGCGTAGTAGCGGTCGAAGAACGCCTTCGCGTCGTCGACCGTGGCGCTCTCGAGGTCGCCGAACGAGCCGTACCCGTCATGGCTGTTCGCGAACGTGGAGAACATGACCGGCGGCAGCTTCAGCCAGGGGAAGCCGCCGTACGGCCGGTTCAGCACGTTGACCCGGATCTCCTCCTTGACCACGTCGATCTGGTTGAGCAGGTTCTCCTCGGTCAGGCGGGGGCCGCGCATGCGGTCGGCCTCGAGGAAGAGCGCTCGCTCGAGGGCGCCGGACGGCAGCACCTCGAAGTAATCGGTGTAGTCGAGGTGGGTGGAGCCGTTGAAGGTGCCACCGGCGCCCTGCACGTGCCGGAAGTGGGCGAGCTTCTCCAGGTTTTCCGAGCCCTGGAACATCAGGTGCTCGAAAAGGTGGGCGAAGCCCGTGCGCCCTTCCGGCTCGGAGCGGATGCCCACGTCGTACACGACGGCCACGCCCACGACGGGAGCGGTGCGGTCGGGCGTGAGAACCACCCGCAATCCGTTGTCCAGCGTGAACCGCTCCACCGGGTACTTCGTTGCCGGAATCTTGCCTCTGCGCGCCACGGCTTGACATTAGCGCGCTCCGTGTTCGCCGTCCCCACGGCAGGTCACCACCCCGGCGGGGTCCCGCGATGCGGTCGGCGCTTGACGTACCTTTCCCACCTCGTCCATTATTCCCATGCATCAGATAGGGAAAGCAGAGTTTGGGATCGAGAGGAGGACCGCCTCGTGTACGTCTCGGCGCGCACCGACTACGCCGTACGGGCCATGCTCGCCATCACGGCGGAGCACCCTCGCCTGGTCAAGGCCGCGGGACTCGCGGCGGTCCAGGACATCCCGCTCAGCTTTCTCCAGGGCATCCTGCTCGACCTGCGCCGCGCCGGGCTGCTGCACAGCCACCGCGGGGTCGACGGCGGGTACGCCCTGGCCCGCCCCGCCGACGAGATCACGGTCGGCGACGTCGTCCGGGCCGTCGGCGGCGCGCTGACCACGGTGCGAGGACTGCCCACCGCCACCACGACCTACCACGGCGCCGCCACCGGGCTGCGCGATGTGTGGGTCGCCGTCGAAGAGGCCATCGAGGGCGTCGTCGACCACCGGACCCTCGCCCAACTCTCCCCGATAACAAACACCTAGGAGTGAGCATGAGCTCCCGCACCGTACGTGCGCTTGCCCTCGCCGCGACCGCCCTCATAGCCGCGACCGCCCTCACCGCCTGCGGTGACGACGACAAGGACACCGCCTCCGCGTCCGGTGGCAGCGCCGAGGCGTCGGCCATCCGGCTCGGCTACTTCCCCAACATCACCCACACGCCCGCGCTGATCGGGGTGAACAAGGGCTTCTTCCAGGAGACCCTGGGCAGCACCAAGCTCGAGGCCAAGACCTTCAACGCCGGCCCGGCCGCGATCGAGGCGCTGCTCTCCGGGGCCATCGACGCCACCTACATCGGCCCGAACCCGGCGATCAACGGCTGGTCGCAGTCCAAGGGCAGCGCCCTGAAGATCATCGCGGGCAGCACCTCGGCCGGCGCCGGCCTGGTGGTCAAGCCGGGCATCAACACCGTGGCCGACCTCAAGGGCAAGAAGATCGCCACCCCACAGCTCGGCAACACGCAGGACGTCGCCCTGCGCGCGTACCTCAAGCAGAACGGCCTCAATGCCGACGCCCAGGGCGGCGGCGACGTTTCGATCCTCCCGCAGGACAACGCCACCATCCTGCAGGCCTTCGCCCAGGGCGCGATCGACGGCGCCTGGGTGCCCGAGCCCTACTACAGCCGGCTCCAGCTCGAGTCGGGCGGCAAGGTGCTGGTCAACGAGAAGGACCTGTGGCCGGGCGGCCAGTTCGTCACCACCCACGTGATCGTCTCGCAGGAGTTCCTGAAGAAGTACCCGGGCACGGTCAAGAAGCTGCTCCAGGGCCACCTCAAGGCGCTCGACTACATCAAGACCGACGAGCCCGGCGCGGAGAAGGCGGCCAACGCCCAGCTCGAGGCGCTCTCCGGCAAGCCGCTCAAGGACAACATCCTGGCCGCGTCGTTCAAGAACCTGAACTTCACCGCCGACCCGATCGCCTCCTCCCTGTTCACCAGCGCTCAGCACGCCCAGGACGTCGGCCTGCTCAAGCCGGTCGACCTCAAGGGCATCTACGACCTCGGCCCGCTGAACGAGCTGCTCAAGGCGGCCGGTCAGCCCGAGGTGAGCGACGCCGCGGCCTGAAAGGCGAGAGATCAATGAGCCTCCTGGAACACACCGGAGTCCGTACGGATCCCCTGGTACGCCTCGAGAACGTCTCCAAGCAGTACGGGTCGGGCAGCTCGGCGCTGCTGGCGCTCGACCGCGTCTCGCTGACGGTCCGGCAGGGCGAGTTCGTCTGCCTGCTGGGCGCCTCCGGCTGCGGCAAGAGCACGTTGCTCTCGCTGGTCGCGGGGCTCGACAAGATCAGTGGGGGCACCCTGGACATCGGCGGGCGGAAGGTGTCGCTGATGTTCCAGGAGGCCGCCCTCTTCCCGTGGCTCTCGGTCTCCGGCAACGTCGAGCTGCCCCTGCGGCTGCAGGGCGTGGGCCGGGCCGAGCGCAAGCGGCGCGCCGAGGAGCTGCTCGAGATCGTGCGGCTGCGCGGCTTCGGCAACAAGCGGCCGCACGAGCTCTCCGGCGGTATGCGCCAGCGTGTGGCCCTCGCCCGCGCGCTGGCACAGGACGCCGACATCCTGCTGATGGACGAGCCGTTCGGCGCGCTCGACGCGATGACCCGCGACATCCTGCACGACGAGCTCGAGCGGATCTGGCGGGAGCAGGAGCTCACCGTCCTGTTCGTGACGCACAACGTGCGCGAGGCGGTACGGCTCGGCGACCGGGTCGTCCTGCTCAGCAGCCGGCCCGGCCGGGTGATCGAGGACTTCCCGGTCACCCACCCCCGGCCCCGGCGCATCGATTCCCCCGAGGTCTCCGGCCAGGCCGCCGAGATCACCGACCGGCTCCGCGCGGAGGTGGCCCGCCATGCCAACTGACACCGCAGTCGTCGAGTCCGCCGAAGTCAGCGGCCTCGACAATCTCGAGCTCGCGCCCAAGACCAACAAGGGCACGATCGGCAAGCGGATCTGGCGCAACACCTGGCCCAAGCTGCTGGCCGTCGCGATCGTGCTGATCGGCTGGCAGGTGGTGGTCTGGTCCGAGTGGAAGCCGGAGTACGTGCTGCCCGGCCCCAGCCAGGTCTTCAGCGACCTCGGCGACGTGGTCACCAGCGGCGACTTCTGGGACGGCGTACGCCTGACCCTGACCCGGGCGCTGACCGGTTTCGCGCTGGCGGTGGCGATCGGCACCGTGGTCGGCGCGGCCGTCTCCCAGTTCCCGCCGCTGCGGGCCGCGATCGGCTCGCTGATCACCGGCCTCCAGACGATGCCGTCGATCATGTGGTTCCCGCTCGCCATCCTGCTCTTCCAGATCAGCGAGAGCGCGATCATGTTCGTCGTGGTCATCGGCGCCGCGCCGTCGGTGGCGAACGGCCTGATCAGCGGCATCGACTACGTGCCGCGCACCTGGCTGCGGGTCGGGCAGGTGCTGGGCATGCGGGGCATCGCGAAGTATCGGCACCTGATCCTGCCGGCGTCGCTGCCGTCGTTCATCTCGGGGCTCAAGCAGGGGTGGGCGTTCTCCTGGCGCAGCCTGATGGCCGGCGAGCTGCTGGTGATCGTGCCGGGGGCGCTCTCCATCGGCGTACGCATGCAGCAGGCACGCGACCTGTCCGACTCCAGCCTGGTGATCTGCTACATCATCGTCGTCCTGGTGATCGGCATCCTGATCGACGTCCTGTTCAACGCCGCCGACAACGCGTTGCGCAAGCGCTGGGGCCTGACGGGTAGTTAGAGGACTCGGACTGATTTCATTACGTCTTCTACTACGTAGTCCCACTGCTTGTGTGTGCCTGGGATGGAGACGTACAGGACGGCGGCGGTGGGCTTGCCTACGTCTATGACAGCTACCGCGGACAGTTCCTCGGTGGCTTTCAGGCCCAGGGCGTGGAAATGCAGGCGGAACTCGCTCAGGTAGGCCGGGCGGCCGCCCAAGGTGGTGAGGCCGTCGCTGATCGGCTCCAGCGTGTTGGGCTGCGGGTAGTACTCGGCGCGCACGTCGGCGGCCACCTGGCGGCCGACGCACTCGAGGTTGAGCGAGACGGCGTCGTTGTCGGCGGCCGGCACCGCGGCCGACAGGATCGAGGCGTGGTAACCGCCGCCGCTGTACCTCTCGGTCACGAAGTGCTGGCCGACCTTGTACGGCACCTCCAGGGTCCCGGCCCGCCACACCTCCCCCCACGGCACCCACGGCGCCCCGTACGCCTTGTAGGAGATGCCGGCCTCCTCGTCGACCGTGCGGGCGCCGGTCGCCGCGGGCGGAGCGCTGGGCGCCTGGGTGGGCGCGGCGCTCGGCGACTCGGTCGGCGCGGGGCACGCCTGGGCCAAGGGTGGGCGCACATCGGTGGGCGCCGAGGCCTTGTCGCGAAACGGGTTGGATTCCCCCGAGAACGCCAGCGCCAGGATGATCACCAGGCCGACGGCGACGATCCCGCCGGCTATGCCGCCGAAGATCTGAAGCTGCCGCCGGCGGCGTTGCGGGCCGTCGGGCCGCGGAGGACCCGGCGGGGTGGGCGGCGGCGCGACCGGGGGCGCCCCCGGCGCGGTCACCACACCCGACGCGAACCGGTCGCCCGGGCGCTGCCAGGCGAACGTCTCCGGGGTCGGCTCAGACATGAATCCCAGTGAACACCACGCGCCTGAGAACGCGTCACGGCGTCAGGGACGCGCCCCCGTCCTGTTCCTGGCCGACGAGACGGGCGATATGGTCGCCGACGGTCGTGATCTCCGAAGTGGCAGGTGGTGCGGCCGGGTACCACGGCGCGAACACCACCACCAGCACCAAGGCCAGGCCGGCGCATGCCACGGCCAGCACGAAAGCCAGTTCACGACGGGCGGGCGTGCTGCGCATGCGGTTCCTCCCGGGCCGGCGAACAGAAGCGTCACAGGTTAAGACGCAGCCAGGCCTCCGCCGGTTGCACCCCGACCCAGCCGATCTTCAGAAAGGTCGGCTACCGTCTCTCCATGGAACTCGTGTATCCACCGGTCATCGCCTTCGCCAAGACGATGTTCCGCGCGCTCGACCTGAAAATTCAGGTCGACGGCGCCGAGCACATCCCGCGCGAGGGTGGGGCGGTGCTGGCGAGTAACCACGTGAGCTATCTCGACTTCATCTTCTGCGGGCTTGCCGCCCAGCCGACCAAGCGACTGGTCCGGTTCATGGCGAAGAAGTCGGTTTTCGACCACAAGGTCAGCGGTCCGCTGATGCGGGGCATGCGGCACATCCCCGTCGACCGCGACGCCGGTGCGGCGTCATTCCGCGAGGCGACCAACGCGCTGAAGGGCGGCGAGGTGGTCGGCGTGTTCCCCGAGGCGACGATCAGCGAGTCGTTCACGGTGAAAGAGCTCAAGTCGGGTGCGGTCCGGCTGGCGCGCACGGCCAAGGTGCCGCTGGTCCCGATGGTGGTCTGGGGCCCGCACCGGCTATGGACCAAGGGCCACAAGAAAGAGCTGACCAAGCGGCACGTTCCGGTGCTGATCAAGGTGGGCGAGGCGATCGAGATGCCCAAGGGCGTCTCGCCCGACGCGCTCACCGCGCTGCTGAAAGAGCGCCTGAGCGGGCTCCTCGGCGCGGTGCAGAAGGCGTACCCGGACAAGCCCGCAAGCCCCGACGAGCGCTGGTGGCTTCCCGCTCACCTGGGTGGCACGGCGCCGCTGCCGGAGGCAGCAGCCGTCTGATCATTCCGGCTGAGGGCGCACGGCGCCGCATCCCTGGCCCCAGGGATGCGGCGCCGCCTCATTCGGTTCTGATCTCTGGGAGATCAGACAGCGCGGATGTTCGCGGCCTGCGGGCCCTTCTGGCCCTGGGTGACCTCGAACTCGACTCGCTGGTTCTCCTCCAGGCTGCGGTAGCCCGACATCTGGATCGCGGAGAAGTGGGCGAAGACGTCGGCTCCGCCGTCGTCAGGGGTGATGAACCCGAAGCCCTTGTCCGCGTTGAACCACTTCACAACGCCGGTAACCATGATCGTCTCCTCGACGGTCGATCGCTCCCGACCATTATGGACGGGAACGAGGTGGTAAGACCCGGATTCCCCGGGTCTCGTGTCGCCGTACTGATCGCCCGTACCGGAGGAATCCGGGTTACGACAAAGAGCGCCTGGGGCAGACTTCCCCACAGGCGCTCCTGAGTACTTGGGAACCAAACGAACAACGGTCGGAGCGTAGCACGCGTATGGAGGCTCAGCGGTGATCGGCGTACAACTCGCACGACAGCTCAGGGAGGCCGGGTTGGCCTGGAAGCCGGCGCTCGGCGACCGCTTCGCCATCCCCGACCGCGACCTCGACGACGAGGTCTTCGTGCTCAGCAATATGACCATCGAGGTGCACACGATGCCCGAGGGGCGCGTGATCGGCTTCAACGGCACCACCGAGTGGGCGCTGGACGACGTGGAGATCGAGGAGACCGTCTGGCTGCCCAGGGAGGACCAGCTGCGGGAACTGCTCGGCGGGACGTTCCGCGGCCTGCGCCGCGATCCCGCGGGCTACGAGGTGACGATCGATCTGCTGGGCGAGGAGCGGCGGTTCGTCGGTCCGGCTCCCGAAGACGCGTACGCGGCCGCGCTGCTGCACCTTCTGGCGGCAGCCACCGCCTAAACACTCGATTCAGGCACTTCTGCGACAAGGGCCGCCAAAGCCTCGGCGTCGAGGAGGTCGGCCGGGCGGACGGTTACCTGCTCGCGCACGTAGTGGAAGCCGGCGCGCACCCGATTGACCGGCACACCCGCCAGCGAGGCCCAGGCGATCCGGTACGCCGCCAGCTGCACCGCCGCCGCCTCCGCCTCCGGGCCGGACGGGCGGCGGCCGGTCTTCCAGTCGATCACGTCGTAGCGGTTGCCCGACTCGGCGAAGACCGCGTCCATCCGGCCGCGCACCACCACGCCGGCCACCGAGGTCGCGAACGGGACCTCGACCTCGATCGGGGTGCGGTCGGCCCACTCGCCGGTCAGGAACGCCTCCTGCAGGGCCGCCAGCTCCTCGTCGGCGGCCGCGTCGTCGTCGGCCGCGCCGGGCAGCTCGTCGATGTCGATCAGGCGGACCGAGCCGAAGCGCTGCTCCAGCCAGGCGTGGAAGGCGGTGCCGCGGCGGGCGTACGGCGCGGGCCGCTGCGGCAGCGGGCGGCGCAGCGACCGGGCCAGGCCCTGCGGGTCGCGGCGCAGCACCACCAGCTGCGACACGGACAGGTGGGCGGGCAGCGCCACCTCGATCGGGCCGTCCCGGCGGCCCCGCTCCTCCCGCTCGGCCAGCAGCAGGTCGGCCTCGCGGCGCCAGCGGGCGACGTCCGGGTCGGCCGCCATCTCGTCCTCGGCCGCCGTGATCACCGCGGCCGCGGCGGCCTCGTCCAGCGTCGGCAGACCCACCAGGTCGGCCGCGAAACCCGCCCGCGCGGCGATCTCGGGCTCGTGCGCGGCCAGCTCGGCGAACGCCTCGGCGGCCGAGGCTTCCGGCCGGGAGATCATGCGACGGATCAGGTCGGCGGCGGCGGTCATGGCCGGGCGGCGGCGGCCCAGCGGGTCGAGCGGCCACTCCAGCGACTGCACCTCCTCCCCGGAGGGGTTGGAAGCGTCGGGGGCGGGCTCCGGCGCCCAGCGGTCGACCAAGCCCGAGCCGCTCGCGCAGGTCACGCGGATCTCGTCGAGGAAGACCGACGGGCCGCGCGGGCGCTTCACGCCGTCGCCCCACCAGTAACCGGAACACAACAACAGGCGGCGGGGGCGCGTGACCGCCACGTATGTGAGCCGGCGTTCCTCCCGCTCGTCGTGTTCCCGCCAGGCCCGGCCGAAGGCGGTGACCGCGGCCAGGACCCCCTTCTGGTCGACCGCCTCGGAAAGGTCCAGCCGCGGCAGCCCCGCGGAGTCCCCACGCAGCGGGAACGGCAGCACGCCGATGCCCATCAGGTAGTGGTCGGTGCCGCGGACCTGGCCCGGCCAGACGCCACGGCTCAGCCCGGCCACCGACACCACGTCCCATTCCAGGCCCTTCGCGGCGTGTGCGGTGAGGATCTGCACCGCGCCCTCCACCACGTCGACCTGGCCCGGCTCGAGCCCTCGCTCCTCCTCTTCGGCGGCGGCCAGGAAGGCGAGGAAGCCGGCCAGCGTGCCGCCGTCGGTCTCACCCGCGTAGCGGGCCGCCACGTCGCCCAGCGCGTCCAGGTGGCCGCGGGCCAGTCCGGCGTCACCGGCCCGCCAGCCGCGCACGGCGACCTCGACGTCCAGGCCGGCCGTCCGCTCGATGTCGGCCACCAGATCGGGCAGCGGCTGGTCCAGCCGCTGCCGCAGAGCGCTCAGCTCCCGGCTGTACGCGCGCAGCCGGGCGTAGCCCTCGGCCGAATACTGCTGGGGAGCGCCCAGGTCGGCCATCGCCTCGATCAGCGTGGCGTCGTCGAGCCGGTCGCTCAGGAACTCCTCCGGGTCGGCGCGGTTGACCACCTCGGCGCGGGCGGCGGCCAGCCCGCGGGCGCGGCGGTGCAGCGCCACCAGGTCGCGCGGGCCGATCCGCCACCGGGCGCCGGTCAGCAGGCGCAACAGCGACGCCCCGTCGGTCGGGTCGGCCAGCACCCGCAGCGTCGACACCACGTCGCGTACCTCGGGGGTGTCCAGCAGGCCGCCCAGTCCGACCACCTCGACCGGCAGCCCCCGGGCGCGCAGCGCCTGCTCGATCACCGCGATCTGGCTGCGCACCCGCACCAGCACGGCGCTGGTCGGGCGCTTCTCGACCGGGATCTGCTCGGGCGCCGCGTCGAGCATGCCCGCGGTGATCCGCCACGCGGCGAGCATCTGGTCGGCGATCCAGTCGGCCTCCTCCGCGTACGTGTCGAGCAGCGCGCACGTGACCGTGCGGCCACCGACGCTCGCCGCGACCCGGGGTGCCGACTGCAGCGTGGCCACCTGGGCGCCGAAGTCGCGCAGCGGTCGGGACAGCTCGTTGGCCACCTCGAGGATCTCGGGACGGTTCCGCCAGCTCTTGGTGAGGCTCTCTATCGCGGCGTCCTCGCCCGCCTTCGTGGTGAACTCGCCCGGGAAGCGGTCGAGGGTGCCGGCCGAGGCGCCGCGCCAGCCGTAGATCGACTGGCAGGGGTCGCCGACCGCGGTCACCGGGTGGCCGCCGCCGAACAGCGCGTTCAGCATCGTCACCTGGGCGTGGCTGGTGTCCTGGTACTCGTCGAGCAGGACGATCCGGTAGCGGCCACGCTCGATCTCGCCGACCTCGGGGTGGTCGCGGGCCACCAGCGCCGCGCGAGCCATCTGATCGCCGAAGTCCATTGCCTCCAGGTCGAGCTTGCGCTGCTCGTAGAGGCGCACCAGCGGCAGGAGGGTGAGCCGGTGCCGCTGCCGTTGCAGCACGTCGGCCACGTCCTTGTAGACCCGGCCGGGCATCTCCTGCACCTCGGCGAAGAAGCGCCCGGTCCACGCGGCCAGCTCGTCCGGGCTGACGAGATGCTCGGCCAGCTCGGCGGCGAGCGCGAGCACGTCGTCGGTCACCGTGCCGGGGGCGCGGTTCAGGCCGGTCATCTCCCCCGTGTACCCGCGGACCAGCGAGTCGACGATCTGCCAGCGAGCGGCCTCGGTGAGCAGGCGGGCCGACGGCTCGAACCCGGCGCGCAGGCCGTGCTCGGTGACGATGCGGGCCGCGTACGAGTGGTAGGTGGAGATCGTGGCCTCGCCGACCAGCGCGTCGTCGCGTCCCAGGCGGCGCACCAGCTGGCCGAGGCGGACGCGTACCCGGTGGGCGAGCTCGCCGGCCGCCTTCCGGGTGAAGGTGAGGCCGAGGATCTGGTCGGGGTGGGCGTACCCGTTGGCGACCAGCCACACCACCCGGGAGGCCATCGTCTCGGTCTTGCCCGAGCCGGCCCCCGCGACCACGAGCAGCGGCTCGACCCGCGCCGAGATGATGTCGGACTGCTCGGTCGTGGGCAGTGGCAGGCGCAGCAGCCTGGCCAGCTCGGACGGCGTGTAACGCGGTCCCGAGTCGGCACGGCGGCGCGGCGCCGCCGGTTCGTCGGCGAAGAGGCTGGGCTGGGTCACTGCGTATCTTCTACTACCTGACGTCCCTTGCCGGAGATCGGGCAGCTGGTGCGGACCGGGCAGACCCGGCACCGGCTGTTCGCCACAGCGGAGAAGGTAGCAGCGGCCATGGTCTCGGCGGTGCGCCGGACCATCTCGTGCGCCCAGCGCGGATCGGTCGCGTCGGCCAGCGGAACCTGCATCTGCTCGCGGGCATCCTTGCCCGGGCCGAGCTGCACCAGCGCCGCGCCGCCGCTCTCGATGCCATGGTCGGCGAACGCACCCGCCTCGACGGCGGCCTGATAACCGGCCAGCTGCGCGTGCTCCTCGAGGTCGGCATTCGCCACGGCGGTCGTCTTGCCGGTCTTGAGGTCGATGACGACCAGACGGCCTTCCTCGTCGACCTCGAGCCGGTCGACCCGCCCGGTGAGCTGGATCGGCCGCCGCTCGTCCTCGAGCCGCACGGTGAACTCGTGCTCGATCGCCAGGAGCCGCCGCGGGTTGGCGGCGAGCCAGCGCAACAGCTTGTCGACCATGCCCTCGGCGCGCTCCTGCTCGGGGCCGGCCAGCCAGCGGGCGGCGAGCTCGATCGCATCGAACCGCGCCGAGACGTACTCGACGAGCTTCTCCCGATCGGAGTTGGCGTCCTCGGCGAGCATGGCGGCGGCGTGCACGAGGTTGCCGACGCCCTGGGCGGGGCCGGGCGGCGCGGCGCCGCCGTGGCGTTCGAGCAGCCAGCGCAGGCTGCAGCGGAGGGCGCTCTCCATCGAGGACGGGGTGACCTTGACCGGCTGGCCCTCGTCGACCAGCGGGCGGTCGTCGGAGAGCGGGCGCAGCCCCCACCACTCGTCCGGGTGAGCGCCCGGTACACCGGCGGCGGCGAGGCGAGCCAGCTCTTTGGCGGCGGCGAAGCGCCGGCCGGGGGTCTGGTCGCGGCCGACCACGACGGTTCGCAGCTCGGCCACCAGGCCGGACAGCGTCAGGGCACGCGGCGCCCGGCCGACCGGAATCTCCGTTTCGAGGAACGACCGCGGCTCGCCCCCGTCGGAGGGTGCGCTCTCCTCGGGATCGGCCGGCTCGATCGAGGCCGCCTCTTCCGACGAGCCGGAAGAATCCGACTTGTCCGGCAGGGCGGGGGCGTCGGATGGGCCGGGCTCAGGTGGGCCGGACTCAGGTGAGCCGGACTCAGGTGAGCCGGACTCAGGTGAGCCGGGGTCGGGTGAGCCGGGGTCGGGTGAGCCGGGGTCGGGTGAGCCGGGGTCGGGTGAGCCGGGTTCGGGTGAGCCGGGGTCGGGTGAGCCGGGTTCGGGTGGGCCGGTGTCCCACGGGTCCGGGTCGGGCGGCGTGTCCGGAGCTGGTGGCACGTCGGGGGGTCGGGGTGGGGAGCCGGGGTCGCCGGGGAGCGGGAACGACAGCTCCGTGAGGAAGCGGCTGGGCTGCTCCTCACCCTCGGCGCCACCCACGCCGGCCGACGCCACGGCGGTGACGATCAGCTTGCGGCGGGCTCGGGTGGCGGCCACGTAGAAGAGGCGGCGCTCCTCGTCGAGCAGGGCCGAGGTCTCGCCGACGACCGCGGCGAGGCCGGAGGCGGCGCGGCCGGCCAGGACGTCCACCAGGCGTTCCGAGCCCAGCAGGCTGCCGCGCAGGCGGAGATCGGGCCAGATGCCCTCCTGGACGCCGGCCAGCACCACGACGTCCCACTCGAGGCCCTTGGCGGCGTGGGCGGTGAGCAGGCGGACGGCCTCGCCGCGGTCGGCGCTGGGTGCGATCGAGTCGGCCGGGAGGTCTTGGCCCAGGACGTGATCGAGGAAGACCTCGGTGCGGGCGCCGGGAAGGCGGTCGACGAAGCGGGCAGCCGCGTCGAAGAGGACCACCATCGAGTCGAGGTCGCGATCGGCGGCCTCGGCGCGCCACTGGCGAGCACGGGCCACGTCGGCGTCGTCGGCGAGGCCGACCCGGGTGCTCATGCCGTACCAGCGGTCGGAGAGGCGGCTCTCCCGCCAGACCGTCCACAAGACCTGTTCGGCGTTCGCGCCGGGCGCCGCGGCGGCCTCGCGGGCGGTGGCGATCAGGCGGGCAACATTCTGTGCGGGGACGGCCCAGCGGCGCTCGACCATGTCGAGACCGGCCGGGTCGCGGACGGCGTCGACCAGCAGCTCGCCCGAGGGGCGGCGGTCGCCGGCGGCCAGGGCCAGGGCGCGCAGGCCCTGGCGGAGTCGCCGCTCGGCCAGTGGATCGGCCCGGCCCAGCGGGGAGTGCAGGAGGGCTACGGTCGCTTCCTCGTTGAGGGATTCCGGGTCGAGGGCGCAGCGCAGCAGCAGGAGGAAGGGTGCCACGGCCGGTTGGAGGTGCAGCGGCATGTCTTCGGCGTGCGTCACGGTCGGGACACCGGCCGCGGCGAGGGCTCGCTGGTAGGAGGGCAGCTGCAGGGAGGTCGAGCGGAGCAGCACCGCCATCCGCGACCAGGGGACGCCGTGCAGGAGGTGAGCCTCGCGGAGGGCGTGGGCGACATAGGCGCTCTCGGCAGTGGACGCCCGGAAGGTACGCACGACCGCGCCCTCGGGAAGGCCCCCGGCCGGCGGGTGGCCGGCCTGAGCGGGGCCGCTCGCGCCGCCTGCCTGGCCGGCCTGAGCCGGGCCGCTCGCGCCGCCTGCCTGGCCAGCCTGAGCCGGGCCGCTCGCGCCGCCTGCCTGGCCAGCTTGAGCCGGGCCGCTCGCGCCGCCTGCCGCGCCAGCCTGAGCGGGGCCGCTCGGGCCGCTCGGGCCGCTTGCCGGGGCGGGCTGGGTCGGGCTGGGCTGGGCCGCGCCGGGATCGGTGGTGGCGGGTGGGGGTGGTGGGTGCATCGGGCGGTGGGTGATCGGGCCTCGCATGTGGCGTGCCACCCTGGACGTCGCCGTGAGCAGGGGTGACGTGGCGCGGTAGTTCGTGTGGAGGGTGATCGTTTCGGCCACGGCGCCCGAGGCGGTGCGGAACTTCGACGCGAAGTCGGGCACCGCGGCGGGGTCGGCGCCCCGGAAGCCGTAGATCGACGAGTCGGGGTCGGCGAACGCGACCACGGGCTTGCCCCCGCCGGCCACCCGGTGCAGCAGCTCGATCTGGGCAGGGTCGGTGTCGGCCAGCTCGTCGACGTAGACGTAGGCGAGGCGGTCGCGCTCGGTGGCCAGCAGGCCGGTGTCGTCGGCCAGCAGGCCCGTCGCGGCGCGGACCAGCTCGGCGGGGTCGTAGGCGGAGGAGCCGCGGGTGGTCACGTCGCGCAGGGCGAGAACCGCGACGTACTCCCGGAGGAAGCGGGCGGCCGCCGGCCAGTCGTCGCGGCCGAGGCGCTCGCCCAGGCGGGCCAGCTCGGCCGGGCCGACGCCGCGCTCGGCGGCGCGCTGCATCAGGTCGCGCAGCTGCTGGGCGAAGGCCCGGGTGGGGATCGCGGACCGCAGCGCCTCGGGCCAGCCGATCTCGTCGGGAGCGTCGGGGTCGCCGACCACCTCGAGGAGCTCTCGGATGATCAGATCTTGCTCGGGGCCGGTGAGCAGCCGGGGGGACGGCTCGCCGCGCTCGGCCGCCGAGCGGCGCAACAACGCGTACGAATAGGCATGGAACGTGCGCACCAGCGGCTCGTGCATGATGCGGCCGCGGTCGCCGGCTATGCGGGCCTCGATGCGGTCGCGCAGGGCCGCGGCGCCGCGGCGGCCGAAGGTCAGGACCAGGATGCGCTCGGGGTCGACGCCCTCGGCGATACGCGCCGCCACCGCCTCGACCAGCATCGTCGTCTTGCCGGTGCCGGGGCCGCCGACCACCAGCAGCGGCCCGTCGACGTGATCGGCGACGTAACGCTGGATCTCGTCGTCGTGCAGAACGGGCAGCGCCGAAGGACGGCGCCGGACCAGGCGGTAGACAGGCCGGCGCACCGAGGCAGAAGCGGCCGGCGTGCTCACGGCATCAAGGAAACCACGTGGGTACGACGTTATTCGACGGGCGGCTTGCTCACCGAGCGCCGGCGGCGGATCGGCATCGGCAGGCGGGTCACGTCGGGCGGCGACTGCGGGCCGAGCAGCGTCTCGACCGCCTGCCAGCCGAGCTCGTAGTGCGGCAGCGCGATGCTGGTCAGCTGGGGTCGCAGCCAGGCCGCGAGCTCGGAGTCGTCGAAGGAGATCACCGAGATGTCGTCGGGGATGTCGACACCGGCCTCGCGCAGCGCCTGGTACGCCCCGAGCGCCACCCGGTCATTGAGGCAGATCAGCGCCCGGGGGTCGAGGCCGTCGGCGAGCGCCCGGCTGACCGCCTCGTACGCCGAGTCGGGCCACCAGTTGCAGTCGATCGTGCCGGCGAGCCGTGCCCCGGCCTCGCCGAGGCCTTCCTTGATGCCGGCCAGCCGCTCGCGCGAGGCGAAGACGCCCCGGCCCGGATGGCCGACGACGTAGATTCCGCGCTGGTGGCCGGCCTCGAGCAGCACCCGCGCCGCGGCAAGACCGGCCGCCAGCTCGTCGGGAATGATCGAGTGGTGCGCCGGCCGGGCGCCCCGCGTCAGGCAGTTGAGCAGGACGACCGGGCGTCCGCGCAGCTGCTTGGGCACCGCGATGTACCGGGTGAACATGCTGGCGTAGATGAACGCGTCGACCTGCCGGTCGAGGAAGTCGGCGATCAGCTTCTCCTCGACGACTGGGTCGCCCTCGGTCTCACCGATGAACAGCAGATGCCCGCGGGCGACGGCGGCGGCCAAGCTGCCGTGGATGGCGCGGCCCGCGTACGGGTCGGAGGCGATCGTGTCGGAGACCAGGGCGATCGTTCTGGTGACCTTCGTCCGCAGGCTGCGCGCCATCAGGTTGGGCCGGTAGTCCAGCTCCTGGGCCGCCCGGAGGACCCGAAGGCGCGCGTCTTCGGAGATCCTCATGTCCTGGTGACGTCCGGCCAGGACGAAGGAGGCCGTGCTGCGGGACACGCCGGCCCGCTGCGCGACCTGCAGAAGGGTCGCCCGTTGCGGCGGCATGACACGCAGTGTTCCACATGGAACCCAGATATTTGCCATGGAGTAATCGGGCGATTACCGATCGACATGTCTTGACGGTCACCCGAACGGGGGCCAGGGTCGATTTAGACCGATTGAGCAAAGCAAACGATGGGGCAAACGTGCCCCGGCGAGTTGCGACCCCGTCGGGTGACCCGGAGCGAGCGCACCGAACGCGTCCGGTGAGAGCGCGCGACAGGAGCGCCCCGATTCACCCCGCGGGTTCACCGGGGCCGAGGCCACGCCGGGATGGGTGTGGTGACACCCATCCCGGCGTGGCGACTCCTACGAGGCGGATTCGATCTCGTCGAGAGCCGCGCCGATCGACTTGGCGACCGAGACGCGGGCGAGCGCCGCCGGGCGCACGAAGGCCGCGTCGGCCAGCCGGCCGAGCCAGGCGAGCAGCCCGTCGTAGAAGCCGTCCGGGTCGAGCAGGACGATCGGCTTCGCGTGCAGGTCGAGCGTGGCGGTGGTCCACACCTCGAAGAGCTCGTCGAGGGTGCCGAGGCCGCCGGGCAACGTGATGAACGCGTCCGACCGCTCGATCATGAGATTTTTCCGGGTGCCCATGTCGTCGGTGACGATCAGCTCGTCGGAGTTGAGGTCGGCGACCTCGAGGTCCACCAGGGACTGCGGGATGATGCCGAGCGTATGGCCGCCGCCCGAGCGGGCGCCGTCGGCCACCGCGCCCATCATGCCGACGCAGCCCCCGCCGGAGACGAGCGTGTGGCCGCGGGCGGCGAGCTCGGCGCCGGTCTGGGTGGCCAGGTCGAGCCACTTCTGGTCGAGGGTGCTGGAGGAGGCGCAGAAGACGCAGATCGCGGCCACGTCACCGCTTCCCGTCGGCGGCGGCGAGGGCGGCGTCGGCGTCGACGATGATCTGCACTGCCTCGTCGACGTCGTCGGTCACCAGGATGAGGTCCAGGTCGGACTCGCTCACCTTGCCGTCCTTGAGCAGCGTCCGCTTGATCCACTCGATCAGGCCCGACCAGTACTCGGAACCCATGAGGATCACCGGGAAGCGGGTGACCTTCTTGGTCTGCACCAGCGTGATCGCCTCGAACAGCTCGTCGAGCGTGCCGAACCCGCCGGGCAGCACCACGAACGCCTGCGCGTACTTGACGAACATGGTCTTGCGGACGAAGAAGTAGCGGAAGTCGATGCCGACGTCGACCCAGTCGTTGAGACCCTGCTCGAACGGCAGCTCGATGCCGAGCCCGACGGACATGCCGCCGGCCTCGGTGGCGCCGCGGTTGGCCGCCTCCATCACACCCGGCCCACCCCCGGTGATCACCGCATAGCCGGCCTCGGCCAGCGCGGCGCCGAGGTCGGCGGCCATCTCGCACTCCTCGCTGTCGGGCTTGCTGCGCGCCGAGCCGAAGACGCTCACGGCGGGCGGCAGGTCGGCCAGCGTGTCGAAGCCCTCGACGAACTCGGACAGGATGCGCAGCGCCCGCCAGGCGTCCTTGGTCTTCCACTCTCGCCGGTGATGCGAGTCGAGCAGCTTTTCGTCCGCCGTGCTCGCGGGAAGGGATTCGCGGCGCAGCGTGACCGCTCCGCGATGACGCTCCGGCTCCGTGCGCCGTCGCCCGTTGGTGCTGTCCGTCATGCCACAAAGGTAGTGCGGACGGTCAGTAGCCGGTGAATAACCGGTTGGGTTTCGGCAAGAGGATTGCGACCGGCGAACGTTTTTGGCAGGTTGAAGCAACGGACGGTAGCTCTGAAGCGTCTGTACAGTTACGAAATCCACGGCAGCTCGGCGCCCGGCCTCGGCCGGGCTCCTGGCTTAGGGAGCCACCGTGACGAACAGGTACGAGCGTTTGAAGGCCCAGCGCCGCATGCAGCGGCGCATCCGTCTGGTGGTCGAGGAGCGGCGGATCGCCCGCGCCGAGACCCCCGGGCCGCCGAGCGATCCCGAGCAGACGATCGAGATCCCGCCGCAGGCGCTACGCGCGATCGGGCGGTTCCCGGTCCACGCCCTTTAGAAAGCACGCCCTGCCCTTTAGAAAGCACGCCCCTCAGAAAGAAGGCGCTGCCAACCAGCGGTGCAGCGTCGCCGCTCCGTCACGGATCTTGCCGATCTCGACGTGCTCGTCGGGCGCGTGTGCGAGCAGAGGGTCGCCCGGACCGTAGTTGAGCGCCGGGATGCCCAGCGCCGCGAAGCGGGCCACGTCGGTCCAGCCCAGCTTGGCCGCCGGCTCCGAGCCGACCGCGGCCAGGAACTCGCGGGCCGGCGCCGCGGTGAGCCCGGGCAGCGCGCCCGGCGCCGAGTCGGTGAGCTCGAGCTCGAAGCCCTCGAACACCTCCTGCACGTGCTCGAGCGCCTGCTTCTCGGTGCGGTCGGGGGCGAAGCGCATGTTGACCTCGACCACGCATTCGTCCGGCACGACGTTGCCGGCGACACCCCCCGAGATGCGTACGGCGTTGAGCCCCTCCCGATACGTACACCCGTCGATCGTGACCGTGCGGGGACGGTAATCCTGAAGTCGCCGCAGCACCTCGCCGGCCGCGTGGATCGCGTTGACCCCCCGCCAGGCGCGAGCGGTGTGCGCCCGTCGGCCGTGCGTGCGCACCAGCGCCCGCATCGTGCCCTGGCAGCCGGCCTCCACGACGCCGTAGGTCGGCTCGAGCAGCACCGCGAAGTCGGCGAGCAGCCACTCCGGGTGGGCCTCGGCGACCAGCGCGAGCCCGTTGTACTGCGACTCGATCTCTTCCGCCTCGTAGAAGAGGTAGGTGAGGTCGTAGCGAGGATCGGGCAGGGTCGCCGCCAAGTGCAGGGCGAGCGCGGTGCCGGACTTCATGTCGGACGTGCCGCAGCCGTAGATGAGGTCGTCGACGACCGTCGAGGGGAAGTTGTTGTTGATCGGCACCGTGTCGAGGTGGCCGGCCAGCACCACCCGCTGTTCCCGTCCCAGATCGGTGCAGGCCATCACCGTGTTGCCGAGCCGGTCCACACTCAGATGCGGCGCCTTCCGCAGGACCTCCTCGACACAGTCGGCGATCACCTTCTCGTTGCGCGAGACGGACTCGATGTCGACCAGAGCGCGGGTCAGCACGACGGGGTCGACCAGCACGTCCGGGGTAAGCGGGTTGGCCATAGGGCGCACCATACCGGCCTAGCGTGAATCACCCTCGGGGTTAAGATCCTCGTCACGTTTAGTAGGGTCTGCTGCGTGGAAACCGCCCTCTCGACCTCGCCCGCCTGGGGTATCGGCCTCGCCACGGTCACGGCCGACGGCCAGGTCCTCGACGCCTGGTATCCGACCGGCTTCCTCGGCCTCGGCGACGCCCCGGCCGAGGCGCCGACGCTGCCGGCCGGGCTGACCGGCCCGCGCTCACTGCCGGGGCTGTCGGTGATCGAGGTGAGCGTCGCGATCGACTCGCTGACCGACCCGATCAAGGACGCCTCCGACGCGTACCTGCGGCTCCACCTGCTGTCGCACCGCCTCATGCGGCCGAACACGGTCAACCTCGAGGGCATCTTCGGCGCGCTGGCCAACGTCGCGTGGACGTCGGCCGGCCCGTGCCTGCCCGACCGGGTCGACGACCTTCGCCTGATCGAGCGGGCCGCGGGCCGCCACCTGCAGGTGTACGGCCTCGACAAGTTCCCGCGGATGACCGACTACGTCACCCCGACGGGCGTGCGCATCGCCGACGCCGACCGGGTGCGCCTCGGCGCCCACCTGGCCGCCGGCACCACGGTCATGCACGAGGGCTTCGTCAACTTCAACGCCGGCACGCTGGGCGTCTCGATGGTCGAGGGCCGCATCACGCAGGGCGTCGTGGTGGGCGACGGCTCCGACATCGGCGGCGGGTCGTCGATCATGGGCACGCTCTCCGGCGGCGGAAAAGACCGGGTCAGCGTCGGCGAGCGCAGCCTGATCGGGGCGAACTCGGGCATCGGCATCTCGCTCGGCGACGACTGCGTGGTCGCGGCCGGCGTCTACATCACCGCGGGCTCGAAGCTGACCCTGCCGGACGGCCGCGTGGTCAAGGCCCGCGAGCTGAGCGGGCAAGACAACCTGCTCTTCTGGCAGAACTCGGTGACGGGCACGCTCGAGGCGCGGCCGCGCGTGGGCACGGGCATCGAGCTGAACTCGGCCCTGCACTCCAACGACTAGGGCACTCCAACGACTAGGGCCGCAGCGCCGCGGCGGCGGCCGTCTTGACCGCCGCCGTGATGTCCTTCAGCACGGCCGACTCGATCTTCCAGTACTGCCAGTAGAGCGGCACGTCGAGGTATTTATCCGGAGAAAGGGGACGATAGTTCCCGGCCGCGATGTCGGACAGGGCGCGCTGCTCGGGGACCATCCCCCAGCCCAGGCCTAGTCGGATCGCCTCGACGAAAGCCGCCGCGGCCGGCACATAGTGGATCGGCGGATCCGTGCGCCGGCGCAGCGAGGCGAGAAATCGGTGCTGAAGCCGGTCCTTGCGGTTGTAGACGATCATCGGCGAGTCCAGATCGCCGGTGCCGACCGGCAGGTAGCGCATCGACCCGAGCGGCTCGAGCCGGCAGCCCTGCACCGCCACGTGCTCGGCGGTGACCGCGGCCATCGCGGTGCCCGAGCGCAGCAGGTCGGCCGTGTAATCCTGGTCGTCGGTGTGCAGTTCGTAGGCGGGTCCCGGCACGGCCGCCAGCGCCGGCAGGAACCAGGTGTCCAGCGAGTCCGCGTTCACCACGATCGACACGCGGGTGCCGTCACGGGCCTGGGCGAGCGCCTCGCGCTGCAGCAACTCGACCTGCCCCGCGAAGCGGACCAGCGCCTCACCCGCGGGAGTGGCCACGCACGGTTTCGCCCGGCGCACCAGCACCTGCCCGACCGCGCTCTCCAGCGCCTTGATCCGCTGGCTCACGGCCGAGGGCGTCACGTGCAGCTGCCGCGCCGCCGCCTCGAAACTCCCCGTGTCCACGACCGCCTGGAATGTCGCCAACTGCATCAGGTCCACGTAAGAGAATCTAAACCAACTTCAAAATCTTTAGTTTGAGTACGGGTTGAGCACCGCTTAACGTCGATAGCGTGTTCACCTCCGTCCTCGCCGGTTTCGCCGCCTCCGCCGTCCTGATCGTCGCCATCGGCGCGCAGAACGCCTTCGTCCTGCGCCAGGGTCTGCGCCGGGAGCACGTGCTCGCGGTCGTGGCGGTTTGCGCGCTCTCCGACCTGGTGCTGATCCTGGCTGGGATCGGCGGCCTGGGCGCGGTGGTCTCGGCCCGTCCCGACGCGGTGACGGTGATCCGCTGGATCGGGGCGGCCTTCCTGGTGACGTACGCGATCATGGCGGCGCGGCGCGCGATGCGCCCCGCCAAGCTGAACCCCGCCGAGCGCGCGCCCGCCACGCTGCGCGCGACCCTGCTCACCTGCCTGGCCCTCACTTACCTGAACCCGCACGTCTACCTCGACACCGTGCTGCTGCTCGGCTCGATCGCGCAACACCACCCGCACCGCTGGCTCTTCGGCATCGGCGCCGCGGCGGCCAGCCTGGCTTGGTTCACGGCGCTCGGCGCCGGCGCGCACAAGCTCGCCCCGCTGCTGGCCCGCCCAGCCGCCTGGCGCCTCCTCGACGGGCTGATCGCCCTGGTCATGCTGGGCGTGGCCGCGAGCCTCATCACGGGCTAGCGTCGGCCCCCTTGACTCTCCAGCTAGTGGAGACACCAGAGTCGGGCAGGTGCGAGGAGAGATGCGCGGCATCGGCGAGGTGGCCCGGGCCAGTGGCCTGGCGGTCAGCGCGCTGCGGTTCTACGACAACGCGGGCGTGCTGGTCCCGGCCGAAGTCGACCCGGCGAACGGCTACCGCCGGTACACCGACGAGCAGGTGCGCGCCGCGCGGCTGATCGCCGGCCTGCGCCGCGTGGGCCTGCCGGTCACCGAGATCGCCGAGGCCGTCCGCGAGATGGGCGACCCCGACGCGGTCCGTGACCGGCTCGACCGCCATCGCCGGCGGCTCGAGGACGGTCTGGCCGACGCCAAGCGTGAGCTCCTCCGCATTCACGCCCTGCTCGATCTGGAGGAGAACCTGATGACCCGGATCACGCTGCCCGCACGCGACCTCGCCGCGAGCCTCGACGCCGTGCGCTTCGCCGCCGCCGACCCCGCCGGCCTGTTGCCCGGCGTGCTCTTCGACACCGGCGACGGACTGCTGACCCTGGTGGCGACCGACCGCTACCGGATGGCGCTGGCCGAGGTGGGCGCCATCGTCGAGGGGCCGCCGGCGCGGCTGGCGCTGCCGCTGGAGTTCGTCGAAGAGCTGCTGACCCTCGACGGCGCCGTCACCCTCGACCTGGCCGGGGAGGTGCGGGCCGAGGCCGGCGGGAGGGTCATCGGGTGCAAGCCGCTTCCGGTCGACTTCCCCGACTACCGCCGCCTGCTCGATCACGGACGCGAGCCGGCCGTCCGCGCCACGGTCGACACCGCCGCGCTGCGCGAGCTGGTGGCGGCCGCGCCGGGGACGCCGCGGGAACACGACGGGACGGCGTACGAAATCGTGATCTTTGGTGTTGATCTGGATGGAAGCGTGCGGCTCGCCGCGGAGAGCGAGTGGTCGGAGCAGCACGTGGCGGTGAACCGGGAGTTCCTGCTGGAGGCGCTGGACGCGGGCGGCGCGGGGCAGCTCGTGCTGGAGCTGGACGGGCCGATCCACCCGCTGGCGGTGCGCGTGCCCGGCGAGTCCCGCTTCTCGGTCCTGATGCCGGTACGCCCTTGACGTGTCGGAGATTTCCGACGCATTATCGACGGCATGCCGGAGATGGACGTCTTCGGCGCGCTGGCCAACCCGGTGCGCCGTCAACTGCTCGAGGCCCTGCGCGGCGGGCCGCTCCCCGCGGGTGAGCTCGCCGCGCGCTTCTCGCTGAGCCGGCCCTCGATCTCCGAGCACCTGGCCGTCCTGCGCCAGGCCCGGCTCGTCACCGAGGAGCCGCGCGGCCGCCATCGCTACTACCACCTGGCCGCCGAGCCGCTGGCCGACGTGCAGGACTGGCTGCATCCGTTCGAGCGCTACTGGCGGCAGCGCCTCACCGCGCTGCGCGACCTCGTCGAAGGAGATTCTGAATGAGCAAGATCGAGTGCGACCAGTTCATCGCCCGGCAACCCGCCGCGGTGTGGCGGGCGCTCACCGAGCCCCACCTGCTGGCCTCCTGGTGGGCGCCCGGAGACATCAAGCCGGTCGTCGGCCACCGCTTCACCATGGACATGGGCGAGTGGGGTCAGCAGCCCTGCGAGGTGCTCGAGGTCGAGCCCGAGCGGCTGCTCAGCTACACGTTCGCCGAGGGCGTGCTGAACACTACGATCACCTGGCGGCTCGAGGCCGAGGGCAACGGCACCCGGCTCTTCCTCGTGCACGACGGCTTCGAGCCCGGTTCGCAGGCGCTCGAGGGAATGGGCAACGGCTGGCCGGGCATCCTCGCCCACCTGGCCGTTGTCATACCGTAACCATGTTTCCGGCTTGAGTCGCGTCACAACCGAGGCCGACTCATAGGTGGCGTGACTAACGTCGGCATGTGCGCAGCGGGCAGCAGTACGGCGAGCCGGTCGACTCGACCACGACCGCCCTCGGCGAGCGCGCCACCGGCCTGGAATTCGCCTGGCTGGACGGCCGTCCCGGGGAGCCGTCGTGGTCGTACCCCGACCTCGCCCGCGCCCTGCTGCGCCGTGCCGACTCCCTGCTCGATCTCGACACCGGCAGCGGTGAGCTCCTCGCCGAGCTCGCCCCGTTGCCGGCACACACCGTCGCCGTCGAGAGCTGGGCCCGCAACACCCCCGTCGCCCGCGACCGGCTCGGCCCCTTCGGGGTGCCGGTGCTCACCGAACTGCCGGGCGGCGAGGACGAGTTCGACGTGGTGCTCAGCCGGCACGGCCGGCTGCCCGCCGCCGACATCTACCGGCTGCTGCGCCCCGGGGGGTGCCTGCTCAGCCAGCAGGTCGGCAGCGACGACCTCGCCGAGCTCAACACCGCGCTCGGCGCGCCCGCGGCCTACCCGCGGTCGTGGAACGCCGAGATCGCGGTCGCCCGGCTCGAGGCGGCCGGCCTCCAGGTGACCGACGTGCGCGAGGAACGCCCCACGCTCCACTTCGACGACACCGCGTCGGTCGTGCGCCGGCTGCGCGACCTGCCCTGGCAGATCCGCGACTTCAGCCCCGAGAAGTACGCGGACGCCCTGGGCCGCGTCGACTCGTACATCCGGCTGCACGGCGGGCTCGTCGTGACCGCCCATCGCTTCCTCGTCCAAGCGGTCCGCCCCTACCCCCCGAAGGAATGATCGGCCCATGCGCTCCCTGGTCATCGCCGTCTGTCAGCCCCGTGTCGTGGCCCTCGATGTCACCACCAATGCGACCCGGCACGCCGCCGCGGTGCGCGCGGCCGCGGCCCGGGTCGTGGTCTTCCCCGAGATGTCGCTGACCGGCTACGAGCTCGACGCGCCGATCGTCGCGCTCGACGATCCGCGGCTCGCTCCGCTGGTCGAGGCGTGCGCGGCGACCGACACGGTGGCGCTGGTGGGCGCGCCGATCGACGGGCCGTACATCGGGATGCTGGCGATCGACCGCGGCGGGGCGCGGGTGGCCTACCGCAAGCAGCACCCGCATTCGAGCGAGGAGCGGTTCCTGCCCGGCCCGGCGCCCGAGGTGCTCGAGGTCGACGGCTGGCGGCTGGGGCTCGCGATCTGCCGGGACACGGGAATCCCCGAGCACGCGGCCGAGACCGCGGCGCTGGGCATCGACGCGTACGTGGCCGGGGTCGTCGACCCGCCGGCGGGCGAGACCGTCATGGCCGAGCGGGCGCGGCGGGTCAACAAGGAGCACGGCGTGTGGGTGGCCGTGTCGTCGTTCGCCGGGCCGACCGGCGGCGGGTACACCGAGACGGCCGGGCGGTCGGGCATCTGGGCGCCGGACGGCCGGGTGGAGGCGCGGGCCGGGCGGGCGCCGGGCGAGATCGCGCGGGCCACGATGGTGGCCTCTTCGCTGGCCCGCCTCTGAGGCATTGCCAGCACCAGCGTCACGGTCCGACCGCAGCCGTTAGGCTGCGCGGCATGCAGCACCATGTCCGGCCCGAAGGGTCGCCCCCGGCCAACGGCTACAGCCACGCGGTGTCCTTCGCCGGGCCGATCGTGGTGATCTCCGGGCAGGTGCCGCTCGACGCCGAGGGGCGGCTTGTCGGGTACGACGACGCCGCCGAGCAGACGCGGCAGGTGTTCCGGAACCTCGAGGTCGCGCTGGAGGCGGCCGGGTCCACGATGGGCGACGTGGTGAAGCTGACCATCTTCCTCACGAATATGTCCGACCTGACCGCGTTCCGCCAGGTGCGGGACGAGTTCGTGGATACGCAGCGGCCGCCGGCGAGCTCGCTCGTGCAGGTCAGCGGGCTGGTTCACCCTGCCTTCCGGGTCGAGATCGAGGCGATCGCGGCGGTCCGGTCGATCCCTTAGGCGCGTACGGATTAGGCCGACCGGGTGCAGTTCCCGCTCGCACCGCTTCGCGTCGCGCATTCTCCTTTCCGTGGCCCGCTCGCCCGGCGTGACCACCTCGAATTCGCCGTCACCGTTGCGATGCGCCGTCCCCCGTTGGGGTTAAGCCGGACAGGCCCACCTGTGCGATGTATCCGCGCGCAATGGCGGACCAAAAACCGATCACATGACCTTGGCTCCTCGGGGACCGTTGAACAACCAGTTCTATCGGGTCCCTCAGGAGGAACGCGCCCTCATGCGAAAGCAGTCACTCTCGTGATCAGGCTCGACGCGCTGAGCCGCCGGCGCGCCGCCGGTCGCGAGCGGACCGGGCACATCGAGCTGCGACCGTCCGATCACGAGGAGCCGACGTGGGAGGTCCGCCAGCCCGGTGACCAGCCCCGGCGCCGGCTGGACGGGCGCACCCGGGCGATCCTCTGGCTGGCCGCGGCCGCCGCGGTGGTGGTGAACGCCGGCGCGGCCTGGCTGTACTGGCAGATCACCGGCTCGGAGACCGGCCATTGGGGCGCCGCGACCACCGTCGAGATCGCACTGCGTGCCCGCTCGGACCTCAACCGTCCGTTGGCCGCCGGACAGACCGGCAACCTCACGGTGACGGTGACCAACGACGACGACGTCCCCATCAAGATCACCTCGGTGAGCCCCGGGGCCGGCCGCGTCGTGGCCGACGCGGAGCACCGCGAGCACGGTTGCCGGGACTCGGGGGTGCAACTGACCAGGGATCGGTTCGCCGTCTCGTGGGAGGTGCCGCGCAACACGATCGGCGCCTTCACCATCCCGGGCGCGCTGTCGATGCCGGCCGACTCACCCGCGGTCTGTCACGGCGCGTTGTTCACCGTGCCGATCCAGGCGTCCGGGAGCTCCTAGTCCTGGTTCTCGGCCGCCGGCAGGGTGCGCATCTCGTCCTCGGTGAAGATCACCGGGGTGCGGCGGTGGCGGCCACCGCCGGTCACCAGCTCGCCGCGCAAGGGCCGGTGATGCCGGCCGTGGTGGGCGGTCAGCTTGCGCACCTCGTCGGGCACGACCACCGACGTACGCAGCACCTCGCTGGCCCGCTCGGCCGACTCCCGGGCCACCCGCTCGTCGTGCACCGCGGCCTCGATGCCGTCGGCCACCACCTTGGCCATCGCCGCGCCGTAGGTGCGCGCGTCGTGGATCTCGCGCTCGTGCAGCAGCGCCGCCTCGTGCTCGCGGCGCCGGGCGATCCGGGCCTCGTTGCGCTCGTAGGCGTTGCTCCGGGAGACGAACTTCAGGCCGACCGCGGCGCAGTCCAGCGAGACCAGCAGCAGCGTGATGCCCAGGTAGAAGACGCCAACGCCCCAGAAGTCGCCGGTCACCAGGTGCCACATGGCCGCCGTCCGCGCGCCGAAGCCGGAGTCGTCCTTCACCGCCCGGCTGTTCGCCAGCCGCTGCTCCCCGATCTGCCGGGTGAGCTGGGCCTGCTCGGCGGCCCGGGCGTCGCGGGCGGCCCGCTGCGTGCCGAGCAGGTCGCCGGCCTGCCGGTCGAGCTGGGCGGCCTCGGCGTCGAGGCCGCGGGAGCGGTGCACGAGCTGGTCGCAGTAGCCGCCGCGCGGGCAGCCGGTTGATCTGGTGACGCCCTGGCCGGCCGCGTCGTCGACCGCCTGCTGGTAGAGCAGGCGCGCGTCCTGCCGCTTCTGTGCGGACCGGTCGGTCAGGTCGCGCACGGCCGCGTCGTCGGCCGCGGTCTCCCGCTTGAGCTGGTCGAGCCGGGAGGTCCAGGTGCCGATCGCGCCGCTCGTGTCGATCCGGCTGAGCTGCTGGTTGTGCACCTCGTTGAGCCGGGCGTCGATCTCGCCCTGGTAGCGGGCGAGCATCAGCGGCTCGGTGATGATCACCGCGAACAGGACGGCGAGGCCGAGCCGGCCGGCGTACAGGCCGAAGGTGGGCCTGCGCAGGAACTCGCGCGGGTCGGTGGACTCGAGCTTGTCGTAGCTGATCGACACCCGCCCCACGACGGCCCGGTCGAACGCGACCACGCCCGCCGCCACCAGCGGGCCGACCAGCCAGCGGTACCACGGCTGCTGGTAGTTCGAGCTGGCGTCGATGAAGGCCGCGCCGCCGACCGTGGCGTACACGAAGTACAGGACGATGAAGACGCCGATCGCGGAGTAGAGCACCTGGTCGGTGTGGGTGAGCACGCTGTCCGGGTTGACGTTCGCCACCCTCAGTAGGACGTCTCGGCGACCCTTGGGCATGATGCTGAGTCTTACGGATCATCCCCCGGTCGTGGGGTTTATTCGCCTTTATTGGCTTTGTTCGGATAGGTCGGGCTCGGTGATGGTGACCCGGACCAGCACCGAGGCCTGCACGGTCTGCCGCTGCGGATCGAGCTCCAGGGCCGGGGCGGGCCCGCGCTGGGCGTCGAAGGCCATGGCGCGAGCCGCGATCGGCACGACACCCCCGGCGCCGGCGATCTCGTCGGAGATCTCGACCAGCTTGTCGATCCGGGCGCCGACCGCCGACGCGTACTCCCGGGCCCGGTCGAGGGCGTCGGTGATCGCGGCCCGGCGGACCTCGGCGCCGGCCTTGCTGCCGCGCCGCAGCTGCCACCACGGCCCGAAGATCGAGACCTGCGCCATGCCGGCCAGGCGCGGCAGCATCTCGCCGAGCGCGCCGAAATCGGCCACGGTCACCGTGGTGTCGACGTTGCCGACGTACTCGCTTTTCTTGAAATCGGGATAGACCTGCACCCCGGCCGTCTCGCGGCGCTCGATCGCCTCGCCGTAGGCGTCGAGCTCGGCGCGGAGCACCGCGGACTGCTCGGTGAGGCGGGCCAGCACGGCGTCCTTGTTCTTGCCGCGGGCGGTCACCGAGACGTTGATGACGGCAATCTCGGGCGGGACCTCGCGAACGGCCTCGCCGCGCACCACGATCGTCGGCTGCATGACGTTCATTCTTCCCGCATGGCCATCTCGAGACGGTCCAGCGTGGTCACGATCCGGGCAAGCTCGGCCGGTGCCGCCTCGACGGCCTGGACGGCCGCCTCGGCCAGCCGATTCACCAGCTCGGCGCCGCGATGACCAACCTTTGTCACGTACGCCGCGCCGGCCGTGCCGATCTCCGTCAGCCATCGTGACGTGGCCGCCGCCTCCTCGGCCGCCACGTCGGCGGCGGTGATCTGCTCGCGCACTCGCCGGTCGTAGCTCTCGCGCGCGGCGCCGCTCCATGCCTCGAGGTCGCCGCGGCCGGTCATCTCGGCGGACAGGCCGGCCAGGTGCCCGGCGGCGCCGGCGAGATCGATCGCCGTGTCGAAGAGGGTGAACACGGGCACGGCCCGGTTCGCGGTCTCGGCCAGCGTGCCGAGCTCGGCCTCGATCCCGGGCCGCAGCCGGGCCACCAGCGCGTCGACCGCGGCCGCCGACGCGTCGATCTCGGCGGCGAGCAGGCGCGCCACGGCGTCCTCGCTTCGCCACAGGCGCGCGCGACGCAGCAGGTCGTGCAGGGCGGCGAGCAGCTCGGCCCACACCTCGCGAACCCTGGTGGTCGCCTCCTGCACCAGGTCGGTGGCCTCGCGGAACGCGCCGAGTGCCGCCAGGGCGTCCATCACCACACGCTGCCCAGCCGGTCGGCGGCGGCCCGGTCGCCCTCGTCGTAGGCGTCGGCGGCGGCGCGTAGGTCGCGGGCCATGCGGTCGAACTCCTTGCCGGCCCGGCCGAGCTGGGCGACGAGGCGCTCGCTGCGTTCCGCGTACGCCTCGGCGAACCCTGTCGCATGCTTCCCCAGGGAGGTCGCTTGCTTCTCCAGGGAGAACGCGTCGGCGTGCAGGGTCAGGTCGGTGAGCCGGGCCCGCACTGTGGTCACCGTTTCCGCCAGCTCGTCCCAGCTCTTCGCCTGCGCCCGCATGGCGTCGGCAGCGGCAGCGACGTCGTCCATCAGAGCTCCCCGCGAACCTTGGCCAGCTCGGCGAGCGCCTCGCGGGCGTCGGCCACCAGCCGGTCGGTGTCGCCGGGGACCGGCCGGGCGAGGAGCTCGGCCCTCTCGATCCGGCCGCCGCGCAGATGAAGGCGGAACAGACCACGCGGGCCGTCGACGACCCGGAGGGTCTCGCGCTCCCGAAGCCGCTTGCCGGCGTCGTCGATCAGGCGGTAGGCGTCGGCGATCTGCGCGCGGAGGTCGCTCTCCCCCTCGGGCCGAGCGTGCGCCGGCTCCCGTTCCGGCAACGGAGCGTAACCGTGACGGCGCAGAATCATCGGAACGAGCGCGGCCTTCATGCGCGCGCTCTCGAGCGCCTCGAGCAGTCCGGCCGCCACGCGACCCGGACCCAGCGCGGACCACCAGGACGGGTGCAGGCTGAGGTCGACGAACCGGCCCAACGCGTCAACCACGGCAAACGCCGTGCCGGTGCGATCAGGCCCGCCGATCCGATCGAGCCGAGGCGGCGGACCACCGCCACGGGCACGAATCGCCATATCCTCTACTTCGGTCACGAACCGGCGCGCGTCCCCCACGCGTGCGTCGTCGTCCCGTTCCGCTTGAACGGATGGAAACAACGTAGATCCCCCCAGATCTGAGCGCACCGAGAGTAACGCACAGGGGGATACGCATTCGACCCCTCGAATGCGTGCGTTCGTGCCAATCCGCGCTGTTGATCAGGTCTTTCGACGGGCTCTCACGATCATGAAGAGGGCGAGGCAGAGCATCAGCAGAAGCACACCCACCGCCACGAACAGCAACGGAGGCGGAGCCTTGGTCTTCAAGACCGGTGCATAGGCGACCGGATTGTCGTCCTGCGCCGGTGCTGGGGAGGCGGCGGTTGCGGTCGCGCTGGGTGGCGTTCGCGGCGCGGTCAGCGCGGCGAGCGCGTCGACCTGCCCGTACCCGTAGTAGTCGTCGCGTCCCTTGGTGCCGCGGTCGATCGCGGTGCGGGTCAGACGGTCGGCCACCTCGGCGGCGGACATGTCGGGGTAGCGGGCCCGCATCAGAGCGGCAATGCCGGAGACCAGGGCGGTCGAGTCGCTGGTGCCGTGCACGACCTCGTACCGGTTGTGCGGTCGCGCCACGGTCATCGCGGTGCCGTAGGCGACGATGTCGAGTTGGTCGCCGTAGTTGGAGAACGACGCGGCCTTGTTCTTCCGATCCACCGCACCGACAGCGATCACGCCGGGTAGCGCAGCCGGGAACGCGACCTGCTTGTGGTCGTTGCCGGACCCGGCCACGAGCACCACATCGGCAGCGACGGCCTCCTCGACCGCCTCCCTCATAGCGTCGCCCGCATCGTACTGAGCGAACGACATGTTGATCACCTTGGCGCGGTGCTGGACGGCCCACCGGATGCCCTCGGCGATCAGAGGTTGGTCACCGGTCGGCGTCACCGACATCACCTTGCTGCGCGGCGCCACGCCGAGCAGGCCATCACCGTCGCCGTGGCCCCGGCCGGCGATCAGAACGGCCATCCCGGTGCCGTGCGGCCCGCTGTCGAGGTCGTCGTCCTCGACGTCACGGGCTATGTTGCGGCCGGGGACCATCGCACCACGCAGGTCCTGATGAGCACCGTCGACACCGGAGTCGACCACCGCGACGACCACCCCCTCGCCGCCCTTGCCGGCCTTCTGAGCCTCCGCCAGCCGCATGGGGGCGAAGTACCACTGGCTGTCCCGCGTGCTATCGGCGTGGGCGGGGGTGCCAGTCAGTAGGACAACGAGGAGGGCGGCGCTCCCCGCAGCGCCGCCCCTGCGAAGAAAATGGATCACCCGCGCCAGCCGATCACATTCGGGCCGGGATCGTGCCGTGGGTCTTCGGTGGATGGCGCGATCACCGGATCGACGCCCTCGGCCACCTCCCACGGATTGTCGGGGTCGAAGCCGTGGCTGTCGTCGCCGGACTGACGGCGGCCCGCACGGCCGGGGGAGCTGGCCATCGCGCCGGTGTTGCGGTTCGGCCCGACCGGGTCGTCGGGAAGCCAGGACGGGCGTGGTTGGCGATTCCCGCGTTTGCCCGCCGTCGTGCCGCGGCCACCGCTAGCACTGCCCAAGCCTTCACCCGTGATGCCCCCGCCGCCGCGAATGCCGCGGGCACCACCTGGCTCCTCCAGGCTGCCACCGAGGGTGCCTGCTCGGCCTGTTCGGCCCGCTCGGCTGCTCAGGCCGCCACGGCCACCGGCGGTGCCGATCGGGCCGGCACCTGAGCGACCGACGCCGCCCCCCACTGCCGGTTCGCCGATGACACCGCCCGGCGTGGCGGGTCGAGCCAACCGCCCACCGCGCTGGCCACGCCCGGTCGGAGCGATCGGGGCGCCACCGCCGGTGGGCAGCAGGCCGGGCACCACTGGGCTGATTGGACCGCCGCCACCGCCGCCACCTGGGATCCCTATCGCCTCGCCACCTGGCACGATCGGGGCGCCGCCGGGTGGGGTGATCACACCGGCCAGATCGGGTCCACCGCCGCCAGGCACCGCGCCACCCACGCCACCGCCGACCGCACCGCCGCTACCGGCGACAGCTCCACCGACGCCGACCGATCCGCCGGTGTCGGCGCTCGACTGGCCACCGCCGTCCGGCGTCGTGGGGTTCTGCCCAGGCAGGGGTGGGACCGGATCGTGCCTCACTGAGGCGCTGATTCCCGCAGAGCCCGAGGTGGAGGTCGTCCGGGACGGACTTCCGTTGTCCTCGCCAGACCCCGGCTCGTCGATCTGATCTTCGAACGGCTTGTAGCTGTCGGGGACCTTGAGCAGGGCAACCGAATCCTCGACCGCACGCTCGGCGCTGATCATCGCCTTGCGCGCCTCGTCGTCGATCTCGTCCTCGGCGTTGTCCCACCAGCGCGGGACCAGGTCGTCGCTCTTGTCCTTGTACCTCTCCCAGAGAGGCTGGATCGTCGTCTTCGCCGTCTGGATCGCGGTGAGGATGTTGTCGAGACCGCTGGCCGTGGAATCGGCGTCGGCCGAGGCCGAATCCAGGCGGGCAATCAGGGTGTCGAGCTCGGCCACGAAGGCGGCCGACGACTCGTTCTCCTCCGGGGGCCAGGCCGCGACCAGCTCGGCTCGTGCGGTCAGCAACGACGCGCGCTGGCTGCGCACCGAGCCGGCCAGTGTGCGCCACGCGCTCACCTGCTGGCGGCCGGGGCCGTCGTCCTCGTTCATCACCATCGACCACAGCCGGGGCGTGTTGTAGGCGCCCCAGTTCGTGCACCAACTGCTGGTCAGCACCGGGTCGCTCATACCGCCTCAGCCCCTCCCGCGTGGCGGGTGGTGGGATGGCCGTCGACCTCGGCGCGGCGCTGCTGAGAGTCGGCCACCGCCTCGGCCATGAGCCCGCGCACGTCGGAGGCGCGCTGGGCGGCCCGGCCGTCGGTGGCGTCGAGCGCCGTCGCGACCTTGCCGGCTGCCGCGGCCAGCACTCGCGCGGCCTCCATATAGGCCACGACGTTGTCAGTCGAGGCCTTCAGGCTCTGCGCGTAGCGCTCCTTGGCCGCGTGCACGCCGCCGCTGGCGCTGGTTGCCCCGAACTCGACCCCGGAGGAGAGGTCCACGCTGGCGCGCGAATACCCCGATTCCAAGGTCTGTGCCGTGTCGTTCTGGACCTGGTTGGAGAACTTGTTCAGCCCGTCGGTCTCGACGCGCACTCCGTCGGCCACGACCGCCTCCCCGCAGCGTCGTCGTCTGATAACGCCCCGAGGGTAGCGATGGTTGTCGACGTGAGGGAACCCCATCTGCCACGAGCAGATTACGTTGCGTCAGGTGAGGCGGGCCACTGCGGCGGCTACTCGTTCATCGGTGGCGGTCAGTGCGACGCGTACGTGCTGGGCCGCGGCCGGGCCGTAGAAAGCGCCGGGCGCCGCGAGGATGCCCAGCTCGGCGAGGTCGCCGACGGTCTTCCAGCAGTCTTCCGCGCGGGTCGCCCACAGGTAGAGGCCGGCCTCGGAGTGGCTGATCTTGAAGCCCGCCTTGGTCAGCGCCGTACGCAGCACGTCGCGGCGGGCCGAGTAACGCTCCCGCTGGTGGCCGACGTGTTCCTCGTCGCCGAGCGCGGCGATCATCGCAGCCTGTATGGGGGCAGGAACGATCATGCCGGCGTGCTTGCGCACCTCGAGCAGGCGCGCGATCAGCGCCGGGTCGCCGCCGAGGAAGCCGGCGCGGTAGCCGGCCAAGTTCGACCGCTTGGAGAGCGAGTGCACGGCGATCACGCCGGTGTAGTCGCCGTCGGTCACCCGGTCGTCGAGCACCGAGACCGGTCGGGTCTCCCAGCCCAGCGCCAGGTAGCACTCGTCGCTGACGACCGTGACGCCGCGCTCGCGGGCCCAGGAGACGACCTTACGCAGGTGGTCGACCGGGAGCACCTTGCCGGTCGGGTTGGACGGCGAGTTGATCCAGATCAGCTTGATGCGGGGGTTCGGCCCGAGTCCGGTGAGCGAGTCGCTGCGGACCACCGTCGCGCCGGCGAGCAAGGCGCCCACCTCGTACGTCGGGTAGCACACCGACGGGATCGCCACGACGTCGCCGGGGCGGACGCCGAGCAGCGTGGGCAGCCAGGCGACCAGTTCCTTCGAACCGATCGTGGGCAGCACGCCGAGCTCACCCGAGGCGCCGCAGGCCCGGCCGATCCAGCCGGCGATCGCCGCGCGGAGCGCCGGGGTGCCCGCGGTCAGCGGGTAGCCCGGCGCGTCCGACGCGTCGGCGAGCGCACGGCGGATGAGCGGCGGAACCGGGTCGACGGGGGTGCCGACCGACAGGTCGACGATGCCGCCCGGGTGCGCGGCGGCCTTGGCCTTCGCCGGCTCCAGCAGGTCCCAGGGGAAATCCGGCAGGGCCGACGCGAGAGCGCTCAGTGGTCTTCCCGGGGCGGCTGGGCGGCCACGAACGCGGCGTCCTTGTCGATCTTGCCCTTCTTGGCGGCGCCGCCGGGCGAACCGAGGTCCTCGAAGAACTCGTAGTTCGCGTTCGTGTAGTCCTTCCACTGGTCCGGCACGTCGTCCTCATAGAAGATCGCCTCGACCGGGCACACCGGCTCACACGCACCGCAGTCCACACACTCATCGGGGTGGATGTACAGCATCCGGTTGCCCTCGTAGATGCAGTCGACCGGGCACTCCTCGATGCATGCCTTGTCGAGCACATCGACGCACGGCTCAGCGATGATGTAGGTCACGGGTCTTTCCCTCCAAAGCCACGCCGCGGGAAACCACCCGCGACAGATGCAGAGCCTAGTATCTCCGCCGGAGGAGGTGACACGTGCTCCGTCGGCAGGATGTGGGACACAGGGTGGTGGTACGCCGGATTGTAGGCGTGTCCCAGGAGCGAACGCTGTATTCCGACGCACTCGGAGAGCTGGTCGACCTCACCGAGACCGAACTCACCATCGCCACCGAGAAGGGCACGCTGCGGGTGCCGCTGCACGAGGTGCACCGGGCAAAACGCGTCCCCGCCGCCCGCCGGCCACCGGCCGCCGACGTGATCGACCTCGAGCTCGCCGCCAACGACGCCTGGCCTGCTCCGATCCAGTCCCGGCTGGGCAGCTGGATCCTTCGTGCGGCGGGCAACTGGACCGGACGTGCCAACTCGGCGCTCGCCGTGGGCGACCCCGACCGCACGCTGGAGGCCGCGATCGACGCGGTCGTCGAGTGGTACGCGGCACACGGCCAGCAACCGCTGATCAACGCGCCGATGCCGCTGGCCGCGCCGGTCAACGCGGCCCTCGGCGAACGCGGCTGGACCGCGCGGCCGCTCACCCTGGTGCAGACCAGCTCGATCGGGTCGCTGCTCGCGGCTATCCCGGCGCGGGGCGACCTGCCGCCGGTCGAGCTGGCCGACTCCCCCGGCGAGGACTGGTTCGCCATGGTGGCCGAGCACAAGGGCACGTTGCCACCGGCCGCGGAACGCATTCTCACCGGCGTACCCGACGTGGTTTTCGCTCGCGTCCACGACGCCGGCGGTGACCTGATCGCCGTGGCCCGCGGCGCGGTGACCGGCCCGGGCCGATGGCTCGGCATCTCGCTGCTGCAGACCGCACCGGCCGCGCGCCGCCGCGGCATCGCCCAGCAGGTGATGGGCGGCCTGGCGCAATGGGCGACGCAGCGCGGCAGCACGCGCGCCTACCTGCAGGTGGAGGAGCGCAACACGGCCGCGGTCGCGCTCTATGGCCGGGTGGGCTTCACCACACACCACACCTACCTGACCCGCGAAGCGCCCCTCGGCTAGCGGCGGACGACCTTGCGCGGCTTCGCGGCGCGGGTCTCGGTGAACGCCTTGAGCGAGCGCGAACGGTAGTCGCGGCCGAGCATCACGGCGAGCCAGTAACCAAGCAGCGTGCCCACGATCGCGAAGCCGGCGTAGAGCCAGACCTGCGAGAAGAAGTCGCCGGCGCCGCTGGAGAACGGCTCGCCGCCGCTGATGAACGGTCCGACGAGGACGGTCAGCAGCATGCCGCCGACCGCGCCGACCACCAGGTCGGGCAGCAGCCAATCGCTCGGGCGCTTGCGTTGGCAGGCGACGAACGTCCAGACGGCGAGGGTCAGGCCCAGCACGCCGAACATGACCAGTGTGGCGTTGCTCTCGGCCGAGTCGTCGCCGTCGAAACCGAGGCGGATGATCAGGCGGGCCACCACATTGATCGCGAACAACCCGACCGCCAGCGCCGCGGGCGGAAACCAGCGCTGCTCCCTCATGCGTCCCTCCCCGGGAAACCCCTGTCTGTGGCACGGGATCGTAACGCCAAGTGAACGTCCGGCGCTCGACCTGTCGGCCATCTTTGCGGATGACGCGCCGCGAGACCGTGGGGGCAAGCTGGGAGTCCGCTGCGAGTTATGCGCGAGGGATACGCCTGAGGATCTCGCGGTACGAGTACACGGCGAAGGTCAGGCTGCCGGCCAGGATCATCACGAGGGCGATCCAGTCGTCGCCACCGAGCAGATAGTCGCCCTCGTGGGTGCGCACGCCGGCGGCGAACAGCATCATGAGGGTCCACAGCGCCCACGGCGGGCCGAGCGCCCAGCGGCGTCCGGTGGTGGAGACCGCGAACCAGGCGATCGCCCAGTTGGCCACCACCGCGAGCAGGATCGCGACGCCGAGCAGCGGGCCGCTGCCCGAGCCGATCGGGTCGCCCTGCCAGATGGTCGCCAGGTCGCCCCAGCGCAGCGTGGTCAGCAGCAGCTCGAGCACGCCGGTGACGAGGGCCGCGGCGATCGCGACGAGCAGGCCGCCGACCCGGATGAGGGGTTCCCAGTTCTTGGGGGCGGGCTGCTCCGGCGCGTCCGGCTGGACCTCCTGCTGCGGCTGGATCATCTCGTCGCCGTCGCCGGCTGCTCTATTTTCAGGCCGCTGAACAGATCGCTCTCCCAGTTGTGCGGGCCATCGCCGGGGCCACGGCTCCCCTTGGCGAGCAAGAAATATTCCACGCCCATGAACTCGCCGCCGAAGTCGCCGGCGATGCCGTACAGCCAGGAGTTGTCGGGGATCTGGGTGGCGTGCGACCGCATCGCCGCGACCTTCCGCTGGTAGTGGTCGGTGCCGTCCATGCGGGCCGCGATCTCGTCGTCGGTGTGGCCGAACGGCAGATCCTCCACCTTCTCGACGTCGGCGAAGGGGTTGTCGTCGAGCTCGCGGAACGCCTCCATGCCCTCGCGGAGCACGCTGAGCGGCATCGCCGTCCAGTAGATCTTCTGCGGGCCGTCGGGGCCGGCCAGCTCGGCCGCGCGCATCGCCACCCGGTGCGCCTGGATGTGGTCGGGGTGGCCGTAGAAGCCGTTCTCGTCGTACGTGATCATGACCTGCGGCCGGATCTCCTTGATGACCTCGAGCAGGAGGGCGGCGGCCTCGTCGACGTCGGCGCCCCAGAACGCGCGCGGATGATCGTTGGTCGGCAGGCCCATCATGCCGGAGTCGCGGTAGCGGCCCGGGCCGCCCAGCAGGCGGTGATCGGTCACGCCGAGCGCGGCGCACGCACGCTGGAGCTCGACCAGGCGATAGCCGCCGAGCTGGTCGGCCTGCTTGGCCTCGAGCTGGGCCAGCTCGGGGACGTGTATCTCGCCCTCCTCGCCGAGAGTGCAGGTCACGAGCGTCACGTGAGCGCCGGCGGCGACGTAGTGGGCCATGGTGGCGCCGGTGCCGGTGACCTCGTCGTCGGGATGGGCGTGCACGAGCAGCAGGCGGCGCGCGGGCAGGGCGTCAGTCACGCGCGCAACTTTACGCGGGGGCACCGACAGCTTTCCTTCGCCGTGCTGCGAGTTTGCGGGGCGGAATGATGCCTTGATCAGCGATGCTGGACGGCGTGGACTACCCCGGACTTGCCGATCGCACCGGTCATTTCCGCTACGGCGCGCCGCACGCGGTGACGATCGGGGCCGATGGCGGCCGGGTGGCCTTCCTACGCTCGGCCGGGCCCGAGGACCCGGCCGCGGCGCTCTGGACGCTGACCGTGGCGACCGGGGTGGAGACGATGGTCGCCGAGGGGCCCATCGACGCGTACGCGGTGGACCGTGACGCCCGGACGGCGGCGTTCGCCCGCGACGGCCGGCTCTTCCGCGCCGACCTGGTGGACGGCGACGCCGCCGAGGTGGCGGCCGAGGGCGCCGCCCAGGATCCACGGCCCGACCCGACCGGCCGGTTCATCGGGTACGTGACCTTCGAGAGCGGCTCGGCGTCGCTGCGGGTCGTCGGGCCCGACGGCGACCGGCTGCTCGCCGGCGAGCTCGGCAACGCGTGGCGCGAGCACGGCGGGCTGATCTCGTGGGGCGTGCCCGACCCGGCGGCCGTGCAGTTCGGCCGGCAGCGCGGCTGGTGGTGGTCGCCCGACGGCGGCCAGATCCTGGCCACCCGCACGGCCGGCGCGACCAGCCTGCACCTGCTCGACCTGGACGAGGGCTGGGTCGACGTGCATTGGGACCGGGAGACCTATCCGTACGTGGTCAACGTGCGCTGGGCCGACGGCGGCGGGCCGCTGATGACCGTACTGCGCCGGATGCAGCAGCACGGGCTGGTGCTGGCGATCGACCCGCGCACCGGGGAGACGCAGGTGCACGCCGAGCTCGCTGACGCCCGCTGGGTGGAGCCGGTCGCCGGCACTCCGCGGCACCTGCCGGACGGCCGGGTGCTGGTCGGGGGCGAGCTGGCGCACGACGGCTTCGACGCGCGCTGCCTGTTCGCCGACGGGAGCCTGCTCACCCCGCCCGGCCTCTACGTGCGGCGGGTGGTGGGCACGCTGCCGCGGGCCGGCGCCCCGACCGGCGCGCCCGACCTCGTGGTGGAAGGGACCGACGGCGACCCCTCGGCGCAGTCGGTGTTCCGCGTCCGTACCTCATTGGGCGGAGGCGGCGCGGAAGCGCGCAAAATCAGCATGACCCCCGGCTGGCATCGCGCCGAGGCCAACGGCGACGTCCTCGTCCTCGACGACACCGTGTGGCGCGGCGATGCCCGCGTCGCCACCCTCCGCAACTTCGCGGCGCCGCTCCCCTACCACCCCCGCCCGATCCTCGAACGCGTCACCGACCGGCGCCTGCCCGCCGCCGTGCTGTACCCCGCCGGCTTCGTCGGAGGCTCGAAGATCCCCGTACTGGTCACGCTCGGCGACGGCACCGGCCACCAACAGGTCGTGACCGACCCGGCGGCCTGGCAGGAGCGGCAATGGTGGGCCGACGCCGGCTTCGCGGTGGTCAGTGTCGATTCCAGGGGTACGCCCGGAGTGGCGCCCAGCTTCGAGAAGGTGGTGCACCGCCGCCTCGGCGACGTGGCCCTGTCCGACCAGGTCGACGCCTTGCACGCGCTCGTCGGCAAGCATCCCGACCTCGACCTGAACGCGGTGTCGGTGCGGGGCACGGGCCTCGGCGGCTGGCTGGCGGCGATGGCGGTGCTGCGGCGCCCGGACGTCTTCCACCGGGCGGTGGCCCGCGACCCGGTGACCGACTGGTACCGCCTGCCGGCGCCGTTCGCCGAGCGATATCTCGGCGACCGCTCGGACGCGGCGGACGTCTACGCCCACCACAGCCTGGCCGAGGCGGCCGCCCAGTCGGATCGCTCGCGCCCGCTCCTGCTGGTCGGCGCCGACCTCCCCGGCCTCGAGTCGGTCCCGACTGCCTCACTTGACGAGGAGCTAGCCTTCCTGCGGGAGCATCCTGGACGGTAGTCGCGAGGAGAGTTGTCATGAGACTAGTATTTGTGAGAGAGTCTGACCTCGATCACACGGGAGACGCCATGACGACAGCCATCTTCAGCGACGGGCATGCGCTGACCGAGGAGGAGTTCCTCGCGATCGGTGAGACGCCCGAGCGCATCGAGCTCTTTGACGGGAGCCTCCACGTGAGCCCGGGTCCCACCCCACGCCATCAAAGGATCTCGCTCCGCCTCGCCATGAAGCTGAACGCCGCCGCGGAGGCGGCGGGTCTTCAGGTGCTCGAGGGAGTGAATGTCCGTGTCGGCCCAAGCAGAATTCCCATTCCCGACCTTGTCCTCGCGAGTGACATCGATCTGGACGAGCTGATCATCGACGCCTCCGACGTCCATTTCGTCTGCGAGATCACCTCGCCGTCCAACGCCTCGACCGACAAGGTGCTCAAGATGCACTACTACGCGGTCGCCGGCATCCCGTGGTATCTCCTGATCGACACCAGGGCGCGCACTCTGCTCCTCTATCGCCTCGAGGGCGACCGGTACCTCGAGGAGGCCGCCTGTGAAGCCGGCGACGTCCTCCGACTAACCGAGCCGGTCGCCGTCTCCATCGACACCGCCGAGTTGCTTCCGGCGCTCTGAGTTTTGTCGTACCGGTCGCCTAGGGTCGGTGCATGAGCCACTTCGATGAGGCGTATTCGGCGGTTCAGGCCGCTCTTGACGCCGGGGCGCGTTATGCGGACGCACGCATCATGGTGCGCCGCACCGAGTCGATGACCGCCCGTGACGGTGACGTCGAGGATCTGAGCTCCGACGAGAGCGCCGGTCTCGGCGTCCGTGCCCTGGTGGGGTCCAGCTGGGGTTTCTATGCCGTGCCCGACCTCTCCGACGCGGCCGCCCGCGCGGCCGGGCGCCGCGCCGCGCAGATCGCCGCGGCCAGCGCGACCGTGCCGGGTCCGCCGATCGATCTCGTGCCCGCCGGCGCCGGCGAGGCCAGCTGGGCCAGCGACTGCGTGATCGACCCGCTCGGCGTGCCGCTGTCCACCAAGGGCGACCTGCTCGTCCGGGCGACCGCCGCGGCGAAGGACGCGGGCGCCGACATCGCCGAAGGCCTCTACCAGATCTGGGACACCCGCAAGTGGTTCGTCTCCAGCGACGGTCACCGCATCGACCAGCACATCCGCGAATGCGGCGCGGGGCTGTCGGCCAGCGTCATCGGCGACGGCGAGATCCAGCGCCGGTCCTGGCCGTCGTGGGGCGGCCAACACGGCACGCGCGGCTGGGAACTCGTCGACGAGCTCGACCTGGTCGGCAACGCGCCGCGCATGGCCGAGGAGGCGCGCGCCCTGATCACCGCGCCGCTGTGCCCGGCGGGCGAGACCACGTTGATCCTCGGCGGCGAGCAGCTCGCCCTGCAGATCCACGAGTCGGTCGGTCACGCCATCGAGCTCGACCGCATCCTCGGGTGGGAAGCGGCGTTCGCCGGCACCAGCTGGCTCGACCTGGAAAGGCTCGGCTCGCTGCGCTACGGCTCCGAGCTGATGAACATCACGATCGACCCACGCATCCCGGGCGCGCTCGGCAGCTTCGGCTACGACGACGAGGGCACCCCCGCCACCAAGCGCGACGCGGTCCGCGACGGCATCTGGGTCGGCGTGCTCGCCGGGCGCGATTCCGCGGCCGTGGCCGGGCTCGACTACGCGGGCAGCGTGCGCTCCGACGGCTGGGCGAGGCTGCCGATGGTCCGCATGACCAACGTGGGCCTCGAGCCGGGGCCACACACCCTCGACGAGATCATCGAGGCCACCGACGACGGCGTCTACATGGAGACCAACCGGTCCTGGTCGATCGACGACCGGCGGCTCAACTTCCAATTCGGATGCGAGATCGGGTACGAGGTGAGGAACGGCAAACGCGGCCGCATGCTGCGCAACCCGACCTACACCGGCATCGGCCCCAAGTTCTGGCAGTCGATGGACATGCTCTCCTCCGAGATCGTCCCCTGGGGCACGCCGAACTGCGGCAAGGGCCAGCCCGGCCAGGTCGGGCACACCGGTCACCCGGCGGCGCCGGCCCGGTTCACCAACGTCCGGGTGGGGGTGCGCGGATGACCGCCGACATCAGCCGGACCGGCGCCGAGCTCGAGCTGGCCGCCCGCGTGGTCGAGATGGTGCGCTCCCTCGTCGGCCCGGCCGCGCAGGCCGAGGTGGTGGTCTGGCACAACGCCGAGGCGCTGACCCGCTTCGCCAACTCGGCCATCCACCAGAACGTCGCCGACGCGACCACCACGGTCCGGCTGCGGATGCACGTCGACGGCCGCACGGCCGGCGGCTCCACCACGATCACCTCCGCCGACGGGCTGCGTGCGCTGGTCGAGCGTACGGCCGACGCGGTACGGCTCAGCCCGGCCGACCCGACCTGGCCCGGCCTGACCCCGCCCTCGCCGCTGCACGTCTCGGCCGGTCATCCCGGCTCGGGCGAGCGCTCGGGGCTCGACTTCGGCTTCGACGAGGCGACCGCGCGGGCCGACCCCGGCGAGCGGGCCGCGCGGGTGCGCGATTTCGTCCGGGCCGCCGGCGGCCTTGAGACGGCCGGTTTCTGCCGCACGGTCTACACCTCGACCGCCTTCGCGAACAGCGCGGGCCAGGCCGCCGAGGGACGCGCCGCCGAGGCGGCCATGGACGGCATCGCCCGCGTCAACGGCTCCGACGGCGTGGCCCGTCTGGCCAGCGGCCGCCTGGCGACCCTCGACGGCGCGGTGCTGGGCGAGCGGGCCGCGGCCAAGGCGCGGGCCGGGGAAAGGCCGATCGAACTGCCGCCCGGGCGCTACGAGGTGGTGCTGGAGCCCGAGGCGGTCGCCGACATGCTCGGCAACTTCGCGCTGTTCGGGTTCAACGGCAAGTCGTACGCGCAGCGGCAGTCGTTCGCCGAGCTGGGCGCCGAGCAGTTCGACCCGTCGGTGACCATCGTGGACGATCCGCTGGGCAGCCGGGGCGAGCCCGCGCCGGGCCTGCCGTTCGACACCGAGGGCACCCCGCGGGCAACGCTGGTGCTGGTGCGCGACGGGGTGACCAAGGCGGTGGCCCACGACCGGCGCTCGGCGGCCGAGGTGGGCGCCGAGTCGACCGGGCACGCCTCCTCCGAGTCGCGCACGTGGGGCCCGATCGCCACGAGCATGCGGCTCGAGGCGGCGCCGGCCGCGACCGAGCCGGTCCTGCCGCCGGCCGAGCCGGGCCCGCCGGCCGAGCCGGGCCCGCCGGCCGAGCCGGGCCCGCCGGCCGAGCCGGGCCCGCCGGCCGAGCCGGGCCCGCCGGCCGAGCCGGGGCCGACGGCCGAGTCGGCCCGCCCGCTGGTCGCGCACATGGAACGGGGCCTGCTCATCACCGACTTCTGGTACACCCGGGTCCTCGACCCGAAGAGCCTGGTCATCACCGGCCTCACCCGCAACGGCGTCTGGCTGGTGGAAGACGGCGAGGTCACCGCGGCGGTGGGCAACATGCGGTTCACCCAGTCCTACCCACAGGCGCTGGGCATCGGCATGGTGCGCGGCATCGGCGCCGAGTCGGTGCTGCTGCCCGACCGCTGGTCGGGTGTCCGCTTCGCGGCGCCCGCCCTGCACCTGGCCAGTTGGAACCTCACCGGCAACGCCTCGGGCTGATCCGCGCGGTGCGCGGGCCGGCGGCTGGTCGCCGGCCCGCGTCGCGTTTGCCGGCGGGCATCGGCGATCTCGACGGTGCCCGCGGGCGTCCGCGTAACGGCCCAGGTGCAGCATTGGCATTGACCGCCGTGTTTCACTGGGCCGGTGAGCGACGCGCCGCGCGACCCTGACCAGGACGACGCCCCGACCAGCCGCTTCTCACTCGGCCGGGAGCGGCCGGAGCACGCCGACGAGCCGGTGACCGGCGCCCCGGCCGGCGCGGCCGATCCGTCCAATTTGGGCGCGTCGTCCAGCTGGTCCTTCGGCGGATCGCCCTCCAGCGCCTCCGGCGGATCCGGCTGGGCGTCATCCTCGGACGAGAGCGACGAGACAACCGCGGGCTTGGCCTCGGGCGCGGGCTCGACCACGGGCGCGGTTCCGGGAGCCGGCGCTGCAGTCGGCTCCGGCGTGAACGACCAGGCGTCTGCCCCCGGGTCGGCGGGGCAAGCGGGCGGCGCACAAATGGGTGGACAGGCGGCGGGCCAAGCGGGCGGCGGACAGGCGGCGGGCCAAGCGGGCGGCGGGCAAGCGGCGGGCCAAGCGGGCGGCGGGCAAGCGGCGGGCCAAACGGGCGGCGGGCAAGCGGCGGGCCAAACGGGCGGCGGACAGGCGGCGGCCCAAGCCGGTGGCGGGCAAGCGGCGGGCCGCAAGCCTGCCCGGCGGCGGATGCTGGGCTTCGGGCCGGCGGTGACCGATCCGAGGGACGAGCGGCAGCGGCGGCGACGGCGCTGGTTCGTGGTGGGTATCTCGATCGGAGCGGCGGTCGTCGTGCTCGCGATCTGTGCGGGCGGGCTCTCGATCGTGTCGGCGATCGACGGGGCGCGAGACCGGGCCGCCGATGCCCGGGATGCGCGGGCCGTGCGTGAGACGAACTGCCTCGACCTCGAGCGCCGGCTCAACCGCCTGATCCCGCCCGGCGCCACCGCCGGCCCGGCCGCGCGGGCGAACGCCGTCCGCGACGAGAACTCGGCCGTCCGCATCTACGTCGACCAGTTGGACTCGCAGCGGGACGAAGACGCCTGGCGGCAGTTGCTCGACGCGCGCACGGTGTTCGCCGACGCGCTGGATCGGCAGGCCAAATCCCGTACGCCCGCGTTTTATGTTGCCCCCAGGACCACCGACGGCCTTGCCGTGACCGACGAGCTCGAGCAATGGTCGCCGGCGCAATGCGCCGGACCGATCCGCCGGTTGGCGGCGCCGGAGCTCTGATCGAAGCCGACGCCGGGCAAGCCGGCATCAGGGGGCAAACCAGCATCAGGGGGCAAGCCGGCCTCACCGCTCAAGCCAGCCTCGCTGGGCAAAACCGGCGCTACACAAATCGGGCGTTCTCAAGATCAAGTATCTCGTTTGCCCTTGTCGATGTGAATGGGCCTCAAATTTTGTGACATAGACATCATCCCTGAGCCGCAAAGCGTCTGAGCCCCGGCGTAACGTGTGCCACACATCACGGACGCATGGCGGCTGTGGGGCTCTCTCGCCCGTTAACAGCCGGGTCATATGACAGGCACGTCAGGAGATCGAATGACGACGACGGCAACGAGGCCGGGCGCGGGGCAAGCACGCGCAGCGATCACGGCCAAGACGTTGCGTACCGACCGGTGGTGGTTTCCCCCACTCGTCACCTTCGTGGGTCTAGCGGCATGGGTCATCTACGCGACCGTCCGCGTCTTCATGCACAAGTGGTATTACGTCGAGGACTTCCACTACCTCACGCCGTTCTACTCACCGTGTATCACCGACCGGTGCGTCGAGGGCTCGGCCGAGTTCGGCACGTTCCTGCCCAGCTTCTGGCTCATCCCCGAGGCCGCCCTCACGCTGCCGTTCCTGCTGCTGTTCCGGCTGACGTGCTACTACTACCGCAAGGCGTACTACCGCGCCTTCTGGCTCTCCCCGCCGGCCTGCGCCGTGCCGGACTCCCACGCGAAGTACACCGGTGAGACCCGGTTTCCGCTGATCTTCCAGAACATCCACCGGTACGCGTTCTACGCCGCCGGGATCATCTCGCTGATCAACACGTGGGACGCGATCCGCGCCTTCCAGAGCCCCAGCGGGTTCGGCTTCGGCCTGGGCAACATCATCCTGGTCGGCAACGTGGTGATGCTCTGGCTCTACACGCTGTCCTGCCACTCCTGCCGGCACATCGCGGGCGGCCGCCTCAAGCACTTCTCCAAGCACCCGGTGCGCTATCGCTTCTGGACCTTCGTGTCCAAGCTGAACACGCGGCACATGGGACTGGCCTGGATCACGCTGGGCACGCTCGCGCTCACCGATTTCTACGTCATGGCGGTCTCCGCCGACTGGATCTCCGACCTGCGATTCATCGGCTGAGAGGAGCGACGACGATGACCACCCGCATCGAACGGCACCATTACGACGTCGTCGTGATCGGCGCCGGCGGCGCCGGCCTGCGCGCGGCGATCGAGGCCCGGCTGGCCGGTAAGCGCACCGCGATCATTTCCAAGTCGCTGTTCGGCAAGGCCCACACGGTCATGGCCGAGGGCGGCGCGGCCGCCGCCATGGGCAACGTGAACAGCAAAGACAACTGGATGGTGCACTACCGCGACACCATGCGCGGCGGCAAGTTCCTGAACAACTTCCGGATGGCCGAGTTGCACGCCAAGGAAGCCCCCGAGCGCATCTGGGAGCTCGAGACCTACGGCGCGCTCTTCGACCGCACCAAGGACGGCAGGATCTCGCAGCGCAACTTCGGTGGCCACGAGTACCCTCGCCTCGCCCACGTCGGCGACCGCACCGGCCTCGAGCTGATCCGCACGCTGCAGCAGAAGATCGTCTCTCTCCAGCAGGAAGACTTCGCGGCGACCGGCAACTACGAGTCCAAGATCCGCGTCTTCGCCGAGACCACGATCACCGAGCTCATGCTCGACGGCGACCGGGTCGCCGGCGCCTTCGGCTACTACCGCGAGACCGGTGAGTTCCTCCTGCTCGAGGCCCCGGCCGTGGTGCTCGCGACCGGCGGCGTCGGCCGCAGCTACAAGGTCACGTCGAATTCGTGGGAGTACACGGGCGACGGCCACGCGCTCGCCCTGCGCGCCGGCGCGACGCTGATCAACATGGAGTTCCTCCAGTTCCACCCGACCGGCATGGTCTGGCCGCCCAGTGTCAAGGGCATCCTGGTCACCGAGTCGGTCCGGGGCGACGGCGGCGTGCTGCGCAACTCCGAGGGCAAGCGGTTCATGTTCAACTACGTCCCCGACGTGTTCCGCAAGCAGTACGCGGACACCGAGGAGGAGGCCGACCGCTGGTACACCGACCCCGACAACAACCGCCGCCCGCCCGAGCTGCTGCCCCGTGACGAGGTGGCCCGGGCGATCAACAGCGAGGTCAAAGAGGGCCGCGGCACCCCGGCCGGCGGCGTCTATCTCGACGTCTCCACCCGCATGCCGGCCGAGACGATCATCAAGCGGCTGCCGTCGATGCACCACCAGTTCAAAGAGCTGGCCGACGTCGACATCACCAAGGAGCCGATGGAGGTCGGCCCGACCTGTCACTACGTGATGGGTGGCGTCGAGGTCGAACCCGACACCGCGGCGGCGGCCGGCACGGTGTCGGGCCTGTTCGCGGCGGGCGAGGTGTCCGGCGGCATGCACGGCTCCAACCGGCTCGGCGGCAACTCGCTTTCCGACCTGCTGGTCTTCGGCAAGCGGGCCGGCGAGCACGCCTCGTCGTACGTCGACGCGCTCACCAAGCGGCCCAAGGTCGCGACGTCCGACGTCGAGTCCGCGGTCGACGTGGCGCTCGCCCCGCTGCAGCGGCAGAGCGGCGAGAACCCGTACACGTTGCAGCAGGACCTTCAGGCGGTCATGGGCGACCTGGTCGGCATCATCCGCCGGGCCGGCGAGCTGACCGACGCGCTCAAGCGGCTCCAAGAGCTCAAGCAGCGGGTCGCCAACGTCGGCGCCGCCGGCGGCCGGCAGTACAACCCGGGCTGGCACCTCGCCCTCGACCTGCGCAACATGCTGGTGGTCTCGGAATGCACGGCCAAGGCCGCGCTCGAGCGGGAGGAGTCGCGCGGCGGTCACACCCGCGAGGACTTCCCGGCGATGAACCCCGACTGGCGGAAGGTCAACCTGGTCTGCTCGGTCGACAAGACCGGCGACGTGCACCTCGAGCACAAGCCACTGCCCAAGATGCGCGAAGAGCTGATCACCCTGTTCGACCGCGTCGAGCTGTCGAAGTACCTCACCGATGAGGAAATGACCGAGTTCGACGCGCTGGCCGGCGCGGGCATGACGGAGGCGAAGTAATGGGCACCAAGCGCCACTTCCGCGTCTGGCGCGGGGACTCGTCCGGCGGCGAGATCCAGGACTTCGATGTCGAGGTCAACGAGGGCGAGGTCGTGCTCGACATCATCCACCGCCTGCAGGCGACCCAGACGCCTGACCTGGCCTGCCGGTGGAACTGCAAGGCCGGCAAGTGCGGCTCCTGCTCGATGGAGATCAACGGCATGCCGCGGCTCGGCTGCATGACGCGGATGTCGACCTTCGAGGAGACCGAGACCGTCACGATCACGCCGCTGCGGACCTTCCCGGTCATCCGCGACCTGGTCACCGACGTCTCGTTCAACTACGAGAAGGCGCGCGAGACCCCCGCGTTCGCCCCGCCCGAGGGTGTGGCCCCCGGCGAGTACCGCATGCAGCAGGTGGACGTCGAGCGCTCGCAGGAGTTCCGCAAGTGCATCGAGTGCTTCCTGTGCCAGAACACCTGCCACGTCGTCCGCGACCACGACGAGAACAAGCCGGCCTTCTCGGGCCCGCGCTACTTCATCCGCGCGGCCGAGCTCGACATGCATCCGCTCGACGCGCGGGAAGACCGCAAGGAGTACGCGCAGGCGCATCAGGGCCTCGGCTATTGCAACATCACCAAGTGCTGCACCGAGGTCTGCCCCGAGCACATCAAGATCACTGACAACGCGATCATCCCGATGAAGGAGCGCGTCGTGGACCGCCGCTACGACCCACTGGTCTGGCTCGGCCGCAAGATCTTCCGCCGCGACCAGTTGGACGAGCCGTCCCGCACCCCGGCACCGGTCGGTGCGGCCGTGCCCGAGGTCCACACCGCGGGCACCCCGTTCACGAGCGCGCGCCCCGCCGAGGGCCCGCCGGTCCGCGGCGACGGCCGCATGGACGTCGCCGAACTGGCCCTGCCGCACCAGGGCGGCCCGTCCCCGTTCGGCGACGACCAGGATTTCCCGCTCGATCACATCACCTACACCCCGCCGGCCGCCGACAAGCCGGCGTCCGACGAATCCCACTGATCCGGGCTCACTGCAACGCATTCCAGCAGGAGGCCGCCGGTTTCTCGGCCGGCGGCCTCCTTTTCCGTACGGGCGACGGCAGCGCCCAACCACAAACACCGCAGTCCCCGGCATGACGCGTCGGTGGGCGGTTGCGCTGAGAGATCCGCTACGGGCCGTCGACGCGGTGGGCGGTTGCGCTGAGAGATCCGCTACCGGCCGTCGACGCGGCGCGGCGGTGGGCCGGGCCGGCGGACGCGCGCCGGGCGGGTTGTCAGCGTGGCTCGATGGGTGGGTCGTCGTCGGCGGCGAGCGTGAGCTGAGCGATGGCGATGTCGTGCCAGGCGCCGTTCTTGTAGCCGATCCGCGGGTGAACGCCCACCGGGCGAAAGCCCAAGGCGGCATGCAGACCCTCACTTGCCGGGTTCGGGAGAGTCATCTTCGCCACGGCGACCCGGAAGCCGCGCTCGATCAACCGGGCGAGAAGGGCGGTGTAGAGAGCACGGCCCAGGCCCGCTCGACGGCGGATCGGGGACAGGTAGATGCTCGTCTCGCACGACCAGCGGTAGGCCTCGCGGGCCGCGAACGGGCGCGCGTAGGCGTAGCCGGTCACCTCGCCGCCGGTTTCGGCGACCAGCCAGGCGTGCGAGCTCGACGCCTCGCGGATGCGGGCGGCCATCTCTTCGTCGGTCGGCGGGTTGAGCTCGAAGCTCACCGCCGTGCCCAGGACGAACGGCCGGTAGATGGCCGCGCAGGCCGGAGCGTCGGACTCGCTCGCGTCGCGGATCGTCAGCTCCGCCGATGCTTGCTCAGCCATCCCAGAACCTCCAACGCGTGCATCGCGGGCGCCGCGATCGGATGGAAGACATGCTCGATCACGTCGTCCCGGATGACCAGCGTGAGGCGGCGATAGAGAACCATGTCACCGGCGCCGAACGTGGGCAGGCCGAGCGCCGCGGCGAGCGTCATGCGCGGATCGGGCAGCAGCGGGTACGGCAGCCGCAGCCGGTGCACGAGCTCGCGCTGGTCGTCACGGTCTGTCGCGCCAACTCTCCGACCCGCATGCGGAGGACCCTAAACCCGAGCCTTCGGGTCCGGGTCAAACCGCGATACGGCTCACGGGTGGCCGACGAGCAGGCGCAGAGAGCCAAGGAACTGCGGTTGGGCGCGCAGATGCCCGTACGTGTGCTCCCAGGCGCCGGAAGCCAGGTCGGCGCGCAACTTTTCGACGGCTCGGTGGGTCGCCTCCGGCGTGACGAAGCCCCACGCCGACTGGGCCGCTCGCACGCGCGGATCGAGGAAGGCATCGGGACGCGCGTAATAGGCCTCGGTGAAACCGTCGACGCAGTCGATCGGGATGGGGACCTCGATCACCTCGGTGGTGCGGCCGATCGCGGCCGCGACGGACGAGATGGCCGGGTAGCGGAGGCGCTCGGCGGCCACCAGCTCGGGGACGTAGGCCGCCAGCCACAATCGCTCGAGCTCATCGCCGTCGAAGGTCAGCACGACGACCGGGCCGCGCGCCACCCGCCGCATCTCGGCCAGGCCGCTCACCGCGTCGCGCCATTGGTGCACGGTCACGGTCGCCATCACCGCGTCGAAGGCGTCGTCGTCGAAGGGCAACCGCTCGGCCGTCGCGTCCAGCGCCGGCGCCGCGCCCGGCGGCCGCTGCGCGCGCATGGCCGCCGACGGCTCGACCGCCAGCACGTATCGGTCGCCGGGCTCGTAGGAGCCGGCGCCCGCGCCGACATTGAGCACCGTACGGGCGTCGCCGAGCGCGGTGTGGATCAGCGCGGCGATACGCGGGTCGGGGCGGCGGCGCCGCGCATAGCCCTGACCGTGGGTGTCGTAGTCGAAATCCCCCGCGACTGTCTGCGTCATGCCCCGAAGCTAAACCCCTCCCTCAGGGGGAGGGTCAAGCCCAATCTGTCGCCGGTCGGGGAGCCTGGGTGAGCGGTTGGCCGGCGGCCAGCCAATGCTCGAGGCCGTCGAGAATGCGCTCGAGCCCGAAGGCGAAGCCGTCGTCCCACAGCTGCTGCGGGCTGAACCCGGTCAGCGGATTTTCCCGGCGCCACTGGTCGTAGTGCGGGTGCTCTGGCGCGATCTTCTCGAGATACGGCTCGATGTCCTTGAGCACCTCGGAGACCGGCGCGTTGCCCTGGCCGAGGCCGGCGGCGATCGCCGCCTGGATGGTCGCCGCGCCGATGGCGTGCGCGTGGATCAGTGAGCTGACGTGCGCCATCGCGAACCCGGTGAAGCCGGCGGTGGTGAGCAGCGCGACCAGGCGGTCACCCATGCGCATGGCGTTGGGCCCCAGGGTCGGCTTGATGCCGAGCAGCCCGATCATCCAGGGATGGCGCAGCAGCGTGGCACGCGTGCTGTTGGCGAACACCGAGACGCTGATGCGCCAGGGCGCGTCGCCCGGCTCGGGCACGTAGACCTCGCCGAGCCCCTCGTCGAGAGCCAGCTCGAGCAGCTCGTCCTTGTTCGAGACGTGCCAATAGAGCGAGGTGGCGCCCGCGCCCAGGTGGGAGCCGAGCCGGCGCATGCTCAGGCCGGTGGCGCCGTCGGCGTCGAGCAGCTCGATCGCGGCCCGGACTATCTGCTCACGGCCGAGGGTGGGCTGGCCGCCGCGGGTGCGAGGCGGTCGCATCCACACCGAGCCGTGGACGAAGTCCGGCTTCGAAGACATGCCCTCATCCTATAAGTCGCTCGAACAGCGTGCGACTTCGATGGTACGGTGTTCGAGTCCTCGCACACCGTACGAGAGAAGCCCGTCATGCCCGACCGCAATCCCCGTCGCTGGTTGATCCTCGGCGTGCTCTGCCTGAGCCTGCTCGTGGTCGTCATCGACAACATGGTGCTCAACATCGCGATCCCGTCGCTGATCCGCGATCTAGGGGCGAGCACGTCCGAAATCCAGTGGATCATCGACTCGTACATCCTGGTTTTCGCCGGCCTGCTGCTGACCGCGGGCAGCCTCTCCGACCGGCACGGCCGGCGGCGCGGCCTGATCATCGGCCTGGTCGTCTTCGGCTTCGGGTCGGGGCTGGCCACCCTGTGCCAGACCCCCGAGCAGCTGATCGCCGCGCGCGGCCTGATGGGCGTGGGCGGCGCGTTCCTGATGCCGGGCACCCTCTCGATCCTCACCACGGTCTTCGACGAGCAGGAACGTAAAAAGGCAATCGCCATCTGGAGCTCCGTGCTCGCGCTGGGCGGGCTCGGCAGCCCGGTCATCGGCGGCCTGCTCCTGGAGCATTTCTGGTGGGGATCGGTCTTCCTGGTGAACGTGCCGGTCGCGGCGATCGCCATCATCGCGGCGCTGCTGATCATCCCCGAATCACGCGGCGCGGCCATCCGGCCCGACCTCCTCGGCGCGCTGTTCTCCATGATCGGCATGACCGCCCTGGTCTGGGCCGTCATCTCGACCGCCCGCGACGGCTGGGGCTCGGCGCAGACCGTCGGCGGGTTCGTCGTCGCGGCGCTCGGGATCGCCGCGTTCGTTCTGTGGGAACGGCACGTCGCCGAGCCGATGCTGCCGCTGGCGTTGTTCCGCGACCGCAACTTCGCCGGGTCGAGTTTCTCCATCGTGCTGCTGTCGTTCTCGGCCGGCGGCGTGGTGCTCGCGCTGACGCAGTACATCCAGTTCGTGCTCGGCTATTCGCCGGTCAAGGCCGGGCTCGCGTTCGTACCGATGATCCTGACCGTGATGGTCTTCAACGGCGTCGGCGTGGTCGTCGACAAGCGGCTGGGCACCCGCGCCGCGCTGGCGATCGGGCTGCTGCTGATGGCGGGCGGGTTCGGCGTGCTCGCCTCCCTGGAGCCCGGCGACGGCTATCTGAAGCTCGCGGCCGCGCTGGTCGTGATCGGCATGGGCAGCGGAACGGCCGGTCCAGCCGCCTACGGCACCCTGCTCGGCGCGTTGCCGCCCGAGCGGGTGGGCGTCGGCTCGGCGGTCAACGACACCGTGCAGCAGATCGGCCAGGCCCTGAGCATCGCGGTCCTGGGCAGCGTGCTGACCGCGGCCTACCGGTCGGCGATGCCTGCCGACGTGGTCGCCCAGGCCCGCGACTCGATCGGCGACGCGCTGCGGATCGCGGCCCAGACCGGCGACGCGGCGCTGGCCCAGGTCGCGAAGGACTCCTTCGTCGACGCCGTGGCGACCACCTCGCTGATCGGGGTGTTCGGCGGCATCGCGGCAGCGGCCGTCGCGGTGGCGGTCCTGCGCCCGAAGCCGAAGCCACCGGCCGACGCGACCCCCACCGCCGCCGAGCTCCCGATCCCCGAGCACCAGCTCTGACCGACAACGCCCGCCCGGCCGCGCCGCCTCGGCGGCGCGACTGGCGAGGGCGGCGCGACTGGCCGGGGCGGCGCGACTGGCCAGGGCGGCGCGACTGGCCAGGGCGGCGCGACTGGCCAGGGCGGCGCGACTGGCCAGGGCGGCGCGACTGGCCAAGCGGCGCGACTGGCCAAGCGGCGGGAATGGGCCGTCCGGCCGGGAGGAGGCCCGGCCGGACGGAGTTGGGGGCGGTCAGGCGATGGTGAAGGAGGAGGCCAGCGGGAGGTCCCGGGAGCTGGCGCCCACCTGGATCTGGTAGGCGCCGGGGGCGGTGTCCCAGGCGTGGGCCGCGGAGTTCCAGAAGCTCAGCGGGCGATCGGGCGAGGACGCGTCGATCGTCAGCTGAACCCTCGTGGACTGGCCGGGCTTCAGGGTGACCTTGTCGTAGCCGGCCAGGCGCTTGCCGGGCTCACCGGTGGAGCTCGGCAGCGTCAGGTAGAGCTGCGGCGTGGCCGTTCCCGTACGGGTTCCGGTGTTGCGGACGTCGACCGTGACGGTCACCGTGCCGGATTTGCCGTGCAGGCGCGGGGTGACCTTCAGGTTCCTGTAGTCGAAGGTCGTGTACGACAGGCCGTAGCCGAACGGGAAGAGCGGCTCGATGTTCTGCGAGTCGTACCACTTGTAGCCGACCTTCAAGCCCTCGCTGTAGCTGACCTGGCGGATCGCGGTGCTGCCGGCCGGGCGGGTCGTCGAGCCGTCGGCGAACGTGCCGGGGTACTGGGCGGGGGTGTTGGTCGGGGTGTCGGCCAGCGACTTCGGGAAGGTCATCGGCAGCCGGCCGGTGAAGTCGACGTCGCCGTACAGCAGGCGAGCGATCGCGGTGCCTTGCTGGTCGCCGGGGTACCACGCCTCCATGACGCCCTTGACGTCGGCGAGCCATGGCATCGTCGTCGCGGTGCCGGTCTCCAGCACCACCACGGTGTTCGGGTTGGCGGCGGCGACCGCGGCGATCAGCGCGTCACCGTTCCCGTCCAGTGCCAGCGTCGTACGGTCGGCGAACTCGCCCTGCTTCGCGTACCCGAAGACCACCGCGACATCCGCGCTCTGCGCGACCGCCGCCGCGGCAGCCGGGTCGGCGCCGTTGCTGTAGGTGACCGTCTGGCCCGACGTCGCGGCCCGCGCCGTGATCGCGTCGAGCGGCGCGACCGGGTTCGGGCAGGCGGCCGCGTTGTTCCGGCCCTCCGCGCAGATCGTGCCCGCGTTGACCCCGTCCGTCGGGGTGTTCGAGGCAGTCTGGCCGATCACCGCGATCGTCTTCGAGCGGCTGGTCAGCGGCAGCACCGAACCCTCGTTCTTGAGCAGCACCGAACCCTGCTCGGCGACCGTCTGCGCCACCGCCTTGTTCGCCGCCGTCGACGTGGTGGTCGACGGCGTGGCCGGCAGCGGGTGGTCGAAGAGCCCGGCCTTGAGGTAGGCGCGCACCACCCGGAAGGCGGCCTCGTCGATCTGCTTCATCGAGACCTGGCCCGTGTCCAGCGCCGCCTCGATGTTCGCCGGGGTGTAGAACCGCGGCCGGTTCAGCTCCTGGTCGAGGCCGTTGTTCAGCGACGGGGCGGTCGAGTGCACCGCGCCGAAGTCGCTGGTCACATAGCCGTCGAAGCCGCCGTCGCCCTTGAGCAGGTTGTTCAGGATCGGGCTCTCACACCCGTACGCGCCATTGATCTGGTTGTAGGAGCACATGATGCCGCCGGGGTCGCTCTTGTCGACGGCGATCGCGAACGGCAGGTCGTACACCTGGCGCAGGGTCCGTCCGTCGATGTTGGACGAGCTGGTCTGCCGGTCGAGCTCCTGCTCGTTGGCGACGTAGTGCTTCACCACGGTCATCACCGGCTGGTCCTTGTTGCCCCGCTGCATGCCGTTGATCGACGCGGCCGCGAGATTGCCGCTGAGCAGCGAGTCCTCGCCGAGGTACTCGGGCGTGCGGCCGGCCAGCGGCGTGCGCGAGCTCGAGATGCCGGGCGCGAGCAGCACGTTCTTGCCGGCCCGGAACGCCTCGTCGGCCTGGGTCTTGCCCTTGGTGTACGCGAGCTTGTCGTTCCACGTGCCGGCCAGCGCGAGTTGCGCCGGGAAGACGGTCACTCCGGCCGGTCCGCGTACGTAGTCAGGACCGTCGGCGTAGACCACGGTCGGGGTGCAGGCGACCTGGACGGAGTAGGTCACGCCGCTGAACGTGGTCTGGGCCGGCGAGTTCGCGGCCTGCTCGTCGAGCCAGCGCAGCTTCTGCCCGAGGGTGCTGTGCTCGAGCAGGATCTTGGCGCGCTGGTCGGCGCTCTTGTGGGTGTCCATCCACGGGCATCCGGCCGGGTACTTGCCGGAGTGGGCGAGCCCGGCGGCGGGGGCGCCCGCGCCGGTGGCCAGCAACGTGCCGAGCGTGGCGGTGACGCTCAGGGCGGCACCGACTCTCCGGCGGCTAAAGGTGTTGGAACGTTTCACTTTCCGGCCTCCTAATCGGACCTCGGCATCCGGCGGGATGCGAGGTTCGCGGGGGTGCGAACGAGAGAGGAGATGGTCCAGAAAACGCCGATTCGCGCCTGCGGATCAGCCGATTGTCACCGGCTTGTTTCGTGCCGGTGAACACGCCTGATCATGCGTCCGCGGGAAGCCGCGGACCTAGTCCAAATTGAACCGGCGTTAGCACAAAACTCACCCGGCCCCACGGGGGCGGAAGGCCAAGAGGGCGCGTTTGCGCAGCTGGATATGGGTGGGAGCATGGCCGGAAGAGACTGGCGGGTAGGAATGACAAGCACCGCCGGCCGAGGCGGCGGCGCTCGCCGGAAGGCGGACAGATCAGGCGAGCTGATCGATCCGGACCTTATCCACAGGTCCGGCCTGACACGTGGCCACCGTTCGCACGGATGTACTAACATGGCCGGGTGACCAGCGCTTACCAGCCGTCGATGCTCGACCTCGTGGCCGGGCCCGCCCCCGTCCTCGAGTCGCTCGCCGACCGTCTGACCCGCCACCGGCTGACCGCCGGCGCCTGGGTCGACGTGCTGCCCGGCTGGCTCCAGGGCTCCGACGAGGTCTTCGACACCCTGCTCGGCATCGACTGGCGGGCCGACCGCCGCCAGATGTACGACAACGTCGTCGACGTCCCTCGCCTGCTGCGATGGTTCGGCGGCGACGAGCCGCTTCCCCACCCGGCGCTCACCGAGGCCCGCGCCGCGCTCTCCGAGCATTACGCCGACGAGTTGGGCGAGCCCTTCGTGACCGCGGGCATGTGCCTCTACCGCGACGGCCGCGACAGCGTCGCCTGGCACGGCGACACCATCGGCCGCTCGGCCCGCCACGACACCATGGTCGCGATCCTGTCGCTCGGCGCTCCGCGCTACCTGTCGCTGCGCCCACGAGCCGGTGGCCACGACACTCTGCGCTTCCCGCTGGGCCACGGCGACCTGATCGTCATGGGCGGCTCCTGCCAGCGCACGTGGGAACACGCGATCCTCAAGACGGCCAGGCCCGTCGGCCCCCGCATCAGCGTCCAGTTCCGCCCGATCAACGTGTCTTGAGCCCAGCGGGCGCTACGCGACAGGAGATGGCGCCGGCCGACGCGGTGGCATCGCGGGGGCCGAGGCAGCGCAACAGAAGGCCGGCGCGGCGCGAGGGGCGCGGGGCAGCGCGGGGGGCGCAACG
>NZ_JBITDW010000001.1:862889-863127 GCF_044454685.1 Actinoplanes sp. NPDC051513
CGCACCGCGGGGGCGCGGCGCAACGCGGGCGCGGGGGCGCGGCGCAACGCGGGCGCGGGGGCGCGGCGCAACGCGGGCGCGGGGGCGCGGCGCAACGCGGGCGCGGGGGCGCGGCGCAACGCGGGGGCGCGGCGCAACGCGGGCGCGAGGCAGTGCGCGCGAGGCAGTGCGCGCGAGGCAGTGCGCGCGAGGCAGTGCGCGCGAGGCAGTGCGCGCGAGGCAGTGCGCGCGAGGCAGT
>NZ_JBITDW010000001.1:863224-1094230 GCF_044454685.1 Actinoplanes sp. NPDC051513
GCGAGGCAGTGCGCGCGAGGCAGTGCGCGCGAGGCAGTGCGCGCGAGGCAGTGCGCGCGAGGCAGTGCGCGCGAGGCAGTGCGCGCGAGGCAGTGCGCGCGAGGCAGTGCGACGCGAAGAGAAGCGAGGCGTGGAGCAAGGCGCGGCCGCGCCCCAGCGATGCCGCCACCGCCGCGACGAGCGGTACACCCGCCGCCAGGCGGCGGCAGATCGGCGCGCGCCCGGGCGGGCGACCGAGCCGCGTCACCGCCGATCCGGCGCATCGATATATCGCCCCGCTAACAAATGAACGGCAGTCAAACAGAGCCATTGACGCGGCGGCCGAGAAAGTTACACTCCAAGTGTAAAAAGTTGACCTTCGCAAGCCTTCTCGCTCCACACAGGACATCCACCGGTCCGAGCCCGAGGTGACCATGTCAACGCGCGATGACCAGGGACTTTCCCTTCATCACATAACCGTCCGCTTCGGCGGCCTACTCGCTCTCGACGATGTCTCGCTGCGAGTCCCACCCAAGAAGGTCGTCGGCATCATCGGCCCCAACGGCGCCGGCAAGACGACGCTCTTCAATGTGATCTGCGGTTTCGTCGCGCCGCAGGCGGGGGCGATCACCCTCGACGGCCGCCCGTGGCGACCCCGGCCGCATCACCTCCGCCGCCACGGCATCGCCCGCACTCTCCAGGGCGTCGGCCAGTTCGGTGGCATGACGGTCCTGGAGAACGTCCAGGTCGGCCTGAAGAACCAGCAGGACGCCTATGCCGCGCTGGAGCGCTGCGGCGTCGCCGACCAGGCGCGGGCGTACCCGGGCATGCTTCCCTACGCCAAGCGCAAGCGGGTCGAGCTGGCCCGCGCCCTGGCCGCGAAGCCCCGGATCCTCATGCTCGACGAGCCGGCCGGCGGCCTCGGCACCGATGAGATCGGCTGGCTGGCCGACCTGATCCGCGAGGCCGACACCACGGTCCTGCTGGTCGAGCACCACATGGACCTGGTCATGTCGGTCTGCGACGAGATCCTCGTGCTCGACTTCGGCAAGCCGATCGCCCTCGGCTCCCCCGGCGAGATCCGCACGGATCCCAAGGTTGCCGAAGCCTACCTGGGAGCGGCCGCGTGACAGCGCTGTTGGAGATAACGAGTCTGACCGCCGGCTACGGCGCCGCCCCCGTCCTGCACGAGGTCGATCTGAGCGTCGGGGAGGGCCAGATCGTCGCCGTCCTCGGTGCGAACGGCGCCGGCAAGACCACCTTGTTGCGGGCCATCTCCAACACACTGCCCGTCACGGCCGGCAGCACCAGGTTCGACGGCATCGACCTGAAGAGCGTGAAGGTCGAGCGGATGGTCCGGCACGGCATCGCGCACGTCCCCGAGGGCCGGGGCGTGGTCACCGAGCTGACCGTCGAGGAAAACCTCCGGCTGGGCGGCCTGTGGCGTAAGGAAAAGCCAAAGTTGGACGAGGTCTACGAGCTGTTCCCGGCGCTCGCCAACCGGCGGAGCCACTTGGGACATCAGCTCTCGGGCGGCGAGCGGCAGATGCTCGCGATCGGCCGGGCGCTGGTCGCGAAGCCACGCCTGCTGTTGCTCGACGAGCCGTCGCTCGGCCTCGCTCCCAAGATCACCGCACTGATCATGGGGCTGCTGCGCGACCTGCGCGACCGCACCGGCCTGTCCGTGCTGCTGGTCGAGCAGAACGTGCGCAGCGCGCTCTCCATCGCCGACGAGGGGGTGGTGCTGAACCTGGGCCGGGTCGCCGCCAGGCAGAAGGCCGGCACGCTCGCCGACGACGCCGATCTCCGGCACGCCTACCTGGGGTTCTGACATGGACCGATTCCTTTACCTGACCTTCGACGGACTCAGCCGCGGCGCGGTCTACGCGGCGTTCGCGCTGGCCCTGGTGCTGATCTGGCGGGCCGCGCGGATCGTGAACTTCGCCCAGGGCGCGATGGCGGTCGCCACCGCGTACGCCGGCTATTCGGTGACCAACACGACCGGCTCCTACTGGCTCGGGTTCGCGGTCGCCATCATCGGCGGCCTGGTCATCGGCGCGGCGGTCGAGCGGGTGGTGATGCGCTTCGTCGACCACTCGTCGCCGCTCAACGGCGTGGTCGTGGCGCTCGGTCTCGTGCTGATCATCCAGGGCGTGCTCGGCATGATCTACGGCAACAACTTCCGCCCCGCCGAGGCGCCGTTCAGCCGCGACGCCTTCCAGATCGGCGGAGTCGCGATCCTCTCCCGCTACGACCTGTTCGTCTTCGCCGCGGTGGGCGCGGTGGTCGTCATTCTCACGCTTCTTTTCACGCGTACGTCGACCGGCCTGCGCATGCGGGCGGCGGCCTTCGCGCCGGACGTGTCGAGGCTGCTCGGCGTGCCGGTGGGCGGGATGCTCACGCTCGGCTGGGCGCTGGCAGCCGCGGTCGGCTCCCTCGCCGGGATGCTGGTCATCCCCACCGAGCTGGGCCTGAACCCGAACGCGATGGACGTGCTGTTCATCTCGGCCTTCACCGCCGCGGTGCTGGGCGGCCTGGACAGCCCGGTCGGCGCGGTGGTCGGCGGGCTGGTGGTGGGCCTGCTGCTCGCGTACGTCAGCGGCTATCTCGGCGCCACCGTCGCTCCGATCGCCGTGCTGATCCTGCTCGTGGTGGTGCTGCTGGGCCGGCCGGACGGCCTGTTCTCGAGGGCGAAGGCGAGGACCGCATGACAATCGTGGCGCAGCGCGCGGTAAAGCCGAAAAACAGGCAGAGATCGGCGCAGAGCATGCTCGTCCCGCTGCTGGTCGTCGTGGTCGGCGCGGCCGCGATCGTGGGCCTCACCTACGTCCTGCCGCCGTTCCGGAACTACCAGCTGGCGACGATCGGCGCGTACCTCTGCGTGACCGCGGGCCTGACCGTCCTCACCGGACTCAACGGCCAGCTCAGCCTCGGCCACGGCGCCCTGATGGCGACCGGCGCGTACACGCTGGCGCTCTGGCAGGACAAGTTCAACCTGCTGCTGCCGGGAATAGCAGCAGCGGTGCTGACGACCACCGCGGTAGGCGCGGTGATCGGCCTGGCCGCGGCCCGGCTGCGCGGCCCCTACCTGGCCGGGCTCACCCTCGCGGTCGCCGTGGTCGTCCCGAGCATCACGAGCACGTTCGACGAGACGTTCAACAGCGACCAGGGACTCTCCGTGCCCCTCGATCCGCCACCCGGCGTGATCCCGGTCGAGCAGTGGCAGGCCTGGATCTGCTGGGCCGCCGCGCTGCTGACGGTGCTGCTCCTCGCGTACGTGATCAGGGGTCGCTTCGGCCGCGACATGCGCGCGGTGCGCGACGACGAGACCGCCGCCAAGCTCGCGGGCGTCGGCGTCGCCCGTACCCAGGTCTTGGCCTTTGTCATCTCCGCGGCCTGCGCCGGTCTCGCCGGCGCCCTCTTCGCGGTGCTCGCGCAGAGCGTCTCTCCCGGCGCCTTCCCGCTCACGCTCTCGCTGTTCCTGGTGATGGCGATCGTGATCGGCGGGCTGGGCCGGCTCACCGGTGCGCTGATCGGCGCGTTCCTGCTGGTGGCGCTGCCGTCGGCGGCCCAATCGATCGCCGAGGACGCGGGCTCGCAGCACCTCGAGGGCAACCTCGCGCTCACCGTCTTCGGCGTCGTCCTCGTCCTCGTCATGCTCGCCGCCCCCGGCGGACTGGCCTCGCTCCGCATCCCACGACGAATCTCCGCATCCCGACGAAACAAATCCCCGAAGAAACCGTAAGCAGAAAGGCCAAGAAATGAGTCTTCAGTCGTCTCAAGGGTGGTGGCGGGGCGGTCGGACGGGGAAACGCACCGCGACCGTCCTCGCCGCGCTGCTGCTGGCCGCAGGCTGCAGCAACGGAAACGGCAATAGCAGTGGTGGAAGCAGCGATACCCCCGGCGTGACCGACACCGAGATCGTGGTCGGCACGCATCAGCCACTCACCGGCCCGGCCGCGGCCGGATACTCGTCGATCGCCCCGGCCACGAAGGCCTACTTCGACTACGTCAACGCGAACGGCGGCGTGCACGGCCGCAAGATCACATACAAGATCATGGATGACGGCTACAACCCGTCCAACACCCAGCAGGTCGTCCGCCAGCTCGTGCTGCAAGACAAAGTGTTCGCGATCCTCAACGGCCTCGGCACGCCGACGCACACCGGCGTGCTCGACTTCCTCAAGACCAACCGGGTGCCCGACCTCTTCGTGGCCAGCGGCAGCCGCAGCTGGAACCAGCCGGACAAGTATCCGGGCACGTTCGGCTTCAACCCCGACTACACCGTCGAGGGCAAGATCCTGGCCTCGTACGTCAAGGAGACCTACCCGGGCAAGAAGGTCTGCTTCCTCGGCCAGGACGACGACTTCGGCAAGGACAGCCTCGCCGGCATCGAGAAGATCCTTGGACCGGTCACGGCCAAGCAGAACTACGTGACCAGCAGCCCCAACGTCGGCCCGCAGATGGGCGCGCTCAAGGCCGCGGCCTGCGACGTCGTCATGCTCGCCACGATTCCCGGCTTCACCGCGCTGTCGATCGGCACGGCCGCGAAGATCGGCTTCAAGCCGCAGTTCGTGGTCAGCAACGTCGGCTCCGACCCGACCACGGTGAGCAAGACGCTGGGGGCCGCGGCGCCGCTGCTCGAGGGCGTGGTGGCGGCCAACTACCTGCCACTGGCGACCGACGATGCCAACCCGTGGATCCAGCTTTACAAGAAGGTCAACAGCCAATACAACGGGAACGCCGAGTTCGACAACAACGTCGTGTACGGCATGTCCGTCGGCTACCTGTTCGTCCAGGCGCTGCAGGCCACCGGCAAAGACCTCACCAGGGACAAGCTGACCGAAGCCGTGCAGAAGGGCGGATTCACCGGGCCCGGGCTGGTGCCCGTGCGCTTCTCGGCGCAAGATCATTCAGGGTACGCGGGTGAGCAGCTGACCAAGCTCACCGGCGGCAAGGCGACCTACTTCGGTACGCCGTTCACGACCGATGACAAGGATGGCGCCGTCACCGCGTACTCGGGTGCGGCGAGCACGCCTCCGCAGAATGGCATTCCCGCGGCGCAGTAGCGTCAGGGTCAAACGTTTTCCAGCAGTTCTCGAGCAGAGGAGCGGCGATGGCGGACCAAGTGGCGATCGTGACCGGAGCCAGCAGGGGAATCGGCTTCGCCATCGCGCAACGCTTCGTTGCCGAGGGCTACAAGGTCGCCATCACCGGGCGCAACGCGGAGGCGCTCGCGCAGGCCGCGCTGGATCTCGGCGGCCCCGAGGTGGCGATCGGCATCCCCGGCAAGGGCGATGACACCGACCACCGGGCCGCCGTGATCGACACGGTGCTCGGCCAGTTCGGCCCGATCACCACGCTGGTCAACAACATCGGGATCAACCCGGCGTACGGCCCGCTCGGCACGCTCGACCTGGGCGCCGCCCGCAAGATGATCGACGTGAACGTGCTCGGCACCCTCGGCTGGGTGCAGGAGGCGCTGCGCGGCGGTCTGTCCGAGGGCGGCGCCATCGTCAACATCTCCTCGGTCTCCGGCGTGCGCCCGGCGCCGGGAATCGCGTTCTACGGGGTGACCAAGGCCGCGCTGATCCACCTCACCGAGGAGCTGGCCGTCGAGCTGGCGCCGAAGGTGCGGGTCAACGCGGTCGCCCCGGCCGTGGTCAAGACGAAGTTCGCGACCGCTCTCTACGAGGGCCGCGAGGAGCAGGTGGCGGCCACCTACCCGCTGGGCCGCCTCGGCGTGCCCGAGGACGTGGCCGGCGCGGTCGCGTTCCTCTGCGGTCCGGACGCCGCCTGGATCACCGGCCAGACCGTCGTCATCGACGGCGGCGTCACGCTGACCGGGTCGGTGCAGTGAGGCGGGTCGTGGTCACCGGCGCCGGCGGCGGCATCGGGGCGGCGCTGGCCCGCCGGTTCGCCGCCGACGGCGCCTCGGTGGTCGTGAGCGATCTCGACGCGGCCACGGCGGAAGCGGTCGCCGGCGAGATCGGCGGGCTGGCCGTGCCCGCCGACGCCGCGAACGAGGACGACACCCGTCGCCTGATCGAGACGGCGTGGGCTTCGCTCGGCGGCATCGATCTCTTCTGCTCGAACGCCGGCGTGCTCACGGCCGGCGACGAGAACACCCCCGACGAGGCGTGGCAGCGGGACTTCTCGGTCAACGTCTTGTCCCATGTTTACGTCACCCGCCACCTTCTGCCCCGCTGGCTCGACCAGGGCGAGCCGAAGCGGCTGTTGGTGACGGTCAGCGCGGCGGGGCTGCTCTCGATCCTGGGCAGCGCCACCTACGCGGTGACGAAGCACGGCGCCCTGGCGTACGCCGAGTGGCTGCGCGCCACGTACGCGCATCGGGGTTTGATCGTGCAGGCGCTGTGCCCGCAGGGCGTGCGCACCGACATGCTCACCCGCGGCAACGAGCGCGACAGCGCGAGTGCCCGGCTGCTGGCCGAGGGCGCGCTGGAGCCGGCCGAGGTGGCCGAGGTCGCCGCCAAGGCGATCGAGGGCGAGAGCTTCCTGATCCTGCCGCACCCCGAGGTGGCCGAGTACTACCGGCTGCGGGCCACCGACACCGATCGCTGGCTCGGCGGGATGAACAAGATTCAGCGGGCGTTCGAGGGTGATCGCGCGTGAAGGGCCTCGATCTCGACCAGCTGCAGTCCTTTCTCGGCTCGTCGCGCCCGCTGACCGGCCAGATGTTCGCCGGGGGCCGCTCGAATCTCACGTATGCGATCACCGACGGCGAGCGACGGTGGGTGCTTCGCCGTCCCCCGCTCGGGCATGTCCTGCCGACCGCGCACGACATGGTCCGGGAGCATCGGGTGCTGGAGGCCCTGTCGAAGGCCGGGTTCCCGGCGCCGCGCCCCGTCGTGCTTTGCACCGATATTTCGGTTATTGGCGCGCCGTTCTACATGATGGAGCACGTCGACGGGCGGATCTATCGCGACTCCGTCGACCTGGAAGCGCTGGGCGCGCCGGCCTTCAACAAGCTGACGCTCGACCTCGTGGACACGCTCGCCGACCTGCACGCGCTCGACCCGGCCGCGATCGGCCTCGCCGACTTCGGCCGGCCCGAGGGTTTCAACGAGCGCCAGGTCCGCCGCTGGAAGAAGCAGCTGGACGCCTCCCGCAGCCGTGACGTGGCCGGCATCGAGGAGCTGCACGCCCGGCTGGCCGTCGGCATCCCGGCCGGCGGCCCCGGCGCCGTCGTGCACGGCGACTACCGGCTCGACAACGTGCTGATCGGCCCCGAGCTGCAGATCAACGCGGTGCTCGACTGGGAGATGTCCACGCTCGGCGACCCGCTCAGCGACGTGGCCCTGATGCTCACCTACGCCGGCCTGCCCCTGCAGGTCAGCGGGGGCCGCGCGACCGTGCCGCTCGAGGTCGCCGGGCATCCCTCGCTGCGCGAGATGAGCGCCCGCTACGCCGAGCGCAGCGGCCGCGACGTGAGCGACCTGCACTGGTACGTGGCCTTCGCCGCATTCAAGCTCGCGGTGATCCTCGAGGGCGTGCATTACCGCTACGTTCAGGGCCAGACGGTCGGTGCGGGCTTCGAGACTATCGGCAACCTGGTAGGCCCGCTGGTGATGCGCGGCCACGAGGCGCTGGAGGGGAACTGATGGAGTTCGGCTTCGACGCGAAAACCGAGGACTACCGCAAGCGGCTGCAGTCCTTCATGGACGAGCACGTCTACCCGGCCGAGCCGTCTCTCGGCGCGCACGAGGGCTGGGGGCCGCCGCCGGTGCTGGCGGAGCTGCAGGCGAAGGCCCGCGACGCCGGCCTGTGGAACCTGTTCCTGCCCGGCGAGCACGGCGCCGGCCTCACCAACCTCCAGTACGCGCCGCTCGCCGAGATCACCGGCCGCAGCCCCGCGCTGGCGCCGGGCGCGCTGAACTGCGCCGCGCCCGACACCGGGAACATGGAGGTGCTCGCCGAGTTCGGCTCCCCCGACCAGCAGCGGGAGTGGCTCGCGCCGCTGCTCGACGGGAGCATCCGGTCGGCGTTCGCGATGACCGAGCCGGGCGTGGCCTCCTCCGACGCCACGAACATCGGCACCCGCATCGAGCTCGACGGCGACGAGTACGTCATCAACGGGCACAAGTTCTTCATCACCGGCGCGATGAACCCGAACTGCAAGATCTTCATCGTGATGGGCAAGACCGACCCCGCGGCCGCCCGGCATGTGCAGCAGAGCATGGTGCTCGTGCCGCGCGACACCCCTGGGGTGCAGGTCAAGCGGGGCATGCGGGTCTTCGGCTACACCGACGGCGATCACGGCGGGCATGCCGAGGTGGTCTTCGACAACGTACGCGTGCCTGCCTCGAATTTGATCGGCTCTCCCGGGAGCGGCTTCGCGATCTCGCAGGCGCGCCTCGGCCCCGGCCGCATCCACCATTGCATGCGCTTGATCGGCATGGGCGAGCGTGCGCTCGAGCTCATGTGCACGCGGGCGCTCGCCCGCACCCCGTTCGGACGGCCGCTCGCCGAGCAGGGCGTGGTGCAGGACTGGATCGCCGAGTCGCGGGTGCGCATCGAGCAGGCCCGGTTGCTCGTGCTCAAGGCCGCCTGGCTGATGGACACGGTCGGCAACAAGGGCGCGCACACCGAGATCCAGGCCATCAAGATCACGGTACCGTCGACGGTCGAGTGGATCATTGACAAGGCCATTCAGGCGTACGGCGCGGCCGGCGTCAGCCAGGACACGCCACTCGCCGCGCTCTGGACCGCCGCGCGCACCCTGCGTCTGGCCGACGGCCCCGACGAGGTGCACAAGCGGTCGCTGGCCCACCGGGAATTGAACCGCTACCGGAGCGACCGGTGAGCACTTCGCCGCAGCGCGTCGACGGCCGCACGGCCCGCTCGGAGCGCACCCGCACCGCCATCGTCGACGCCCACCTCCAGCTGATCCGCGAGGGCGACCTGCGCCCGACGGCCGAAAAGATCGCCAAACAGGCCGGCGTCTCGCTGCGCGCCCTGTGGAGCCACTTCGCCGACATGGAGGCCCTGTTCGCGGCGAGCGGCCAGCGGGTCCTCGAGATCCGCGACGCCGCCCACCGCCCGATCTCGGCGAAGCTGCCCCTGCCGGAGCGCATCGAGGCGTACGCCAAGCAGCGCGCCAAGCTGCTGGAGCTGATCGCCCCGAACGCCAAGGCGTCGGCGATGAAGGAGCCGTTCTCCGAGACGCTCCAGCATTACCGCCGGCTGCACGTGGCCCGGGTCCGCGACGAGATCGCGGTGGTGTTCGCCCCCGAGGTCGACGGCAACGACGAGCTGCTGAACGCGCTGGCGGCGGTCAGCATGTGGCCGACCTGGTCCACGTGGCGCGAGGCGATGAACCTGTCGGTGGCGGCCTCCCGGGCCGCACTGGCCCGCACCATCGCCGCCCTGCTGGCGCCGGCGGCCACTTAGGACGATCTAGCATGGGCGGGTGGGATGCTCGCTGGGTCACCCGGCCGAACCTCGTCAACGGGTCCTCCCCGGCCTCTACCGCTGCATGGCGCTGGTGACGATTCTCGCGCCGCGGCCGGTCGGGCCGGGCGGCATGGTTCAGGCCGTGCCGACGTCCTACCCGCACGGCGAGCTCTACTACGACGACGCGGTCGAGCCGATCGCCACCTGCCCGTGCGGCAAGTTCGCCGTCACGGTGTGCGGGCACTGCCGGCGTTACCGGTGCCCCGAGTGCCAGCCGGCCGGCCACCAGATCTGCGCCGACTGCTCCGCCACGATGGCGCCGCCCGACGCCGAAGACCGGGAGCGTCTGCTCGGGCTGATCGCGCGGACGCCCGATCCGCACGAACGGCTGCTCCAGGCCGCGATGGTCCTGGAGAAGGAGCCCGGCGACGACATCTACGCGGCGCTCTACCGGGTCTGCCCGTTCCTGCCGTTCCTGCCCGGGATGAGCTACTGGGAGCCGCTGGAGGCGGTCCTTCCGCCGGGCGCGCAGTGGGTGCCGTGGGACTCGGGAACGATCGGGCGGTGGTTCGCCTCGCGGGCCGCGGCGCAGGGGCTCGCGCCACCCTTCGAGATCGCCGAGGGGCGTGTCTTCGCCCAGATCTCGTACGGCTGGCGGCTCATCGCCGGCAGCACGGTTCGCCTGGGCGACGGCTTCACCGACACCGCGTTCGTGCTCACCTCGGGCGCGGTCGTCCGGGCGGCGGCGCCCGAGGAGCGCCGGCCGGGCCTGATCGCCACCCGCCACGCCGAGCCGACCGGACTGAACCTGCTGGCGCTGGCCGAGCTGGGCGGGCTGCTCGGCCTGCGGCTACCCGTCGGCTGACGGCCGCGGCTACCCGTCGGCCGGCGAGCGCGGCTACCCGTCGGCCGGCGGGCGCGGCTACCCGTCGGCCGGCGGGCGCGGCTACCCGTTGGCCGGCGGGCGCGGCTACCCGTTGGCCGGCGGGCGCGGCTGGGCGATGCGCAGGCGGATGCCGCTGAAGCCGGCCGTGCTCTCGATGACCTCGTCCCAGAACGACCACAGGTTGGAGAGCAGGCGCAGCTGGATGCCGGCCGCGGCGTGGCACGCGAGCAGGTCGCCGACCGGCTCGGGTGGGCCCAGCGGCGTGACCACCTTGGTCGCCACCAGGGCGTGTGGCTGGGCGCCCGGTGACGACACGTGGCGGAATGCGGCGTCGGAGAAGCGGTAGGCGTACAGCTTCGCCGACCGCATGGCTGGGAGCCAGGCGTACTCGATGGCGTGCACACGCTCGCCGCAGCCGGCGCCGATGATGCGGTCGCGGTCGGCGTCGGTGGTGCCGTCGCCCACCCACGCCATCGCGCGCGGGCATTGCCGGGGAAACCAATAGCTCGGCGCGTTGCGCCAATCCACGGCCCACACGTACGGCGTGTCCGTGCCGGACGTGGCGGCCACGTGCGGGGCGAAGCGCGTGAGCGTCGGGTCCTCGGAGAAATGCAGCACCTGGCCGGGTTCCGGTCGCATCCGGACACTCTTACACGATCACACCAGGACCACCGACCGGGCACCCTCGCCCCGGGACATGCGGTCGAACGCCGCGGGGACGTCGGCCAGGCCTATCCGGTCGGAGATCAGGTGGTCGACCGCGAGCGTGCCGGAGAGCACGTCGGCGGCGAGCCGCGGGATCTCGGCGTCGAAGTCGGCGCCGCCGTACACCGAGGAGCGCAGCGTGCGGGCCGAGGAGAAGATGTCCAATGCGGACAGCTGCACCATGTCTTCGTTGCTGCCCATGCCCACGACCGTCACCTTGCCGCCGCGGCGGGTGGACCGCCAGGCCGCGCGGATCGTGGCGGCCCGTCCGACGCACTCGATGGCGTGGTCGGCGCCGCGGCCCGAGGTACGCACCCGGATCTCCTTGGACAGCGTGTCCGAGGAGACCACGAAGTCGGTGGCGCCGGCCGCCTCGGCCAGTCCCTTCTTGGCCTCGGTGACGTCCACGGCGATCACGTCGGCGGCGCCCGCCGCGCGGGCGGCCGCGACCACCGACAGGCCCACGCCGCCGAGCCCGATCACCACGACCGACTCGCCCGCGGCGACCTGGGCCGTGTTGCGGACCGCGCCGACGCCGGTCAGCACGCCGCAGCCGAGCAGGGCCGCGCGGTCGAAGCCGAGCTCGGCGGGAACCCGGATCACCGCGTTCTCGGGGGCGACCACCTGGGTGGCGAACGCGCCGAGGCCGAGCGCCACGTGCACCGGCCCGCCGTCGAGGGTGATGCCGTTCTCGAGGGCCGCGATGCCCGACGAGGTCGAGCAGAGCCAGGGCTCGCCGCGCGCGCAGAACCAGCAGCTCCGGCAGGGCGGCTGCCAGTTGAGCACCACGTGGTCGCCGACCGCCGCGCGAGTCACGTGGTCGCCGGCCTCGATCACCTCGCCGGCCGCCTCATGGCCCAGCACCAGGGGGTACGGGGCGCGCAGGGTGCCATTGATCATGGACAGATCGGAGTGGCAGACGCCGGCGGCGCGCACCCGTACGCGCACCTGGCCGGGGCCGATCTCGGGCAGCCGCAGCTCGGCCACCGCGGGCCGCTCCCCGGACGAACGAACTACCACGCCATTGAAGTAAGTCGTCATCTTTGAATCGCCTTCACCTGACGGAACTCAGCAAGACCGTACTCGCCCAGCTCGCGTCCGACGCCCGACTGCTTGTACCCGCCGAACGGGGCGAGCGGGTTGAAGGCGCCGCCGTTGATGTCGACCGCGCCGGTGCGCATCCGCCGGGCCACCGCGAGCGCCCGCTCGTCCGACCCCCAGACCCCGCCGGCCAGGCCGTACCGCGAGTTGTTCGCGATCGCCACGGCCTCGTCGTCGTCGCCGAACGGGATGATCGACAGCACCGGGCCGAAGATCTCCTCCTGGGCGAGCTCGCTGTCCGGGTCGACGTCGGCGAAGACGGTCGGCGCCACGAAGTGCCCCTGGTCCGGAAGCGGCGCGTCCGGGCCACCCGCGACCAGGCGAGCGGCGGCGCGCTCGACGAAGCCGCCGACTCTCTCCTTCTGAGCGCCGGAGACCAGGGGTCCGAGCCGGGTCGCCTCGTCGAAGGGGTCGCCCACGGTGTAGCCGGCAGCGGTCTTGGCGGCCAGCGAGACCGCCTCGTCGTAGAGCGAGCGATGCACCAGCATGCGGGTCCAGGCCGTGCAGGTCTGCCCGGAGTTGAGGAACGCGTTGCCCACGCCGACCTTGACCGCCTTGACCACGTCGGCGTCCTCGAGGATCACGTTGGCCGATTTGCCGCCCAGCTCCAGCGCGACCCGGGCGATGCGGTCGGCCGCGGCGTGCGAGATCGCCCGGCCGGTCGCGGTCGAGCCGGTGAACGAGACCATGTCGACGCCCGGATGACCGGCGATGGCCGCGCCCACCACCGGCCCTGTCCCGGTCACCAGGTTGAGCACCCCGGCCGGCACGCCGGCCTCCGCGGCCGCGTCGAACAGCAGGTACGCCACCAGCGGGGTCAGCTCGCTCGGTTTGAGCACGACCGTGCAGCCGGCCGCCATCGCCGCGGCCACCTTGGCGACGACCTGGTGCAGCGGGTAGTTCCACGGCGTGATGGCGCCGACGACCCCGATGGGCTCGTGCTCGATCAGGGAATTTCCAATTTTTTCGGATACTTCCGACCGGGCGGCCAAGTCGGCATATCCTCGCAGGACCGTGAGCGGAAGCCCCGCCTGCACATTCTTGGCGACCTTGAGCGGCGTTCCCAGTTCGAGCCCGACCGTCTTCGCGACGTCGCCCGCCCGCGCGGTGAGCGCGCCGTGCAGCCGATCGAGCACCGCGCCGCGCTCAGCCATCGTCAGACCGGCCCAGCCCTCGAAAGCGGCCGTCGCGGCGGCAACCGCGCGGTCGACATCCTCGGCGGTGCCGGCCGGCACGTGCGCGATGATCTCCTCGGTCGCGGGGTTCTCCACCGGGATGGTCTCGGTCGAGGCGGGCGGCACCCACTCCCCACCGATGAAAAGATGCGGACGGTCGAGCGACGTCATCGTCGGATCCCAATCTCTTGGCGGGCCATCAGGCCACTGATCATCAGGTCGAGGCCCAGCTCGAAGGCGCCTTCGTCCACGGCCTCATGATGCGCCGCCAGCAGCGGCGCGCGGTGCAGATGCGGGTACTGGTCGTACAGGGCGGGGTCGATATCGAAGCCCAGCGCGAACGAGCCGAGCGCCGAGCCGGTCACCAGGTAACGCATGAGCGCGCCGATGTGGGTGGCGCGCGCGGGCGGCCAGCCGGCGTCGACCAGCGCCCCGAACACCGCCTCGGCCATGGCCAGCGAGGCGGGACGGCGACCCGGGCCGGTGGCGAGCACGGGCACGACGTTGGGGTGGGCGGCCAGCGCCGCGTGGTACGACTTCGCCCACGCCCGCAACGCCTCGTGCCACACGAGCCGGCCGAAGACGGAGAGGTCGACCTGCTCGACCACCGCGTCGGCGACGGCGTCGACGATCTCGGCCTTCGTGGCGAAGTGGTTGTAGAGCGACGGCCCCTGCACGCCGAGCTCGGTGGCGAGCCGACGCGTCGACAGCGCCTCCAGCCCCTCGGCATCAACCAGGGCGGATGCCGCCGTGACGATCCGTTCACGGGTCAGCAAAGCCTGCTTGGGTCGCGCCATCTCAGCAAACTCCAAGAAATTCGCACTGGACGTGCTAAAACTTACACCGCTAGTTTAAGGCACATGGACTTCTCGCTCACCGACGAGGAACGTGCGATTCGCGACACCGCTCGTCAGTTCATCACCAAAGAGGTCATGCCGCTGGAGCAGGAGGCGCTGCTCCGCGAGCGCCGCCACCAGCCCGGGCTGGAGCTCAGCGAACTGCGCGAGCTCCAGCAGAAGGCCAAGAAGTTCGGCTTCTGGGGCCTGTCCACGCCGGAGGAGTACGGCGGGATGGACCTGCCGGCCGTCCTCCAGTCGCTGATCTGGACCGAGGTGGGCCGCACCTTCGTGCAGTTCAAGTTCGGCGGCGAGGCCGACAACATCCTCTACTTCGCCAATGACGCGCAGAAGGAGGAGTTCCTGCTGCCCACGATCGAGGGCGAGCGCATCTCCTGCTTCGCGATCACCGAACCGGGCGCGGGCTCCGACGCCGCCAACATCAAGCTGCGGGCGGTCCGCGACGGCGACGACTGGGTGCTCAACGGCGAGAAGACGTTCATCACGAACGGCAACGACGCCGACTTCGCGATCGTGGTCGCGGTGACCGACCCCTCGAAGAAGGCCAGCAACGGCGGCGCCACGGCCTTCCTGGTCGACCGCTCGATGGGCTGGCGATCCGAGTTCATCCAGACGATGGGCGAGGGCGGTCCCGCGTCGTTGATCTTCGAGGATGTACGGGTGCCGCACCGCAACATCCTCGGCGAGATCGGCCAGGGCTTCGAGCTCGGCATGAAATGGATCGGCAAGGGCCGCTACCTCATCCCTTCGAACGCCTTGGGCATCGCCGAGCGGGCCCTGGGCATGGCGATCGAGTACGCGAACACGCGCGAGACCTTCGGCGCCAAGATCGGCACGAACCAGGCGATCCAGTGGATGATCGCCGATTCCGAGGTGGAGCTGGAGGCGGCCCGCTGGCTGATCCTGCGCGCCGCCTGGACGGTGGACCAGGGCTGGGATCCACGGCATGCTTCGTCAATGGCGAAGCTGTACGGCGCGGGCATGGCCAATCGGGTCGTGGACCGGGTCATGCAGATCCACGGCGGCATGGGCTACACGCGGGAGCTGCCGATCGAGCGCTGGTACCGCCAGGTTCGCCTGATGCGCATCTACGAGGGCACCGACGAGATGCAGCGCCTGATCATCTCCCGCGATCTCCTCCGCGGGTACACCAAGATCGGAGGACACCTCGCATGACTCAATTGTCGCTGGCCACCGTCCTGGCTGAAGCGGCCCGTAAATACCCCGACAAGCTCGCCGTGATCGACAGCGCCACGACCGAGCGCATCACCTACCGCGATCTGTGGCGGCAGACCCTCGCGCACGCGGCGGGCCTGCGCGAGCTCGGCATCGGCCCGGGCGACACGGTGGCGATCCAGATCCCCAACCTCGCCGACTTCCCCCGGGTCTACTACGCCGTCCTCTCGGTCGGCGCGACGATCGTCCCGATGCACCTCCTGCTGACGCCCGAGGAGAACGCCTACGTTCTCTCCGACAGCGGGGCCAAGCTTCTGGTGGCGCACTCCAGCCAGCTGGCGAACGCGGTGGCCGCTTCCAAGATCGCCGGGGTGGAGGTCGCGTCGGTCGGGCCCGCCGTGGAAGGCGTGCGCCGGCTCGAGGACGCGGCCGCCGCGGTGCCGCCACTGCGGACGTATGTGAGTCGCGAGGCCGAGGACGTCGCGGTCGTCTTCTACACCAGCGGCACGACCGGCAAGCCCAAGGGCGCGCTGCTCACCCATCTCAACCTCGTGATGAACACGATGGTCAACGTCTTCGACATCCACGAGCTGTACGAGGACGACGTGGTGATGGGCTGCCTGCCGCTGTTCCACACGTTCGGCCAGACCGTGGGGATGAACGGCACGTTCCGGATGGGCGGCACGATCGTGCTGCTCGCCCGCTTCACCGGCGAGGCCGCGATCAACCTGATGGTCAAGGAGAACGTGACCATCTTCCACGGTGTGCCAACCATGTACATCGGGCTGCTCGAGGCCGCGGCCAAGGCCGACCGGCTGCCCTCGCTGCGACTCTGCGTGTCGGGCGGCGCCTCACTGCCGGTGGCGGTGCTGGAGAAGTTCAACGAGACCTTCCACGCCACCGTCTTCGAGGGGTACGGCCTCTCCGAGACCTCGCCGACCGCCACCACCAACCAGCCCGCGTTCGGGGTCAAGGCCGGCACGGTCGGGCACCCGATCTGGGGTGTCGAGGTCGAGATCGCCCGGCCCGAGATCGACGAGCGGATCGAGCTCATGGACACCGGCGAGCTCGGCGAGATCGTGATCCGCGGGCACAACGTGTTCGCGGCGTACCTCAACAACCCCGAGGCGACCGCCCAGGCCGTCGTCGACGGCTGGTTCCGCACCGGCGACCTCGGCACCAAGGACGAGGACGGGTTCATCACGATCGTCGACCGCAAGAAAGACCTCGTGATCCGGGGCGGCTTCAACGTCTACCCGCGCGAGGTCGAGGAGGCGCTGGCCCGGCACCCGGCCGTGCTGCAGGTCGCGGTGATCGGCGTGCCCGACCCGGTGCACGGCGAGGAGATCTGCGCGGTGGTCGTGGCCGAGCCGGACGGGATCACCGCCGACGAGCTCATCGAGTGGTCGCGGGAGAAGCTCGGCAAGCACAAGTACCCGCGTCAGGTGCGCTTCGCCGAGTCCCTGCCGCTCGGGCCGAGCATGAAGGTGCTGAAGCGGGAACTACGAAAGACCTACGGCCAGTAGGGGCGGCAGGGCGGCGACGATCGGCTTGTCCGCGGGCAGCCAGTGGACCGAGTCCAGTTCGTCCGCGGACAACCAGCGCATGGCGGTGTGCTCGAGGGCCCTCGGCTCGTCGCCGTCCAGCAACCGCACCACGAAGACCCGCAGGACCGCGCGGCCGTGCGCGAGCGGCACGTCCGGCCCGATGCGGGCGCCGACCTCGACGCGTACGCCCAGTTCCTCGACGCACTCCCGGGCCAGCGCCTGCTCGTCGGTCTCGCCCGGCTCGACCTTGCCGCCGGGAAACTCCCACCGGCCGGCCACCTCGGGCGGCGCCGAGCGCTCGCAGGCAAGCACGCGACGGTCGGTGATAATGGCCGCCGCAACGATCACCTTGCGTGACTTCACGGCGCTGACGTGCTGTTCCCCCGGCATGAGATCAGAGGATCCCACAAAAGTTCACCGTTCAGGTTGCCCGAGCCGTCCCGATCGTCACGCAAACACGTATATGTGGGCGTGGACATGGTTGACGCGGAAGACAAGACTGTGGGGCACCGACCATGACGACACGGCGACAGTTTGGCCACAAGCCGGCAACGACGCCTAGGGGGTGCGGCGGATGCGGGCCAGAAGACGTCGGGCGAACGGATCCGACTATCTGAGCGACGCACTTGCTCTGCTGAGCGGCTGGACGCGTGAAGGCGTTCAGCTCAAGCGCGAGCTGGCATGCGACGAGAGTCAGCATGCCGCATTGACCGAACGAATCAAGGTGGCGGCGGACACACTGCACATCCGCCCCAGTATCCGGCGATTCGACGGTCACACACAGATCTGCCTGGGTGCCCGCGACGGCGACGCCATCACGGACGGTGAGGTAACGCTCGCCGCCCGCATCGAGGATTTCTACCGCACCGTGGTCGGCACCACCTCGCCTGCGCCATAGAGCCCGGCCGCTAGGCTGCGGCCATGGCTGACGTCATCTTTGACAACAAGGGGCAGCTCCAGCAGGTGGAGAGCGGCCTTCTCGACGGCGAGCAGATCATCGCCGTGTACGACGCGATCGGGGCGGGCACCGGCTTCATCGGGCTGACCAACCGGCGCATCATCATCCAGGACAAGTCCTTCGTCGGTAAGCGCGTGGCGATCACGAGCATCCCGTACTCGAAGATCAGCAGCGTGAGCGTGGTCAGCAACAAGAGCTGGGCCGGCGAGTTCTTCTCCTCCGGCACGATCGTCATCACCGTGGGCACGCACCAGCACGAAGTCGAGTTCCGCGGGGTCGAGAAGACCCAGCACGTGCACAACGTGATCCTGCACTACGCCGCGTAATTCAGGACCCTCGTGGGCAGCGGCGTCTCCACCACCGAGCCGTCCGCTGCCCGCTTCAGCTCGTAACCCTTCGGGCCTTCCCGATCGGCCACGACCTCGGCCAGATCGGTGCCGCGGTAGACCAGCCCGGCGCCGTCGTCGGTCGCGTAGCCGTCGCCGAGCGTGCCCGTCGCGATCAGCTCGTGCATCTTCGGCCGGCGCTGCGCCTCGCCGTCGTAGTGCACGCCGTTGCTGTACGGCAGCCAGCCCAGCCCGTCGGTGAAGCCGCGCAGCTCGGGGCCGTAGCTGTCGGTGCAGCCGCCCTGGTGCCAGCAGATCGAGCCGGCCGAGATGCCGGCCAGCACGACGCCGGACTGCCAGGCCTCGTGCAGGATCTCGTCGAGGCCGTGCGCCCGCCAGACCGCGCAGAGGTTCGCGACGCTGCCGCCCTCGACCCAGATGACGTCCTGCTCCAGCAGGTGCGCCCTGATGTCGTCGACGTTCGGCATCGGGAACAGCGCGAGGTGCGACGGGCGGAACTCGGTGCCGGCGAACGCCGAGTAGCAGGCGCCGATCAATGTCTGCGGATCACCGGTGGCCTGCGTCAGCACGCAGATCTTGGGATTGCTCGCACCGGACAGCTCGGCCGCGAAGCGGTGGATCGGCCCGGCATGCACGTCGTACGGGCCGCGGGGTCCGCGCCGGAAACCGGCGCTGGTGGCGAGGATCGTGGGCGCGTCGGCAGTCACCGGATCATCATGGCGCACGCGTCCGCGGTGTCGAGGACGAGATCGGCGGCCACGTCGATGGCCGCGGTCAGGTGCAGCGGGTCGCCGTCGACCCCGACGAACGCCTCGTCGACCCGCTGGCGGAACCGCTCGGGAGCCCCGGGCAGGGCGGCCGCCGCCGCCACCGCGCCCTTCTCGTTGATCAGCCACTCCTTCGCGGCGCCGTGCAGGGCGTGCGCGCACACCCCGACCAGGCGGAACAGGCAGCCGGCGACGTAGGCGCTGTCGCCGCGGGAGACCGCCTTCCGGGCGACCGCGACCAGGAAGTCGGCCTCCCACAGGCCGGCGACCAGGGCCTCGGACAGCTTGGGCGGATAGACGCGCATCCGCTCGCGTGCCTCGGTGAGCTCCCCCGTGGGATCGGCCAGGATGCGGCTGAGGGCGAGCTCACCGACGTACGCGAAATCGGGAAAACCGAGCGGGTGACCGGGCTGTTGGTGGAAGCCGTATTTCCCGCGCTCCGCATCGGACCACACGGCCAGCACGCGGTCGAGGTCCCGGTAGATCCAGTCGACCGCGTGGCCATCGATCTTCAGCCAGCCACCGCCGTCGACCCACGGGCCCCACCCGCCCGGCGCGGTCACCATCGCGGCCGGCCCGGCGATCGACTTGGCCAGCCGGTCGAGGAGATCGACGTCGAGCGGGGACCGGTAGTAGAGGCCGACGTCGGTGTCGGAGTCGGGGGCGTGCGAGCCGCGCGCCCGGCTGCCGCCCAGGACTATCCCGGCCACGCCGGGCACCTCGGCGACCCGCTCGGCGACCTCGAGCAGACGGGCTTCGGTCAACGGCACGATCTCAGTCTTCCCTCGCGCCGGTCAGCAGGCCAGCCCTTCGAGATACTCCAGATCGGCGGCGTTGAGGACCATGTCGGGCAGCGGGATGGACGCGTCCTCCTCGCGGCCCTTGCCCGGGCAGATCGCCTTGCGGCCCAGCGGGACGCAGAAGTTGAGGGCCTCGCCGCAGTTCTTCTTGGCGGCCGGGTGCTGGGTGCCGAGCGCGATCACCCGGTGCTGCGGCTGGCGGGTCACCACCGCGTCGATGAGCGACCGGCCGGCCGGCCGGCCGTCGGCGAGGGTGACCAGGTAGCGCAGGGTCTCGACGCCCTTGACGCCGGGAGTCTCGACCCTCGTCGAGCCGCGGGGCAGGGCCGGGTCGCGGACCAGCCTCGTCTCGTACGGGATCTCGCGGGTCTCCACCTCGGTGCGGGTCGTCCGCACCGGCTCGGTCGGAGCCGGCGGCTGTGTGACCGGCGCGACCACCGCGGGACTGGAGGCCACGGGGGCGGCCGGCGCTGCGTTTTTGGGCGATTTGGCCGCCGTACGATCGGATGGGGTGGAAAAACGACGCTGAGCGCGAGGTTTCTCGGCTGCCGGTTCGGCCGCTTCCGGCACTTCGCGGGTCGCCGGCGCGGCCTGCCCCACCTCGGTCACGATCCGCGGCCCCTCGCCGCCATGACCGCCGGTGAGCGTCGCGATTCCCACGACCCCGCCGGCGATCACCGCCAGAACGGCGCTGGCGCCGGCCGCCATCCGGACCCCGAACGGCAGCCTGGCCCACCAAGACTTTCGTGGCATTTCGAGCAGTTGCTGCCAAGAGTCACTAGTTGTCTGGTTTTGCACCCCAGCATTGTGCAATGCGGGGCCCGGAATGCCAACCCCGGCCCCCTTTGTCCGCTTTGGCCGGGCCTACGCGGCTGCCGCCTCCCGGATCGGGGCCAGCGCCTTGCTCCAGGCCACGACCTGGTCGATCACAGCGGTCAGGGCCTGCTCGTGCTGCTCCTTGGGCAGGAAGATGCTGTAGTTCTCGAAGTCCTGGGCCAGCGACAGGTGCACCGATGCACGGACGTCGGCCAGCATGAGCTCGCCGGCGATCAGCCGCAGGTGCTCGATCGCGCGGGCGCCGCCGACGGAGCCGTACCCGACGAAACCGGCCGCCTTGTTGTTCCACTCGGCGAACAGAAAGTCGATCGCGTTCTTGAGCGCGCCCGACGTGGAGTGGTTGTACTCCGGCGTGACGATGACGAAGCCGTCGAGCGAGCCGATCTTCTTGGCCCACTCCAGGGTGTGCGGCTTGCTGTACTGCCCCATCGCCGGAGGGATCGCCTCGTCGAGGTGGGGCAGGTTGTAGTCGAGCAGGTCGACCAGCTCGAACTCGGCGTCGGTGCGCTTGCTCGCGACATCCAGCACCCACTTGGCGACGGCTTCGCCGTTACGCCCGGGGCGCGTGCTGCCGAGAATGATTCCGATCTTGGTCATCGGTGCTCCGTTTCGTGCCTCTGTACCCGGCGGGTTGCCCGGGGCTCGGCGTAATTGATACGTCAAACAAGTACTTGGGTGCAACCGACGTAGGATCAATGTCATGTCCGCCACATCCGCTCCCGACGGGGTTCCGCCGCTCAGCGCGGAGGAGGAGGCGGTCATGCGCGCCCTCGGCCGGCTCATGCTGGTGCTGCCCCGCTCGCTCAACCACGACCTCGAGCGCGGCCAGCGGATGGCGCTCAGCGAGTACAGCGTGCTGCGGAATCTCTCCGAGTCGAAGTGCGGGCTCATGCGTATGAGCGAGCTCGCCCAGGCGTGCGACATGTCGCTGAGCGGAATGACCCGGCTGGCCGCCAAGCTCGAGTCCAGCGGCTACGTGAAGCGCACGAAGTGCGAGGACGACGCCCGCGGGTGGAACGCGGTGCTCACGTCGAAAGGCCTGGCGCGCCTCCAAGAGGCATGGCCGACGCACCTGCTCAGCGTCCGGAGGCGGATCTTCGACCACCTCGGCGACCTCGACCTGCCGTCGCTGGCGAAGGCGCTCGACGCCATAGCCGGCGAATAAGTCCGTTTTGCTCTTGGCCCGGTTTCCTTTCACGGCTTGACGTATGCTCTTATGGGTATACGATTGGGCCATGGCACGAGCGGCAACGACGACAGACGCGTTCAACGCGGTGGCCGAGCCCCGGCGGCGGCAGATCCTCGACCTGCTGGCCCAGGGCGAGCGCCCGGTCAACGACCTGGTCGCGATGCTCGGTCTGGCCCAGCCCCAGGTCTCGAAACACCTGCGGGTGCTGCGCGAGGTCGACCTGGTGCGCGTCCGCGACGAGGGCCGGCAACGGCTCTACCGGCTGAACGCCGAGCCACTGCGCCCGATCCACGACTGGTTGAGCAAGTACGAGCAGGCATGGAACGAGCGTTTCGACCTGATGGACACCATCCTGGCGGAACTCAACGAGGAGGATTCTCATGGCGACGACTAGCGGCACGGCCAAGGTGACACTTCCGGCCGACACCCAGATCCTGATCACCCGCGAGTTCGACGCACCGCGCCACCACGTGTGGCGCGCCTACACCGAGCCGCAGCTCATCAAGCGCTGGTGGGCCGGCCAGAAGGGCACGGTGACCAGCGTCGAGGTCGACCTCCGCGTCGGCGGCAACTGGCGCTACGTGATGGTGGCGAACGGGGGTTTCGAGGTCGCCTTCCACGGGGAGTTCCGCGAGGTCGCCGCGCCCGAGCGCCTGGTGAACACGGAGGCCTTCGAGGGAGTCCCCGACCCGGACGGCAACGCGGGCCTGGTCACGGTGACCCTGACCGAGAAGGACGGCCGCACCTACCTGGAGGCCCTCTGCGAGTACAACGACAAGGCGACCCGCAACATCGTCATCGACTCCGGAATGGAGTCGGGGATGCAGGAGTCGTACGACGCGCTCGAGCAGGTCGCGATCTCCCTCGCCTGATCTCGTTCGCACGGCCGGTTGCCCCTCCGGGCGACCGGCCGGCGCCGTTACCGTGAGCCGATCAGGGCACCTCTGCCAACCCGTACGCGACAAGGGCCGCATCCAGCATCTCCACCTGCACCACCGCGGGGTAGGAGGCGGCGTCAGCCGCCGCGAAGGCCGCGGCGCCCTCGACCATCGCGCTCAAGGCGAGCGCCACAGTAGACACCCGCTCGGCCGGCCACTCCGGCGCCGCCCCGCCGACCAGCCGTTCCAGCCTCTCCCGCCACAGGCGGTTGTTGCGCCGGTGGATCTCGATCAGCTCGTCGTCGGCGAAGGCCGCGGCCAGGAAGCCGATCCACACGACGCTCCCGTTGATGGTCTCCTCGTCGACCGCCAAGCCCTGCCGGAGCACTGCCCGCAGCGCCTCCCGCGGCGAAGCCGCCGTCGCCTCCAGCGCCTCGACACGGCGATGTGAGGTCTCGTGCAGCAGTTCGCGCGCGTGCCGCAGCAGCGCCTGCCGGTTGGGGAAACGGTGCATCACCAAGCCCGTCGTGCAACCCGCCGCGGCCGCCACGGCTCGCACAGTGAGGCGCTCCAAACCCTGTTTGGCAAGCACGTCCCACACCGCCCGGGACAGCGCCTCCTCCTGAGCCGGCCGATCCGCCGTCCGTGACACGCGTCTCCCCTTCCGCAACCGTAACGGATGTTACCGTAACGCTTGTTACGGCTACGGGGCAGGAAGAGACGCAGATGACCTGGACGATCGAGGAACGCGCCTGGGACGACGAGTCCGGCGAGGCGCTCCGCACCGCCCAGCGCATCGAGCTCGACGACCGCTACGGCAGCGACGACCACGAGCCCGGCGCCGCCCCCTCGGCCGCCGACATCGACGTCTTCGTGATCGCGGTCTCCCCGGACGGGCGGGCGGTCGGCTGCGGCGCCCTCCGCCGGCTGGACGAGGCGAGCGCCGAGGTCAAGCGCATGTACGTCGAGCCCGCCAGCCGTGGTTCCGGCGTGGCGGCGGCCCTGCTGCGTGCGCTGGAAGAGAAGGCCCGAGACCGCGGCTGGACCACCCTGCGCCTCGAGACGGGGCCCGCCCAGCCGGACGCCATCCGCTTCTACGAGCGCGAGGGCTACCGCCCGATTCCGCTGTACGGCGTCTACGTCGGCTCCGACCTGTCACTCTGCTACGAGCGGGCTCTGTAACTCCCCAGAAAGATCGGACTTGCTGACAACCCCCACGGCCATGCCCGTGTCTTGCTGGGTGTGACGACCGTAATGAGGCACCGACCGGCCGGATCGGCGAGCGGCACGGAGCAGGAGTTCCGGGTTTTCGTCCAGGGGATTGCCGCATCGCTGCACCGCACGGCGTATCTGCTGTGCGGTGACTGGTACCTGGCAGATGACCTTGTCCAGGAGGCCCTGGCCAAGGCCTACAGCCATTGGCGCAAGGTTCAGCGTGCGGACAATCCGTCCGCGTACGTGCGGCGCATCCTGATCAACGAGTCGCGACGCAACTGGCGCCGGAACAAGAACCTGACCGTGCATCCGGACGATCGGGTGGCCGACATCACCGTCTCGGACATGTCCGACCACGTGGTGAACCGGGCCGAGTTGCTTCAGGCGTTGCAGTCACTGCCCAAGCGGCAGCGGGCGACCGTCGTCCTGCGGTTTCTCGAGGGGCTCAGCGAGCGGGAGACCGCCGAGGCCCTGGGGTGCAGCGAGGGCACCGTCAAGAGCCAGACGAGCCGGGCGCTGACCAAGCTCAAGTCCGTCCTGAACCGAGGAGAGATCTGACCATGTCGTACGACGACAACACCGAGCACCGCCTGAGCGCGGCGCTGCAGGGCATGGTCGGGGACCGTCCGTGGGCGCCCGACCTCGACCAGATCGAAAGTCGCGGACGGACGCTGCGCCGGCGCCGGATCGCGTGGCGCGCGACGGCCGGGACCGGATTCGCCGTCGCCGCCGTCGCCGCGATCGCGGTGGCCACCAGCGGGACCGGCACGCAGGCGCCGTCGCCGAACCTCGCCGCCCCGAACCCGGCCACGGCGACCTCGGGCGCCACCGCCGACTCGCCGCTGGTTCAGCTGGTCGGCTACCTGGCCAAGGCCGAGCCGGCCAAGGGCGACGCGACGCTCCTGCTGCGCGACCAGGTCTTCGACGACGGGCTCAAGGTCGACGTCTGGGACCTGCACGCGGACAACGGCGACTACTACTTCGCCAAGACCAAGGGCGCCCTGCCGGCGCAGGTGAAGAACGGGCACAAGCAGGAGGACGAGGCCGGCCGGAAGAAGACGGTCGCGGCGGCCACGGAGGCGGCCACGGGCGATCTGAACGCGGCCCGCAAGGACATGGCCTGGGCCTATGTTCCGAAGAACCCCAAGGTCAAGCCGACCCTCGACGACCCGGGCGTCGTTCCGCCCAGGCCGGCCGACGCCGAGATCCTGGAGAAGCTCAAGGGCGGTCCCTTCCTCCAGCTCAACACCACCGATAACTGGGTCTGGAACAACTCGATGGACGCCCTGCGCGACGGCGCCGGCAACCCGCAGGTCCGCGCCGGCGTGCTGCGCCTGCTCGGCCAGATGCCCGAGGTCAAGGTCGAGAAGGGCACCTACCAGGGCCGGGCCGTGCTGAACCTGACCGCCGGCAAGCCCGCCACCACCAGCGCCGAGACCCTGACCGTCGACGCCGAGACCGGCCTGCCGATCAAGTTCGCCGGCGACGGCGTCGACATCAACTACACCGTCACCCGCGTGACCCTTGCCGACGTCGCCCACGGCAAGTTCTGACGATCAACGACCGACGCCAGGCCCCGCCCGTACGGCCGGCCCTGGCGTCGCGTTGTGCTGCGGGAAGTCTCAGATGACGGGGTCGCCCTCGCCCATCGGGACGGTCGGGAGGTGGCCGTCGAAGTCGACGGCCGAGTAGAGGGCCAGCTTCTCGAGGCGGTGGTAGCTGTCGATCACGCGGATCGTGCCGCTCTTGGAGCGCATGACGATCGACTGGGTGTGTGCCCCGCCCGAGCGGTAGCGGACGCCCTTCAGCAGGTCGCCCGACGTCACCCCGGTGGCAACGAAGAAGCAGTTGTCGCCGGTCACCAGGTCGTCCGTGGTCAGGACGCGATCGAGGTCGTGGCCGGCGGCCAGGGCCTTCTCGCGCTCGGCGTCGTCCCTCGGCCAGAGCTTGGCCTGGATCATGCCGCCCAGGCACTTCAGGGCGCACGCCGCGGTGATGCCCTCGGGAGTGCCGCCGATGCCCATCAGCACGTCCACATCCGACTCGGTGCGGGCCGCGGAGATGGCGCCGGCGATGTCGCCGTCGGAGATGAACTTGATGTTGGCGCCGGCCTGGCGCACCTCTTCGACCAGCGCGGCGTGGCGGGGGCGGTCGAGGATGCAGACCGTCACATCCGAGACGCTCGAGCGCTTGGCCCTGGCGATACGACGCAGGTTTTCGGCGGTGGGGGCGTTGATGTCGATGACATCGGCGCAGTCGGGACCGACCGCGATCTTCTCCATGTAGAAGACGGCGCTGGGGTCGAACATCGCGCCGCGCTCGGCCACCGCGAGGACGCTCACCGAGCCGGGCATGCCCTTGCTCATCAAGGTGGTGCCGTCGATCGGGTCCACGGCCACGTCCACCTCGGGGCCGGTGCCGTCGCCCACCTGCTCGCCGTTGAAGAGCATGGGGGCTTCGTCCTTCTCGCCCTCACCGATGACCACGATGCCGCGCATCTGGATCGAGTTGATGAGCTTGCGCATGGCGTCCACGGCCGCGCCGTCGCCACCGTTCTTGTCGCCTCGGCCGACCCAGCGGCCCGCGGCCATGGCTGCGGCCTCGGTCACGCGGACCAGGTCGAGGGCGATGTTGCGGTCGAGATCCTGCGGAACCCGGGCAGGCATGGTGCGCCTCCTCGCGACGTTGCGGGGCTGGTAGTCCCACGATCCTCACATGGCCGGATGCGCAAAGTCCCGCTTCAGCGACATGGTTAACAATGGGTGAGTGGAACCAGCGCCGCGCACCGATCCGAAGCCCGACCAGCCGCCGACGACGGCCGCCGGCGAGCAGGGTGCTCCGGCCGTACCCGAAGAAAGCGAAACCCAGCCGTCGCCGCGTCTCGGACGCGGAGGGGAACGCTCACCTCGCGACATGGTGATGTCGCTCGCGGTGCTGCTCGTGCCGATCGCGCTGCTGCTGATCTTCTATCGGGTGGTGCTGAGCGGGGACGCGCCGATCACGGTCGACCCTGCGCCGACGATTCAGGAGGCGCGACAGGCGGCGGCGTTCACCGTGGTCGTGCCGCAGGGGCTCGGCGACGACTGGCACACGTCGAGCGCCACCTTCAAGAAGCTGAGCGACGGCGCGACGCTACGGCTCGGCTACGTCGATCCGGACAAAGACCCGGTGCAGCTGGTCGAGAGCAGCGTGCCGCCGGCCTCGCTGCTTCCCGGTGAGCTGGGCGATGACGCCAAGGCGCTGGGCAACTTCCGCACCCCGGCGGGGGTGTGGCGGGTCTACGACGGGCGGCCGGGAGAGAAGGCGCTGGTCCTGGCCGACCAGGCCCGCACGATCGTGGTGGTCGGCAAGACCGACATGAAGAATCTGGAAGCCCTCGCCACCTCGCTTCGATAGACGATCGTTAAACTGCCGCGCCATGGGGAAGGTGCGGCTGATCGCCGCCTGCGTGCTCGTGCTGGCACTCGGCGGCTGTGCCGGCCCGGCGGCTCAGGTGGCCGCGGAGCCGAAGGTCGATGCCAAGGCCCTACTGGCCGCCTCCACCGAGGAGATGAAGGCGGGCGACTACGCCTTCACCGTCGGCGCGCCGGACGCGCACGGGATGGGCGTCGTGCATCTGCCCAGCAGGAGCGCGAAGTACACGGTCATCGGCGAGAACGCGTCGCTCAACCTGAACATGGAAGTGGTCCTCGCCGGCGGGGACGCCTGGGTGCGGGCCACCTCGACCACGGGCGAGGACGCGTACGGCGAGGGCCTCAACCCCAAGACGTGGCGGCATGTGGCCGAGAGCCGGATCGCGAAGGGCCACAGCATCGATCTGGACGCCGTGGGCTGGGCCGACGTGAGCCCGCTGCTCACGGCCGTGATCGAGGCGCACGGCGACGGGCGTGTCTTGGCCGGCACGCTGAACGCCACCGAGGGCGCGGCCGGGGGCGGTTTCCTCAATCCCACGGCGGTCCAGGGCGTGGCGCGCGCGGCATCGGCGCCGTTCACCGCGACCCTCGACGATCGGGGGCGGCTCACCTCGTTCGAGGTCGACCTGGACGGCAAGTGGACGCTCACCGTCTCGGGCTACGGCGAGCAGCAGGCCGTGGCCGAGCCGTCGGGTGCGGTCGCCGAGGCCTCGGAGACGGCCTTGGAATGGTTCAACTCGTAGCCACCCCCACGGTTGCTTCGACGGTCATCTAAGCTCCGCGCCATGAAAAATCTACGGGGGTTCATCCCGATTGCCATAGCTGGTGTGCTCGCCCTCGGCCTGAGTGGCTGCGCGGACTCCACCACCTCTTCCCCTGGCGGCGACGCCGCGGCGCAAACCGCCACCAAGGCGCCGGCCGACCCCAAGGCCGCGCTCGCCGCCTCCACCAAGGAGCTCGCGAACGGCAACTACGCCTTCACCGCCTCGTCGCCGGGCGCCGACGCCGAGGGCATGGTCCACACGGCCAGCAAGAGCGCCGCGCTCGCGATCGACACCAAGACCGAAGGCTTCAAGTTCAAGCTCGAGATGGTGCTCGCCGAGCCCGACCGCTGGATCCGGATGACCACCGGCGGCAAGTCGATTCTCGACGAGAAGGCCGCCCCGGACACCTGGTTCCACGTCGACACGACCAAGCTCAAGAAGGGCGGCGACTTCGACCTCGACGTGACCAAGCCGGACATTCTCTACGTGGGCGCCATGGTCGACGCCGTGACCGAGGTGACGGGCGACGCTCACACCGTCACCGGCAAGCTCGACGCCACCAAGATCGGGTCGGGGGACGCGTTCCTGGACACCGACTCGGTCAAGGACATGGGCGCCGCGGCCTCGGCGCTGCCGTTCACCGCGACCCTCGACGACCAGGGCCGGCTCACCAAGCTGGAGATCGACGCGCCGAAGACCGCCGACGAGGCGGCCGGCAAGTGGACGGTCACGGTCAGCGGTTACGGGGAGCAGAAGGCGCAGACCAAGCCGTCGGGCACGGTCAAGGAGATGTCGAGCGCCCAGCTCGAGATGTTCAACAGCTAACCCGCTGACTCGGCACGAGTGGCCCGGGCGGCGTCGATGCGCTCCCGGGCCCCGTCGAGCCAGCGCTGGCAGACGTCGGCCAGCTTCTCGCCGCGCTCCCACAGGGCGAGCGACTCCTCCAGCGAACTGCCGCCCTGCTCGAGCCGCTCGACCACGGCGGCCAACTCGGTGCGGGCCTGCTCGTAGGACAGATTGTCGTCGGTCATGCGCTCTCCTGTTCGTCGGTCACGATTGCGTGCAGCTCGCCCTCGGCCAGCCGCAAGCGGAGAAGGTCGTCGGGCTTCACCTCGCCGGCCGCGCGGACCACGTGGCCGTCGTCGCGCTGCACGATCGCGTAGCCGCGCTGAAGGGTCGCCGCCGGTGACAGCGCGCGCAGCCGGGCGAGAGTGTGGCGCAGGTCGTCGTCGGCCCGGCGCAGCCGGTGCTCGAGGTTGCGGACCGCGCGCTCGCGCAGTGCGCTCACGTCGGCCGCGCGCTGGTCGACCAGCAGCTCGGGGCGGGCCAGCGACGGCCGGGACCGCCATTGCGCGATGCGGTGTTCCTCGCGCTCGATCAGCGTCAGCAGCGACCGCTCGATGCGGCGGCGGGCGACCTGGATGAGCTGACGTTCCTCGGCCAGGTCGGGGACGATGCGCTTGGCCGCGTCGGTCGGGGTGGAGGCGCGCAGGTCGGCGACGTAGTCGAGCAGCGGGGTGTCGGTCTCGTGGCCGATCGCGCTGACCACCGGGGTGCGGGCCGCGAAGACCGCACGGCAGAGCGCTTCGTCGGAGAAGGGCAACAGATCTTCGACGCTGCCGCCGCCGCGGGCGATCACGATGACGTCGACGGTCTCGTCGCCGTCGAGGGCCTTGAGCGCCTCGATGATCTGCGGCACCGCGGTGGGGCCCTGGACGGGCACGTTGTAGACCTTGATGTCGACCGCGGGCCAGCGGCGTCGCGTGTTCATCAGCACGTCGCGCTCGGCGGCGCTGGCCCGGCCGGTGATCAGGCCGACCCGGCGGGGCAGGAACGGCAGGCGGCGCTTGCGCTCGCGGGCGAACAGGCCCTCGGCGGCGAGCAGCTTCTTCAGCCTCTCGAGCCGGGCGAGCAGCTCGCCGAGGCCGACCTGGCGGATCTCGTCGGCGCGCAGGCTGAGCGTGCCGCGGGCCGGGTAGAACTCCGGCTTGGCGTGCAGCGTGACCCGGGCCCCCTCGGCGAGCTCGGGGGCGCCGGCGTCGAGCACGTCGCGATGGGCGGTGACGGTGAGGCTGAGGTCGGCCGAGGGGTCGCGCAGGGTCAGGAACACCACCGCGGAGCCGGGACGGCGGCTGATCTGGGCGACCTGGCCGTCGACCCAGACCCAGCCGAGCTTGGCGATCCAGGCGCCGACCTTCTGACTCACGACGCGCACCGGCCAGGGCTCGTCGGCGGTGCTCCTCGGCGTGCTGTCGGGCTCGCTCACCGGGCCAGACTACGGAAGGCCTCCGACATTCTCGTCGTCCGCTACCTCGGCCCGCTGCTCGGCGTGCGCGACGTGCCCGGCCGGGTGACCCGGCGCCGGCCCGGGCGCCGGCGCGACCAGTGTGATCACGGCCAGCGGGAACAGGCCGACGCAGGCCCAGAAGACCAGGTCGGCGAAGGCCCGCCAGGCATCGAGATGGCCGCCGGCCAGGAAGGCGAACGGGAAGCCGTGCGGGTTCTCGTAGCCGGAGAGACGGCAGCACACGGCGGCCGAGGCACGCGGCAGCGCCGAGATGAGCAGACCGAGCAGGGCCACCACCGCGCCGGCCAGGTAGGCGATCGGCCGCGGGCGCCGGAGCATCGGGCGGAAGCCGAGCATGGCCACGCCGCCGGCCAGGAGCACCACGTGGAAGATCACGTAGTTCGTGTCCGCGAAGCCCATCAACAGGCCGAGCGCGCCGATCGCGGCGAAGCACCAGGCGGCCAGCAGCCGCAGCACGATCAGGACCGCTGCCAGCGAGCCCTGATCGTCCGCTCCGGCCGTCGGCTCGGCATCGCCCATGCGACCGAGTATCGTCGCAAATGCCACCGTATCGGGGCGAATCAGGGTTGTTACGCCCAGCGGCGACGCACCAGCACGGCGACCACCACGAGCAACAATCCCGCGTACGCCCACAGCAGCAGGCTCGCCGCGAGCGAGACGAGATCGACCGTCCAGGTGGCGGACCCGGCCAGCCGCTCGGCGGTCGCGGGGTCGGCGCCCACCCCGGCGCGCTGCGCCCAGGCGAACGGGAAACCACGGTCGAGGACGTACGCGTACGCGCAGCAGGTGCGCTCGGTCAAGGCGGCCAAGCCGGCGGCCGTGCCGGCGATCGCCACCATCGTCATCACGATCGTGGTCACCAGCCGCGGCAGCCGGATCCGATGCGGCATCAGCAGCACCAGGCCGGCCGCGGCGAGCACCAGCCCCACCGTGAGGTCGAGCAGCGCGGTCGGGCCGTGCATCGTGAACAGGATCCAGGTCAGGCCCGCGACCAGGGAGAAAGCACCCAACAGCCAGCGGGCCAGGCGGCCGGCGCGCGCCCAGCGCCCGGTCGGCTCATAGATCGTCGTCTCGTCCGTGGTGTCCGTCACCGGACGAGTATTGCTCAGTTGTGGTCCACGTCTCGGATGAGCGGCGCCGAGGACGCGGCACGTACCATGGCCGGGTGACCGAACCTCGTAAGCGTGTGTTGCTGGCCAAGCCGCGCGGCTACTGCGCCGGCGTCGACCGGGCGGTGCAGACCGTCGAGGAGGCGCTGAAGCTGTACGGCGCCCCGGTCTACGTACGCAAGCAGATCGTGCACAACAAACACGTGGTCAGCACCCTCGAGGCCGCCGGCGCGATCTTCGTGGAGGAGAACGAGGAGGTCCCCGAGGGGTCCACCGTCGTCTTCTCGGCACACGGCGTCGCGCCCGAGGTGCACGAGCAGGCCAAGGTGCGCAACCTCAAGGCGATCGACGCGACCTGCCCGCTGGTCACCAAGGTGCACCACGAGGCCAAGCGGTTCGCCGCCGACGACTACGACATCCTGCTGATCGGCCACGAGGGCCACGAAGAGGTCGTCGGCACCTCCGGCGAGGCCCCGGCGCACATCCAGCTCGTCGACGGCCCCGACGCGGTCGACAAGGTCGTCGTGCGCGACCCGTCCAAGGTCGTCTGGCTGTCGCAGACCACGCTCTCGGTCGACGAGACGATGGAAACGGTGTCCCGGCTCAAGACCCGGCTGCCGCTGCTGCAGTCGCCGCCGAGCGACGACATCTGCTACGCCACGCAGAACCGGCAGCACGTGGTCAAGGAGATCGCGCCGTCGTGTGACGTCGTGATCGTCGTCGGGTCGAAGAACTCCTCCAACTCGGTCCGGCTGGTCGAGGTGGCCGTCGACGCCGGCGCCAAGGCCGGCTACCTGGTCGACTACGCCTCCGAGATCGACGACTCGTGGCTCGCCGACGCGACCACGGTCGGCGTCTCGTCGGGCGCGAGCGTGCCGGACGACCTGGTCATGGACGTTCTGGCGGTTCTGGCCGCACGAGGCTTCGGCGAGGTCACCGAATACACCACCGCCGAGGAGCGCCTGACCTTCTCGCTACCGCAGGAGCTGCGCCGCGACATGAAGAGGGCTGAGCTGGCTGGCTCCGCTTCGCTCCGCGGGCAATCGCCCCCACGGGGCCGATGAGCGGGCAGGCGATTGCCCGCTCATCGGCCGGGCGATCGCGAGTCAGCTCAGCTCGGGCGCCTGAGGCTGCCGGGGCGCGACCTCGACCTGGGGTGGCGTCGGCATCTCCTCGCGGGAAACCCCCATTTCGGCGAGCTTGCGGGCGCTGACCAGCACCCGCGATTCGAGCGAGCCAACCGCTTTGTTGTACGCCGTGACGGCGCCCCCCAAAGCCGTGCCCACCTTGCCCACGTGGTCGCCGAGGGTCGCCAGCCGGGTGTAGAGCTCGCGGGCCATGCCGTGCACCTCGATCGCGTTGCGGGCCAGCTCTTCCTGACGCCACGAATACGCCACCGTGCGCAGCATCGCGACCAGCGTGGCCGGGGTGGCCAGCACGACGTTGCGCCGGAAGGCGTGTTCCATCAGCGTCGGGTCGTGCTGGAGGGCGGCATCGAGGAACGGGTCGGCGGGGACGAACAGCACCACGAAGTCGGGGGACGGCTCGAACGCCGTCCAATACTCCTTGGCGGACAGCGCGTCGACGTGCGCGCGCAGGTGGCGGGCGTGCTGGTCGAGGCAGGCATCGCGGGTGCGCTCGTCGCGCGCCTCGGCGGCTGCCAGGTAACCCTCGAGCGGCGCCTTCGCGTCGACCACCACGCTGCGGCCGCCGTGCAGGCGCACCACCAGGTCGGGGCGGACCCAGCCCTGGCCGTCGGCCGCCGCGGTGACCTGCTCGGCGAAGTCGCAATGCTCGAGCAGGCCGGCCGCCTCGACCACGCGGCGTAGCTGGTGTTCGCCCCAGCGGCCCCGCACCTGCGGCGAGCGCAACGCGGCCACCAGCTGTTTCGTCTCGGTGCGCAGCTCGCCCGAGACCGCGCCCATCTGCCGCACCTGCTCGCGGAGCTCGGCGTACGCGTCGACGCGTTCCCGCTCGAGCTCGGCGACCCGCTGCTCGTAGCGGCGGAGGGTGTCGTGCAGCGGCGCGACCGCGAGGGCGACCGCCTCTTGTGACTGGGCGGCCGACTCGTACGACAACGCGCGCATCGACTGCTCGAGCCGATCTTCGCCGTTGCGGTGGGCCTGGACCGTGGCCTCGAGCCGGGCGATGTCGGCGGCGGCGCGCCCGCGGGCGGCCAGCCACCCGAGGGCGGCGCCGGCCGCGAGACAGAGCAGCACCACGGCCAGCGTCGAGACGGTCACAACGGGCACATTGCCAGATAGGTACGACAAGAACCGCGAGGGTACCGTTGAAACATGAGTGTGTTGCTGATCTTGGCCATCGTCATCGTTGTCCTGTTGGTGGTCATGCTCGCGCGCCGCAACAGCGCGGCCACCCAGCAGACACAGCTCGAGGACGCGAAGGCCGACGCCCAGCGGTGGTATGAGCGCCTCGGCGGCCAGGTAATGAATCTGCACGGCGACGACGCCGCGGCCCGGCAGGCGTTGTCCGACGCCGGCGAGCGGTACAACGCGGCGGGCGGGCAGCTCCAACAGGCCAAAACCGTGAAGCAGTACGAGTTGGCTCGCGAGTCCGCGCTCGAGGGCCTCAACTACGTGCGCGCCGCCCGCGTGGCGATGGGCATCGACCCCGGCCCCGACCTGCCGCCGCTGGCGAGCGCTCAGGGCGCCGGGCGTCTTACCCAGGAGCGCGAGGTCAACGTCCAGGGCCAGCACTACAAGGCGGGCCCGACGCCCGGCGCCGACACGCCGTACTACTACCCGGGCGGCCGGGTGCAGGGCCGTCCGGTGCCCGCGGGGTGGTATTCGACGCCCGTGTGGAAGACCGCGCTCGGCGCCGGCGCCGGCGTGCTCGGCGGCATGCTGATCTTCGACGCGCTGTTCTCGCCGGGCTTCGGCGACATGGGCTACGGCGACGGCTACCAGGACGGCGTCCAGGACGCAGCCGGCGACTTCGGCGGCGACAACGCGGGCGACTTCGGCGGCGGCGGGGACTTCGGCGGCGGAGATTTCGGTGGAGGCGACTTCGGCGGCGACTTCTAGGCCGGCTTCGACTTCTACGCCGGCTTCGACTTCTAGGCCGGCTTCGACTTCTAAGCCGGCTTGGCGGTGGGCAGGCGCCGGGCCAGTTCGCGCCGCAGGGCGCGAGGGCCCGGCCACACCTCGGTGAGGTCGGCGGTGAAGGCCGTCCCGGTGGCGGTCTCGGTCATGGCGGGCCCGCCCGGCCCCTCGTCCTGCACCGGGTGCACCCGGTCGAGGTCGATCGGGGTGATCTCGAGGACCGCCCGGATTCCCTGCCGGCGCACCTCGACGTGGGCGATGTCCGGCCAGGCCAGCAGGATCGGGTCGCTGTCCTGGGCGGCCACCTCGAGCCCGCCGGACGACAGCCGGATCCAGGTCGTGAGCGCTCCCCGGGTCGACCAGGCGTAGCCACCGGCCGCCAGCACGCTGATCGAGGCGGCCTCGAGGGCGGTCTGCCACCACGGGTTCCCGGTGCCGCCCACCATCAGGGCGACAATCGGCGACACGGCGCCGAACGAGATCATCAGCAGCGCGAAGACGGCGATGAACGTCCGCCACGGCGAGGACCGGAACAGCACGGCGTCGGCGGCGGGCGCCTCCACCTGCTCGGGCGCGATCGACATGCCCTTCATGCTGCCTCGCCCCAGGGCGCCGGGACCGGCGTTTCGCCGGTCCTGCACCACACAGCGCCGCCGACGCCGAGCAGCCGCGTCGACGGCGGGGAGCTCGGCACGCAAACGCGAGCCGACCCGGGGCGCGGGCCGACCCGGGGCGCGGGCCGACCCGGGGCGCGGGCCGACCCGGGGCGCGGGCCGACCCGGGGCGCGGGCCGACGCGGGGCGCGGGCCGAGCGGCCCGAAACGGGCCGCTCGGGTTTGAAATGTCAGAACGCGCAGGCGATGACCAGCTCGGGCGTGCGGTCGGGCAGGCGGTCGAGTTTGGCGATCCGGCCGGCCGCCTTCAGGTCGCCCTCGATCAGGGCGAGCCGGTCGAGCAGCGCCGCCGGGCCGAGGGCCTCGGCCAGCGGCACGTCTGCCTTCATCGACAGCTTGCGGTCGGACTTGGCCCGCCGCACCTGGCGCAGCGCGTCGCCGGCCAGGTCGAGCAGGTCGGCCTCACCCTCGCCGGCGACCTGGGTCAGCTCGTACTTCGTGGGCCAGGTCGAGCGGTGGACCGAGCCGTACCGCCACCACGACCAGACCTCCTCGGTCACGTACGGCAGGAACGGCGCGAACAACCGCAGCAGCACCGACAGACCGGCCGCGAGCGCCGCCCGCGCCGAGTCGGCCGCCGGGCCCTCGGCGTACGCCCTCTCCTTGACCAACTCGATGTAGTCGTCGCAGAACGTCCAGAAGAACGCCTCGGTGACCTGTAGCGCCTCGGTGTGGTCGTAGCGGTCGAACGCGTCGGTCGCCGCGCTCACCACGGTGGCGAGACGGGTCAGCATCGCGCGGTCGAGCGGCTCGGTGACCGGCTGCCGCAGCGTCTCGGCTGCGCCCAGGCCGAGCGCGAACTTCGACGCGTTGAGCAGCTTGGTCGCCAGCCGCCGGCCGACCTTGATCTGGGCCGCGTCGAAGGCCAGGTCGGCGCCCGGCCGGCCGTTCGACGCCCAGTAGCGGACCGCGTCCGAGCCGTTCGCCTCGAGCAGGTCGATCGGGGTGACCACGTTGCCCTTGGACTTCGACATCTTCTTGCGGTCGGGGTCGAGGATCCAGCCGGAGAGGATGGCGTTGCGCCAGGGCAGCACGTCGCTTTCCAGCTCGGCGCGCAGAACCGTGGTGAACAGCCAGGTCCGGATGATCTCGTGCGCCTGCGGCCGGTGGTCCATCGGGAAAACCCGCCGGAAGAGGTCCTCGTCCCCGTGCCAGCCGCCGGCGATCTGCGGCGTGAGCGACGACGTGGCCCACGTGTCCATGACGTCGGGGTCGCCGGCGAAGCCGCCCGGGACGTCGCGCTGTGACTCGTCGAAGCCCGGCGGACACTCCGAGGAAGGGTCAACCGGCAGTGCTGATTCGTCCGGTATGAGAAGCTGGCCGTAGTCCGGTTCGCCAGCGTCGTCGAGCCGGTACCAAACCGGGATGGGCACGCCGAAGAAACGCTGCCGGCTGATCAGCCAATCCCCGGTCAGGCCGTTGACCCAGTGCTCGTAGCGGTGCCGCATGTGCTCGGGGAACCAGTGCAACTCGCGCCCGCGGGCCAGCATGCGCTCGCGCAGATCGGCGTCGCGGCCGCCGTTGCGGATGAACCACTGCCGGCTCGTGACGATCTCGAGTGGCGAGTCGCCCTTCTCGTAGAACTTCACCGGGTGGGTGACCGGCGTCGGCTCGCCGATCAAGTCGCCTGCCTCGCGCAGCAGCCGGACGATCTCGCGGCGGGCCGCGTTGACCGTCAGGCCGGCGAACGGCTCGTAGGCCGCCGCGGGGACGCCGGCCGGCCGGCCCGGCAGGAAGCGACCGTCGCGGCCGAGCACGACCCGCGTCTCGAGCCGCAGGTCACGCCACCAGGTGACGTCGGTCAGGTCGCCGAACGTGCAGACCATCGCGATGCCGGTGCCCTTGTCGGACGCCGCGAGCGGATGCTCGTAGACCGGGATCTCGACACCGAACAACGGCGTGCGGACCGTCTTGCCGAGCAGGTGCTGGTAGCGCTCGTCGCCGGGATGGAAGACGAGCGCGACGCAGGCCGGCAGCAGCTCGGGCCGGGTCGTGTCGATCTCGACCGGGCCATCGGGGCCGTGGAAGCGCAGCTTGTGATAGGCGCCGGGACGTTCCCGGTCTTCCAGCTCGGCCTGCGCGACCGCGGTGCGGAAGCCGACGTCCCACAGGGTGGGGGCCTCGGCCGTGTATGCCTCACCGCGCGCGACGTTGTTGAGGAAGGCCCGCTGCGAGACGGCCTGGGCGCGGACGCCGATCGTCGTGTAGATCAGTCCCCAGTCGACGGACAGGCCGACCCTGCGCCACAACGCCTCGAATGCCTGCTCGTCCTCGGCGGTGACGCGCTCGCACAGCTCGACGAAGTTGCGCCGCGAGATCGAGACCGCGTCTTTGGGAGCCTGGGCGGGCGGCTGCCAGGACGGGTCGTAGGGAAGGGTCGGGTCGCACCGGACGCCGTAGCGATTTTGGACCCGGCGCTCGGTGGGCAGCCCGTTGTCGTCCCAGCCCATCGGATAGAAGACGGTCTTGCCGCGCATGCGCTGGAACCGCGCGACCGTGTCGGTGTGGGTGAACGAGAAGACGTGCCCCATGTGCAGCTCGCCCGATACGGTCAGCGGAGGCGTGTCGATCGCGTATACATCCGCCCGCTCCTTGGAACGGTCGAACGTATACGTGCCCTCCTCCTGCCAGCGGCGCGCCCATTTGTCCTCGAGCCCGTCCAGCGACGGGCGCTCGGGGAGACCGGCGCGCGCGGTCATACCCGTATCAGTCATGGGCAGAATGCTACGGCTCGCCGCTCGCCCCGGCCGCCCAATAACCCTCGTCAGGCCGCCTCGTGGTCGAGAAGCTGCCGCTTCACGGTCAGGCCCCAGCGGTAGCCGCCGAGCGAGCCGTCGAGCCGCAGTACCCGGTGGCACGGGGTGAACAGAGCCACCGGGTTGCGCGCGCAGGCGGCCGCGGCCCCGCGCACCGCCGCCGGGCGGCCGGCCAGGTGGGCGAACTCGGTGTACGTCACCGGGTGGCCCGGTTTGATGTCGCGCATCACCTGCCAGGCGTGGGCCATGAACTCGCCGCCGGTGCGCTGCTCGACGGTCACCGCGTCGAGCGCGGCCAGGTCACCGTCGAAATAGGAGCGCACTTGGCCGGTGACCGGCCCTACGTCGTCGGCCGGGACCGCCTCGCCGGCCAACGACGGGTGGATCAGCGGGAGAAGCTCGTCGACCTGGTCGGTGAAGCCGGCGGCGCGCACGCCGCCCGTCTCGCCCACCACGATCGTCAGCGGGCCGGCCGGGGTCTGCATCGTCTGGTACTTCAACATCTCGTCCTCCAGGGGGTTGGCACACAGCCTGGCCCGTCGCGGGCCGGCCGCGTGCGACTTTTTCCGTGCCTGTGGATAACTGTCGTCAGGAGGCACGCCACAGCCTGATCAGCGCGTAGGAGCGCCACGGCCGCCAGCGTTCCGCGTGCTTCTCGAGGGCCTTCGGCGTCGAGGGCAACCCGAGGGCCGCCGCGCCGCGCCGCCCCGCCAGGTCGGTCGGCAGGAACACGTCGGGGTCGCCGATCGCGCGCATCGCCACATATCCGGCGGTCCACGCGCCGATCCCGGGCAGCTCCATCAGCTTCGCCACCGACTCCTCACGGTCGGCGCCCGGCTCGAGGTCGATCTTGCCATCCGCGACCGCCTCGGCCAGCCGCCGGATCGTGTCGCGGCGCGCGGCCGGCATGCCGAACGCCGAGTCCGGCAGGTCGGCCACCACGCGCGCGGCCGGGAATCCGACCAGGCCGGCGCCGTCGAAGCCACCGGCCGCGCGGATCATGCGGGTCAGCGTCGTGCGAGCTCCCGCCACACTGACCTGCTGCCCGACGATCGCCCGCACCGCCATCTCGAACCCGTCAACCGCGCGCGGTACCCGTACACCCGGCTCGGTTTTGATCGACGCGCTCAGCGCGACGTCGGCGCCCAGGGTGAGATCGACGGCGTCGGGATCGGCATCGAGATCGAAGAGCCGGCGGCATCGGGCGACGGCCGGCGCGAGATCACGCACATCGCTCAACCGCAGCGTCGCGAAAACCCAGCGGTCGGCCGGGGTCAGCGCGACGGTCGCGCTTCCGTGCGGCAAGACCAGACCTCGGCGGTACGTGTCACCCGCCCGTTCCTCCACGCCTGACAGCGCCCGTTGCTCCAGAAAATCGAGCAGCGCCGGGATGTGCAACGGCGACCGGTAGGGCAGCCGCAGCGAGATCGTGCCCGCCTCGGCCTTCTTGATCGGCCGGCGCTCGCGCAGCCGGCTCGGCGCCTGCGCGTACACCTCTTGGATGGTGTCGTTGAACTGCCGCACGCTGCCGAACCCCGACGCGAACGCGATCTCGGCGAGCCCCAGGTCGGTCGTCTCGATGAGGATGCGGGCGGTCTGCGCGCGCTGCGCCCGGGCCAGGGCGAGCGGCCCGGCGCCCAATTCCGCGGTCAGCAGACGATTCAGGTGACGCTCGGTGTAGCCGAGACGGCTCGCCAGGCCCGGCACGCCCTCCCGGTCGACCACGCCGTCACCGATCAGCCGCATCGCGCGCCCGACCAGGTCGGCCCGCACGTCCCACTCCGGGGAGCCGGGCACGGCGTCGGGCAGGCAGCGCTTGCAGGCGCGGAAGCCGGAGCGCTGGGCGGCGGCCGAGGACGGGAAGAACGTGACGTTCTCCCGCTTGGGCGTCATGGCCGGGCAGGACGGGCGGCAGTAGATGCCGGTGCTGGTCACCGCCGTGAAGAACCAGCCGTCGAAGCGCTGGTCCCGGCTGTCCACGGCCCGGTAGCACCGTTCGAAGTCCAGTTCCATGCCTTAGAGTCTGCTGCTTCTTCTGGCGGATGGCTGGCGGGATTCGGACATGACCGTCAGCCGGCGAGGTTGCGTCGAGGGCTTGCGTAGACTGGGCGTCCGTGAGCCTCACCATCGGAATCGTCGGCCTCCCGAACGTCGGCAAGAGCACCCTGTTCAACGCCCTGACCAAGAACGACGTGCTCGCCGCGAACTACCCGTTCGCGACGATCGAGCCGAACGTCGGGGTCGTCGGGCTGCCCGACGAGCGCCTGGAGAAGCTGGCCGAGCTGTTCGCCAGCGAGAAGGTGATCCCGGCGCCGGTGAGCTTCGTCGACATCGCCGGCCTCGTGCGCGGCGCGTCCAAGGGCCAGGGCCGCGGCAACGCGTTCCTCGCGACCATCCGCGACGCGTCCGCGATCTGTCAGGTCGTACGCGCGTTCTCCGACCCGAACGTGCTGCACGTCGACGGCAAGATCTCGCCCGCGGACGACATCGAGACGATCAACACCGAGCTGATCCTCGCCGACCTCCAGACGGTCGAGAAGGCGCTGCCCCGGCTGCAGAAGGAAGCGAAGCTCAAGAAGGACCGCGCGCCCGCGGTGGCCGCGGCCGAGGCGGCGTTCAAGGTTCTCGACGAGGGCGCGACGCTCTACTCCGGCGGGACCGGCATCGACCTCTCCCTGCTGAGCGAGCTGCACCTGCTGACGACCAAGCCGTTCCTGTACGTCTTCAACGTCGACGAGGCCGAGCTGGGCAACGCCGCGTTCCTCGACGAGCTGCGGGCGCTGGTCGCCCCGGCCGAGGCCGTCTTCATGGACGCGAAGATCGAGTCGGAGCTCATCGACCTGCCGCCGGACGAGGCGATGGAGCTGCTCGAGTCGACCGGCCAGACCGAGCCCGGCCTCAACCAGCTGATTCGCGTCGGCTTCGACACGCTGGGCCTGCAGACCTACCTGACGGCCGGCCCGAAGGAGGCGCGCGCCTGGGTGATCCCGCGCGACGCCACGGCCCCCGAGGCCGCCGGCGTCATCCACAGCGACTTCCAGCGTGGCTTCATCAAGGCCGAGATCGTCAGCTACGACGACCTGATGGCCGCGGGCTCGATGGCGGCCGCCAAAGCGGCCGGCAAGGTCCGCATGGAAGGCAAGGACTACCTCATGAAGGACGGCGACGTGGTCGAATTCAGGTTCAACGTTTAGTAGTCGCCCTGTCTTTTGAGCGAGTGGGGTCGGGGCGGGCCTCTTCGATGCGGTAATACCGTGGTATGGTCACGGTATGGCGAAGACGAGGAAGGTCACGATCACGCTGCCGGTCGAGCTGTTGGAAAGTATGAAGCAGCACACCGACAACGTCTCCGGTTACCTTGCCGAGTTGGCCGAGCGTGCCGAGCGCCGCAGGCTTCTGCGGGAGGAGCTGGACCACTACCAAGGTGAGTTCGGCGCGTTCACCGATCAGGAGATGGCCGAGACCCAAGCCCTTCTGCATGGGACCGAGGGGATGGAGCATGCGGCGTGAGCATCGAATCGCTGGTGCTCAACTCGCAGGGCCTCTCTTCGTGGATCGACCGGGACCGCAAGGTGATGCGGCTTCTGGAGCAGGCAGAGCGTGACGGGGCCGATCTTGCGATATCGGCCGCCACAATCATCGAGGTTTCGCATGGCGGCGTGGACATCGCGCGGCTGAACTGGCTCTTGTCTCGGATTCGTGTGGAGTCGGTGACGAAGGAAACTGCCCGCCGCAGCGCCGATCTCCTGAAGTACGCGGGGCTGCATGGGCACAAGTACGCCATCGACGCCACGGTTGCCGAAGTGGCACTGCGGCTGCCGGGGCCGGTGGTGGTTCTGACATCCGATGTCGACGACATGGTCAAGCTGTGCGCACAACGGGTTCGGGTCATCGGGCTGTAACCGGTGTCGTGGTGCACACCCTCGCTCCACGCTGGTTCAATAGATCACCGTGGAGTGGATGTTCGACGGCGAGATCTTTGAGTGGCGTGGGCCGGCGCCGTACTTCTTCGTGGCCATGTCCGAGTCTGACAGCGCCGACCTCAAGGAGCAGGCGCGGTCACTGATCTACTGGGGCCAGGTTCCGGTGCATGTCGTCATCGGGGGCACCGAGTTCAGGACGGCGCTCTTCCCCAAGGACGGCCGCTACCTGGTTCCGCTCAAGGACGCGGTCCGAGAGGCCGAAGATCTGACCGAGGGCGACGTCGTGGCAGTGGCCCTGCGTCCGGCCGAGCGAAAATGATGATCCGAGACGCCGGGGACGACGACTGGTCCGCGATTTATCCCTTCTTCCGCAAGATCGTCGCGGAGGGGCTTTCCTACGCGTTTCCGGAAAATCTCACCCTGGAGCAGGCTCGCGGGTGGTGGATGGAATCCCCACCGGGGCGCACCGTCGTGGCGGTGGATGGTTCGACCGTTCTCGGGAGCGCCAAGATGGGCCCCAACCGGCCCGGCCGGGGAGCTCATGTGGCGACGGCCAGTTTCATGGTCGATCCGCAGCACTCCGGCCGCGGCGTCGGTCGTGCCCTCGGCGAGCACGTCGTCGACTGGGCGCGCGCCGCCGGGTACCGCAGCATCCAGTTCAACGCGGTCGTCGAGACGAACGAGGTTGCGGTGCGGCTGTGGCGCTCGCTGGGCTTCGAGGTGCTCGCCACCGTTCCGGAGGCCTTCGACCATCCCGAACACGGACCGGTCGGGTTGCACGTGATGTTCCTGAACCTGCATCAGCATATCGTCAGGAGTGCTGACGATCAGCTATCCTGATTGTCATGAGAATTGGATGGAAGGCCTCCCAGCAGCACGTCACCATCGATGAATACCGGCGGCTCTGGCGGCTGGTCGACGACCACGGCTTCGACTCCTGCTGGGTGTTCGACCACCTCAGGCCCATGGGGCGCGACCGCACCGGCGACATCTTCGAGGCTTGGACGATTCTCGCGGCCATGGCCGAGGCAACCAGCCGCGTACGACTCGGCACGCTGGTCACCGGGAACCTGTACCGGCATCCCGCGCTGCTCGCCAAGATGGCCGCGACCGTCGACCACGTCAGCGGCGGGCGCCTCGATGTCGGGCTGGGCGCCGGCGGCGACCCCGACGTGGATCCGGCGATCGGCCTGCCCGAGGTGGCGGCGCGGGAACGGGTCGCGCGGCTGGACGAATCCGCCCGGATCCTCCGGATGCTGTGGACGCGGCCGGAAACGACATTCTCCGGCGAGCACTTCCGGCTGACGGGCGTGCCCTCCGAGCCGAAACCCGTGCAGGCGACGCTTCCGCTCTGGCTCGCGAGCAACGGCGAGCGGCGGGGCATGCGGGTGGTGGCCGAGCACGCCACCGGCTGGCTCACCGCGACCTTCGACACCGTGCCCGGCGACCTGGCCCGGCTGATCGAGGTGCTGGATCGCCATTGCGAGGCCGTCGGCCGCGATCCGGCATCGCTTCGGCGAGGCGTCCAGTTTCCGGTCCCCGACACCGGCGATGAGATACTCCAGGCCGTCGAGGCGTTCGTGGCAGCCGGCTTCACCGATCTGATCCTGATGCCTCGCGGCGGCGGCCTCGAGCGCGTCGCCGACGTCGGAGAACTGCTGCCCAGGATGAGGGAAGTGGGATGCGAGACCGCCTCGGCTACCTGATGAAACACGCCCAGCTGGCGCTGACCGAGCGCACCACGGCCGCGCTCGCGCCGCTCGGGATCAACGGGCGGGAACTCGCCGTGCTGACGGTCCTGGGCGACGGGCCGGCGCTCGCGCAGCAGCAGGCCGCCGGGAAGCTGAACGTGGACCGCACCACCATGGTCGACCTGGTCGACGCGCTGGAGCGGAAGGGCCTGGTCGAACGGCGGTCAGACCCGGCGGACCGGCGGCGCAACCTGGTGCACCTCACCACGAAGGGGCAGCGCACCCTGGACGAGGGCGAGCGTCTCTATCAGGAGACCGAGCGTGCGCTGCGACTGACCGACGCCGAGCTCAAGGACCTGAAAGACCTGTTGCGGCGAATCTCCACACAGGAACCTTAGATCTGCGTCGGCGTGTACAGCGCCGGCTCGGTCTTGACCCTCTTGCGCCGGAACAGGATCGCCGCGATCACGCCGCCGAGCAGGCCCAGCAGGTGACCCTGCCAGGAGATCGGCTGATCGGTGGGCAGGATGTTGTAGAGCTGGTACCAGTACAGCAAGCCGATGAAGGCCGCCACGCCGAGGTTCCACCAGCTGCGCTCGACCAGTCCGCGAGTCAGCAGCAGACCGAGGTATCCGAAGATGACGCCGCTGGCGCCGACGACCACGCTGTTGGGGTCGCCGACGAACCACACGCCCACGCCACTGACCAGCATGATCACGAACGTCGACCAGATGAACCGCTTGACCCCGCCCGCCAGCGCGAACGTGCCGACGAGGATCAGTGGCACCGCGTTGCCGTACAGGTGGTCCCAGCCCGCGTGCAGGAAGGGGCTGAACAGCACGCCGTCGAGCCCGGACAGGTGGTGCGGGATGATCCCGCCGGCCAGGTCCAGCTGCCCCGATCCGATCCCCTTGTCGATCACCTCGATCAGGAACAGCAGGGGGATCACGGCACACATGGTCACGAAGGCCCGCCCCAGCGAGGCGTAGAAAGCCTCGGTGCCGAACCTGGTGGGATCTGACTGAGGGTCCGCCTGGCCGTAACTCATGGTTCCCATGGTTCCAGGCATCGGCAAACGCTGCCATCGGCCGGACCGAAACCTAGTTCAGCTTCTTGATGGCCTTGCGAATCTCGTCGCGGAAAGCGGAGATCTGGGTGTAGACGCCCGGATAGCCGATCCGGGCGCAGCCGAGCCCCCAGCTGACGATGCCGACCTGCGCCCATTCGCCCTTGGCGTCGCGCCCGACCATCGGCCCGCCGGAGTCGCCCTGGCAGGTGTCGACGCCGCGCTTGCCGGCGCAGATGGACTCCTTGGCGACGAGTTTGACGCCGGCCTTCTGATACTCGGCCGCGCACTTCGCGTCGGGCACGGTGGGGACGGTGGCGTAGTGCAGCCGCTGCTCCTGCTTCATCGAGTCCTCGCGGGTCTGCCCCCAGCCCAGCACCACGAACTCCCCCTGATCTCCCGGCCCCTCGATGAGCGGCAGCGTGGGCAGGTCGAGCGCGCGGTCGAGGCGGACGAGGGCCCAGTCGTCGCCGCGGGTCTCGTCGCGGAAGCCGGGCGCCCGGATCACCGACACCGACCGGGCGGTGAGCGCCTTGGGCGACTTGAGGTCCACCACCCCGGCCGTCACCTTGATGTTCTTGGTCTTGCCGGTTCCGTCCACACAGTGCCCGGCCGTGAGCACCACCCGGGGCGCGGTCAGCGTGCCGCCACAGCCCATCGACAGCCGCACCATCCACGGGAACTTCCCGAGTGGGGCGACGTCGCCGCCGACCACCTCGCGAACGGGCCGCGGCGCCACTGTGGCATGCGCCGAGGGCATCGCCGCCACGCTCACGATGACACCAATGAGGATGAGCGCGGCTTTTCGGACCATGTGGATATTTGATCACAGCAAAACGGGCCGCGCGGTTAGCCGCGCGGCCTGTTTTGACTAGCGTTGTCCAATTAGTACCAACCCGTGCTCTGCGAGTGTGACCAGGCCCCGCAGGGGGTGTCATAGCGGCCCTCGATGTAGCCGAGGCCCCACTTGATCTGCGTGGCGGGATTGGTCTTCCAGTCCGAGGCGACCGACCCCATCTTGCTGCCGGGCAGAGCCTGCGGAATCCCGTACGCGCCGGAGCTGGCGTTGGAGGCGCGGTAGTTCCATCCGCTCTCCTTCTTCCACAGCTTGTCGAGGCAGGGGAACTGGTCGATTCCGAAGCCGGCATCGAGCATCAGCGCGCATCCGGTCTTCCGGCTGCCCGTGTACTCGTTGCAGGAGGTGGGAACCGGGCCGGTGTACTCGACCGGGCCGCCGGTCTCCTCGGCCTTCTTCTTGGCCGCGGCCTCGGCGGCGGCCTGTTCCTGAGCCTTCTTCGCCGCGATCGCTTTGGTCTCGAGCTCGTGCGCCTTGCCGGCAGCGGCCTTCGCCTCGGCGGCCGCCTTCGCGGCGGCATCGCCCTCGGCCTGGCGCTGGTAGGCGCGAGCCGCGGCGTGCTGGCTTGCCCGCTGCTTGAGCAGCTGCATGTCGTCTACGTCCACCTGGACGACGTTCGACGCTTCGGAACTCTGCTGTGGTGCCTGGACCACGCGGTCCTTGCCGAGGTACACACCGCCGATCAGACCCGCGACTAGCAGGCCGACCGACGCGGAACGTACTCCGACCCGGCTCCAAGGCCGACTCACGAAGTATCCCTTCGTCGGGGGCAGGGACGCGGCATGTACGGCCACCGGGGAAGGTGGCTGCCCATGCCGCGAGCACCGCGACCACTCGGGCCGACACCCCGATCAGCTTCGATCGGGGTGGTGGCCCGACGTCGATCTCCGACGAAGATGACCACGCGATGGCGCTCGCCGAACACCATTGCGCAACGTGAAGTGGATGTGAAATGCCGACGCACTCTTGTGATGTTGCTCACACTAAATTTACGCGTAAACCGGTCGAAAGTTCCCCGGCACGGGGGTCACCTCAGAGAGGGATGTCCTCCAGCAGATCGGTGACCACCTCGGCGATCGGCGACCGCTCGGAACGCGTCAAGGTCACGTGCGCGAAGATCGGATGCCCCTTGAGCGCCTCGATCACGGCCGTGACGCCGTCGTGCCGGCCGACCCGCAGGTTGTCACGCTGGGCGACGTCGTGGGTGAGCACCACCCGCGACCCCTGCCCGATGCGGGAGAGCACGGTGAGCAGCACGTTGCGTTCCAGCGACTGGGCCTCGTCGACGATGACGAAGGCGTCGTGCAGGCTGCGGCCGCGGATGTGGGTCAGCGGCAGCACTTCGAGCATGCCGCGGGCCATGACCTCCTCCACCACGTTGGCGTGCGCCACCGAGCCGAGCGTGTCGAAGACCGCCTGCGCCCAGGGCGACATCTTCTCGTTCTCGGTGCCGGGCAGGTAGCCCAGCTCCTGGCCGCCGACCGCGTACAGCGGGCGGAAGACGATCACCTTCTTGTGGCGGTTGCGCTCCATGGTCGCCTCGAGACCCGCGCACAGCGCCAGGGCCGACTTGCCGGTGCCGGCCCGGCCGCCGAGCGAGACGATGCCGATCGACTCGTCCAGCAGCAGATCGAGCGCGACGCGCTGCTCGGCGGAGCGGCCACGGATCCCGAACGCCTCCCGGTCGCCGCGGACGAGGCGGACCGTCTTGTCGGGGTTGACCCGGCCGAGGGCCGAGCCGCGCGTCGAGTGGATCACCAGGCCGGTGTGGCAGGGCAGGTGATCGGACTCCTCGAGCTCGAGCGCGTCGCCGGCGTAGAGCGCGTTGACCTGTTCCTCGGCGAGCTTGAGGTCGGCCATGCCGGTCCACGTCGGGTCGCTGGCCTGGCCGTGGCGGTATTCGTCGGCGGTGAGGCCCACCGCGGCCGCCTTGACCCGCAGCGGCATGTCCTTGCTGACCAGCGTGACGTCGCGGCCTTCGGCAGCCAGGCCCAGCGCCACGGAGAGGATGCGGGTGTCGTTCGAGTCGTTGCGGAAACCGTGCGGGAGCACACTCTGGTCGGCGTGGTTGAGCTCCACCCACAGGGTGCCGCCCTCGTCGTTGCAGAGCACCGGTTGATCGAGCCGGCCGAACTTGATCCGTAGCTCGTCCAGATTGCGCAGCGCCTGCCGCGCGAACCAGCCCAGCTCGGGGTGGTGACGCTTGCCCTCCAACTCCGTGATGACCACGAGTGGGATAACCACCTCGTGATCGGTGAACCGGCGGATGGCCGCCGGGTCGGACAGCAGGACCGAGGTGTCCAGAACAAAAATCCGGCCCATAGGGGCCGGTTCGGCGTCGGCGTGACGGTCGCGGGATGTGCGACGCGACGCGGCGCGAGTGCTGGAAGGGATGCCCTCGGCGTCAGATCGGCGTGGTGTCACAGGCCTGCTCCAGCGGGCGTGCAACCCGTCGACGCCCAGGGTCCGCACCTCCGGCGGCCGGCTTACAGCACGGGGTCGGATTGCGGGGCCCCGTGGCGCACAGTGTCGCAGGTCCGGGCCGTCCGGCTGACTCGGGATGACCCCGCGTCATGTCTAGAACGCTAGCGGTCAACTGGCCCCCGCGGTAGTACGCAAAACCGGGCTCACGGCAATTTCTCAGGCCGCCAACCGGACTCTCGGCAGGTAATCTGACTTCGTGGCAGAGACTCAGCGTCCGAACCATCCGCCGAGCATCGCCGACGCGTGGGCCGTCACGGCCGAGCGCTCGGCCGAGACCACCTTCTTCTTCGACTTCGACGGCGTCCTGTCCCCCGTGACCGACGACCCCGACGCGTCCCAGCCGGTCGATGCCGTGCCCGGCGTGCTGGAAAGCCTGGCGACCGCCGTCCGCCGGGTGGCGATCGTCTCGGCGCGCCCGGTGAGCTTTCTCCGGTCGAGATTCGCGTCACTCGAGCACGTCGACCTCTACGGCCTCTACGGGCTCGAGGTGTGGCACGACGGCACGGTGGTGACCGAGCCGGCCGCGCTGCCATGGATCCCCGCGATGGCCGACCTGGCCGAGCGGGCCAAGGCCGAGCTGCCGCCGCAGATCCTGGTCGAGTTCAAGCGGCTGTCGGTGGCCCTGCACTACCGCACGGCGCCGCAGCTGGCCGGCGAGGTCGAGCGCTGGGGCCACGAGCAGGCCGAGCGCCACGGTCTCAAGATCCAAGGCGGCCGCATGGTGATCGAGCTCAAGCCCCCGGTCGACCAAGACAAGGGCATGGTCATCACCGAGGGCGTCCGCAACGCGCGCTGCGCCTGGTATTTCGGTGACGACATGTCCGACATCAAGGCGTTCGACGCGCTGCGCGCCCGCGAGGCGGTCGACCCTGGTTTCTTCGGCGTGGCGGTCGCGGTCGCCAACCCCGAGACGGGCGCCGAGGTGTCCAGCGCCGCCGACCTCACGCTGGAATCGCCGGACGCCGTGGCGGCCTTCCTCAGCGAAGGGCTGCAGCGCTTCTGAGGGCGAGGCACACGAGGGCGAGGCGCAAGGACGGGCTGAAGCCGGCCGTCAGGCGCCGAAGCGGCGCTGGCGGGTGGCGTAGGAGCGCAGCGCCCGCAAGAAGTCGGTGCGCCGGAAATCGGGCCAGTTGGCGTCGTGGAAGTAGAACTCCGACTGCGCCGACTGCCACAGCAGGAAGCCCGAGAGCCGCTGCTCGCCGCTGGTGCGGATGATGAGGTCGGGATCGGGCTGGCCGCGGGTGTACAGGTGCTCGGCGATGTGCTCGACGTCGAGCACCTCGGCGAGTTCCTCGAGCGTGCCGCCGGCGGCCGCGTGCTGCTGCATGAGCGAGCGCACCGCGTCGGCGATCTCCCGCCGGCCGCCGTAGCCGACCGCCATGTTGACTTCGACGCCGATGGTGCGGTCGCGCGTCTTTTCCTGCGCCGCTTTCAGGCTCGCGGCGGTCGGGGCGGGCAGCACGTCGAGCGCGCCCACCATGCGCAGCCGCCACGGGTTGCCATCTTCGGCCAGCTCGGTCGCGAGGTCTTCGATGATCCGCAGCAGCGGGTCGAGCTCGCCGGCCGGCCGCCGCAGGTTGTCGGTGGCGAGCAGATAGAGCGTCACATGCCGGATGCCCGCCTGGTCACACCAGGTGAGCAGCTCTTTGACGCGGGCGGCGCCGACCCGGTGCCCGTCGTTGGGGTCGACGAACCCCATCTCCTTGGCCCAGCGCCGGTTGCCGTCACACATGACGCCGACGTGCTGGGGGACGGGCTTGCCGACCAGCTTTCCGGCCAGCCGCCGCTCGTAGAACGAATAGACCAGGGACCGCACACTCATCGCCCCAAACCCTAGCCCTCCAGCGGAGCGGCGGCGTCGGCCGGGCGGTTCGGTTGCGCTGAGCGATGGTCAGTCTTCCTCAGATGTACGGGTAAACCCGTTTTACGCCGAACATGATCGCCCCGCCTACGCGCCGACGCGAGCTTACGCGCGGCAACCGGGTGGTTGCCGCGCGCAAAGCCCTTTGCAGGGAAGGGCTCAGGCGTCCGCGAGTCGAGCCCTGAGGGCGTCGAGCTCGGCCCACAGGACCGCCGGGAGCTTGTCGCCGAACTTGGTGAACCAGTCGGTGACCTGGGGAATCTCGGCCAGCCACTCCTCGCGGTCGACCTTGAGGACGGCGGCCAGGTCTTCGTCCGAAATGTCCAGACCGGTGAGGTCCAGGGCTCCCGGGGTCGGTACGTGTCCGATGGCCGTTTCCACCGCCTCGCCCTTGCCGTCGAGGCGCTCGACGATCCACTTCAGGACGCGGCTGTTCTCGCCGAAGCCGGGCCACAGGAACCGGCCATCGTCACCGCGGCGGAACCAGTTGACGTAGAAGACCTTCGGGAGCTTGGCGGCGTCGCCGGACGCGCCCTTGGCCATGTCGATCCAGTGCTGGAAGTAGTCACCGGCGTGGTATCCGATGAACGGCAGCATCGCCATCGGGTCGCGGCGCACCACGCCCACCTGGCCGACGGCGGCGGCGGTCGTCTCCGAAGAGAGGGTGGCGCCGAGGTAGACGCCGTGCACCCAGTCGCGGGCCTCGGTGACCAGCGGGACCGTCGTCTTGCGACGGCCGCCGAACAGGATCGCGTCGATCGGGACGCCGCGCGGGTCGTGGTACTCGTCGGCCAGAATCGGGCACTGCTCGATCGGCGTACAGAATCGGCTGTTGGGGTGGCTCGAGGGCGCGGCGGAAGAAGGCGTCCAATCCTGGTTCTTCCAGTCCGTCAGGTGCGAAGGCGGCGAGCCCATGCCCTCCCACCAGATGTCGCCGTCGTCGGTGAGCGCCACGTTGGTGAAGACCGAGTTGCCGCGGGCGAGCGTGCGCATCGCGTTCGGGTTGGTGTGGAAGTCGGTGCCGGGCGCGACGCCGAACAGGCCGAACTCGGGGTTGGTTGCCCAGAGGCGGCCGTCCTCGCCGAAACGCATCCAGGCGATGTCGTCACCGACCGTCTCGACCTTCCAGCCGGGCAGTGTCGGCTCGAGCATGGCGAGGTTGGTCTTGCCGCAGGCCGACGGGAACGCGCCGGCGATGTAGCGGACCTGGCCCTCGGGCGAGGTCAGCTTCATGATCAGCATGTGCTCGGCGAGCCAGCCCTCGTCGCGGGCGGCCACGCTGGCGATGCGCAGCGCGTAGCACTTCTTGCCGAGCAGCGAGTTGCCGCCGTAACCGGAGCCGAACGACCAGATCTCGCGGGTCTCGGGGAAGTGCGAGATGTACTTCGTCTCGTTGCAGGGCCACGCGACATCGGCGTCGCCGGGCTCGAGCGGCGCGCCGACCGAGTGCAGCGCCGGCACGAAGTCGGCATCGGCGTCCTCCAGAGCGGACAGGACCCCGGCCCCCATCCGGGTCATGATCCGCATGCTGGCGACGACGTACGGGCTGTCGGTGAGCTCGACCCCGAACATCGGTTGCGGCGCGTCGAGCGGGCCCATGCAGAACGGGACGACGTACATCGTCCGGCCGCGCATGCAGCCGCGGTACAGCTCCGTCATCGTCGTCTTCATCTCGGCCGGCGCCATCCAGTTGTTGGTGGGACCGGCGTCGGCCTCGTCGACCGAGCAGATGAAGGTGCGCTCCTCGACGCGGGCCACGTCACCGGGGTCGGTGCGGGCCCAGAACGAGTTGGGTTTCTTGGCGGGGTCGAGGCGGACCAGGGCGCCCGAGTCGACCAGGGCATCGGTGATGCCGGTCCACTCGGACTCCGAGCCGTCGCACCAGACGATCCGGTCGGGCGTGGTCAGAGCTGCTACCTCGTCGACCCACGCCAGGAGGCGGGCGTGCGAGGTCGGGGGCTGCTGCATGCGATCTCCTTCGGTCGGCACTGACCAATGGCCATCTTCGGGCCACGGGGAGTCACCTGAGCCTAAGGCCGCGCCACGTGAGGTTCATCGGTTCCTCCTGTGGAAGACCGCACAATCCTCGGAAACTTTGCTTGCAGACGATCGATTCTTCGCTACTTGGCGCAGTTGTGCGCACCATCGCGAGAACACCGGCCAACCACGCCGTCCTCCGCCCAAACCCGACCAAAGGCCGAGCTACGGTCCGGCCGTTCGGCGGACTTCCCCAAAACGGACTAAAAGCCGTAAACTTCGGATATCTGGTCTTCCCGTCTTTAGGGGGCAGGAATGACGATCCCGGTAGCAGAGCCGGACTCGGATACCGATCTCTTGGCCGCGGTCCGGTCCGGCGACACCGCCGCCTACGGCACGCTGTACGAACGCCATCGCACGGCGGCACGGCAACTGGCGTACGGGCTCTCCCGCGACCCGGCGGACGCCGACGACCTGGTCGCCGAGACGTTCGCGAAGGTCTTCGCGTCGTTGCGCGCCGGGCGCGGCCCGATGGTCGCCTTCCGCGCCTACCTGCACACCACGATGCGGCACGTCTGCTACCACCGCGCCCGGCGTGACCGGCGGCTCGAGTTCACCGACGACCTCACCCGCTACGACGAGGGCGAGCCGTTCACCGACCCGGCGCTCGACCGGCTCGAGCGGGCGTACGCGGCGGCCGCCTTCCGGCAGCTGCCCGAGCGCTGGCGCGACGTGCTCTGGCAGACCGCGGTCGAGGGCAACACGCCCGCCGAGGTGGCCGGCATGCTCGGCATGACCCCGAACGCGGTGGCCGTGCTCGCCCACCGTGCGCGGGAGGGCCTGCGCAGCCTCTATCTCCAGCAGCACGTGGCGGCCGCCGAGCACCCCGAATGCCGCTGGGCGGGCGACCGTCTCGGCGGGCACCTGCGCGGCCGCCTCGCGTCGCGCGACGCCGGCCGCATGCGCACCCACCTGGGCTGGTGCGCCGAATGCCGGGGGCGGTTCGCCGAAATCCGCGAAATAGACGGACTGCGTCACCGTTCGTACCGCCAGCGTCACCATGCCGACAGAGCCGGTTAAGACTCGCCAACGAAAACTGCGGACCGTGACAACGGCCGGTAGTCTCGGGGCGTGCCCGAGACCTCGCCGACGCCGCCGTCCCGCCTGCGAGCCAAGCTTCGGGCGCTGATCCGCGAATTGAGCAAGTTCGGCACGGTCGGGGCGATTTCGTTCGCGATCGACGTGGCCATCTTCAACATCCTGCTGCGCGCCGGCTGGGAGACGCTGTTCGCCAAGACGGTCTCCACGATCATCGCGACCTCGGTCGCGTTCGTGGGCAACCGGTTCTGGACCTGGCGGGACCGCGCCCACGACAACATGGCCCGGCAGTACACGCTGTTCTTCGTGCTGAACGCGGTCGGCCTCGGCATCGGCCTGGCCTGCCTCGCGATCAGCCACTACGGGCTGGGCTCGGTGTGGCCGTCGTTCCAGACGGCGCTCGCCGACAACGTCTCGGGCCTGCTCATCGGCACCGGTCTCGGCACACTCTTCCGCTTCTGGTCGTACAAGCGGTTCGTGTTCCGCGCCACACCTGCCCCCGACAAGGCCGCCGAGGGGCAGCGACCCGAACGTCACGCGACTAACGTGGCAACGCCCTCGCCCGTCCGCGACACGGCGTGACAGCTCCATTTCTCACCAAAGGTTGCCCCCCATGCCTTCAGCCAGCACGCTGACGGAACGCCTGCGCCGTCTTGCTCCCGAGGCCATCGCCTTCGGAATCATCGGCGCCGGCAACACGCTGCTCTACATGGCGATCACGTGGGCAGCGCTGCCGATCGGCGCGGTCAAGGCGAGCGTCGTCGCGACGGTCGTGACCACCACGCTGGCGTACTTCGCGAACCGCTACTGGACTTACCGGCACCACACGCGCACGGCGCTGCGCCGGGAGTACACGCTGTTCTTCGGCTTCAACCTGATCGGCATGGTCATCCAGTCCGGCGCGGTGGCCATCGGCAAGTACGGCTTCGGCCTCACCGAGGAGCACGACGAGCTGGCCTTCATGGGGGTCACGCTGATCGGCATCGTGATCGCGACGATCTTCCGCTTCTGGGCGTACCGCACGTTCGTCTTCCTCAAGCCGCCCGTCGACGGCCACGAGGCCGAGCTCGCCGACCTCGACGCGGTCGCCGGTTTCGCGGAGCTCAGCGCGGAGGCCGAGCTCGACGCCACCCGATAGCGCGTCGCTGCGGCGGCACCTCGGGCTCCTCTTCCTCTTCTTCCTCGTCCTCCGGTAGCTGCTCGATCAGCTCGTACAGCGCCGTCTGCAGATGGTGGGCGTGCGGAACCGCGCGGAGGACCGCGGCCTGGTCGCCGATCGAGTCGATCGTCAGCGTGCCCGAGCCGAACAGCCGGTCGAGGACCGTCTGGGTCATCAGGTGGTCGTTGATGCGGTTCAGCGGGAGGTCGCGGCGCTCGCGGGCGATCACGCCGTCCTGCAGCAGGACGCGCTCGTTGGTCACCACGTAGTGGGTGCAGCGCCAGACGACCAGCGGGGCCACGCCGTACCGGATGCCGTAGTAACCCATGATCAGGGCGACCACGCCGAAGCCCAGGAACCCGCCGGTGTTCTGCGGCAGCATCACCCAGGCGAAGGCCGCCGTGACCAGCGCCAGCAGCACGACCAGGGACGGGCGGATCGCCGTCTTCCAGTGCGGATGCAGATGGAGGACGACCTCCTCCTCGTCGGTGAGAACCTCGTCCGGGAACGCCACGCCGTCAGCGTACGTGCAGCACGTCACCCGCCGAGACGCGATGCTCGGCGCCGTCAGCCGTACGGATCACCAGCTGGCCGTTGTTGTCCACGTCGGTCGCCTCGCCGGTGATCTCGCCGCCGCCGGGCAGCAGCGCACGCACCCGCCGGCCGATCGTGGCGCACTCCCGGCGATACGCGCCGAGCAGGCCGGACAGCTCGGCGTCGCCGCCCACCTCGCGCCAGCCGGTGTACCAGCCGGCTATGCCGCGCAACAGGGCCCGCAGGATCGGGTCGCGGTCGGTGACGGCCGCGCCGGCCACCTTCAGCGACGTCGCGGCCACGCCGGTCGTCTCGGGAAGCTCCTCGCCACGGGTCGTCACGTTGAGTCCGATCCCGACGACCACAGCGTCGCCGGCCACCTCGGCCAGGATGCCGGCGCACTTGCCGGGGCGGTCGGCGGGGCCCACGAGCAGGTCGTTCGGCCATTTCAGGGCGGCCTCGACCTCGGCGACCCGGCGCACCGCCTCGAGCAGGGCGACGCCGGCGAGCAGCGGCAACCAGCCGTAGGCGCCGGTCGGCGCGGCCGGCCAGTCCCGCTCGGCGTCGGGCCGGCCGGGGCGGAGCAGGATGCTCAGGGTGAGGCCGGCGCGCGGCGGGGAGGTCCACTGCCGGTCGCGGCGGCCGCGGCCCGCGGTCTGCTGCTCGGCGATCACGACCAGGCCCTCGGGCTCGCCGCGCAGGGCGGCCGCGGCGGCGTCGGCGTTGGTGGAGCCGGTCTCGGGGCGGACGTCGATGTGTGTCCACAAGCCGCCGGGGGTCACCAGAGCCCGCTCGAGGCCCCGCGGCGAAAGCGGCGGCCGCTCCAGGTCGGCGTAGGGAGAAGCGGGCATTTGACGAGCCTAGTCCGCGGCGGGGCGGCGGACAGACCCGACGCGGAGCGGGGCGCTCGACGTCAGCGACCCTGGCGCGGCGGCGGCGGTGGGTCGGCGGCGTGGCGGCTGACGTAGACGGTGGTGCTGCGGTCGGTCGGCGGCTCCGGGCGGGGTCGCGGGCGCGGGCGACGGCGCTCGGTGGCCGGGGGTCTCTCCAGCTTCTCGCCGCGGACCGGCTTTTCATCGCGGGCCGGCTTCTCGCCGCGCGCCAGCTTCTCGCCGCGGACCGGCTTTTCCTCGCGGACTGGCCTTTCCTCGCGGGCCGGTTTCTCGTCGCGGGCCGGTTTCTCGTTGCGGTTTGCCCATGAACGGGGCAGGCGAATCCGGCCGGGCCGGTCGTCGTTCAGCGGCCAGGCGGGGACGACCTCGGTGGGCTCGGAGACGACCGGGATCAGGTCGAAGCCGGTGGCGGGCTCGTAGTCGGGCACGGCCGGGAGGCGCTCGACCGGGCGGGGCCAGCCGTAGCCCTTCGCCGACGGCTCGGGGTCGCCGGCGAGGTCGACGGGGATGGGGGTCCAGTATTCGCCGGGGCGGGGCTCGCCGGGCTGGTCGCGGTACTCGGGGCGGACCCAGCCCTGCACACGGTCGCCGTAGCGGTCGGTGCGGCGAAGATCGCCCTCGTCGTGGTCACCGGCGTCGCTCTCGTCGTCCTCCGCGACGTCTTCCTCGGCGTCGACGCAGCTGTCCGCGTACGAATCAAAGGCGCCGTCACCCACGGGCTCCGCGGCGTCCTCCTCGTCGGCGAAGCCGATCGAGGCCAGCCCACCACGGTCGTCCTCATCGGACCCGGGCGACATCAACGGGATCTCGTGCTCGCGGGATGCCATGGCCAGCGCTCGCCGCCGCCCTCGCCGGGCACGCCGTGACCGCGCGCCGATCGCGACCCCGCCGGCCTCCTCCGGCTCGGGCATCCGGCCGGCGGGAAACGCCGCGGGCATCCGGCCGGCGGGAAACGCCACAGGCATCGGGTCGGCGGGAAACGCCGCGGGCATCGGGCCGGCGGGCAACGCCGCGGCAGCCATGGCGCCGGCGGCGCGACCCTGCGGCCCGGGCAGCGCGGGACGACGACGCGCCTCGAGGGCCCGATCCGATCGCCGCCGAGCCCGGCGTTCCCCACGGCCGAAGAGCAGCGAACGGAAGCTGATCAATGTGGCGAGGCCACCGGCGATGAGGGCGAGCCCGGCCGCGGTCATCCAGTTCGTCACGCCTGGAGTAACGAATAGGGCATTGGGTGCGAAACGCACTCGTAGCGCCGCCCGGTCGCCCCGGCATTACGATCACGAGCGAGGCTCTTTCTCTACGGCGAGGATTACCGTGACGATGCAGCAGGAATCGGTCGAGGCCGACATCCACACCACCGCCGGGAAGCTCGCGGACCTCGAGCGCCGCACCGAGGAGGCCGTACACGCCGGCTCGGCCCGCGGGGTCGAGAAGCAGCACGCCCGCGGCAAGAAGACCGCCCGGGAACGGATCGCCCTGCTGCTCGACGAGGGCTCGTTCGTCGAGCTCGACGAGCTGGCCCGGCACCGCAGCACCAACTTCGGCCTCGATCGGAACCGCCCCTACGGCGACGGCGTGGTCACCGGCTACGGCACCGTCGACGGCCGGCAGGTCTGCGTCTTCTCGCAGGACTTCACCGTCTTCGGCGGCTCGCTCGGCGAGGTCTTCGGCGAGAAGATCGTGAAGGTCCTCGACCTGGCCATGAAGATCGGCTGCCCGATCATCGGGATCAACGACTCCGGCGGGGCCCGCATCCAGGAGGGCGTGGTCGCGCTCGGCCTCTACGCCGACATCTTCTTCCGCAACGTGCGAGCCAGCGGCGTCATCCCGCAGATCTCCCTGATCATGGGGCCGTGCGCGGGCGGCGCGGTCTACTCCCCCGCGATCACCGACTTCACCGTGATGGTCGACCAGACCTCGCACATGTTCATCACCGGCCCCGACGTGATCAAGACCGTCACCGGCGAAGAGGTCGGCATGGAGGAGCTGGGCGGCGCCCGCACCCACAACTCGCGGTCGGGCAATGCTCACTACCTGGCTTCGGACGAGGACGACGCGATCGACTACGTGCGGGCATTGCTGTCGTATCTTCCCTCGAACAATTTCGACGAACCGATCGCTTTTGAGACGCCGGCCGAGTTGGACATTTCGGATGCCGACCGAAGCCTCGACACGCTGATCCCCGACTCCGCGAACCAGCCCTACGACATCAAGAAGGTCGTGGAGACGGTCGTCGAGGACTTCCTCGAGGTGCAGCCGCTCTACGCGCAGAACATCGTGGTCGGCTTCGGCCGGGTCGAGGGCCGGCCCGTCGGCGTCGTGGCCAACCAGCCCATGCACTTCGCCGGCACGCTCGACATCGCCGCCAGCGAGAAGGCCGCCCGCTTCGTGCGCACCTGCGACGCCTTCAACATCCCGGTGGTCACCTTCGTCGACGTGCCCGGCTTCCTGCCGGGCACGTCACAGGAATGGGACGGCATCATCCGGCGCGGGGCCAAGCTCATTTACGCGTACGCCGAAGCGACCGTCCCCAAGGTCACCGTCATCACGCGCAAGGCGTACGGCGGGGCGTACGACGTCATGGGGTCCAAGCACCTCGGCGCCGACCTCAACTTCGCCTGGCCCACCGCCCAGATCGCCGTCATGGGCGCCCAGGGCGCGGTCAACATCCTCTACCGCGGAGAGATCGACTCCGCCGAGCGACGAGCCGAGCTCATTCAGGAGTACGAGGACACCCTCGCCAACCCGTACATCGCAGCGGAACGCGGCTACGTCGACGCGGTCATCCGGCCCTCGGACACCCGCGCCCACGTCACCCGGGCATTGCGCACCCTGCGGACCAAGCGGGAGACCCTGCCGCCCAAGAAGCACGGCAACATTCCGCTCTGAGCCCGGTCACGCGCCCAGCTGCAGCATCTTCGCTCCACCGAAGACGAGGGCGGCCAGCGCGGCGAGCCAGAAGACGCCGAGCCAGAAGACGTCCGGCAACAGAGTGAGGCGCTGCATGACCGCCGCGTCCGAGGTCTTGCTGCCGCCGTGCGTCGCCCAGAACAGACCGGTGATCGCCCGTACCCCGCCGATCAGCAGGAACCACACCCAGGCGTAGCCGAACGTCAGCTGCGCCTGGTCGCTCCAGTGGGTGGCGACGTACCAGAGCAGCACGCCGGTGGCGATCGCCGTGACGAAGCCGAGCGGGTTGCCCATCCGGAACAGCAGCAGCACGAAGAGGACGAGGCTGATCCACAGCACCCACTCGGCCCGGTCATGCGCCAGCAGATAGACGCCGCCGAGCCCGACAGCGGACGGACCGAGGTAGCCGGCCATCGTGCTCAGCACGTCGGCCAGCCACGGGACGCTGTCGGGAAAACCAGTCTCGCCGCCGCCGCCGCGGCTCAACTTGATCCGGCCGACCTTCACCCCGGTCAACAGGCCCAGCAGGAGGTGGCCGCCCTCGTGCGCGCAGGTGACGGCGTGCAGGGTGAACCGCCCCAGCGGCACCGCGGCGACGAACGCGACCACTCCGGTGGTCCAGGCCATGCCGACGTCCGCCATGACTGGAACGTATCGACGGCCGTGTCACCGCTCCATCACGCGAACGCGTGTTGTTCCGCCCTCAGGAGGCTTGGGGCAGCCACTGACCGGCCAGCAGGAAAGCGCCGATCACCAGGGCGGCCAGGTCCACCAGGAGGAAGACACCGACCCAGAAAAGAGCGGGGACGTGGCTGATGTGGGCGAGCTGGTCGGCGTCCGATTCGGGCATCCGGCCGCGCCGGCGCAGGCTCTGCAGCTCGAAGACGGGCCGCACACCGCCGAAAAGAAGGAACCAGACCCCCGCGTACGCGAAAATCGCCTGTACCTGGGCCGAGGCGAACCACGAGACCGCGAAAACGACGGCGCCCGTGACGACCACCGAGACCACGCCGAACAGGTTGCGGATGTTGATCAGCATGAGCAGCAGCAGGACCACCGCCAGCCAGAGCAGCAGCGTGATCCGGTTGCCGCCCAGCAGCCAGGCGCCGAGCACGCCCAGCAGCGACGGGGCGATGTAGCCGCCGAGCAGCGTCAGCATCATTCCCGGGCCGGTCGGGCGCCCGGACGACAACGTCAGGCCGGACGTGTCGAACTCCAGGCGGATGCCGCGCAACCGGCGACCGGTCAGCAGGGCCATCAGCGCGTGACCACCCTCGTGGGCGATCGTCACCGCGTTGCGGGCCACGCGCCACACCAGCCGGAACGACACCGCGAGCAGGCCGGCCAGAGCCGTGAGCAGCACGAGCAGGCCGGGCGGGTCCGGTTGAGCGCCGAGCAGCTTGTCCCAGAGATCAGTCACACCGTCGATCGACACGCGGGGGACTGTAGCCGATCACGCTATGCGCGTCGGCGTGTCACCGCCCGGGCGGCCTGCTCCGACGGCCGGAGCACGGTGCGGGCGGCCAGCAGGCCGCCGGCGAGCGCGACGAGGCCCGCCACGATCAGAAGCATGGTGACCACGCCGATGGTGGCGACCAGGATCGCGAGATCCGCCACCGCGACCAGCATCCAGAGAGCGATTGCGGGCTTACTGCCGTGCCGTCGGCAGTTCATGACGCTGCACCTCCATCCGTGATGCCGAATGAATTACCCATTCATTCGGCTTCACGCACATCGGTGCTGCTATTTCGGCTGAAAGCCCTGGTAGAGCAGCTGAAGATCGCTCTGCGAAGCGGCCCAATCCTCGGGGGTCGTGTACCACGAGAGGGAGTACGCGGCGCTGCTGTCGACGCGGATGTTCCGCTTGACCGCGTGCTGGGCGTTGCCACCGTCCGTGGTGTACAGGAACTCCCAGTCGGCGGCCGACTCGTAGTCGCGGTACTGCACCGGCTTGATCTTGATGAGCGAGTAGTTGCGGTAACCGCCGCGGCGAGACGCCTCCTGGTTCTTCCAGTCCTGGTAGGCGTCGGCCTGCGGCGAGTTGCTGCGGTCGACGATCAGCAGGCGGTTGTTCCAGCGGAACCGCACCTCCGTGCCGCCGCCACCGCTGACCTTCGCATCCTTCGGCAGCGGAATGACGAAGCCGGGGCCGCTGCCGGCCGCACCCTGGGTGTACATGCGCCAGCCGGCCGGGAGGACGACGTTGGCGGGATTGGTCGTCGGGGGCACGCTCGACGGGGTCGCGTTGTTGCCGCCCTGCTGGGGGCCGGTGCTCGCGTTGCCGGACGGCTGCTGGGCGCCGGTCTGCTGCGAGGTGGTGGGCGCGGCGGTGGGATTGGTTGTGGGCTGGTCGTCGTTGCCGAAGGCCTGGGCGGTCAGGACTCCGATAAGGACCAGGACGAGCAGGAGGATGCCGGCGCCTATTCCGGCCTGGGGGTAGGTCAGGCGGGTACCGAAGACGGTGACGCCGCCCCGGCTCGAGGGGGCCGGCTCCATGGGGCGCCAGGCGGGGCGGGTCGAGCGGCTGATCGCCGGGGAGACCGGGTTCAGGTCGTCGGGGGCGTCGGCCTGAGCGGGCTCGTAGGCGGGCTGCTCATCGGCGCGCTGCTCATCGGCGGGCTGTGCCGGCTGGGGGTTCGCTGGCTGGGCTTGCTTCGTCCGGCGGTCGCGCTTGGACTGCCCGGAGCGGGCCAGAGGGACCGAGACGGCGGCCGCCTTTTCGGACTTTTCTGATTTATCCGTCGAATCGGCTGCGGGCCGGCCGTCGCTTTCGGTGCCGGTCTCGCTCTGGCTCTCGCTCTTGCTCGGCGGCTCGGGCTCGGCGTGGGTCTCGTTGCCGTTCCTGCTCTCCGTCTCGCTCTCGGTCCCGGTCGCCGTCTCGCTCTCGGTCCCGCTCGCCGTCTCGCTGTCGTCGAGCGTGCCGGCGGCGGCCTCGGGTTCGCTGTTCCGGGCGTCCTCGTCGGCGGCTGGGGCGGGCGCGGTGGCCACGCTGCCGACCGCGGCATCGGCATCGGCATCGGCTTCGGCTTCGGCTTCGGCGAGGGTTGCCCCGGCCTCGGCTGGGCTCGCGGCGGGCGGAGCCTCGGTGTCCTCGGCCCCCGCCGGCCCAGCCTCGACGGCCTGCGCGTCGGCCTCTGAATCGGCCGGTTTCGCGTCGGTCGCTGTCGCCTTGGCCGACTTGGTCTCGGCCTGCGTCGTCCCGGCCGGCTTCGCGCCGGTCGCCGTCGTCCGCGCCCCGGCCGTCGCCGCCTCGGCCGGCTTGGCCTCGGTCCGCGCCGTCTCGGCCGCTGTCGTCTTGGTCCGCGCCGTCTCGGCCGCTGTCGTCTTGGCCCGCGCCGTATCGGCCGCCGTCGTCTTGGCCCGCGCCGTCTCGGCCGGCGTTGCCTCGGACGGCGCCGTCTCGGGCGGCGTTGCCTCGGACGGCGTCGTCTCGGGCGGCGTTGCCTCGGCCGGCGTCGTCTCGGTCGGCGTTGCCTCGGGCGCTGCCGTCCTTGCCTCGGTCGGCGCGGTCTCTGCTGCCCTGGCCGTCGCTGCCTCGGCCGGGGTGGTCCTGGCGGGCGCCTTCTTCTTCTGCGAGCCCTTCTTGGGCGCGCCGAGGACCGTCGTGGCGTCGGCGGGCGGGGCGACCACGGTGGTGGCGTCGATGGCGGGGCCGCCGACCACGGTGGTGGCGTCCGGGGTGTCGACGCGGCTGACCAGCGCGGTCGCGTCGGCCAGTGACTGCTCGTGTTCGGGGGCGGCCTGGCGGCGACGGTTGGCGGCGACGTCGGCCGCCGTGAAACCGCCGGGCTCGCCACGACTCGTTTGCGTCGCCGGAGACTGCTGGCCCTGACCAGCGGCGGGCGGCTGCCCGGGTGCGGTTGTGGGCCTGCCCCTCGTACCGAAAATCTTGGACGTCTTCTCGTCGCGGACCGGCGGCGTGTCCACCCGCGTCGCGTCGAGACGTGGAGCGTCGACCTTGGGACCGTCGATCCTCGTCGGCGTCTCGGCGGCCGGGCCGACCTGCGCCTTGCCCGGCACATAGACCGGCGGCCGGCCACCGCCGGCCGCCGGGCGGCCACCCGACACAGGCGGACGGCCCGGCGGATCGACCGGTCGAGCCGGCACAACGGGCGGACGCGGACCCGGCACCACCGGGGTCGAGCCGGTCGGCGCCATCAGGCCGCTCGGCCGGTCGCGGCCCACGCCCGGGCGGCGCATGGTCGGGCTCATCGGGAACGCCAGCTTGGAACGACGGCCGGCGGCGCGGTTGAGCAGGCGCTCGGCTTCGTCCGCGTTGATCCGGTGCGTCGGGTCCTTCCGGAGCAGGCCGTTGAGCACCGGCTTGAGCGGGCCGGCGTTGCGCGCGGGCGGCGGATTTTCGGTCGCCAGGGCCGCGAGCGTGGCGATCGCGGAGGGCCGGGCGAACGGCGAAGCGCCCTCGACCGCGGCGTAGAGGGTGGCGCCCAGCGACCAGAGGTCGGCGGCGGGGCCGGCCGTGCCGTCGCGGGCACGTTCCGGCGCGATGTACGCCGGGGAGCCGAGCACCAAGCCCGTACGCGTGACGTTGGGGTCGCCCGGCACGGTGGCCAGGCCGAAGTCGGTGAGCACGACGCGGCCGTCGGCGCCGATCAGCACGTTGCCCGGTTTCACGTCGCGGTGGACCACGCCCGCCCGGTGCGCGGCGCGCAGGGCGCCCAGCACGCCGAGACCGATCTCGGCGGCGCGCACCGGGTTGTACGGCCCCTCGGCGGCCAGCGTGTCCTGCAGCGAGCGGGACGGCACGTACTCCATGACGATCCACGGGTCGGCGTCCGTACGCAGAACGTCGAAGACGCGGACCACGTTGACGTGGTTGAGCCGGGCGATCGCGCGCGCCTCGCGCAGCGACCGCTCACGCATCTCCTGCCGCTCGCCCGGCGTCAGACCGGGCGGCGGGACCAGCTCCTTGATGGCCACATCACGGTGGAGGACAACATCGGTCGCCCGCCAGACGCGACCCATCCCGCCCTGACCGAGCGGCGAGACAAGCCGGTAACGGTCAGCGACAACGGCAGGGGGAGAAGAAGACATCACGCAGAAAATACCCGGTCATGTCCAGCGACAGCGAATCGATCAGCCGAGTGTGGGATTCGTGTCACCGGACAACCCCACCAAGGTCGTACGCTCGGTCGATGGATGCGGAACCCCTGGTCAGAGTAGTGCGCGGCACTCCCACCGATCACGAGCTGGCCGCTTTGGCCGCGATCCTGGCCGCCCGATCCACCTCGATGGATGCAATTTCCCCGCCCACCGCGCCCTCGGCGTGGACAATGTCCGCACGCCCGTCGATGCGCCCGCTTTCCTGGCGCCGCTCCGCCCTCCCCCGATAGATCCTCGATCATCGATCGATATCGGAAGGGTTTCGACCGTCCACAGGCGTCGAGGTGGGCTCCCCGTGGCTGGCAATGACCGACTACGCTCACCTATGCGTCGCCGGTGTACGGCGTTCGCATGGTTCGGTTCGGGGGAGGGCAACAAGTGATTCCAGAGGAGGACCGCGGCCCCGCGTGGCTGCGCGACTACGGGTACACGGACTTCAGCCAGATCGAGGCTGACATCCAGGCGATGGAACAGTTCGCCACCAAGTTGTCCGCGAACGTGAAGGACAGCTACGCCCCCCACCTCTCCACGGTCACCGACGCGATGTCCACCAAGCTTCCCGACCCGCCGAGCGAGTTCATCGAGCTGCTCACGTTCCTGTTCGTCCACCACGAAGCGGCGGACGTCGCCCACCAGAACGTCTACAACTACGCGAACGGGACGCAGGGCTTCGCGTCGGCCGCGGAAGACATCAGCAAGACGTACAGCGGCACCGACGCCTTCGCCCACGCGAAGGTGCGCGATGTCGACAAGGCCTTCGACCGGGTCGGCATCCCGGCCGACCAGTCCGGCGAGGGAGTGGCCTGATGCTCGATGCAGGTGGCGGTGGCGGTGGCACCCCGTGGGAGTCGATGACCCTCGACAAGATGCAGGAGCTCATCCAGAACCCCAACACCGACGCGCAGTGGGACCTGGTCAGCGGCTGGCAGAAATCGTCCGAGCTGTTGAGCGAGCACCGTTTCCAGGTGCAGGAATATCGGGACAACCTCGCGTCCGCCTGGCCTCCCGAGAAGAGCTCGGCGTCGGCGGCCTACCTGGCCCGGCTCGACGAGCTCATCAAGAACCTGTCCGACACGTACGAGGCGTCGCTCACCAACCACGACGCCATCTCCTCGGCGACCGGGTCGATCTACCAGGCCCAGGTCAAGATGAACAAGATCTACGCCGAGTACCAGAGCAACCAGACCGCGCTGAATACGTACAACGCGAAGAAGCAGGCCGAGCAGAACAGCACCACAGCAACGCCGAGCCCCAGCCCGAGCGGCGACGAGCCACCGGTCGCCCCCGGCCGCCAGGAAGAGCTGCGCCGCCAGGCGGCCACGCTGCTCAGCAGCGTGAGCACAGACCTGGCCCAGGCCCAGGCCCGAATCGTCCGGCCGGCGCCGTATACCAAGTTCGGAGACCGCGAGGACAACAAGGCCGTTAGGGACGGGGACACCTATACGCCTCCCCCAATCCCGCCGATTACACCGAGCTTCTCCGACGACAGCGGCGGCAGCACTACCAGATCGACGAGCACGACGATCTTCCCGACCTCGACGCCGACGACAGTTCATTCGCCGGTTACGCCGCCGAGCGTGGGCACGGCGCAGCCCGGGCTTGTCTTGGGCGGGGCCCAGCCGACATTGCCGACGCCAACCGCGCCGGGTATCAGCCCGATCACTCCGACCATCCCCGGCGGCGGCCCATTGCCCAACCCCGGCCTGCTTCCGCCGAGCACTGGTCTGCTGCCCGGGGGACCCTCGCCCCTTGCTCCGACCACGCCGGGCGTCGGGCGTAGAGGAGCCGCACCCCGTGAAGGACTCATACGGCCCGGGGCCACTCTGCCCGAGGGCGGGCTGCGCGGCATGGCACCTAATGGCGTGATCGGCGGGATGCCGGTCGGCGGCGGGCCGACGCGCGGCACCCCTGGCATCGGAGTCGGCCAATCGGGTGCTGGTCGCGCCGCAGCGCGCATCAACCCGGTAGGTGGCGTGATTGGCGAAGGCGGAAGTTCTCTTGGATCGCGCCGCGGCACCGTAGGCGGCATGTCCGCCGCTGAGCACCCCGCCGGTGCCGGCATGTACGGGCAGGGCGCCGGTCGACGGTCCGGTCGTCGCGACGAGGCGGAAGGTGCTCACTGGGATCCCGACAATCCGTGGGAAACCGCCGAGGGTGTCGACCCCGTGGTGTTGCCGCCCCAGGTGCAGCGTGTCGACCCGGGACCAGCGATTGGACTCGGCTGACAAAATGCGTTCCCGAATTGCCGCGGCCGCAGGGGCTCTCACCCTTGCGGCCGTCGTCGGGCTTCCGGCGGCACCCGCCTACGCTGATGGTGTCCGCAACGATCAGTGGTACCTAAAGAGTCTGAACATTGCGCAAGCCCATGCTCTTAGCAAGGGATCAGGCGTAACGGTTGCCGTAATGGACACGGGCGTGTACCCCCATCCCGACCTTAAGCGAAATGTCTTGGCAGGAGCAAATTTCCTGCCAGGCGGAAAGGGCGACGGACGCACGGATCCAGACGGCCATGGAACCAACATGGCAGCGCTGATCGCAGCCTACGGGAAGAACGGCGACTCCGGGGTTCTCGGGCTGGCGCCGTCTGCCAAAATACTACCGATCAAGATCGCAGACAAAGGCAACGCTTTGTCGCTCGATGGCGCGATAAAGGGCGTAGGCTGGGCCGTGGACAACGGCGCGAAGGTTATCAACATATCCGCCGCTACCGGGCCATCTGCGGGACTGATCGATGCAGTCAACGACGCGATTGATGATGACGTCGTCGTTGTAGCCAGCGTCGGAAATACTGGCCAGGACAGCGTCATCGGTTATCCTGCGGCGATCGAGGGTGTAATAGCCGTTGGAGCGGTCGACAAAAGCGGAAACCACGCCTCTTTGTCACTCATTGACAAAAGGGTTGATATTTGCGCACCCGGCGTTGACATCACCACCGCCGAGCCCAAAGACCGATATGCCGACGCCGATGGGACGTCCCTGTCGACCGCCATCGTTGCAGGTGCTGTTGCACTGGTGAGATCGAAGTTTCCTGGAATGTCGGGGCCTGAGGTTGTTCATCGCCTGGAAGCAACCGCCGACGATATCGGTCCAGCCGGACGGGACGACGAATGCGGATACGGCAAATTGAACGTCGTCAAGGCGCTGACCGCTGACGTGGCTCCGCTGGGAAGCGCTTCCGCGTCCGCTGCCGCACCTGCAGCGAGCGCGACCGGAAATGGTAAGGCCGGATATATCGACCCGGCCGCTACCACTGCCGCCGCCCAGCCGGAGGCCGACGACGCCGAGCCGGCGTCGAGCAGCACTCCGCTGATATTCGGGGTGCTTGCCGGGCTGGTCGTGGCGGGCGGCGTCATCGCCTTGCTGGTGGTCCGGCGGCGGCGGAGTTTCTGAGCTCCGGAAACGCTGGGCGGAAACGCTGGACCGAAACTCTGGGCTGAATCGCGGGGTTCTGCACCCCTTCGGCATGGGTGGGGCTTGTAGCCTCGGGGGCGTGGGAAACGACGTCGACTACCGGCTTGTCCTTGCTTCGGCCAGTCCCGCCCGGCGGGCTCTACTCAGCGCCGCGGGGATCGAGGCTGAAGTAATGGTCAGTGGGGTGGATGAGTCCGTCGTCGAGGCTGCGGACGCCTATGAGCTGAGCCTCGCATTGGCGCGGATGAAAGCGCGCGCCGTCGCGGCCGAGCTGCCGGCCGATCCGGGGATTCTGGTGCTCGGGTGCGACTCGGTGCTGGCCTTCGAGGGGCAGGTCTTCGGCAAGCCGGCCGACGCGGAAGAAGCCGCCAAGCGGTGGGTGATGATGCGCGGGCGGTCGGGGGTGCTGCACACGGGGCACCACATCACGGGGCTGGTCAGCGGGCGCCAGGCCGAAGCCGTAGGCACGACCGTGGTGCATTTCGCCGACATCACCGATGCCGAGATCGCGGCCTACGTCGCGACCGATGAGCCGCTCAGCGTGGCCGGGTCGTTCACCATCGATGGGCGCGGAGGAGCCTTCGTCGAGCGGATCGAAGGCGATCCGGGCAACGTCATCGGGCTGTCGCTGCCGCTCCTCCGCAAACTCCTCATCGAAATGGACGTCTCGATCACCGAGCTCTGGCGGGCATAAAGCGCATGAAGCGCATAAAGGCGGGCCTCAGCGAACGCTGCGGGCGAACTCCCGCGCCGCCCACCCCACGGCCGCCGCCGCCAGCACGGCCATGATGAGCAGGCCCTGCCAAACCGCCGGCGCGCCCAGATCGCCCCGGAACAGGGCGCGTGTCCCATCGACCGCCCATGAGAACGGGTTCCAGTCGGCGACCCCCTGGAGCCAACCCGGCGCGTACGTCAACGGCAGCAGAATCCCGGACAGCAGCAGCACCGGCTGGGCCACCGTGTTCATCAGCGGCGCGAGCGCGTCCTCGCTCTTCACCACGAGCGCCACCCCGTAGCTGAGCGCCGAGGTCATCAGCGAGATCAGCGCGAGCATCAGGTAGGCCAGCAGCAGGTTGCCGAGAACCACCCGCAGGTCGAAGAGCAGCGCCAGCAGCGTGATGATCACGGCCTGGGCGATCAGCGAGACCACGTCGCGCAACGACCGGCCGAGCAGCAACGCCAAGCGGCTGACCGGCGTCACCCGGGAACGCTCGATCACCCCGGCGCGCAGCTCCGCGATCAGGCCGAAGCCCTGGAACAGGCCCCCGAAGATCGCGAGCAACACCAGAAGACCGGGCACGAAGATCTCGTACGCCTCGGCGTTGGAGCTCACCTGCAGCGCGGGCTTCAGGAGTGGCGCGAACAGCAGGAGATACATCACCGGCTGGAAGACGCCCACGAAGATCCAGACGGGGTTCCGCAGCAGCAACTGCATCTGGCGCTGGAAGATCAGCGAAGTGTCACGCAGAAGCTTCATGGGTCAGCTCTCCCGCAGGGATCGGCCGGTCTTGGTCAGGAAGACGTCGTCGAGGCTGGGACGGTGCAGCTCGATCGCACCCAGCGGAACGTCCGCCGCGTCGAGGGCACGCAGGATCTGCGGAATCGCGGTCGCCCCGTCATCCACGTAGAGGCGCACGTTGTCGTCGTACGTCTCGATCTTGTAGGCCGCAAGGGCGGCTGCCGCGGCGGCAACCGCGGCGACCGGCAGGCCGACCCGGACGACGTCGCCGGAGATCTCGCGTTTCAGCGCGGCGGGCGTGCCGGAGGCGACGATCTCGCCGTTGTCCATGATGGAGATGCGATCGCAGAGCGCGTCGGCCTCGTCGAGGTAGTGGGTGGTGATGAAGACCGTCATGCCCTCCGCGCGCAGACGGCGGATCTCGTCCCACATGTGCGCGCGGCTCTGCGGATCGAGACCGGTGGTCGGCTCGTCCAGAAAGACGACCTTGGGCTCGTGGATGATGCCGAGCGCGATGTCTACCCGTCGGCGCTGGCCGCCCGAGTAGGTTTTGCATTTGCGGTCCGCGTACTCGCTCAACTGGAAACCCTCGAGCACGCTCGCGGCACGGGCCTGGGCCGTCGCCTTGCTCGCGCCGTAAAGGCGCGCCTGCAGCACCAGCTCCTCGCGCGCGGTGGAGTCGTCCCACGTGCTGCCGCCCTGGGCGACGTAACCGATCCGGCGGCGCACCTCGGCGGGATTGCTCAGCAGGTCGGCGCCGGCGATCGTGGCGGTGCCGCCGTCGGGCTCGATCAGCGTGGCGAGCATGCGCAGCGTGGTGGTCTTGCCGGCCCCGTTCGGGCCGAGGAACCCGAAGATCTCTCCTTCGGACACGTCGAGGTCCACGCCGCGTACGGCCTCGACGATCTTCTTCACGCGCCCCTGGCGCGACGTGAACGACTTGCGCAACTCGCGAGTCTCTATCATGCGGGCAGCGTAGGTTATTCAAGTTTTACTAGTCAAACTTGATTAAGCGTCGCGGGGCCACTCTTCGTAGGTGGCGTCGCCGGGCAGGTACGGCTCGCCCGCCGCGATCTTTTCCGCCGTGCGCTCGCACCAGGAGATCTCGGCCTCGGCCCGGACGACGCTCAGCTCCCACATCCACGCGACGTAGACCGGCTTCTGGTCGGCCCACTCGGCCTGAGAGGCAGCCTCCAACTGCTGCACGGTCGCGCGCAACTGAATTGCCCGGTTACGCAGCGCCGCCGCGGCCTCCTCGCGGGGCAGCGCCGGCAGAAAGGAGAACGCCGCCATGAACGGGTCGGGCGGCGTCGCGAGGTTCCACCAGGAGTTCCGGAGCAGCGACTGGAACTCGGCCCGGCCTTTGTCGGTGATCTCGTAGCTCGTGCGGGCCGGGCGACCCGCGACCTGCTCGGTTGACACCTCGTGCAGCAGGCCCTCCTCGGCCAGCTTGCGCAATGCGTGATAAATCGAGCCCGGTTGCACGTTGGCCCACTTGTCCGCACTCCAACTGAGCAACTCACGCCGCACGTCGTAGCCGTGCACGGGCTGCATCCACTGCACCAGCCCGAGGATCATCATGCGCGTAGCGGACACTACTTAAGAGTAGAACTGTCGGTGTCTGCCATTAAGCTCAGGCCGTGCGCAAGGTATTGATCGCCAACCGAGGCGAGATCGCCGTCCGGGTCATCCGGGCCTGCCAGGACGCCGGTCTCGCCAGCGTCGCCGTGTATGCCGATAGCGACCGCGACGGTCTCCCGGCCCGGCTCGCCGACGAGGCGTTCTCCCTGGGTGGCGACACCGCCGCCGAGAGCTACCTGCGCATCGACAAACTGCTCGACGTCGCGGCGCGCAGCGGCGCCGACGCGGTGCACCCGGGCTACGGCTTCCTGTCGGAAAACGCCGACTTCGCTCAGGCCGTACTCGACGCGGGCCTCACCTGGATCGGCCCGACGCCGCAGGCGATCCGCGACCTCGGCGACAAGGTGACGGCCCGGCACATCGCTCAGCGCGCGGGCGCGCCGCTGGTGGCCGGCACGGCCGAGCCGGTCGCCGACGCGAGCGAGATCGTCGCCTTCGCGGAAGAGCACGGGCTGCCCGTGGCGATCAAGGCGGCGTTCGGTGGCGGCGGCCGGGGCCTCAAGGTGGCGCGCACCCTCGAAGAGATCCCGGCGCTGTTCGAGAGCGCGACCCGCGAGGCGGTGGCGGCCTTCGGGCGGGGCGAGTGCTTCGTCGAGCGCTATCTCGATCGCCCCCGCCACGTGGAGGCCCAGGTCCTGGCCGACACGCACGGCAACGTCATCGTGGTCGGCACGCGCGACTGCTCGCTCCAGCGCCGCCACCAGAAACTGGTCGAGGAGGCGCCGGCCCCCTTCCTCACCGACGCTCAGCGCACCCAGATCCACTCGAGCGCCAAGGCGATCTGCCGCGAGGCCGGCTACCACGGCGCCGGTACGGTCGAATACCTCGTGGGCCAGGACGGCACCATCTCGTTCCTCGAGGTCAACACCCGCCTCCAGGTCGAACACCCGGTCAGCGAGGAAACAGCGGGGCTAGATCTCGTACGCGAGCAGTTCCGCATCGCCGACGGCGAAGCGCTGGCGCTGACCGAAGACCCCGCGCCGCGCGGGCACGCGATCGAGTTCCGTATCAACGGGGAGGATCCGGGTCGCGGCTTCCTGCCGGCGCCGGGCACGGTCACGGCGCTGACCTGGCCGCTCGGGCCGGGCGTGCGGGTCGACGCGGGCGTCGAGTCGGGCAGCGTGATCGGCGGAAACTTCGACTCGCTCCTCGCGAAGATCATCGTGGTGGGCGCGACGCGTGCGGAGGCGCTCGAGCGCTCCCGCCGGGTGCTCGACGAGACGGTCGTCGAGGGCATCGCCACCGTGCTGCCGTTCCATCGAGCGGTGGTGCGCGACCCGGCCTTCACCTCCGAGCCGTTCACCGTCCACACCAGATGGATCGAGACCGAGTGGGCGGGCGGGGTGCCGCCGTTCGACGCGGCTTCGGCCGCATCGGCGGCTCCGCCGGCCAAGCGCGAGACCGTCGTGGTCGAGGTGGGCGGCAAGCGGCTCGAGGTGAGCCTTCCCAAGAGCCTTTTCACCGGTACGGGTGGAAGCGCGCCCGCACGTCCGGCCGCGCGCCGGTCCGGCGGCGGCGCCGCGGCGGCCTCCGCGGGTGGCGCGGCGGCCCTGGCGGCGCCGATGCAGGGCACGATCGTGAAGGTCGCGGTCTCCGACGGCGACGAGGTGCAAGAGGGCGACACGATCGTCGTGGTCGAGGCGATGAAGATGGAGCAGCCGCTGCAGGCGCATCGCTCGGGCACGGTGGCGGGGCTGACGGTCGAGGTGGGCGCGACGGTCACGGCCGGCACGGTGATCTGCACGATCGACTGAGGCGCCGCGTTGGGGGTTCGGCCGCGCTGATGCCGGTCGGCATCCCGGCGCGTCCACGCTAGGGGGCGTAGTCGCGGTTGAGCTCGGTGAACAGGTGCCGGGCCATGTCGGTGGGGTCGAGGTCGCGGTCGGGGAAGGCCCCGGTCAGCCAGAGGGTGGCGAAGCCGTGGGCCATCGACCAGGCGGCCAGGCCGGCACTGCGCACCTCGGGCGGGGCGGTTGCGGCGGTCCCGGGCCTCGCGGGGCGTGCCGTTGTGGGCTTGCTCCTCCCGCCGGGCCGCCCGGCGGTGGCCCCGGCCGCTACGGCCGATTCGGCGGCACGCAGGCCCCGCGCGGGGGCGGCTGTGGACGCCGGCGAGTGGGGCTGCGTGGCCAGGATGCTGTCGGGGAAATCCGAGACGGCGGCGTACAGCGCGTCGGCCGACTTCGCTCGGGCGGCCAGCAACTCTGGATCGTCGGGGTGGTAGAGGTCAGGGCGGAACATGACCTCGAACATCGCGCGGCGGGTCACGGCGAAGCGAACGTAGGTCACCCCCAGCTCCAGGAAACTGTTGCTGGCCAGGCGTGAGGTGGCCAGCGCCTTGGCCAGCTGCTCGAAACCCTCGGTAGCGAACGCGGTGAGCAAACCGGCCTTGTCGCCGAAGTGGTGGGTGGGCGCGGCGTGCGAGACGCCGGCGCGGCGGGCCAGGTCGCGCATGCTCAACGCGGCCACACCGTGCTCGGTGATCGCCTCGTCGGCGGCCTGCAGCAGGGCCCGGCGCAGGTCGCCGTGGTGGTAGGTCTGCTTCGCCATGCCCGGATTCTAACTTGCCGTTGACAAGATGCCGTCGGGCCGGCCTCGCGCTGATGTTCGTGCTGACCGGCCTGGCCCACTTCGGCCTCGGCCGCCGCAACGACCTGATCGCGATGGTTCCGCCGAGCCTGCCCGCCCCGACCTGCCGATGATCCTGATGTTCCCGGCCAACGTCTCGGCCGCCCGGCCACTCCGCTGGCCGTCCGCACCCCGATGCAGTTGGTCTTCATCGCCGCCGCGGTGGCGGTGGTTCTGGGGTGAGGGCGGCCGGCCCGCCGTTGCCCGCGCTCAGCGCAGGCGGGTGATGGTCACCTCGACGCCCTGGCCGGTGCTCGGCGGGCCGGCGTAGACGCCCTTGAGCGGGGGCACGTCGCCGTACTCGCGGCCCCGCCCGACCACGACGTGGCGCTCGCCCACCGGCACGCCGTTGGTGGGGTCGAAGGCCGTCCACCGGCCCGCCCACCACTCCACCCAGGCGTGACTCTGCCCGATCACGCTGTCGCCTATCCCGGCCGACGGCGACGGGTGCAGATAGCCCGACACGTACCGGGCCGGCATGCCCATCTCGCGGAGCATGCCGACGGTCAGGTGGCTGATGTCCTGGCACACACCCTTGCGCTGCTCCCACGCGTGGAGCGCGTCGCTCTGCACGCCGGTCGCGCCGGGCTGGTACGTCACCTCGCCGCGCACGAACTCGCAGAGCGCCAGCGCCGCCGCGTGCGGGGTGGCGTGCGCCGCCTTGATATCGGCCACGATCTCCCGCAGCGAGGAGTCGAGCCCAGTCCGCTTGGTCGACAGCAGCAGCTCGTACCAGCGGTCGACGTTCTCGGGCAGGCTCAGCGCCTCCCAGGCGAACCCGGTCGGCGCCAGGTCGCCCGCCGGCAGCGTCTCCACCGTGGACGTTGCCGTGACGGTGAGCGCCTCGTGCTTGGCGTGCACGTCGAACGCGGTCACGACCGTGCCCCAGTAGTCCTCGTAGCGGTACGTACGAGCAGGCGGCCACACCTCGACCCGGGCGTCGAGCACCGCCTGCCTGGTCTCGTTGCGCGGCCACATGCGGGCCTCGTTGTACGACGACGACACCGCCCCTGCGTAGTCGAAGCCGCTCTTGTGCTGAATGCGCAACCGCCACGAATCAACAGTCACGCGACGGCCCCCCGCACCCAGTTGACCGCCGTCGTCTGGCGGAAGTATCGCCGCGACACCGCGTCGTTCACCTGCGAGCAGGTCTTCTCGAGGCTGGCCAGCACCGTCGACATCTCACCGATCAGCTCGTCCGCGCCGCGGAACTCGAGGTTGGTACGTGCCCGCCCGACGATCCGCTGCGCGTCGGTGGCGACGCCGGCCCGTCCCGGGTCGGGCTCCAGATCGGACAGACAGCCCTCGGCCGTGGACAGCGCCGCGAAGACCGAGCGCGGAAACAGCCGGTCGAGCAGCAGGAACTCGGCCGCGTGCTGATCGTCGAGCGCGCCCCGATACGTACGCAAGAAGGTCTCCCAGGCCCCGCTCGACCGCAACAGAGTCATCCAGCTGGGGATGTTCCCACCCGCTCTCTCGTGGGTGCGCAGCAGCCGCGCGGTCATGTCGACGCGCTCGACGCTGCGGCCGAGCACCAGGAACAGCCAGCCCTCGTCGCGGCTCATGGTGGCGTCGGTCAGGCCGGCCATCACCGCGCAGCGCTCCCGCACCCAGCGGAAGAACGAGTGCACGCCCTGCTGCTCGACCCGCCGCCGGGCGTTGGGCAGGCCGTGCCACGTGGAGTTGAGGCACTCCCACATCTCGGAGGAGACCGTCTCGCGGGCGCCACGCGCGTTCTCGCGGGCCGCCGCCAGCGCGCCGACCACCGAGGAGGGATTGCGGTCGTCGAGGCCGAGCAGCCCGACCACGCTGGCCGAGGTGAACGGAGTGGGGGGGGGGGGGGGGGGGGGGGGGGGGGCCCCCCCGGCCCGCCCCGGGCGGCGGGGCCCCCACCCCCCCCCCCGCCCCGCCCCCCCCCCCGGGGGGGGGGGGGGGGGGGCCCGGGCCCCCCCCCCCCCCCCCGGGGGGCGGGGGGGGGGGGGGGGGGGCGCCCCCCTTTGGGGGGGCCCCCCCCCCCACTTCCCTCGGTGACCGGCACGCCCATGACGGCGAGCAGCGAGCGGCAGGCCGCGTCCTCCTGCGTCCACGGGTCGGCGAGCACGCGCTGCAGGTGCACGTCGAGGATGCGGGCGGTGTCCTCGGCCCGCTCGATGTAGCGGCCGATCCAGTAAAGGGACTCCGCGATGCGGCTCAGCACGAGAACCTCCCCTGTTGCTGTTGTTGCTGCTGCTCGGCGCCCGATGCGCCCGGCCCGAGATCGGGGCGCGCCGCGACCGGGAGGGGCGCCGGAGTGGCCGGCAGGTGCGGAACCTCGAAGGGCACCACGTCGTCGTCGGCGGCCAGCACCCACGTGTCCTTGGAACCGCCGCCCTGACTGGAGTTGACCACCAGCGCGCCCTCGGGCAGCGCGACCCGGGTGAGGCCGCCGGGCAGCACCCAGATCTTCTCGCCGTCGTTGACCGCGAACGGCCGCAGGTCGACGTGCCTCCCGCGGAGCCGATTGCCGATCAGGGTGGGCACCATCGACAGCTTCACCTCGCGCTGCGCGATCCACCCGCGGGGATTTTCCAAGATCTTTTCGCGTACGTCGTTCAGCTCGCCCGAAGAAGCCTGCGAGCCGATCACGATTCCCGCGCCGCCGGCCCCGTCGACCGGTTTGAGCACGAGCTGATCGAGTTTCGGCAGCACGTGATCCAGCACCCCGGGCTCGTCCAGCCGGTAGGTGTCGACGTTGGGGAGCAGGGGCTCCTCGTTGAGGTAGTAGCGGATCAGGTCGGGCACGTAGGTGTAGAGCAGCTTGTCATCGGCCACCCCGTTGCCGACGGCGTTGGCGATCGTGACCCGCCCAGCCCGCGCCGCGTTCAGCAGGCCGGCCACCCCGATCACCGAGTCGGCCCGGAAGTGCACCGGATCGAGGAAGTCGTCGTCGATCCGCCGGTAGATGACGTCCACCCGCTGCTCGCCGGCCGTGGTCCGCATCGCCACGTCGTTGCCGACGCAGACCAGGTCGCGCCCCTCGACCAGCTCGACGCCCATCTCCCGGGCGATCAGCGCGTGCTCGAAGTAGGCCGAGTTGTAGACGCCCGGGCTCAGCACCACCACGGTCGGATCGCTCACCCCCACTGGCGCCGCCGCCCGCAGCGCCCGCAGCAGCATCGCCGGATAGCTCTCCACCGGCAGGACGCGGGTCGCCGCGAAGACCTCGGGCAACACCTGCGCCATGGCCCGTCGGTTCTCCATCACGTAGCTCACCCCGGACGGGATGCGCACGTTGTCTTCCAGCACCCGGAACGTGCCCTGCTCGTCGCGGATCAGGTCGACGCCGGCCACGTGGATGCGCACGCCGTTGGGCGGGTTGATCCCGGCGGCCGCGCGCAGGAAGTGGGCGCTGGTCGCGATGATCCGGCGGGGCACCACGCCGTCGGCGAGCACCTGGCCCGCCCCGTACACGTCGGCCAGGAAGGCCTCGAGCGCCCGGATCCGCTGGGCCACGCCGAGCTCGACCGAGCGCCACTCGGCGGCGGCGATGACGCGGGGCACGATGTCCAGCGGGAAGGGGCGCTCGACGCCCTTGAGCGCGAACGTGATGCCCTGGTCGAGGAACGCCCGGGCCAGCACCTCGGCACGCACACCCAGCTCGGAGCTGGACAGCGGCTGGAGCGTCGCGTGCAGCGCCTCGTAGCTCTCCCGGGGCATGCCCAGCTCGCTGAACATCTCGTCCCAGCCGGGGCCGAGGCGGTACTCCTCGAAAAGATCCGCCATGCGAGGACCCTACGCACGGCTCATTGCGTGCTCGTAACGAACGCAACTTGGACGTAGGGCGGGCCGTCGGTACGGGACCTACCGACGGCCCGGGCCGGCCACACCGAGAACGGGGGACCCGGTGTCTCCGGCAAAGCCACCGTACGCCCGCCGGGGACAAGCGAAAAACTCGCGCCGCGCCCCGGGATGAAATCGCGGGAAATAACCGGCGCCGGTTCGACCCTGCGATCGTGATGACACCGTGTCAGGCATCACCGTGGGACCGGCCTGATCAGGGCGCATGCTGGAACACAGCACATTCTCAGGTATGCACGTCAAGAATGTGGCGAGATCTGAAGCCGTGAGGTGGCCGAAGCGATGACCGAATTGTTGACCATGATGGCCACACCGGTGTGGGCCTACTTGGCGCTGTTCGGCTTCCTGACGATCGACGCGATGATTCCGGTCGTTCCGGTCCAGGCGATCATGATCACATCCGGGGCGCTCACCGTCTACGGCAATCTCGATCTTGCCTTGGTGATCGCGATCGGCGCGGCCGGCATGTTCGCGGGCGACTCGATCGCCTACTTCCTGGGCCGCTCGACCGGCCAGGTCGGCCGCGGCCGGCTCGGGGCCCTGCGTGGCCGCTTCGCCCCGAAACACGACGACGACCACCCCCGCGAGCAGTCCAGGACCCGCAAGGCCGCGGTCCGCTTCACCCGGGGGCTGCGCCGGCCGGGTCCTCTCGTGCTGCTGCTGTGCCGCTTCGTTCCCGGCGGCCGGATGGCCGCCGGTTTCCATGCCGGTCGCACGGGCTACCCGCTCAAGCTGTTCGTGCTCTACGACGGGGCCGCCGCGCTCTGCTGGGCGGGCTACGGCGGCCTGGTCGGTCATGTCGGCGGCACGGCCATCACGCAATCGGCGTGGCGCCTGTTCGCGATCGCCGCCACCGCCGCGGCCGTCTTCGGCACCGCCGGCTGGATCCTCGCGGTCTTCGGCGGCAAGAAGCAGGTCGACGCCGACCTGGCGGAAGACATCGCGGCCGCCGCGGTGGCCGCGGAGGCCGACGTCATTGCCGCTCGTGCTGCATCAGCTGACGAGCAGCTTCCGCGATCGACCCCGACAACGACGGGTAGATAGTGATCGTGTGGGCCAGCTGGTCCACAGTCAGGTTGTTCTCGATCGCCATGGTGATCGGCAAAATCAGCTCGCTCGCCTTGGGCGCCACCACCACGCCGCCGATGATCTGACCGGTCGCCGGCCGGCAGAAAAGCTTCACGAAGCCGTCGTGCAGGTCGGCCATCTTGGCCCGCGCGTTGCCGGTCAGCGGCAGCATCACCTGGCGGGCCGGGGTACGGCCGGAGTCGACCTCGTTCTGCGAGACGCCGACGGTGGCCAGCTCGGGATCGGTGAACACGTTGGCCGAGACGGTGCGCAGCCGTAGCGGCGACACCGCCTCGCCCATGGCGTGCCAGATCGCGATGCGGCCCTGCATGGCGGCCACGCTGGCCAGCGGCAGCACGCCCGTGCAGTCGCCGGCGCCGTAGATGCCGGGCACGTTGGTACGCGAGACGCGGTCGACGGTCAGGTAACCGCCGGCGCCGACGTCGACGCCGTACTCCCGCAGGCCCAGCTTGTCGGTGTTCGGCACGGCGCCGACCGCCATGAGCGCGTGCGAGCCCTCGACCGTACGGCCGTCGGAGAGCGTGACCAGCACGCCGTCGCCGGTGTTGACCACCGACTCGGCGCGGGACTGGTTGAGGATCGTCATGCCGCGCTCGCGGAACACCCGCTCGATCGCCATGGCCGCGTCGGCGTCCTCGTGCGGCATGACCCGCTCGCGGCTGGAGACCAGCGTGACCTTGGTGCCCATCGCGAGGTAGGCGCTGGCGAACTCGGCGCCGGTCACGCCGGAGCCGACCACGATCAGGTGCCCGGGCAGCTCGGTGAGGTCGTAGACCTGCCGCCAGTCGAGGATGCGGTCGCCGTCCGGCCGGGCGGTCGGCAGCACGCGCGGGGTGGCGCCGGTCGCCAGCAGCACGGTCGAGGCCTCGATCGAGAACATCTCTTCGCCGTCGGGCATCACCAGCACCTGGTGGGTGTGCCCGAGGGTGTCCTCGCCGAGCAGCGCCCGGCCGTGCACCACCTCGACCCCCGCCTTGATCAGCTTGGAGTGGATGTCGGCGGACTGGGCCAGGGCCAGCTTCTTCACCCGGTCGTTCACCGCGACGGCGTCGACCGAGACACCCTCGAGGCCGGTCGAGCGGATGCCGAACCGGTCATTGTGCCGGTAACCGGTCATCACCTCGGAGCTGGCGATGAACGTCTTCGACGGAACGCAGTCGGTCAGCACGCAGGCTCCACCCGGGCCATCGGCCTCGACGAGGGTCACCTCCGCGTCAAGCTGGGCGGCGACCAGGGCAGCCTCATACCCGCCCGGACCCCCACCGATGATCACGATCCGACTCACGACGTTCCCCTCCGTAACCGGCGTTGTCGGTCTACTTGTGCCGACACGCACTTCTTGTATTCTCCACGACCGCCGTATCCGGCTATCGTCATCGCCGTGCGTCATTACGCCGCGTATGGCTCAAACCTCGACCCGGCCCGCATGCGGGCCTACTGCCCGCACTCGCCCATGGTCGGCGTCGGGTGGATAGAAGGCTGGCGCCTGACCTTCGCCGGTGAGGCGGAAATGGGCTGGGAGGGCGCGGTGACGACGATCGTCGAGTCGCCCGGCGACCGGGTCTTCGTCTCCCTCTACGACGTGCATCCGTGGGATGCGGCACAGCTCGACGAGGTCGAGGGGGTGACCGCGGGGGCGTACCAGAAGCTCACCGTGCGTGTATCAACGCTCGAGGGCGAGTTCAGCGCGTGGGTGTACGTCTACGACGGGTACGAGGGCGGCCTGCCCACCGCGTGGTATCTCTCCGAGATCGCCAACGCCGCCGAGAAGGCCGGCGCGCCCGACGACTACGTCGACGACCTCCGCCATCGGCCCAGCGCGACGTCCACTCCGGAGATCTGACTCGTCCCGTTTCTGGACAGGGAGAAGACTCTTCACTTACCGTTCAACTTCCGTCATCGCTGCCGAACAGAGGTTGAGCGCGTACTCATGCCCATTCGAGGCTTCCGGGCCGCCTCCACGGCGGTGCTGCCCAAGCGCCTGGACGCGCTGACCAGTCTGCGGTTCTTCGCGGCCTTCGCCGTTTTCACCCACCACTTCACCGGCTTGGGGGGCCAGACCGGTTTCGGCCGCTCGCCGCTGATCTTCCCGTACTCGCAGATCGGCGGGCACGGCGTGACGTTCTTCTTCGTGCTCTCCGGCTTCCTGATGATGTGGGTGTACAAACCGGGCGAGCACCCGGCCTCGTTCTGGTGGCGGCGCGTCGGCCGCATCTGGCCCGCCCACCTGGTCGCGCTGCCGCTCGGCGTCTTCGCGTACTACATCGCCGCGCACAAGCCGATCGAGTGGTGGAGCCTGATCTCCTCGGTGTTCCTGGTGCAGACCTGGTTCCCGCACGTCACGCCGACGCTGCCGGGCAACGAGGTGACGTGGACGCTCAGCGTCGAGCTGCTCTTCTACGCGATGTTCCCGCTGTTCGGCTGGCTCGCGGTGCGCACCCGCACCCGCTGGCTCGCCCTGGCCACCGCGCTCGGCCTGATCGGCATGTGGGCGGTCAACTGGCTCGCCGTCGCGCACCTCTCGGCCCCGCACGCCAGCTGGGTGATGCGGAACCCGATCGTCTACCTTCCCGAGTTCCTGCTCGGCCTGACCGTCGCCATGGCGCTCAAGCGCGGCTGGCGGTTCCCGCTGCGCCCGTTCATCCCGATCGTGCTGCTCGTCGGCTACGTCTACGGCTACTACCAGGGCCGGATGCGGCTCCCCCACGCCCTGGTCAACCAGCTCGACTTCACCGTCCGGCAGTGCGTCGCGATCCTCTCCGCCCTGATCATCCTGGCCTTCGTGCAGCGCGAGGTGCGCGGCCTGAAGGGCGTCCTCAACGCCAAGCCACTGGTGCTGCTCGGCCTGTGGTCCTACGGCTTCTACCTGATCCACCACTCGGTGAGCCGGCTCGCGACGTACGAGTGGGGCCGGATGCGCGACAACGACGCGGTGCTGTTCACGCTGCTCGGCATGGGCCTCGTGGTCGCCGCCATGTCGTGGGCACTGTTCCATTTCGTCGAGGAGCCGGCCGAGAAGTGGTGGCGCAAGCGCACGCCGAAGCGCTTCCTCCGCAAGAAGGACGGCACTCCCGCCGCGCCTCCCCCGCGCGTCGAGACCGAGCCCGTCGTCGAGAAGGAGCAACCGGCGCCGGTCTAGGACCGCGCGGCGACGTGGGTGCGGTAGACGTTGGCCCGGTACATCGGCGTCATCCCGACCGCGAGATAGAGACGCACGGCCTCGGTGGGGTTCTCCAGATCGACGCCGAGGCCCGCGTGCGCCCGGCCCTTCGCGGCATAGACCGCAAAAGCCCGGCGCAGGAGCGCCTCACCCAAACCCCTTTTCCGGTACGCCCGGAGCACAGCGAGCCTTTTCACCCAGCCCTCGTCGTCCTCGATGCCGGCATCGGACGACTGCAGCGACCCGACCACCCGGCCGTCCGCCTCGGCGATGAACCACTCGTCGAAGGAGACGGTCGGCTCGTTGTCGACCTGGGCCCGCCATGTCGGGTAGTCGACGGCGAAGTGGTCGGTGTCCCGGAACGCCTCTTCGATCACCGCGTGCAGCGCCCGCAGGTCGTCTTGGTCGTCGCCGCGGACCGGGCGCACGGTCACTCCCGCCGGCGGCTCGGGCGCGGTGTGCGGCACGCCGTCGAGCGGCATCCGCATACGGGCGTGCTGCTTGAGGAAGACAAAGCCGGACTCGGTGAGCGCGTCGATGTAGGGCTGCTCGGTGGGGATGGCCCCGGCGCGCACCTCGTACGGGTCGTGGCCGAGCTCGGCGGCCCGCACGGCCATCCGGTCGAGGATCAGCGCGAGCAGCGGCCGCATCGCCGGACGCCCGCGCTTGGGGTGCACGAAGACCTCGAGGAAGTCACGGTCGCCGCCGGTGATGTTGTGCGGAAACGTCCAGCCAACGATGGCGCCGGCGTGGTCGAGCGCCAGCCAGCTGTCGCGGGTCATGTCGGTGTGCGGATCGGTGAGCATCTCGCGCACCTCGTCGGCGGTGAAGTCGGGCTCGCCGATCGCCGCGATGTCGCTGGCGTGCACCACCGCCAGGATGTCGGGCACGTCATCGAGCGTCGGCCGGCGCGTGGTCCAGCCCTCGGGCAGCAGGGTCGTCGCGGCAGCGGTCATCCGCGCATCGGACCATGAACCGCGGCCTCCGGTCGACCGAATATCGACCGCGTTGATCGCCGCCACCTCCCGCCCCGCCCGCGCCTGTGGACAGCGCCGAAAATCTGTCATACCCGCCTGCTTGAATAGGCCCCTCCCTACCAGGGTGGGGGTGGGCCGGGGGCGCCGGCCGTGATCAACAACTTGTCGTTGCGCCCGACCGGGATGTTCGGTGCGCCGGCTGTGCTGCGATGGCCCGTCCCGCATCCAGGCGCCGGTCCCAGTGGCTGGCGCATCACCCACACCGTGGAACTTCGGCGGCGCGGCCATCAGAAATATCCGTTCATTTCCGGCGTGGCTCGCGACGGCCCGCAGAGAGCGATGATTTACCGTTCGCGGCGAACGGCAAGCCATCAAGATCTCGCAGGTCGGGCGGCGGTTGTGCATCAGGACCGAGGCGCGAAATCAGCGCGTGAGGCGCGAAATCAGCGCGTGAGGCACGCAATCAGCGCGTGAGGCACGCAATCAGCGCGTGAGGCACGCAATCAGCGCGTGAGGCACGCAATCAGCGCGTGAGGCAGGTGTAGCACGTGAGGTGCATGAGGCGCGTGCGGCGCGCGATCAGCGCGTGAGGCGCTGGCTCAGTGACTCAAGGAGGCCGACCAGCTCGATGCGCTCGGCCATGTCGAGCGTCGCGTAGGCCTGGCCGGCCAGGGCGTCGGCCACCGAGTCGGCCCACATGAGCCGGCGCACGATCGGGCCGGCCGGCGGGTAGGGCGGCTGCCAGCCGAACGCGACCGCCCCGGTCTCGCCCTCGGGCCCCGCGATGATGGCCTGCAACGGGGTGAGCCCGCTGGCCCGCACGGCCACCAGGTGCACGCCGAGCCGGTGCTCGTGCATCAGGTGCAAGGTGACCGCGGCCCGCGCGCCCGGGGCCTGGTCGGGCACCGGCATGGCCCGCCACGCGGCGAACAGCGGCAGCGCGGCGTGGTCGACCGCGTCCACCACCCGGCCGGCCAGCTCGAGCAGCCGGCCCAGCCGGGGGAAGCCGCCGAGCTGCTCGATGCCCCACTTGCACAGCTCGTGCAGGTGCCAGGTGGCCACCTCCATGGGCGCCGATGCCTTGGCGGTCGACTCCCAGCCGTCGATGACGGCGTCGGGGGCGATGAATCCGATGGCAGCGGCCACCGTCTCGGGTCGTACGTCGCCGAGCGCACCGGCCCGCGCAGACACGTGGTACGCCCAGCCGGAGAGCCCCAGAAGCCGCGCGCGACGCAGCGTCTGCGGTGACTCGGCGAAGGCGCCGACGATCGTGGCGAGTCCCGTCATGGCGTTGGCGGCAGCCTGTTCGGGTGTCACGCGCCGATTGTGCTCTCCCGCGCCCGATCTGGAAAATATTCTTCCCGTCCCGACCGGCACGGGCGGTCAATCGGACTCGTCCGTTTCGAGATCTTCTAGGGCGGCCTGCACGTCGCCGACCCGGCGGCGGGCGGTGGCGACGTCCCGCTCGGCCGTGCGCCGGGCCTGCTTGCGGCGGGCCACGTCGGCCTGCGCCTCGGTGCGCCGCCGTTCCAGCTCGGCGAGCTCCGCGTCGAGGTCTTCCACCAGATGCTCGGCGTCGCGCTCGGCGTTCTCGGCCCGCACGAGCTGCTCGTCGGCGCGGTGCTCGGCGGACTCGGCGGTGCCCAGCTCGCGGCGCAGCTCCCGGCGGCGCTGCTCGATCTGGCGACGGCGGCGCTCGGCGGCCTGCCGCTCCCGTGTGGACTGCTGCGGGAACTCGACGACCTCCCCGCCCTCCTCGTCCGACTCCTCGGCATCGAGGTCGGCGTCGAGGTCGGTGTCGAGGTCGGTGTCGGTGTCGCTGACCAGGCGCAGCCGGGGCTTCGGCACCTCGCCGAACCCGGCGTAGCTGGCCGCCCGGATCAGCCGCCCGGTGCGCACCTGCGCCGCGACCGACGGCTCGGCGAGGGCCGCCGAGAGCGTCGCCTCCACCTCGCCCAGCGGCAGCTTGGCGTCCGGCTCGGCCTCGAGCGCCAGCTTGCGGGCCGCGCCGACGAGCGCCGACACCACCTGGCGGCGCTGTGCGGTCAGCTCGCGCAGCTGATCGCCCTGGAGGCCACGCTGGGCCTCGCGCAGCGCCGACGAGAGCTCGACCAACTCGTCGATCAGGTCGGGGCGGCGCAGCGCCAGCAGGTTGACCACCCAGGCGGCCACGGTCGGCTTCTTGAGCGCCGCGAGGCGCTTCGCCGTGTCCCGGTCGCCGGCCCGCTTGGCCTCGTCGATCGCGGCGGTACGGGCCGCCACGAAACCGTCCGGCGGCTGCTCGTAGAGCCGCTGGATCAGGTCGTCGGTCGCGCCGGGCGCGCCGGAAAAGCTTCCGCTCGGCACGTCAGATCGTGGTCCCGGGCGCGAGGTGCGCGTAGGAGGTGCCGGAGAGCCGGCCGAGGTGGCCGTCGGAGACCTTGGCGCCGGTCTCGTTGAGCAGCGCGTCGTGCAGCGCATAGGCACGGCCGGGCTTGACCGCCCGGACGAAGTCGATCGACTCCATCAGTTTCATCCAAGGAGCATTCAACGGGACGAACAGCGTGCCCACGACCGTTTCCTCCGGAACGGTGAACGAGTCGCCGGGGTGATAGACGTTCGTGTCGTCGTCGCCGATCAGATAGGCGAGGTTCGCGACCCGCGGGATGTCGGGGTGGATCAACGCATGCTGGCCGCCGAATGCCCGTACGCGAAAGCCGGCCGCGCCGAATTGTTCACCGGGACCCACGGCGGTGGCGATGTCGCCGAAGGCGGCGAGCTGGGGCAACACCTCCGCGTGGGCGAAGACGCGCAGGCCCGGACGCTTCGCCGCGGTGTCGGCCACCGCCGCGACATCCAGGTGATCGATGTGCTCGTGGGTGATCAGGACGGCGTCCGCGCCATCCAGCGCGGAGCGCTCGCTGAACTCGCCCGGATCGACGACCAACACTCCGTCGCCCTCGATCCGGAGGCAGGAATGCGTGAACTTCGTGACGCGCACGGGACCCCTCCGCTGCCGATTCGTAACCGCTCACCCCGCAGTCTGCCGGAACCGGGTCCCCTGTGCCGTACGTCCCAGGTGCACACCCGAACGGGGATGGGAGAAAACCATGCGTGTCAGACCCATATACATCGCCTCCTCCGTGCTTCTCACGGGGCTTCTACTGGCCGGATGCGGCGCCGGAGCATCCGACGACTCACAATCGAATTCCTCCGGCGTGTCGGCCGCGGACAAGGCCGCCGCTCCGGAACGAGCCGATGGCGGCGCGGTCGCCGAGGCTCAGCCGCCGGCCGCCGCACAGGACAAGCCGGCGCAGGCGCCCGACCTGAGCGTCGACCAGCGGTCCATCATCTATCGCGGCAGCATCTCGGTACGCGTCAAGGACGACGTCAACGCCGCGGCCGGGCAGGCCTCCGGCATCGCGACCACGGCCGGCGGCTTCATCGGCTCGGACAACCGCACCAGCGGCTCGGGCGGCTCCGGCACGGCCACGCTGATGCTGCGGGTCCCGGCCGACAAATTCGCCCCCGTGGTCGACCAACTGTCCAAGCTGGGCAGTGAGGAACACCGCGAGATCAGCACCGAGGACGTCACCGAGGAGACCGTCGACCTCGACGCCCGGATCACCGTGCAGCAGGCCCGGGTGGACAGCGGGCGGCGGCTGCTGGCTCAGGCGAAGACGCTGAACGACCTGGTGATGCTCGAGAAGGAGGTGGCGACGCGGGAGTCCGACCTGGCGTCGCTGCAGGCCAAGAAGCGGCGGCTGGCCGACCTCACGGCGTTGTCCACCATCACCGTCACGTTCCTCGGTCCGGCGGCGCCGACGCCCGCGGGCGAGGACAACCCGGGCGGGTTCCTCGGCGGGCTGGCGGCCGGCTGGGACGCGCTGCTGGCCTCGCTCAAGGTCGTGCTGACCGTGCTGGGCGCGCTGCTGCCCTGGCTGATCGTGATCGGGCTGCCGGTGTGGGCGGCGTTCTACCTCTATCGGCGGTTCCGGCCGAACCGGGCGACCGGGCGACCGGCTCTCGTCGCGCCCGCCGGGGCGGTGCCGGCGGTCTATCCGCCGCATCCCCCGATGCCGGCCTCGGCGCCGCCGGTACCATCGAAGCAAACGGACGAAACCGACAAACCCTAAGACGGGTACGGCCCCGCGATCGCCCCGCTGATGAGGAGTCAGCCCCGAAGGGGCGATCGCCCGCGGAGCGAAGCGGAGCCAGCCAGCTCAGCTCAGAAGGCGCCGGTGGCCAGCGCCGCCAGCGCGGTGTGCACGAAGACCCGCACGCCGTACCCGATGCAGCTCTCGTCCACGTCGAAGCTGCCCTGGTGCAGGTCGTAGCGCTCGTCGGAGCCGGGCGTCCCGGTGCCCAGCCGGATCATCGCGCCCGGCACGTGGTCGAGGTAGAACGAGAAGTCCTCGCCGCCCATGCTGATCTCGGCCTCGACCACCCGGTCGGCGCCGAGCGCCGCGCCGGCCGCGCCCGCGATGACCGCCGTGGCCATCCGGTCGTTGATCACCGGCGGCATGCCCCGGCGGTACGCGACCTCGGCCTCGGCTCCGGTCGCCGCGACCACGTCGCGGATCAGCTTGGTGATCAGCTCGGGCGCGTCCCGCCAGGCCTCGCGGCTGAGGATGCGGACCGTGCCGCTCGCCCGCCCCTCGGCGGGGATCGCGTTGAACGCGTCGCCCGAGTGCACCGAGCCCCACACCATCGAGACGCCGGCCCGCGGGTCGATGCGGCGGTCGAGCAGCGCCGGCACGTCCACGATCACCCGGCCCAGCGCGTGCACCAGGTCGGCGGTCAGGTGCGGCCGGGCGGTGTGGCCGCCGGGGCCGGTCAGCTTGACCTCGACGATGTCGGCGGCCGCCGTGAACGGCCCGGAGCGGACCCCGACCAGGCCGATCGGCAGCTGCGGGTAGCAGTGCAGCGCGTAGATCGCGACGACGTCCTTGAGCCCGCCGGCCGCGACCACCTCGGGCGCGCCGGACGGGATGCTCTCCTCGGCGGGCTGGAAGATCAGCCGGACCCGGCCGGGCAGCTGGCCCTGCTCGGCGAGCTGGGCGAGGGCCAGCCCGAGCCCGAGCAGCACCGTGGTGTGCACGTCGTGTCCGCAGGCGTGCGCGACGCCGTCGACGGTCGAGCGGTACGGCACGTCTTTGAGGTCTTGCAGCGGCAGCGCGTCGAGGTCGGCGCGGAAGGCCACGACCCGGTCGCCTTCGCCGATGTCGCAGATCACACCGTTGCCCTTGGGCAGCAGCCGCGGGGAGAGGCCGGCCACGGCCAGCTCGCGGGCGATCAGGGCGGCGGTCTCGAACTCGTGGTGGGAACGATCGGGGTGGGCGTGAATGTGCCGACGAATCGCTACGAGCTCCGCGCCGTGGGCGGCGAGCCAGCGGTCGAGCTGGCCGGGCAGGGGCTCGGCGCCGGGCAACGGCCCGGGCCACTCCGTCTCGGGTTCCCCAGGCGAGGGGGGCGCCGTCAGAGCAGTAGTCACGTCGGTTTCCGTATCACTCTCGAAGGTTTGTCGTGTTTGCTTGACGCGCGACAGCTTAGACCCAGTTTGGTGACGCTGTGCAACATCATTCCCGTGCACGCTGGGTAGCGCTGGGTCACGAATGCCCTGATAAGAGCGCTCGATGAGAGGCGAGGAGATGCTCGGGTTGTCGTCCCTGCGCAGCATCTGGCCCATCACCTCCTACAACGTGTAACGGATCGCGGAGGTGATGCCACACCACGAGTCCGACTCAGAAACGCTCCACGGGGTGGTGGACACCCCACACACCACGCAACGTGTGGCAGACCTCTCCCACCGTGGCACGTAGCCGCAACGCCTCTTTCATCAACGGTAGGACGTTCTCGGTCCCCTGGGCGGCCTTCGCCAAATCCGCCAGCGCGCTCTCGACGGCCGCCGAGTCCCTTTTCGCCCGCAGATCGGCAAGTCGGGCGACCTGGGCGGCCTCGATGGCCGGGTCGACGCGCAGCGGCTCGTACCGCTCCTCGTCATCCACGGCGAAGCGGTTGACGCCCACCACCACCCGCTCCCCGGAGTCGATCTCGTTGGCGATCCGGTACGCCGAGGTCTCGATCTGCTCCTTCTGGAAGCCCTGCTCGATCGCGTCGACCGCCGACCCGTACGAGAAGACCCGCTCGATCAGCCGGGTCGCCTCCGCCTCGACCTCGTCGGTCATCGCCTCGATCGCGTAGGAGCCGGCGAACGGGTCGACCGTGCCGGTCAGGCCGCTCTCGTAGGCGAGTACCTGCTGGGTGCGCAGGGCGAGCCGGGCGGACTTCTCGGTGGGCAGGGCGATCGCCTCGTCGTACGCGTTGGTGTGCAGCGACTGCGTGCCGCCGGCGACGGCGCCGAGAGCTTGGATCGCGACCCGCACGAGGTTGACCTCGGGCTGCTGGGCGGTGAGCTGGACGCCCGCGGTCTGCGTGTGGAACCGCAGCATGAGCGACTTCGGGTCCTTCGCGCCGAACTCCTCGCGCATGATCCGGGCCCACATCCGGCGGGCCGCGCGGAACTTGGCGATCTCTTCCAGAAGCGTGGTGCGGGCCACGAAGAAGAACGACAGCCGGGGCGCGAAGTCGTCGACGGCGAGACCGGCGGCGCGCGCGGCCCGCACGTACTCCATGCCGTTGGCCAGCGTGAAGGCGATCTCCTGCGCCGGGGTCGCGCCCGCCTCGGCCATGTGGTAGCCCGAGATGGAGATCGTGTTCCACTTCGGGATCTCGGCACGGCAGTACGCGAACGTGTCCGCCACCAGCCGCAGCGAGGGCTTCGGCGGGAAGATGTACGTGCCGCGGGCGATGTACTCCTTGAGGATGTCGTTCTGGATCGTGCCCTGCAGCGCCGCTCCCGGCACGCCGTGCTCCTCGGCCACGAGCTGGTAGAGCAGAAGCAGTAGAGCACCGGGCGCGTTGATCGTCATCGAGGTCGAGACCTGGTCGAGCGGGATGCCGTCGAACAGCTTGCGCATGTCGTCGATCGAGTCGATGGCCACGCCGACCTTGCCGACCTCGCCGTGCGCGATCGGGTCGTCGGAGTCGTACCCCATCTGGGTGGGCAGGTCGAACGCCACCGACAGGCCCATGGTGCCGGCCGCGAGCAGCTGGTGATAGCGCGCGTTGGACTCGGCGGCGGTGCCGAAGCCCGCGTACTGCCGCATGGTCCAGGGGCGCTTGGTGTACATGGTCGGGTAGACGCCTCGGGTGTACGGGTACTCCCCCGGCTCGCCGATCGGCACGTCCGCGGGCACGTCCCCGGCGCGGTAGACCGGCTTGATCTCGAAACCCGACTCTGCGTTCACAACCGTGATCCTAAGACTTCGTTCAGGGCGCAAGCGTGAGGGATTTTGCACAGAGAGTCCGATAATCACCACGGAAAGCGGCTTTCCGGTCACGGTGCGTCGACTTCACAGGAACACCCGCGTCGTGACTTTCAAATAGGGGGGCGCACCCGGCAAGATAGCGGGGTTGGTCGACGGCCCCTACATCCCCTCGGTGGCATCCTCAGTGACTCAGATTCCGACGTGGAGCGGTGGCAACTCTGCTCCCACCAGCGGACGCGCAGCCCCGGGCACGCTCATCGGCGGGCGGTACACACTGCGCGCAGCGGTGGGGCACGGTGGCATGGGCACGGTTTGGCGCGCGGCGGACACGCTGCTGCGCCGCGACGTGGCGATCAAAGAGGTCGTCCTCCCGCCCGGCCTGGCTCCCAGCGACCGCGACTCGATGTACGAGCGAACCATGCGCGAGGCCCGCGCCGCGGCCGCGCTCCAGCACCCGGCGGTGGTGCAGGTCTACGACGTCGTGCACGAGAACGGCCGGCCGTGGATCGTGATGGAGCTGCTCGACGCGCGCAGCCTCGCCGACATGGTGATCGAGGACGGGCCGGTCACCCCCCGCGTCGTCGCCAAGATCGGCATCGCATTGCTCGGCGCGCTCGAGGTGGCGCACGCGCACGGCGTGCTGCACCGCGACGTGAAGCCGGCCAACGTGCTGATCTGCTCCGACGGCCGTTGCGTGCTGACCGACTTCGGCGTCGCGCGCATGCCCACCGACGTGCAGCTGACCACGCCCGGCATGGTGCTCGGCTCGCCGCATTTCATCTCGCCCGAGCGCGCCATGGGCAGCGACTTCGGCCCGCCGAGCGACCTGTTCTCGCTGGGCGTCACGCTGTTCACCGCGGTCGAGGGCCGTCCGCCGTTCGACAAGGGCGACCCGATCGAGACCATGCACGCCGTGGTCGAGGACCCGCCGGCCCCGGCCGTGCGGGCCGGCTCGCTCACCCCGGTGCTGATGGGCCTGCTGGAAAAGGACCCGGCCCGGCGGATGGACGTGCTGACCGCGCGCACCATGCTCCGGCAGCAGCTGGCCGGCCCGCTGGCCAGCACCAGCCCGCCGCACATGATGACCGACCCGTACTCGGTGGTCCCGGCCCAGCGCCCGCCGGCGGCGCCGGCCGAGACGCAGCCGCTGCCGCCGCAGCCGCAGCCGAACGGTCAGATCGGCGGCCGGGCCATGCTCGCGCCCGGCCAGTCGCTCACCGACCATCTGCAGAAGCTCCAGCAGGGCAACGCACCCGCCGGCGGCGGTCGCCGGCGTGCGCCCGAGCTCGACGACACGCTGATGCCCGGCGGTGCGACCGGCTTCATGCCGACCGCCCACGGCACCGACCCGACCAGCGTGATCCCGCCTCGCGAGGCGTGGAACGGCGCACGCGCGGCCGGCGAGCCGATGGGCGGCACGATCGTGCGGAGCCCGGCCGCCAAGCGCAAGGCGATGATCGACAACGCGGTCGGCTCGGCCAGGGCGGCCACCGGCAAGGCCGTCGAGACGTTCAAGGGCTGGCCGCGCAACAAGCAGCTGATCGCCGGCGGCGGGGCGCTGGCCCTGCTGATCGTCCTGGTGCTGGTCATCTCGCTGTCCGGCGGCGGAGGCGACACGCCGACGACACCGGTCGCGCAGCCGACCGTGAGCGAACAGGCGGCGCCCACGTTCGAGACCCAGGAGTACAACGACCGGGGCATCTCGGTGCAGGTGCCGAAGGGTTGGACCCGCAAGTCGGCCGGCGACTGGGTGGACTACGTCGACCCCAAGGACGCCAAGCACAAGGTGCGCATCCTGGTCGAGAAGTCGACGGCCGAGCCCACGAAGTTCCTCGGCGTCGCCGAGAACACGCTCAAGACGCGGTCCACGAGCTGCCCGAAGCCCTACAACCGGGTCGACCTCAGCAAGACCACGATCTCCGGCAAGGACGGCGCGGTCCTCGAGTACACGTGCGGCGACGGCGACGGCGGTCGGCACGGGCTCTGGGGCGCGGTGGTGACCGGCGGCAAGGCGTTCTCGTTCTACATGACATCCACCGAGGCGCAGTTCGCCGACAGCAAGCCGATCTTCGATCAGATGATCAAGACTTACACCCTGACGGCCTCCTGACCGCTCGGCACGTGCTATCAATCCCAGATGGCGCCTGACGACGAACTCCGAGCTGTGCCAACCCGCGGCGGAAAACCCCAGACAACCCCGTTGGAAGAGGCCGAAGCCTGGCTGGCCGACGATCCCGATCCGGCGAGCCGGGACGAGCTGCGCGAGCTGATCGACGGGCTTCCGGGCACCGCCGACGAGCTGCGCGACCGGTTCGCCGGCCCGCTGACCTTCGGCACGGCCGGCCTGCGCGGCCGGCTCCGGGCCGGCCCGAACGGTATGAACCTCGCCGTGGTCACGAGGGCGGCGGCCGGGCTGATCGCCTGGCTCGAGGCCCAGGGCGGCGAGGGCCCGCTGGTGATCGGGTACGACGCCCGGTACGGCTCCCGGGACTTCGCCGAGCGCACCGCCCGGGTGGCCACCGGCGCCGGCCGCGAGGCGTTCGTCATGCCCTCGACGCTGCCCACACCGGTGCTCGCCTACGCGGTGCGGGCGCTCGACGCGGTGGCCGGCGTGATGGTCACGGCCAGCCACAACCCCGCACAGGACAACGGCTACAAGGTCTACCTCGGGCGGCAGCTCGGCGGTCCGGCCGGCGACGGCGCACAGATCGTGCCGCCGGCCGACGCCGGCATCGAGGCAGCCATCCGGGCGGTCGGGCCGATCGCCGGAGTCCGGCTGGGCGTGCCGGGCACGGTGCTCGACGACAAGATCGTTCAGGGGTACGTGCAGAGCGCCGCGAACGTGCTCACGCCGGGCGGACCGCGCGACCTGACCGTGGTCTACACCCCGTTGCACGGCGTCGGCGGCGGCACGCTGGCCGCCGCGTTCGTGACGGCCGGGTTCGGGGTGCCCCCGGTCGTGACAGAGCAGGCCGAGCCCGACCCCGAGTTCCCGACGGTCCCCTTCCCCAACCCGGAGGAGCCGGGGGCGATGGACCGCCTGCTGGCGCTGGCGAAAGCCTGCAACGCCGACCTGGCGATCGCCAACGACCCGGACGCCGACCGGTGCGCGCTGGCCATCCCGGGCCCGGACGGCGGCTGGCGGCCGCTGCGCGGCGACGAGCTGGGCGTGCTGCTGGCCGACCACCTGATCCGGCGGGGCGTGCCGGGCACGTATGCGACCACGATCGTCTCGTCGCAGCTGCTCGGCCGGCTCTGCGCGGCCCGCGGCGTGCCGTACGCGGAGACCCTGACCGGCTTCAAGTGGATCGTTCGTGCCGCCGATGAATTGGCCTTCGGCTACGAGGAGGCGCTGGGCTACTGCGTGGCGCCCGCCCTGGTCCGCGACAAGGACGGCATCACGGCCGCGCTGACCGCCGCGGAGCTCGCCGCCGGGCTCCTGGCCGCGGGCCGCTCGGTGCAGGACCGTCTGGACGAGCTGGCGGCCGAGTTCGGGGTGCACGCCACCGACCAGCTCTCGGCGCGTGTCGACGACCTCGCCGAGATCGGCGCCGCGATGGGCCGGGCCCGGCAGCAGCCCCCGGCGACGCTGCTCGGCGCGCCGGTGACGGCGGTCGGCGACCTGCTGCCGGAGAACGACGTGCTCACGTTCCGCACCGCCGCGGCCCGCGTGGTCATCCGGCCGTCGGGTACCGAGCCCAAGCTCAAGGCGTACCTCGAAGTGGTGGAACCGGTCGCCCAGGGTGACGTCACCGCCGCCCGCACCCGGGCAGCGGATGCCCTCAAGACCCTCCGTCAGGAGGTCGCCGCCGCGCTCGGCGTGTGAGCCTAGGCCGGTTTCGGCGCGCCCAGGGCGGCCGAGATGGCCTTGCCCAGCGTGTGCACGACCAGCGCGACCGACGGGCGTACCACCGAGTCTTCCAGGTCGACGGAGCCGGAGAAGCCGGCGCCCGCGGCGATCTGCTCGAGCCGCTGGTGCGCCCGGGCGCTCTCTTCCGGCGGCAGGTGCAGCGCCGGTTCCATGCGGGTGGCGACCAGCAGGGTGGCCAGCGCGGCCGTCCGCTCGTCGCACATGTTCTCTTCGGTCAGCGCCTCGGCCAGCCGCCGCCGGATCTCGGCCTCGTAGGCCGGGTCGGTGGTCGGGTAGCGGTGGACGTGGATGAACTCCATCTGGGTCTCGTCCACGTCCTGCACCACGCCGCGGGAGACGAGGTCTTCCAGGACGCGGGTGCGCAGCCGGTGGCGCAGTCGCTGCACCCACTGGCCCGGCGTGTGCGGCTCGTCGTCGGCGGCCTTGGCCAGCACCGCGTCGGCGATCGGTTCGCCGATCGGGGTCCGGTCGATCACCTTGAGGTAACCGTCGGCGTACGCGACCCGCCCCGCCAGCGCCAGGTCGACCAGCACGGCCGCGGCCATGCCGAGGTCGAGTCCGATACGGGAACCGGTGGCCTTACCGGTCTGGTCGTCGTATGCGAGGAGGAGCAGTTCCTCGGCGAGCGGAATGGAGGTCATGTGACGCAACGATAGTGGCCCGAGTCACGCAAGGAGATCGCCAGGTCGGGTCTTTGTGCTACGGCTTCCCGGCCAGATCCGGCAGGACGCGGTCGCGCTGGGCGAACCAGGCCAGCGTGTCGCGGATGCCGTCGGCGACCGAGTGCTCGGCGCGCCAGCCGAGCAGGTCGGCGGCGCGGCTGCTGCGGGTGTACGCCCCCGCCTGGTCGCCCGGGCGCCGCGGCGCCTGCTCGACGGCGACCGGCACGTCGACGACCTGGTTGAACGCCTCGACGAACTCCAGCACCGTGGTGCCGGTGCCGGTGCCCAGATTGATCACGTTGTACTGGAGGTCGTCGGCGAAGAGCGTGTCGAAGAGCTCGAGCGCGCGCAGGTGGGCGCCGGCGAGGTCCCACACGTGGACGTAGTCGCGGATGCCGGAGCCGTCGCGGGTCGGGTAGTCGACACCCGTCACGCGGAACGGCACGCGGGCCCGGTAGGCCTCGATCAGCTTGCCGAGCGCGTGGCTCGGCGCCGGCACCTGCAGGCCGGTACGCATCTTGGGGTCGGCCCCGATCGGGTTGAAATAGCGCAGCGACAGCACCTTCAGTGGGGTGGCCGCGGTGACGTCGGTGAGCATCTGCTCGACCACGAGCTTGGTCCGCGCGTACGGGCTCGAGGCGGCCAGCGCCGAGCTCTCGTCCACGCTGAACTCGTCGTTCGGCTCGTAGATCGAGGCGGACGAGCTGAACACCAGCCGGGTGACGCCCCGGTCGACCAGGTGATCGACGAGCTCGAGCGTCTTGGCAACGTTCTCCCGGTAGTAGTGAATGGGCCGCGCGACCGAGTCGGGCACCACGATCAGCGCCGCGCAGTGCACGACCGCCGATATCTCCGGGTGCTCGTCGAAGATAAGGTCGAGGACGGCCCGGTCGGCGATGTCGCCCTCGTAGAACGGGCGTCCCTCGCAGAACTCGCGGCGGCCGGTGACCAGATTGTCCAGAATGACCGGCTGATGACCCGCGTCGATCAGACAGGACGCGATCGTGCTACCGATGAAACCGGCCCCGCCGGCGATGAGCACCTTCACGGCGATGACCTTATCCGGTCGGGCCACAGGTAATTTTTAGGGGAACAGACTCTTAACCTATGATGCTGCCGCCACGGGAGCCGTTCCGAGAAAGGACATCTCAGCGTGACCTCGCCCCACCCCCGGCCCGATGTCACGGTCGTGGTCATCGTCTACAACGACGCGGCACGGATCGAGACGGCGGTCCGGTCGGTGCTCGATCAGTCCTTGCGCAGCCGCGAGGTGATCGTCGTCGACGACCACAGCACCGACAACACCCCCGAGGTCATGGAACGGCTGGCCGCGCAGCACCCGGACGACGTCCGGTTCATCCGGCTGGCGGCCAACTCGGGGCACTGCGGCGCCCCGCGCAACGAGGGCGTCCGTAACGCGCGCGGCCGGTACATCATGTTCCTCGACTCGGACGACACGCTCGACCGGCACGCCTGCCGCAACATGGTCGCGATGGCCGAGGAGTCCGAGGCCGACATGGTGATCGGCCGGTGCGTACGGCACGACGTCGCCACCGGCAAGGAGCACTCCTGGATGCCGTGGCTGGTGCAGCGCAAGGTGGTTCACGAGTCGCTGCGCGACGAGCCCGAGCTGCTGTACGACGTGCTCTCCACCAACAAGCTCTACCGGCACGACTTCCTGACCCGGGAGAACCTGGTCTTCCTCGAGGACCGGTACTACGAGGACAACGTCTTCTCGGCGCACGCCTACCTGACGGCCAAGAAGATCGCGGTCATCCCGCAGCGGGTCTACACCTGGAACGTCGAGCGCGGGGCCGCCTCGCTCTCGATCACCAACCGCGCCCGGGACGTGCGCAACCTCACCGACCGGATCGCGGTCACCCGGCAGATCGACGCGCTGCTCGCCCGCTACGGCACCCCCGAGCTGCGGCTGCAGAAAGACATCCGGTTCATCGAGAACGACCTGCGCACCCATCTGGCCGGCATCGGCGACGCCGCCGAGGCCGACCAGCGGAAGCTCATCGAGGTCGCCGGGCCGTACGTGCGTGGCATCGACCCCGAAGCGTTCAAGCAGGCCAAGCCGCTGCCCGCGATCGCCGCGTACATGGTCCGGGTGGACGACCTCGAAGGCGTCGCCACCGCCCACGACTACATCGCCAGCAAGGACAATCGGCCGCGGCTGACCACGACGCTCACCGTCCGCGACGGCCGGATCTTCTGGTGCGACCGGCACCTGGACGACCCGCTGGGCCGCGAGGTGCTCGACGTGACCGAGCTCGGCTTCCAGGACCTCCCGCTGGCCAAGCTCGCCCTGGGCAGCCGGATCACCTCGGTCGAGCGCGCCGGCAGCTCCGTCACGGTCAGCGGCGTGATCACCAATCCGCTCGGCCGGCTCGACGGCAAGGTCAAGGCGTCGCTCGCCGTCGTCGCCCGGCGCAACCGGCGGCGGCAGTTCACCGCGAAGGCCACGATCGCCCCGGTCGGCACCGAGCTGGCCTGGACCGCGACGGTCGGTCCCGATGAGGCGCCGCGGCCGATCGGCTTCGTCGACCCGGTCTACTCGCTGGCGCTGCGGGTCAAGGCCGGGGGCGAGACCTGTGACGTGCACCTGTTCGCCCCCGACGAGCTGACCGAGGAGCTCAGCCTGCCGGTGCGGCCACGGCTGTCCCGGCTGGCGGCCGACCGCATGGAGGCGTACCGCACCGACCGGGGCAATCTGGCGTTGCGGCTGTCGGCCGAGGGGAAGCGGGCCCGGGCCGGCGACGCGACGCTGAAGAAGGTGCGCTCCCAGCCGCTCGGCGCCCGCGCCTGGGGCAAGGCCGCGAGCCTGCGGCGCGACGTGCGGCAGGCGATGGACAAGCGCAAGACCAAGCTGGCCTGGTACGACAACGTCTTCTCGCGGATGCCGATCAGCAAGCGGACGATCGTCTTCGAGAGCCACATGGGCAAGCAGTTCTCGGACAGCCCGCGGGCCATCTACGAGGAGCTCAAGCGCTCCGGCGTGCGGTTCCGCGCGGTCTGGGCGTACGCGGACGACCACCCGAACGGCTTCCCCGGCGACGTCAAGCTGGTGCGCCGGCAGTCCTACGCGTACCTGCGCGAGCTGGGCCGGGCCCGGTACTGGGTGGACAACCAGGGCTTCCCGCACGACCTGCGCAAGCGGGCGGGCACCACGTACATCCAGACGTGGCACGGCTCGGCGTTCAAGCGGATGGGCTTCGACGAGGCGAACATCAAGCGCCAGACCGCGTCCCAGCAGCAGAAGCTCCAGGACGCCATCGACCGCTTCGACTTCTTCCTGGCCCGCACCGAGCACGACGTGCGCACGCTCACCAAGGGCATGCGGGTGCACGCCGACCTGATGCGCGTCGGGTACCCGCGCAACGACGTGCTCGTGAAGCCGCACAACGACGATGAGGTCGCCGCGCTGCGCAAGCAGCTCAATCTGCACGACGACCGCAAGGTGCTGCTCTACGCGCCCACCTTCCGCCCGGACGAGATCGCGACCGGCTCGAAGGGCCTGACCCTGCCGTTCTCGCTGGACGACTTCGTCGAGCGCTTCGGCGACAAGTACGTGCTGCTGGTCCGCCCGCACTACCTGGTCTCGTTCGCGCTGCCGCCGATGTACGCGCACTCGGTGCGCAACGTCGCCAATGTGCACGACGTGACGCCGCTGATGCAGATCGCCGACGCGGTGATCACCGACTACTCGTCGCTGATGTTCGACTACGCGCTGCTCGACCGGCCGATGGTCTTCCACGTGCCCGACTACGACGACTATGTGGGCAGCAGCCGCGGTTCCTACTTCGACCTCGCCGAGGTCGCGCCCGGCCCGCTGACCCGCACCGGGGACGAGCTGTTCGCCGCCCTCGCCGACCTCGGCGAGCTCGAGGAGCGGTACGCCGAGCGGCACCGCGCCTTCACCGCCAAGTTCTGCGAGTACGACACCGGCACCGCGGCCAAGGCGGTCGTCGACCGATTCTTCGCCCAGGGAGCGCGCCGTGGCTGAGCCCCGGGACATCTTCATCGTCACCAACGCCGTCGACGAGCTCGGCGGCCTCCAGCAGTGGGCACACGACGTGTCCCGGCTGTTCACCGCCCGCGGCAACCGGGTCACGCTGATCGGCGTCGAACCGGCCAACGTGCACCGCGACTACGGCTCCGGCCTGCCGTACCGGACGCTCACCCTGCACGACCACCGCCTGCCCCGGAAGGGCAACGGCTTGTTCTGGCGCCGCCGCCGCGCGGCTCAGCAGGCCGTCGGCGCGCGCCGGCTCTCGGAGCTGTTCCGCGAGGCCCGGCCGGGCGGCGTGGTCATCGCGGCGCAGATCTGGGCCGGCGAGTGGGTGGCGGCGGCCGACACCACCGGGCTCACCACGATCGGCATGTCGCACGAGTCGTTCGAGGCCAGCAAGAGCAGCAGCCGCTACAACCGGGCCCGCATCTACTACGAGGGCCTCGACATCCACCTGGCGCTCACCGACGCCGACGCGGACGCCTGGGCCCGGGCCGGCATGACCAACGTCGGCGCGATGCCCAACCCGCTGATGACCGTGCCCACGACGCTGCCCACGCTCGACGAGAAGACGGTTGTCACGCTGCGCCGCCTCTCCCACGACAAGGGCATCGACATGTTGCTCGAGGCGTGGGCGCTGACCGGACCGCAGTTCCCGGACTGGCGCCTCAAGATCTTCGGCTCCGGCCCGGACGAGGAGGCGCTGCGGGCGCAGGCGCGCGAGCTCGGTCTCGACGACACCCAGATCTTCCAGGGACAGACCGACAACATCGACGCGGCGCTGAGCGCCGCGTCGATCTACGCGTTGCCGTCGCGCGAGGAGGGCTTCCCGATCGCCGTGATGGAGGCGATGGCGTACGGCCTGCCGACGGTCGCCTTCGACTGCGCGCCCGGGATTCGTGAGCTGATCGACGACGAGGTCAGCGGCGGCATCGTGGTGACGGCCGGCAACGTGCCCGGCATGGCGACCGGGCTGGAACGGCTCATGAAGGACCGCGACCTGCGGGTGCGGCTGGGCGAGGCCGGCCAGCAGTCGGTGCGGCGGTTCTCGCCGGACAGCATCATCGACCGCTGGGAAGCCCTGTTCGCGCTGCTCGAACGATGAAGGCCACGCTCGCCACCCTCGGGTACGTCTTCTCCGAAGATCGCAAGAACATCCTGATGATCCGGCGCGACGCCCGGCCCGACGACATCCACTACGGCTACTACAACGGGCTCGGCGGCAAGCTCGAGCCCGGCGAGGACGTGGCGGCCGGGATGCGCCGGGAGATCCGCGAGGAGGCCGGCATCGAGTGTTCGTCGCTCGAGCTGGCCGGCACGATCTCCTGGCCGGGCTTCGGCAAGGACGGCGGCAACTGGTTCGGCTTCCTCTTCCGCGTCCCGGCCTTCTCGGGCACGCCGCTGACCGCCAACGACGAGGGCAGCCTGCACTGGGTGCCGATCGCCGACGTGCTGGCCGGCAACCTGCCGATGTGGGAGTCGGACCGGCATTTCCTGCCGCTCGTCTTCGCCGACTCCCCCACGGTCTTCCACGGCGTCATGCCGTTCTCGAACGGCAAGGCGCTGAGCTGGAGTTACTCCACGCTCTAGCCTAGAAGCGCCGCATGCCGCCGAACTGTCGGTCACCCGCGTCGCCCAGGCCCGGCACGATGTAGGCCTTCTCGTTCAGCCCCTGGTCGATCGCGGCGGTGACCAGCCGCAGCGGCAGCCCGCTGTTGCCCAGCCGCTCGATGCCCTCGGGCGCGGCCAGCACGCAGCAGATGATCACGTCGGTGCAGCCCCGCTCGGCGAGCAGCCGGCAGCAGTGCAGCAGCGACCCCCCGGTGGCCAGCATCGGGTCGAGCACCAGCACCGGCTGCCCGGAGAGGTCGGCCGGCAACGACTCCATGTACGCCCGCGGCTCGAACGTATGCTCGTCCCGCGCCAGCCCCACGAACCCCATCGACGACTCGGGCAGCAGGGCCAGCGCCGAGTCGGCCATGCCGAGCCCGGCCCGCAGCACCGGAACGATCAGCGGCGGGTTGGCCAGCCGGATCCCCTCGGTGGGCGCGACCGGCGTGTTGATCGGGTACTGCTCGACCGCGAAGGAGCGGGCGGCCTCGTACACGACCATGGTGGTGAGCTCGTGCAGGGAGGCGCGGAAGACGCCCGAGTCGGTCTCCGCGTTGCGCATCGCGGTGAGCCGGGTCTGGGCCAGCGGGTGATCTACGACGAGTACGTCCACGGCGACAACCTACCGGTCAGTCAAGATCAAATGTTACCGGCCTGCGTAGAATCGTTTTCATGACTGCGACAGCGACGTCGACCGCCAACCTGCGGGCCCTTCTGCACGGGCTCCCCGGGGTCGACAAGGTGGGCGTCGAGGCCCGGGCGGCCGCGCTCGGCACCCGATCGGTGAAGACGACCGCCAAGGCCAAGGCCATCGATCTGGCGATCCGCATGGTCGACCTCACCACGCTCGAGGGCGCCGACACCCCCGGCAAGGTCAGCGCGCTCTCGGCCAAGGCCCTGCGCCCCGACCCGGCCGATCCTTCGTGCCCGTCCGTTGCCGCGGTGTGCGTCTACCCCTCGATGGTTCCGGTGGCGGCGTCCGTGCTGGCCGGCTCCGGGGTGCACGTGGCCAGCGTGGCCACGGCCTTCCCCTCCGGCCAGGCGCCGCTCGACGTCAAGCTGGCCGATACCCGCGACGCGCTGGCCGCCGGCGCCGACGAGATCGACATGGTGATCAGCCGCGGCGCGTTCCTGGCCGGCGACTACGCCAAGGTCTTCGACGAGATCGTCGCGGTCAAGGAGGCCTGCGGCGACGCCCACCTCAAGGTCATCCTCGAGACCGGCGAGCTGGGGACGTACGACAACGTCCGCCGCGCCTCCTGGCTCGCGATGACGGCGGGCGCCGACTTCATCAAGACCTCCACCGGCAAGGTCCCGGTCGCCGCGACCCTGCCGGTCACGCTGATCATGCTGGAGGCCGTGCGCGACTTCCGCGCGCAGAGCGGGCGTCAGGTGGGCGTCAAGCCGGCCGGCGGCATCCGTACGACGAAGGACGCCATCAAGTACCTCGTGCTCATCAACGAGACCGTCGGCGACGACTGGCTCGATCCGGCGTGGTTCCGCTTCGGCGCCTCCTCGCTCCTCAACGACCTGCTGATGCAGCGCACCAAGCTCACCACCGGCCACTACGCCGGTCCGGACTACTTCACGCTGGACTGATCACATGTTCGAGTACGCTCCGGCACCAGAATCCCGGTCGATCGTCGAGATCGCCCCCACCTACGGCCTGTTCGTCGACGGCGAGTTCACCGACGGCAAGGGCACCTTCAAGACGATCAACCCGGCCAGCGAGGAGGTCCTCGCCGAGGTCGCGATGGCCGCTCCGGAAGACGTCGACCGCGCGGTCGCCGCCGCCCGCCGCGCCTTCGGGCCCTGGTCGGCGCTGCCCGGCGCCGAGCGCGCGAAGTACCTCTTCCGCATCGCCCGCATCGTCCAGGAGCGCTCCCGCGAGCTCGCCGTCCTCGAGTCGCTCGACAACGGCAAGCCGATCAAGGAATCGCGCGACGTCGACCTGCCCCTGGTCGCCGCGCACTTCTTCTACTACGCGGGCTGGGCCGACAAGCTCTCGTACGCCGGCTTCGGCCCCGATCCGAAGCCGCTGGGCGTGGCCGGCCAGGTCATCCCGTGGAACTTCCCGCTGCTCATGCTGGCGTGGAAGATCGCGCCGGCGCTCGCCGCGGGCAACACGGTGGTGCTCAAGCCGGCCGAGACCACCCCGCTCTCGGCGCTGTTCTTCGCCGACGTCTGCCGCCAGGCCGACCTGCCGCCCGGCGTCGTCAACATCATCACCGGCGCCGGCGACACCGGCCGCTACCTGGTCGAGCACCCCGACGTCGACAAGGTCGCGTTCACCGGCTCGACCGAGGTGGGCCGCCAGATCGCCCGCTCGGTCGCGGGCACCGGCAAGCGCCTCACCCTCGAGCTCGGCGGCAAGGCGGCCAACATCGTCTTCGACGACGCGCCGATCGACCAGGCCGTCGAGGGCATCGTCAACGGCATCTTCTTCAACCAGGGGCACGTCTGCTGCGCGGGCTCCCGGCTGCTGGTGCAGGAATCGATCGCTTCCTCGTTGCTCGATTCCCTGAAGCGGCGGATGGCGACGCTGCGGGTCGGCGATCCGCTCGACAAGAACACGGACATCGGCGCGATCAACTCCCGCGCACAGCTCGAGAAGATTACCGAATTGTCGGAAATTGGCAGTTCGGAAGGCGCCGATCGCTGGTCGCCGCCGTGCGAGTTGCCCGATCGCGGGTTCTGGTTCGCCCCGACGATCTTCACGGGCGTGACCCAGGCACACCGGATCGCCCGGGAAGAGATCTTCGGGCCGGTCCTGTCCGTGATCACGTTCCGCACGCCGGACGAGGCCGTCGAAAAGGCCAACAACACGCCGTACGGCCTGTCGGCCGGCATCTGGACGGACAAGGGCTCCCGCATCCTGGCCGTGGCCGACAAGCTGCGGGCCGGGGTGGTGTGGGCCAACACCTTCAACAAGTTCGACCCGACGTCGCCGTTCGGCGGTTACAAGGAATCCGGTTACGGCCGCGAGGGTGGCCGGCACGGCCTGGAGGCGTACCTTGCCTAAGTCAGCACCCACCACCTCGCCGGCGCCGGCCAAGGCGACGAAAGCCGCGAAGTCGGCCAAGGCGGCGAAGGCCGCGGAAACTCCCCCACCGGCCAACGGGCGCGCCCGGCTCTCCGTACGCAAGACCTACAAGCTGTATGTCGGCGGGGCCTTCCCCCGCAGCGAGTCAGGACGGACCTATCTCGTGGACGGCGACAACGTGGCTCTCGCCTCCCGCAAGGACGCCCGGGACGCGGTCACAGCGGCCCGCAAGGCCCAGCCGAAATGGGCGTCCGCCACCGCCTACAACCGCGGCCAGGTCGTCTACCGCGTCGCCGAGATGGTCGAGGCCCGGCGGGCCGAGTTCGCCTCCCTCGGCATCGTGGCCGACGAGGTGGACGCCGCGATCGATCGCCTGATCTGGTACGCGGGCTGGTCCGACAAGATCGCCCAGGTGGTCGGCAACGCCAACCCGGTCGCCGGCCCGTTCTTCAACCTCTCCTCGCCCGAGCCCACCGGCGTGGTGGGCGTGGTCGCCCCGGCGTCGCTGCTCGGCCTGGTCAGCGTGGTCGCCCCGGCGATCGTCACCGGCAACACGGTGGTCGTGCTCGCGGCCGGCCCGCAGGTGGCGATCACCTTCGCCGAGGTCCTCGCCACCTCCGACGTGCCCGGCGGCGTGGTGAACATCCTCACCGGACGCGCCGCCGAGACCGCGCCCTGGCTGGCCTCGCACGACGATGTCAACGCGCTCGACCTGACCGGCGTGACCGACGCCGGGCTCGCCGCCGACCTGGAGCGCTCGGCCTCGGGCACTCTCAAGCGGGTGCTCCGCCCGTCCGGCGAGGCCGACTTCACGGCCGACCCCGGGCTGCGTCCGATGACCGCTTTGCTGGAGACCAAGACGGTCTGGCATCCGAAGGGTTTTTGACCCTCCTTTATCGGCCGATGCGGAAGTACGGGGGACGGTCGGTCCACTCTCAGGCGCGCCTATTAGGGTGTGTCGGCAGAATCACCGTCCAACCGACCGCATCATCCCGGAGGTCACCGTGGCCAGCCAGTCCGACGAGTCCGAGGCGTCGACGCCCGTGGACGAGAAGTCCGAGGACGCCAAGTCGGGGCTCTCCGGGGCGGAGCTCTCCGGGGCTGAGCTCTGGGACGAGGTCCGCATCGAGCCGGTCGAGATCGCCCTTCCCGGCGGCGTCGGCCTTACCCTGCGCGCCTACCGCATGGCCTCCGAGCTGACCCCGACCGAGATCGAGGCCGAGGAGGAAGACCCGTTCGACGCGCGCAAGCGCCAGGCGCGCGTAGAGGACGACGACGAAGAGGTCATCGTCGACGACGAGTTCCAGGCGCTGCTCGCCGAGGGCGACAACGACCCCGACGCGGCCAAGGCGGAAGAGCCCGATCCGGCCGACTTCGAGGACGAGAAGGACGAGGACGAGGATCAACCGGCCGACGAAGAAGTGCCGATGTTCCTCAGCCACAAGGGCCGTCTGCTGGCCTTCAAGAGCCCCGAGTCCCTGGTCTCCTTCATTCGTTCGGGTGCTCCGCACGACCTCGCACAACTCGACAGCTGGGCCGTCCTGGCCGAGCGGGTACAGTCGACCGACATCGACCCGTCGCCGGAAGACCGCTACGAGCTCGACCTCGTGGTCGAGAACCTGCGCGGCGGCCATGACACGTGGGACCTGTCGTTGCTCATCGCCGCCGGCGAGGTGGCCCGCGACCTGGGGTACGCTCTTCGACTCAAGCCGGTGATCCTGGCCCTGTCGGCCGGCTCGCCGCTCGATGACCTGGACGAGTCCCTCCGGTCGGCGGAAAGCGGGGGAATGGGCGGATTCTTCGGTCGCCGTCGATTGAAGAAAATCGGGGCACAACAGGCAAGCCTCGGATGGCGCTCGGTAATCGGCAAGATCTCTGCCGCTGTGGACTGGCGCGACTGACCCCTTACCAGAGACCATCAGTGCTTGGCCAAATGCAGCATTCAATGAGACTTGTTCGCGACGGTGGAGCCGCGAGACTCCAGGCCGGTCGCGAACGGGTCTCACCGGGGAGGAGGACGACGCCGTGGCGCTCGTGCGCGTGTACTGCGGTCTCGCGTCGGCTGATGATTCGGTGCGTGGGGCCCAAACCGCGCAACTGACCATTGCCGTGGTTGACGACGCAGGCCGGCTGCTCGGCGTCCACGAGATCAGCGACGACCCCGGCGGTTACGCCGAGCTGGGCGCGCTTCTCGTGGAACGGACGAGCGGGTTCACCGACGCCGCGGTGGCCGCCGACAGCGACGACCACCTGGTCACCTCGTTGCTCATTGCCGCGGGCCGGCCACTGGTCGTCACCGACGACGACACCACCGACGACTTCGCCGAGCGCTTCGCCGACGACGACTCCGTCGAGGAGATGCAGGCCCCGCCGGCCGCCCGCCGCGCCGTGGGCCTCGCCCGGGCGCTGCAGGCCGGCGCGATCGCCGCGGTCACCCAGGCCGCCCCGCGCGAGCTGGTCAGCTATAAGCCGGTCCTGGCCGCCCACGTGGCGCTGCTCGGCGGCCGGTACGCGTCCGCGGTCGCGCTGCGCGAGGTTCTGCGCGAGCTCTACCCCGCCGCCCTGCGTGCCTACCCCGACCCGGCCCATCCGCTCGCCCTGGCCGTGCTCGACGCGCTGCCCGAGCCGGGCCGGCTCACCTCCGGCAACGCCGAGTCGCAGCAGATCGCCGAGCAGGTCGCGGCCGAGCTGATCCGGGCCGGCGCCGGCATCGACGACGAGATCATCGCCGCGGTCACCGCGCTGCACGTCGCGATCAGCGAGTCCCCCCGCCGCGGTGGAGTCAACAAGTCGCTCGCCCCCGCCGCCGCCGACACGGTCCGCAACGCCATCGCCGCGGTCCGCTCGTGCGACGCCGCCTGCGCCTCGCTGATCGGCACGATCAGCGCCCGCAGCCTCCCTGGCCTTACCCGCCGCTCGCAGGCCGCCGCGCTCCAAGCCGTTCCGGCGCCCGCCGGCCGGCGCAGCCGCCGCGAGCCGATGAGCGCCGGCAGCGCCACGACCACGCCGCACCCGATGAACGCGCCGCCGGTCGCGCCCAACCCGGTGGCCCCGCCACCGCTCGCGCCGCGCCCGGTCACACCGCCACCCGTGGCGCCCGCCGCCGCGGCCGCGTTCCCCAACCGGGCGCCCGTGCCCGGCAACCGGCCGGTCTCGGTGCCGCCGCCCCCGCCCGGCATGACCCCGATCACGCCCGGCTCGCGGCCCGCCGCGCGCAACCCGATGGCGCCGTCGTCGCCGGCCGCCCGCCCGGCCTCGGGCCTGCCGGCCGCCTCGCTGCCGCCGTCGTCGCCCGGGTCTTCGCTGCCGCCGTCGTTCCCGGGGTCCTCGCTGCCGCCGTCTTCGCCGCCGTCGTTCTCGAGGTCCTCGCTGCCGCCGTCATCGCGGTCGGGGTCCTCGCTGCCGCCGTCATCGCGGTCGGGGTCCTCGCTGCCGCCCTCATCTCTGTCGGAGTCCTCGCTGTCGGAGTCCTCGCTGTCGGGGTCCTCCTTGTCGGGGTCCTCGCTGTCGGGGTCCTCGCTGCCGTCGGCCTCGGTTTCGCCGGCCGAGAGCGGCCAGCCGTTCCGCGCCACGCTCACCAACGCGGCGATCAACAACGCCCGCGCCGAGCGTCAGCGCACGGTGATCCCGCCGCGGCCGAGCCGCGCGCCGTCGAGCCCCGCGCCCGGCAGCGCCACCGACTACTCGCTGCCGATGCCGACCCAGCGGCCCGAACCCGCCGAGCCCGGCTCCCGGGCCAACTGGCCGCTGATGAACCCGAGCGGCGACGACGTCACCATGCCGGCCGCGTCGACGAACGGGCCGCCGTCCGACACCGGCCGGGTCAAGCCGCCGTGGCAGGACATGCCCAAGGAGCCGCCGGCGCTGCGCCTGGTCGAGGGCCAGATCGGCAACAGCCTCGAGACGACGGTCGCCGGCCTGCCGGCGGTCAACGATCCCCCCTCGCTGCGCCTGGTCGAGGGCGACATCGGCCGCAACGGCCGTCGCGTCGGCTCGGCCAGCGTGATAAGCACGTCGAGCACGATCAGCACGACGAGCACCAATCTCACCGCGCTCGACCGCAGCACCGCGCCGCCGGTCCCGGCCGACAACAACGACACCGACCTGCTCATCTTCGCGGCGGCCCGCTCGGCCTGGTTCACCGGCCACAGCGACGCGGCGCCCGATCTCGACTGGGCCAACCCCAACGACAGCGGCTGGCGTGCCGCCGAGCGGGCGGCAACGCCCGAGATCGCGGCCGAGACCGCGGCCGGGCTGCCCAAGCGTGTCCCGCAGGCCAACCTGGTGCCGGGTTCTCCGCTGCGCGACGAGCGCCCGCTGCGCATCGTCCGCGACGCGGCGAGCATCGCGGCGCACACCACGGGCTACTTCCGCGGTTGGCGCCGGGGCCAGGAGATCGGCGGTTTCGCCATGGGCGGCCGCCCCGGCCGCGAGTCGGCCGGCGGCTGGGACTTCACCCGCGACCGCGAAGGAGCCGACGAGTTCCGCGACAGAGACGCCAACTACTCCCACTGACCGCGGGCCTCGCTCGCTGACACCGGCGAAAGCGGCCGCGACTCGACGTCGTGGCCGCTTTCGCATGGGTGGGTCAGGCGCCGCGGTGTTGCCAGGTGCACAGGCAGACCTTGTTGCCCTCGGGGTCGGCGAGCACCCAGAAGCTCGGCGCCTCCGCGTCGCTCACCAGCGAACCGCCGGCCGCGAGCGCCGCGTCGATCCGCGGCTGGACCTCGGCCGGGTCGACCCAGATGTCGGGGTGCCAGCGCTGCCTCGGCTCCTCGCTGCCGGACTCCTGGAACCAGATCAGCGGCAGCGTGCCCGCCCCGTCGCGCAGATCGTCGCCGAGCTCGAGACTGTGCGCGGGCTTCATCGCCATCACCGCGGCCCAGAACGGCAGCAACGCCTTGAGGTTCGGCGTGTCCAGGGCCAGCTCGAGCTCGCTCACCCCCAGGGTCGTCTGGGACAGGCCCGAGTCGGCGGCCAGCGCCGAGATGATGCGGGCCAGCTCGACGTCGCGCGAGGTGACCCCGCCCTCGTCGTGGCTGGCCAGCCGGATGTTCACATGCGGGTAGCGCAGGTCGATGTCGGGATGGTGGTTCGCCTCCTCGGCCGCCGCGCCGATGGCGTTGACCAAGGCCAGCCCGGTCGCGAAGTTTCCGCTGCGCACGCGGGTGTGCAGGGCGTTGGCGAGCAGCACCCAGCCGGTCAGCCCCTCGTCGGCGATCTGTCGTCCCGTGAGCTTCGTCATGCGCCCATCATTCCCCGCACGACCCGCGAGCTCTACGAGTCCTGGCCTCGAAGCCCTACGCGCCCCGTATCGACACCGCAGCGTTCTCCTGGCACCCCGGGGTACCACAAGCCCGATCCGCGCCTCTACGCGGCCGTGAGAGCCCCCCTCGGGGTGCCCGCGCAAGACTGCCGGCACGCCGGCGACGGCGGCAGCCGCGAACACGACACACTGCTCCATTCGTGACCTGCGGTCGAGCGGTCACCGTCCGTACCGGACCGCAAGCACGCAGAAACCCCACTCCGACCTATCGGAGCGGGGCTTCCGCCAAGCGAACGAGCTATCACCATGAGCGAGCGAGCCACCACCGCGGCAGTTACGCCGCGGGGTTTCCGCATCACTCAGGCGGGCGCTACCGCACGCGTGCGACGCATCGTCAGCACATACTCGACAAGCGAGATGAGGACGTTCTTCGTCGACTCACGGTTGCGGGCGTCGCAGCTCACCACGGGCACGTCACTCGAGATCGCCAGCGCGTCCCGAACGTCCTGCGCGTTGTGGTACTGCATCCCGTCGAAGCAGTTGATCGCCACGAGGTACGGCAGGCGACGGTGCTCGAAGAAGTCGATGGCGGCGAAACAGTCGGCGAGACGACGCGTGTCCACCATGACCACGGCACCGATCGCGCCTCGGACCAGCTCGTCCCACATGAACCAGAACCGCGTCTGGCCGGGGGTACCGAACAGATAGAGGATCAGGTCGCGGTCGATGCTGATACGGCCGAAGTCCATGGCGACGGTAGTCGTCATCTTGCCGGGAACCTGCCGGTTGTCGTCGACACCCACACCGGCCGAGGTCATGATGGCCTCGGTGGTCAGCGGGGTGATCTCCGAAACCGACCCGACCAGCGTCGTCTTACCGACGCCGAACCCACCGGCGATGACAATCTTCGCCGATGTAACACGCCCCCCAGCAGCGGGACGGTGCGACATGTCAGAGCCTGCGAAGTCCACTCAGCACCCTTTCCAACAATTCCGTGCCTACCGCGTCGGTCTCGTCTTCCAGCGAGGTGGGCTCATACACCGCGACGAGGCCATCAGAGGCCATGTCGGCGACGATCACTCGAGCCACACCGAGCGGCAGTTGCATGCGTGCGGCGATTTCAGCGAGCGACTGCACACGGCCGCCGTCGCACATAGCCGCGATGTACTGATGCTCGCTTCCACCCTGCCCGCCGCGGATCACTCCTGATCTACCGCGCACGGTTGTCTCGACCAGCGCTTCCAGCGCTATCTCAAGCTTCGGCCGGGTCCGACCGCGGGTCACGGCGTACGGCCTGACCAGCGCGCCGGTCGGCTCATCGCGCTCGGGCATCGTCACCGCTCACCCCTTCCTCGAACCCTAGAAGTGTCTCTTGTTGTCAAGTTTTTGAACAGCAGCCGAGAGAACCGGCTCACTGCCCATTCAGCCAAGAACGCCGGCCGCGGAACGCGGCGCGGGAGTCAAGGCCTCGCCGACGCGGTCGACGAGAAGGGCCATCTCGTAGCCCACCTGTCCGACGTCGCAGCTACGCGCCGCGAGCACCGCGAACGACGAGCCGTCCGAGATGGACATCAGGAAGAGGAATCCGTTGTCCATTTCGACGACCGTCTGCAGCACCGCGCCACCCTCGAAGCACCGTGCGGCGCCCTGGGTCAGGCTGACCAGGCCGGAGGCGATAGCCGCCAGCTGGTCGGCACGGTCACGCGGAAGGTCCCGCGAAGCTGCCAGGAGCAGACCGTCGGCGGAGACCGCGATCGCATGTGCGACTCCGGGAACGCGGTCGGCGAAGTTGGCCAGCAGCCAACCGAGATCCTGCGTAGATGTCATGCCTCATGCTCCTTGCCAGCCTGCGAGGACTGCTGCCCTCCCGGAGTCTCCTCCGGGTTGGTCGATTGTTCCTTGGTGCGACCGCGCTGCACACCCCGGTGGTACGCGGACAGGAGGCCGCGGACACCCTCAGGGGTACGTTTCTGGACGGAACTTTCGCCCCGGTCGACACCGCCGGGTACGAGCTGCGCCATCGGTGTGCGCTTGGGCAGCCCTGCGGTGGTGGTGGTATCGATCGAGTGCTCGGAGGCCGCACGCGCGGCCTGCCAGCCCTCATCGGCCGCGGTCTGCCACGGGTTGGACACCACGCCGCCGTTGGTACCGCTGCCATTCGCAGAACCGTAGCCGTTCGCGGCGCCAACGCCCACCGCAGCGGGCTCCTGCTCGCGAGATTCCGGTGAACCAGCCTGTTGCGGCACGCCGACCATACGGGTCGGTTCGCCGGTCGGGATCCGCTGCGTGGCGACCGCTTCGTCGCCGGTCGGCTGCTTGCCATCGGCCGGACGGGCCGTGGTGAACCAGGCGGACTCGAGCTCCCGGAAGATCGGCAGCTCCATGGTCTCGTCGGCGAACTGACCCGGGTTGCTGTCCCGCTGGCGGGCCGCGGCCTGGGCCGCGGCGATCTGCGCCGACGCGGTGGCCTGCGCCTCGGCGGCCTGGGCCGCCGCTGCCTCGTGGGCCGCCCTGGCCGCCGCGGCCGCCCGCTGGGCGTCCGCCGGCGAGCCGCCCGACGTGGGCGTCGCGGACACCGGGCGGGCCGGCGGCGCGGACGACGGGATCGGCGCGGTCTGCGGGTTGGTCGGCCGCTCGACCTGCGGCTGCTGCCCCTCGGGGCGGTAGCGCGGGATCTCGGCGGTCATGTCGAGCGCGGCCGCGAGGCTCTCGGGCACGTGCGGTGCCGCGCTCTGGTCACGTTCCGGGGCAGCGACCGGCGGCCAGGCCGGCGGCTGCTCGTTGGCCGGCGGCACCGAGGTGGGCCGGCCGTACGGCACCGGGGGCGCGGAGACCGGCGGAACCGGCGGGGCCGAGACCGGCGGGACGAACCCGCCGCGGCCCTGGATCTCGGGGTTGGACGGAAGCTGACGCGGGATGGTCCCGCCGAAGCCGCTGTCGCTCTCGCGGAACTGATCGCCGTTGCGGCGCTGCGGCAGGCCATCGGGGCCGGCGAAGCCCTGCGGGCCGGACGGCGCGGGGCCGGACGGCAGCGGCGGGATCATCTCGTTGCTGCGTGGACCGTAGAACCCGTTCGGCGAGCCGCTCCCGTTGCCGTTGCCGTTGGAGCCGTTCGCGAAGGCGCCGCCGAGGCCGGGCCCACTGCCGAAACCGTTGCCGTTGCTGCCGTTGGCGGGCGCGCCGGTCAGGTCGGACCAGGCCGGAACGGATCGGCCGCCGCCGGTGCCGAGCATGCCGCCGTTGTTCATCGGCGGGTTCGGGTCGAAGGGACGGCCACCGGGGTAGCCACCACGGCCGCTCTCGAGGGCCAGCGGCTCGGGCAGGCCGGGACGGCCACCCTGCTGGAGGCTCTCGTACCCACCGGGCTGGATGCGGCCGGCCATCGCGCCGGAGATCAGCACCTGGATCGGCAGGCTCACTTCGGCCACCGAGCCACGCTCGGAGTCGGCCGGGCGCAGCTCGACCTTGACTCCGTGCCGGTTCGCCAGCCGGGCGACCACGACCAGGCCCATCATGCGGGAGACGGCCACGTCCACCATCGGCGGGTTGGCCAGCCGGTCGTTGAGGTCGCGCAGCTGCTCGCGGCTGATGCCGATGCCGCGGTCCTCCACCGAGAGCAGCGCGCCGTCGCCCAGCCGCCGGGCCTCGACGGTGACCGTCGAGTTGGGCGGGGAGAAGGCGGTCGCGTTGTCGAAGAGCTCGGCGACCAGGTGGACCATGTCGTTGACGGCGTGCGCCGCCACCTCGATGTCCCGGTCGATCATGCCGAACTCGATGCGGGTGTAGTGCTCGACCTCGGACTGCGCGGCGCGGAGCACGTCGATCAGGGCGGCCGGCTCGCGCTGCACGCGGGTGGAGTCGGCGCCCGCGAGAACCAGGAGGTTCTCGTCGTTACGACGCATCCGGGTGGCCAGGTGGTCGAGCTGGAAGAGCTCGGCCAGGCGGTCCGGGTCTTCCTCGCCGCGCTCCAGCCGGTCGAGGTGACCGATGAGCCGGTCGACCAGGATCTGCGAACGGCGGGCGAGGTTGACGAACATCGTCGCGACGGAGGCCCGCAATGCGGCCTGCTCGGCCGCGGTGCGCACCGCCTCGAGGTGAACCGCGTTGAACGCCTCGGTCACCTGACCGAACTCGTCCCGGCTGCGCACCGGCAGCGGCTCGGCGATCTGGTCGGCGACTTGGGCCGGGGTGAGCGAGGTGGCCAGCGCCGGGTCACGCAGCCGGGAAACGGCGTGCGGGAGGCCGAACTGGGCGACCGAGAGAGCACCCTGGCGCAGCTCGCGCAGCGAGCGGGCCATCGACCGGGCGACGAGCCAGGCGAACAGGATCGCGAGCAGCAGCATCGCGAGCAGCACGCTGGTCTCGATGAACACCCGGCGGTTCACGTTGTTGCGCAGGTCGGTGGCCTGCGCGACGACATCGGCGTCCATCTTCTGCTCCACCTGGCGGAACAGGTTGTTGTAGCCGATCATCGCCTTTTCCCACGACTGGGCGTCGTAGGGGATGTTCTTGGTGTTCTGGCCCTGGAGGTTCTTCAGCTGGACGGTGAAGTTCGTCGCGGCGCGGCCGTCCGGCACGTTCTGGATCCGGTCGAAGAGCTGGATCTCGGCGTCGGTGCCGATCGAGTGGATCGTGTCGGTCGCCAGCTGGAGGCCGGTGTCGGTGAGCAGGAAGTCGCGACGCAGGGTCGAGTTGAAGTCGCCCACGCCGAGGACGCTGTGACCGATGTCGCGCTGCTCGGCGATGTACTCCTTGGCCCGGGCCACGGCCGCGACGGTGCGCAGGTGGTCGGCGAGCGTGGTGTCGGTGGAGAGCTGCGCCGACACGTCGCGGACCGTGAGCAGGTCGTTGATGAGGATGGTGTACGTGTCCTCGACGTCACTGACCGGCAGCGCCTTGTTCGCGATCTGGCTGCGTTTGGAGGGCAGCTCCTCCAGGTTGCGGTCGAGGCGCAGCAGGAGCGTGGCCACCTTGGGCGGCACGTCGTCCAGCGCGGCCTTCTGCTGCGAGTACGGCACCTTGGCCTGATCGACAGCGGAGTGCTCGTTGTTGTACGCCTTCACGGCTGCGTCGCCGACGGGCGAGTTGCCGTACGTCTTGATCATGACGCCGTAGGCGCGTTCGTTCTGAAGGCGGTCGACGAGGCCACCGGCGGCCTCGGACAGAACCGCAAGGTTACGTGCACGCTCCGCGTTGCTGGCCGTATCGATGTGGTCCACCAGGCCGCTGACGCCGACGATGATCGTCGCCAAGGTGGGAACCAGCATGATCAGGCCTAGCTTCGACCAGATCGGCAGATCTCGCAGCCGATCGGCCGGCCGACGGAGACGCGACATGACGCCGGTCGCCGTCTTGGGGCGCTTGCTCACGTCACCGTCCTCCTGATTCGGGCCCGGCACTCGGTCGCCGGGCACCGCACACGGCCGACTCCCGCGTCGGGCCCCCGAGATTCCATCACGACGAGTGTCAAAGAGAAAGACCAGGCGGACACGGACCGGTTGTGTGATGCGATGTTGTCCCGTCCAACAGGGACAACGCCGGTTCGATATGACTGCCTGTATCTGTGTGCGTCTCTCACTGTCACCCAGATGATCGGCACGGCGTGGGGGTGGCGCAGGCCGATCGAGCCCGATCGTAGTGGATCGGGGCAGGAGAGACGATGGCGCGGTCCGAGCCCCAGAGCAAGGTGAGATGCCGGATTTTGCAGTGTTTGTAGGGACCATTCTGGCCGAACGGTTGAGAGGACTCACCGAACCGGCAGCACCATGGCCCGTAGGTGGGGTGCTATTTGCCCCAGGGCATTCAACCCATGAGCTTGGCGTACGCCGGCTTGATGATCTCGGTGATGATCGCGAGCCGCTCGTCGTACGGGATGAAGGCGGACTTCATGGCGTTGATCGTCAGCCACTGCAGTTCACTCCAGCCCCACCCGAAAGCCTGGCTGAGCAGGGCCATCTCGCGCGACATGGAGGTGCCGCTCATGAGCCGGTTGTCGGTGTTGACCGTGACACGGAAGCGAAGGTCGTGCAGCAGTCCGATCGGGTGCTCGGCGATCGAGGGCGCCGCCCCGGTCTGCACATTGGACGAAGGGCACAATTCCAGCGGAATCCGCTTGTCGCGGACATAGGCCGCCAACCGGCCGAGCACCGCGTCACCGGCGGCCGGCGATCCGGTGATGTCGTCCACCAGGCGGACCCCATGGCCCAGCCGGTCGGCGCCGCACCACTGGATGGCCTGCCAGATCGACGGCAGGCCGAACGCCTCGCCGGCGTGGATGGTGAAGTGGAAGTTCTCACGCTGCAAATACTCGAAGGCGTCCAGGTGGCGGGTGGGCGGGAAGCCCGCCTCGGCGCCGGCGATGTCGAAGCCGACCACCCCGGCGTCCCGGTAGCGCACCGCGAGCTCGGCGATCTCCTGCGAGCGGGCGGCGTGCCGCATGGCGGTCAGCAGCACGCCGACCCGGATCGGCCGGCCCAGCGCGGCCGCCTCGGCGCAGCCGTCCACGAAGCCGGCGTTGACCGTGTCGACCACCGCGTCGAGCGAGAGGCCCGATTCCAGGTGCTGTTCGGGCGCGTAGCGCACCTCGGCGTAGACGACGCCGTCGGCGGCCAGGTCGAGCGCGCACTCCCTGGCCACCCGATGCAGGCCCGCCTCGGTCTGCATGACCGCCACGGTGTGGGCGAAGGTCTGCAGGTAGCGTTCCAGCGAGCCCGAGTCGGCCGCGGCCACGAACCACGCGCCCAGCGCCTCGGCGTCGCCGGCCGGCAGCGGGTGTCCCACGGCGTCGGCGAGCTCGAGGACGGTCTCGGGGCGCAGGCCGCCGTCGAGGTGGTCGTGCAGCAGCGCCTTGGGCGCCTTGACGATGTCGGGGTGCGTGATGGCCGCCATCAGCCGAGCCTAGAGGTCGGGGACGAATGATCGACGGAGCATTGCCGTACCTGCGGTGCCCGAATTGCGGGCAGCCGTTGCGCCGGCATGAGCGGGCCCTGCGCTGCCCGCTCGGCCACAGCTTCGACCTGGCCAGACAGGGGTACGCGGACCTGAGCGCCGGCCGCCTCCCCCACGTCGGCGACACCGCGGGGATGGTCGCCGACCGGGAGACCTTTCTCACGGCCGGGCACTACGACTTCATCGCCGACGCCCTCGCCGAGGCCACCCCGCCGGGCTTCGTGGTCGACGCCGGCGTCGGTACCGGCTTCTATCTGGCCCGCGCGCTGGACAAGTTGGCAGAGAACGGCCTTGGGCTGGACGTATCCAAGGCGGCGCTACGCCGGGCCGCCCGGTGCCACCCGAGAGCCGCCGCGGTCCTGGCCGACCTGTGGCGGCCGCTGCCGATCGTGGACGCGGCCGCGAGCACGATCCTCAACGTGTTCGCCCCGCGCAACGGCGCCGAGTTCCGCCGCATTCTGCGTCCCGACGGCGTCCTGCTCGTGGTCACGCCGGCCCCCGATCATCTCGGCGAGCTCGTCGAGACGTACGGGATGATCCGGGTCGATCCCGGGAAGGCCGACCGGATCAGGGACAGCCTCGAGGGGTTCTTCACGCCGGAAGGCACGCAGACGCGAAGCCGGACGCTGCGGCTGACCGCGGCCGAGGCCCGCACGCTGATCGGCATGACACCGAGCGCCCGCCACGGCGCCACCGCCCCGGAGGACGATGTCACCGTCACCGCGAAAATAGATTTAAGCGCATATAGTCCGGTCTAGACCGAGAGGTCAACTTCTTCCCACTCCGGCGGCTTGTCATGGTACGGGCCATGGAAGATCACTGCCCACTCGAGCGCCCACCGCCGCTGCCCGATCGCGTTCCCGTTGATCTCCCCCGGCAGCCGGCCACCGGCCTGTTCGACCTCCTGAAACGCCCAGTCCAGGCAGTAGTAGAGATCGAGCAGCACGGCCGCCTCGACCGGGTCGCGGGGTGACATCAGCGACCGCGACCGCCAGTTCCCGAAAGTCTCACCTGCCGGGAGATCGGGCATCTGCGACATCAGCCGGTCCTCGGGCGGCGCGGTCGGGTCGAGGTGCCGGCTGAGTCCGAGCAGCCACGACAGCGCGAATACCGCGTCGTGGTGCAGGACGAACGACCGGTGATCGCCCTTGGCGCCGATCACGAACTGCCACTCGGGCGGGGTGACCAGGTCGACCAGGTGCGAGCCGAGCAGCCAGCCCATGGCGATCTCGGTGGGCATGCCGAAGCAGCGCGCCACGACCACGTGCAGCACCGCGCATCGGGCCTCGATGTCGAGCGTCGGCCGCAGCTCGACCGTGTCGCCGGGCTCCCAGATCAGCGGGAAGCCCGGCGGCGGCATCGGCAGGCCGAGCCGCTCGAGCTCGTCCAGACTCGCCTCGCGAACCGCGCGCGGGTCGGGTGCGGCCTTCGTCATGGTGCGTCAGGCTATGCGGTCGAGCACCAGCGGGGTAAGACCGGGAGCGGCATCTCCGACAATCACCGCATCAGCGGCCACGTCACGCGCCGCGGGAATACGGGACTGTTCATCCGTACGCAGCTCGAACAGCACGTCTCCGGCGCTCACCCGGTCGCCGGGCCGGACCTTGAGCATGACCCCGGCGCCGAAGCTGACCGGGTCCTCCTTGCGGGCGCGTCCGGCGCCGAGGCGCCAGGCGGCAAGCCCGATCCCGTACGCGTCGACAGCCGTCACCACGCCATCGCGCGAAGCTCGAACCACCTCGTTCTCGCGAGCCACCGGCAGCGCGGCGCCCGGGTCGCCGCCCTGCGCCTGGATCATCCGCCGCCAGGTGTCCATGGCCGCCCCCGACTCGAGCACCTTGGCCGGGTCGGCGTCGACGCCGGCTGCGGCCAGCATCTCGCGGGCCAGCGCCAGGGTCAGCTCGACCACGTCGGCCGGTCCGCCACCGGCGAGCACCTCGATCGACTCGGCCACCTCGACCGCGTTGCCGACGGCCAGGCCGAGTGGGGTGTTCATGTCGGTGAGCAGCGCGATCGTGGTGACGCCGCTGTCCTTGCCGAGCCGCACCATGGTGCTCGCCAGTTCCCGGGCGGTCGCCAGGTCCTTCATGAAGGCGCCCGAGCCGACCTTGACGTCGAGCACCAGCGCGCCGGTGCCTTCGGCGATCTTCTTGCTCATGATCGAGCTGGCGATCAGCGGGATGGCCTCGACGGTGCCGGTGACGTCGCGCAGGGCGTACAACTTGCGGTCGGCGGGCGCGAGGCCCTCGCCGGCCGCGCAGATCACCGCGCCGACCTCGTCGAGCTGCCGCTTGAACGCGTCGTTGCTGATCGTGGCCTGCCAGCCGGCGATCGACTCGAGCTTGTCGAGGGTGCCGCCGGTGTGGCCGAGGCCGCGGCCGGACAGCTGCGGCACGGCGGCGCCACAGGCGGCCACGAGCGGGGTGAGCGGCAGCGTGATCTTGTCGCCGACGCCGCCGGTGGAGTGCTTGTCGGCGGTGGGCCGCGTGACCGAGGAGAGGTCGAGCCGCTCACCGCTGGCGATCATCGCGGCGGTCCAGCGGGCGATCTCAGCGGGCGTCATGCCGCGCAGCAGGATCGCCATCGCGAGAGCCGACATCTGCTCGTCGGCGACGACGCCCTTGGTGTACGCGTCGACCACCCAATCGATCTGCGCGTCGGACAGCACGTGCCCGTCCCGCTTGGCGCGGATGATGTCGACAGCCGCGAACTCGCTCATGCTTCCTCCTGCTGCCAGCGAACCGGGATGCCCTCCGGCGGCTCGCCCTCACCGGCCCACGCCAGCCCGCCGGATGCGTCCACCACCACGATCCGTGGCGTGCGGACCGCGCCCCACGCGACAGCCTCGGCGGCGGTGGGGAAGTTCGGCCCCTCCTCGAGCACGCCCTTCTCGGCGTCGCTCTCGGCCGGGCTGCCGCCGGACCGTTCCCAGTACCCCGTCCAGACCGTAGCGCCGCCGGAGAGGTCGGGGTGCACGAAGACGGTGCCCCGGCCGCGCCACTTCGCCAGCGACTCGGGCACCTGCGGCAGGAGCGCCGGTCCGTTGACCTTCTCGAGGTCGGCCGGGCCGAACGCGTACGGCAGCAGGTCGTGCACCCGCAGCGGCGCCGGCACCGCCTCGACGAGGCACTCCGGTCCGCCGTGCTCGTACAGCAGCTGACGGCAGCGTCCGCACGGCATCAGCGGCTCGCCGTTGGCGTCCACGCAGGAGACCGCCACCAGCCGGCCGCCGCCGGTCGCGTGCAGCGAGCTGACGAGCCCGCACTCGGCGCAGAGGCCGACGCCGTAGGACGCGTTCTCCACGTTGCAGCCGACGACCACCCGGCCGTCGTCCACCAGGCCCGCCACCCCGACCGGAAAGTCGGAGTAGGGGGCGTACGCGTGCCGCATCGCCTCGATGGCGGCGGCACGCAGGCCAGCCCAGTCGATCTCCATGAGGCGATTCTGCCCCATCGAAAGCGATCAGCTCTTGACGTACGGCACACCGTCGGCGGCCGGCGCGCGGACCCGTCCCACCAGGCCGGCCACGGCAACGATCGTCGCGATGTACGGCAGCATGTTGAGGAACTGGTTGGGCACCGGGCTGCCGGCCACGCTCAGGTAGTACGCCAGCTTCTGCGCGAAGCCGAAGAACAATGCCGCCCCGAGCGCCCCGAACGGCGTCCACCGTCCGAAGATCAGCGCGGCGAGCGCGATGAAGCCGGCGCCCGCGGTCATGTTCTTGTTGAACGCGCCCGTGGAGACCAGCGTGAAGTACGCGCCGCCGCAGCCGGCCACGACGCCGCCGAGCAGCACGTTCATGTATCGCAGGCCGCGCACCCGCACGCCCACCGTGTCGGCCGCCGTGGGGTGCTCGCCGACCGCCCGGGTGCGCAGGCCCCACCGGGTGCCCTTGAGCGCGAAGTGGATGACGAAGACCAGCACCAGCGCGAGCCAGACCAGCAGGTTGGTGTCGAACAGCACCGGCCCGATGACCGGGATCTCGGCGAGGCCGGGGATCTTCCACTCGGGCAGCTGCGGCGGCTCGTTGTACTTGAGCGCGTTCGGCTGCATGAGCCGCTCGTAGAGGAAGCCGGTGATGCCGAGCGCGAACAGGTTGAGCACGATGCCGACCACGACCTGGTCGACCAGGAAGCGGATGGCCAGCACGGCCAGCATGGCGGCGATGATGACGCCGCCGACCATGGCGCTGACCAGGCCGGCCCAGACGCTGGTGGCGAGCGTGCCGACCAGGGCCGCGCCGAACGCGCCCATCAGGAACTGGCCCTCGATCGCCACGTTGACCACGCCGGAGCGCTCGCCGAGCACGCCGGCCAGCGCGCCCAGGACGAGCGGCAGGGCGTACTCGACGCTGCCGTCCAGAGTGTCGACCAGCGGGAGGAACTTGCCGGCCACCTGCCAGCACAGGAACGACAGCACGAACGCCGCGATGCCGAAACTGAGCAGGAAGGTCTGCCACTTGCGGGCCTTGCCGATCAGCATGATCACGCCGAGCGCGACCGTGATCAGGCCGAACAGGATCGTGCCGAGCTGCCCGTTGATGCTCAGCGCGGCGCCGCTCGCGTCGGCGCTGAGCGTGAAGCGCGCGGTCTTCGACTCGGCGAGCGCGCCGAACACGAACGTCGCGATCAGGCCGATGATCGTGATGCCGACGCCGAGCCGGCGCTCCCGGTTCCAGAAGGGTTCGGGAGCGTCGACCGTGGTCAGCTCTTCCACCGTCGCCGTGGACACGGGGGTCACCAGCCCTTCGCCATCGAGGCGCCGAGCCGTGCGGAACGGGCGGCGCGGAGCTGGAAGATCGCCTTCACCAGGGCGGGGGCGGCGATGAAGATGACGATGAGCGCCTGCAGGACGGTGACCAGCTCGAGCGAGATGCCCACGTCGACCTGCATGAGGTTGCCGCCGGCCCGCAGCGCGCCGTAGAGGATCGCGGCCAGCAGCGTGCCCCACGGTTTGTTGCGGCCGAGCAGCGCTACCAGCAGGCCGTCGAAGCCGATGTTGCCGGCCACCTGGGCGGTGAGCTTGTCGGCGGTGCCGAGCACCTGCACCGCGCCGCCGAGGCCGGCCAGGCCACCGGCGACCACCATGAGCAGCGTGTACGTCTTGGCGACGCTCATGCCGGCGGTCTTGGCCGCCGGCGGGTTCACGCCCACCGCGCGCAGCTCGAAGCCGAACGACGACCGGTTGATCAGCCAGGCGACCCCGGCCGTGACCAGCACCGCCAGCACGATGCCCAGGTGCACCCGCAGCGGCGAGGGCAGCGCGGGCAGCTCGGCCGAGGTCTTGATCGCCTTGCTGATCGCGTCGCTGCGGTCCGGGTCCTGCACGCCCTTCTGCAGAATCAGCCAGCCGAGGAAGAGCAGGGCCACGTAGTTCAGCATGATCGTGGTGATCACCTCGTGGGCGCCCGACCGGGCCTTGAGCAGGCCGGGCAGGAAGCCCCAGAGCGCGCCGCCGATCAGGCCGAACAGCAGCGCCACGACCAGGTGGATGCCGGGCGGCAGGCCGAACGAGAAGCCGGCCACCGCGCCGAGGATGCAGCCGATGATGGCCTGGCCCTGGCCGCCGATGTTGAACAGACCGCCGCGGAAGGCGATCGCGACCGACAGGCCGGTGAAGACCAGCGGGGTCGCGTAGGTCAGGGTTTCCGAGATCGGCCCGAACGCGGTCTGCCAGGTGCCGGTGCCGTCGAACCAGGCCTGGAACGCCGCCGGATCGAAGATCGCGCCCTTGAACAGGTCGGCGTAAGCCGCGCTGATCAGATCCCAGCTGGACTCGAGCGCGTCGCTGGGCCGGGACGTGAGGTAGGAGAACTTCGACAGCACCTCGGAGTCGGAGACGACCATCAGCACGGCGCCGATGACCAGCGCCAGGAAGATCGACAGAACCGTGACGGTGACCGTGTTGGCCGACCAGAGGTTCTTCAGGAAGAGACTCAGGAACGAGTCTTCCTTCTTGGGCGGCGGCGCCGGCTTTGCCGCCTCCGGCTCGACGTCGGTGGTCACTCTGCTTCCTCTTCCTGCTGTGGCGCGTCGGTGATGCCGGCCATCAGGAGCCCGATCTCCTCACGGGGCATGTCGGGCGAGACCGTGGCCAGGACCCGGCCGCGGTACATCACGGCGATCCGGTCGGCGAGGCCGACCACCTCGTCGAGTTCGCTGGAGACCACGAGCACGGCGGTTCCGTTGTCGCGCTCGTGGATGATCTGGTTGTGGATGAACTCGATCGAGCCCACGTCCACACCCCGGGTCGGCTGGCTGGCGATCATCAGCCGCAGCGGCCGGGACATCTCCCGGGCCACGACGACCTTCTGCTGGTTGCCACCGGAGAGCGTGCTGACCGCGTGCTCGGCCGACGACGTACGGATGTCGAACTGCTCGACCCGCCCGCCGGCGTTCTCACCGATCGCCTTGGGGTTGAGCTGGAAGGCGTTGCCGAACGGCGGCCGGTCGTACATGTCGAGCACGAGATTTTCCGCGACCGAGAACTCTTTGACCACCCCGTCGAGGCTGCGGTCCTCGGGGATGTAGCCGACGCCGGAGCGCAGGATCTTCTTGGTGCTCATGCCGGCCAGGCTCTCGTTGTCGAGCTCCATGCTCCCGGCCCGGATGCCGCGCAGGCCCATGATCGCCTCGACCAGCTCGGTCTGCCCGTTGCCCTGCACGCCGGCGATGCCGAGCACCTCACCGGCCCGGACGGTCAGGTCGACGCCGTCGACGGCCCGGATCCCGCGGTCGTCGTCGACGACCACGCCGGTCACCTTGAGCACCTCACGGCCGGGCTCGGCCGGGGTCTTGGTGACCCCGAGGTTGACGTCGCGGCCGACCATCAGGGCAGCGAGCTCGTCCTCGGACGTGTCGGGGCTGGTGACACCGACCGTGCGGCCGCGCCGGATCACCGTGATCCGGTCGGCGATCGCCTTGACCTCGCGCAGCTTGTGCGTGATGAAGACGATCGACTTGCCGGTCTCGGCCAGCGAGCGCATGACCGCGAGCAGCTCGTCGGTCTCCTGTGGGGTGAGCACCGCGGTCGGCTCGTCGAGGATGAGCAGGTCGACGTCGCGGGTGAGCGCCTTGACGATCTCGACCCGCTGCTGCGCGCCGACCGGCAGGTCTTCCACCAGGGCGTCGGGGTCGACCGGCAGGCCGTACCGCTGGGAGGTCTCCAGCACCTCGCGCCGCTTGCGCCGCTGGTCGAGGATGCCCAGCGGGCCGCCGCGCACATCCTCGGCGCCGAGCGCGATGTTCTCGGCCACGGTGAAGACCGGGACCAGCATGAAGTGCTGGTGGACCATGCCGATGCCGGCCGCGATCGCGTCCCGGGGGCTGCGGAAGACCTTGGCCTCGCCGTCCACCAGGATCTCGCCCTCGTCGGGCTGGAGCAGGCCGTAGAGCTGGTTCATCAGCGTCGACTTGCCGGCGCCGTTCTCGCCGAGCAGGGCGTGTACCTCGCCGGGCTCGACCGCGATGTCGATGTGGTCGTTGGCCACCAGGTCGCCGAAGCGCTTGGTGATGCCGCGCAGCTCGAGTCTCAGCGGAATCTCCCACCCTCGGCGTGTATGGAACAACCGCCGCACCGGCCGCGAGGAAATCTCGCGACCAGGGCGGCGGCCTGGATGTTACCTACTACCGGTTCACTTGGGCGCGTTGGCCGACTCGGCCTTGACCTTGCCCGAGATGATGTCGGCCTTGAGCGCGTCGACCTCGGACTTGAGGCCCGCGTCGATCTTGCTGTCGAACTGGTTGTACGGCGCGAGCTCGACGCCGTTGTTCTCGAGCGTGCCGAGGTAGCCCGGGGTGGGGCTGAGCGGCTGACCGCTGGCGCCGGTGACGACCGCCTTCTCGACGGCGTCGGTGATGTTCTTGACGACCGTGGTCAGGAAGACCGAGCAGTACTGGGCGGCGCTCTTGCAGCCGTCCTGGTCGACCCAGATGATCGAGACCTTGCCGCTGGAGCCCTGGGCGACCTCGGCCGCGCCGAGGCCGGTGCCGCCGGCGACCGGCAGGATCACGTCGGCGCCCTGGCCCACGAACGTGTTCGCGAGGGCCTTGCCCTTGGCCGGGCTGGCGAAGTCTTCGGCGAAGCTGCCCGCCTGCTTGGCCTTGTCCCAGCCGAGCACCTTGACGCTCTTGCCCTTGACCTGGTTGTAGTGCGCCACGCCGTCGGCGAAACCGTCCATGAAGATGGTGACCGGCGGGATCTTCAGGCCGCCGAAGGTCGCGACCGTGCCCGACTTCGAGTAGCCCGCGGCCAGGTAGCCGGCGAGGAACGCCGCCTGCTGGGTGGCGAACTGCATCGGGAAGACGTTCGCCCCGGTGCTGCCCGAGTCGACGATCCCGAACTGCGAGCTCTTGTTCTCGTCGGAGACCTTCTTGGTGGCGTCGCCCATGAGGCCGCCGACCGAGAGGATGAAGTTGCACTTCTTGGTGACGAAGCCGCGCAGGTTGGGCTCGTAGTCGGCCTCGGCGGTCGACGCCACGTAGCTCGGCTCGACGTTGGGGGCCTGCGTCTTGGCTGCCTGCAGGCCGGCCCAGGCGGAAGCGTTGAACGACTTGTCGTCGATGCCGCCGGTGTCGGTGACCATGCAAGCCTTGTATGCCGCTGCGGTGGCAGCGCTGCTGCTGCCGCCGCTGGGAGTCTCGTCCGGGGCGTCACCACAAGCGGCGGCGGCGAGCGTCAGCCCACCTGCCGCGAGAATCGCAAGGATCCGCTTCCCACGTACTGGGCGCAAGACGCCCTCCTTCCAACGCACACCGACACCCGTCGGTGAGTCTTCAAGTTGGGGAGCGTAGCCGCAGGCCAGAACGTCAGCGGAGGTTTGGTCCGGACTGTTGGCGCACCGTTATAACGCCGCAACCGCAGATCGCTTTGAACGGCGGTTTAGGTTGATCTGACCGACAATTGACCGGTCAATGGCGTAACATGCCGTTAATCTTGCGGCCCGGAGGGGCCTGCGGCCACCAAATCTTCAGCCACCCGGCGACGCCGGTGATAGCGCCAGGCTCGCATGCCCAGCACCCCGACGGTGGTGCCGACCGCGAGCGAGGCCCCGATCAGCACCGCGTGCACCAGCAGGAACGACGTCGGCCTCCCGTCGGCGAAGGAGCGGTCGTCCTGCCAGATCGCGAGCCCGAACCTCGGCCAGATCAGCCACGTCCAGACTCCGACTCCGGTCAGGAAGACCGCCCATCGCCGCGAGAGCACCATCCGTCCACTATCTCAATCGCGATCGCCCTGCCTCCTCATCGGCCCGGAAGGGGCGATTGCCCGCGGAGCGAAGCGGAGCCGGCTAGGAGGGCACGCCGACCAGCTCGGGCGCGGGCGCGGCCGGCGCTTCCCGGGTCTTCTTCACGAGCCCGTTGCGGCCGATCAGGACCAGGAGCAGACCCACGATCGCGTACGCGCTGAGCACCGTCACCGCGAAGCCCCCGCCGCTCCCGCCGAAGTAGGCCACGGACCGCAACAGCGTGCCGCCGGCCCCGATCGGCAGCCACTGCCCGACCTCGCCCCACGGCTGCGGCAGGAGCTGGGGCGCGGCCGCGATGCCGGAGAGCGCGTTGCCGACGAGGAACATCACGACCGCGCCGAGAGCGAGCCCCCCGCGGCCGATCAGCGCGGCCAGCCCGGTCATGGCACCCGCCATGGCCAGCGCGAACAGCGCGAGCACCCCGGCGACGGCGAAGTAGTCGCCGGACAGGATGCCGAGCCAGCCGACCAGAATCCCGGCGCCCGCGAGGCCGGCGAGCGCGGCGAAGGTCGCCAGCGCGGTCAGCCGGGCGGCCCGGCGCGGGACGAACAAGTAGACCAGCACGCCCGCGAGCAGGCTGGTGATCGCCAGCGGCAGGAAGCCCGCGACGAACCCGGCGCCGCGCGGGTCGTCGGGGTCGACCGGGACGACGTCGCGGACCGGCACGATGCCGCTACCCATGCCTGGACTATCAGTCGGCGGAGCCTGGCCGAGGCCGGCGGCGGCCTGGGTGAGCAGCTGGGCGACGGTCGGGCCGGCGGCCGAGGCGACGTGCACCTCGGAGCCGGTGGCGGTGACCAGGATGGCCCCGTACACGTCACGGTCTTTGATCCTGGAATCGGCCGCGACGGCGTCGGCCACCGTGGTGACCTCGAAGGCGCCCGGGTGCGCGGCCTCGAGCTGGGCCACGACCTGCGGCGGGCCGGCCACGGCGATCGGCAGGTCGCGCGGCTCGAGGTTGGCGGCCGGCGCGGCGAACAGCGGAATGAGCAGGGCCTGCCCGACGACCACCGCGCTCGCGATGAGCACGCCGAGGGTCAGTGCGTTGCGGCGCATCTCGTACTCCTAAAACGAATGCTCGTTCTTTATTGCGCCCAGCATGCGCCCAGGTTCGAGATCGAGTCAAGAACGAACGTTCGCTTTAGAATCTGCGACGTGCCACGAGTCTCCGAGCAACACCTCATCGCCCGCCGTGAGCAGATCCTGGCCGCGGCCCGGGTCTGCTTCCTGAGCAAGGGCCTGCACAACACGTCGATGCAGGACCTGATCCACGAGGCCGGCCTGTCGGTCGGCGCGGTCTACCGCTACTTCAAGTCCAAGAACGACATCATCGCCGCCATCGCCGAGTCCGTCGTCGGCGGCGTCCAGCAGCACATCGACGAGGTGGCGGCGCTGCGGCTGCCGCTGGCCGACTCGTTCTCGCGGGTGCTGGACGGCATCGACCGTCAACTGGGACCGGGCGGCTTTCTGCCGATCGCGCTGCAGGTCTGGGCCGAGGCGACGCTCGACCCGACGATCGGCGCCATCGTCAAGGACCGGTACGAGTCCCTGCGAGCCAGCGTGCGCGGGCTGATCGTGCACGCGGTCGAGAGCGGCGAGCTGCCGGCCGACACGAACATCGACGCCACCACGGCCGCGTTCTACGGGATGATCCCGGGCTACGCGCTGCAGCGCCTGCTCACCGGGACGCCCGACAAAGAGACGTACGTCGTGGGCGTTCGCACCCTGCTCGACCGGCGCTAACCGGCGAGCCGTGCCGCGATCCGGGCCCAGCCCTCGCGGACCTCGGCCTCGGTGGGCGCGCGCCCCGGCCGTACGCGCCGGGTCTCGAAATCGTCGTCGTCGGGGCCGGTCCCGGCCGGCGCCTCCTCGGCGGCCCGGGCCAGCTCGATCTCGTCGCGGATCGCCTCGGCGTCGGGCCGGGGCAGCAGCGGCTCGACCACCGCCATCAGGTCCTCGTCGGCCACGACGGCCTGCGCGAGAGCGAGGGCGTGTGCCCGCTCGTAGGGCCCGCAGACGATCGGCTCCCAGTCGTCTTCGCCCAGCGACCCGATCGTGATGACCCACGGAAGATCAGCCACCGGCGAGCCCGCCGGCAGGTCAAGCGTCACGAGAGTGCCCACGGGCACATCATTCCGGTCGGCTGTGCCGAATCCAGGTGTTTTGCCCCACCGGGGCATTTTTATCGTCAGCTGAGAGGTCGACGACCCGGCCGTGCGGGCTGGTCGCCGCCCAGGCCGCTCCGAACAGCAGAAGCTGGTTGAAGACATAGAGGTAGACCAGTACGCCCACCGCCGAGCCGACGAGCCCGTATGCCGGATTTCGCTGCACCAGCGCGACAAAGGACTTGCCGACGGTGTTGAGCAGGGTAAAGCCGATGCCGACCTGGATCACCGGCGGGGCGATTCGGCGCACGGTCATCCGCAGCCGGGGCACGGCCGAGAGCAGGGCCGCCGCCAGCAGCATGTTGACGGAGACGGTGAGCAGCCAGCTGACGCTCGACTGGACGAATCCGTCGGCCAGCCAGTCGGTCACCTTCTCGAGGCCGTAGACGGCCAGCTGCGACAGGGCGAGCAGCAGCAGGAGGCCGATCAGTACGAGCAGGTCGAGCGCCTGCCGGACGCCGAGGTAGCCGGGCTGCTCGGGCACCCGCCAGATCAGCCGCTGCGAGGAGCGGATCGACTCGACCCAGCCGATGCCGGTGAAGGTCAGGCCGAGGATGCCGATGATCCCGACGGTCCGGCCGCTGGACAGGATGGCGTCGATGTCGAGGAACGGCAGGTTCTGCGCAAGGAATTCGGTGACCACGTCGAGGAGCTCGACGTTGTTGGTGAGCAGGATTCCGAAGATCGAGTAGCCGATCAGCAGCAGCGCGAAGATCGCGAAGAACCCGTAGTAGGCGATCGCGGCGGCGAGCCGGCCGCCCTGCACGTCCCAGAAGCGAATCAGGGCTCGGCTGAAATGGTCGAATATCCGCGATTTGACCCGCACCCGCATGATGCGCGCTTCGACGGCCTCGTACGCGCGATCGATGGGGTTCACGCGCGCACCGTAACCGAAATCACGCTCTATGAAACTCAGACACCCAAGGGGTAGTCACGCCGTGGCCGCCAGGGGCCCTCGCCGCCGTGCGAGAACAGCGTGAACGACGTGACGTGGAACTTCGCCGAGAAGCCGGCGAGGTCTTCGAAGACGGCGTCGAGCTGCTCGGCCGGCACGTCCTGGGCGACCGTGACGTGCGGGTGGTAGGGGAACCGCGAGTCGCGGTCGATGTCGCCGGCGGCGGAGATCGCCTCGGCGAGCAGCTCGCACTCGCTGATGCCCACCGCGAGCGTCACGAAGACCACTTCGGTGATCGGCCGGAACGTGCCGGTGCCGCGCAGGTGGATGGTGAACGGCTGCTGGGCGGCCGCCACCTTTTCCAGGTGACGCTCGACGGCGGGCAGCGCGGCGCTGTCGATCTCGGTGGGGCCGAGCAACGTGACGTGGGCCGGGGTGTAGGCGGCCTGCGGATCCCCGGCGTCGAGGCGCCGCTGGGTCAGCTGGGCGCCCCAGGGCTCGGGGATGTCGATCGCGACGCCGATCCGCGTCGTCTGGGCCGCCGCCACGTCGGGTCAGGCCTCGCGGGCCGGGCTGAGGAAGCCCACGTTCTGGTACGCCGTCGCCAGGGTCACCGCGGACACCGCCCGGGCCTTCTCTGCGCCGACCGCGAGGATCTTGTCGAGATAGCCGGGGTCCTCGAGGTACGCCCGGGTGCGTTCCTGGATCGGCTTGACGAACTCGACGACGATCTCGGCGAGGTCTTTCTTGAGGTCGCCGTAGCCCTTGCCCTCGTACCCCTCGAGCAGCTCGTCGATGGCCCGGTTGGTCAGCGCGGCGTAGATGGTCAGCAGGTTGCTGACGCCGGGCTTGTTCTCCTCGTCGTAGAGGATCTCGCGGCCGGTGTCGGTCACCGCCGACTTGATCTTCTTGGCCGAGCGGGACGGTTCCTCGAGCAGCTCGATGATGCCGTTGGGCGAGGACGCCGACTTCGACATCTTCGACGTCGGGTCCTGCAAGTCGGTGATCTTCGCGGTGTCGCGCACGATGTACGCCGACGGGACCGTGAACGTGTGCCCGTAGCGGGTGTTGAACCGCTGCGCGAGGTCGCGGGTCAGCTCGAGGTGCTGCCGCTGGTCTTCGCCCACGGGCACCTGGTCGGCCTGGTAGAGCAGGATGTCGGCGGCCTGGAGGATCGGGTACGTGAACAGGCCGACGGTCGTCGTGTCGGCGGCCTTGGCCGACTTGTCCTTGAACTGGACCATGCGGCCGGCCTCGCCGAACCCGGTGATGCAGCTGAGCACCCAGGCGAGCTGGGCGTGCTCGGGCACGTGCGACTGGACGAACAGCGTGCAGCGCTCGGGGTCGAGCCCGACGGCGAGCAGCTGGGCGGTCGAGACGCGGGTGCGGTTGCGCAACGCGATCGGGTCGTGCCCCATGGTGATCGCGTGCAGGTCGACCACGCAGTAGAACGCGTCGAAGGTGTCCTGCATCGCCACCCAGTTGCGAACCGCGCCCAGATAGTTGCCGAGGTGGAACGAATCGGCGGTCGGCTGGATGCCGGAGAGCACGCGGGGTCGGCGGTCGACGTCGGACATGAGCGCCATTCTGTCAGTCGTGGTCACTAGATGGCCAACGCACCCACCGCCACCGACGTGACGGCGTTTTGTCCGGAACACAGCGAGATCATATGAAAGTCTATGTTCATTCTTGTTGACTTATGATCGCTTTTCGCGGGAGACTCGGGAGAACCGTATCTTCCTGGAGAGGCTCGAAGTGAAACTGCTCGTCACCGGGGGTGCCGGCTACGTCGGCAGCGTCACCAGCCGTCTGCTGCTCGACGCCGGCCACGAGGTCGTCGTGCTCGACAATCTCAGCACGGGCTTCCGCGAGGCCGTCGCACCGGATGCCACCTTTGTGGAGAAGGACATCCGCGACGCCGCCGAGGTGCTCACCCCCGATTCCGGCTTCGACGCGGTGCTGCACTTCGCGGGCCTGATCGCGGCGGGCGAGTCGATGGTCAAGCCCGAGCTGTACTGGCACGACAACGTGGTCAAGTCGCTGGCCCTGCTCGATGCGATCCGCGCGGCCCGGGTGCCGCGGGTCATCTTCTCCTCGACGGCGGCCGTCTACGGCAACCCGGTCGAGCTGCCGATCACCGAGTCCGCGGCGAAGGCGCCCACCAACACGTACGGCGCGACGAAGCTCACTTTCGACCACGCGCTGACCTCGGAGGCGTACGCGCACAAGCTGGCCGCGGTCTCGCTGCGCTACTTCAACGTGGCCGGGGCATACATCCGCGACGACTACGAGATCGGCGAGCGGCACCACCCCGAGACCCACCTGATCCCGATCGCGCTGCAGGTCGCGGCGGGCAAGCGCGAGAAGCTGCAGCTGTTCGGCGACGACTACCCGACCGACGACGGCACCTGCGTGCGCGACTACATCCACGTGGAAGACCTGGCCCGCGCGCACCTGCTGGCGCTGGACGCGGCCACGCCGGGCGAGCACCGCATCTACAACCTGGGCAACGGCAACGGCTTCTCCAACAAGCAGGTCGTCGAGGTGGCCCGCGAGGTCACCGGCGCCGCGCTGCCGGCCGAGATCGCGCCGCGCCGCGAGGGCGACCCGGCCACGCTGGTGGCGTCGTCGGCCAAAGCGCGTGCCGAGCTCGGCTGGGTGCCGCAGAAGCCGACGCTGCAGGCGATGATCGGCGACGCCTGGGCCTTCTACCAGGCGCACGTCGCGTGAACGCCGCTTCGTTGTTCCGCGAGCGGTACGGCACTGAACCGACCGGTCTGTGGGCCGCGCCCGGCCGGGTCAACCTGATTGGCGAGCACACCGACTACAACGAGGGCTTCGTCCTCCCCTTCGCCCTGCCGCAGCGCACCGTCGCCGCGGTCGGCCCGGCCCCCGCCGGCGAGTGGACCGTCTGCTCAACGCTCGAGGAGGGCACCATCTCCTTCGGCGCCACCACGCCGGGCGAGGTGACCAGCTGGGCGGCGTACGTGGCCGGCGTCGTCTGGGCGTTGCAGGACGCCGGCTTCGAGGCGCCCGGGGCCCGCATCGCGCTCGCCTCCGAGGTCCCGGTCGGCTCGGGCCTGTCCTCCTCGGCGGCCCTGGAGTCGTCGGTGCTGACCGCGCTGATCGACCTCGGCGGCCTCGACCTGGCGATCGAGCGCCGCCCGGCCCTGGCCCAGCGCGCCGAGAACGTCTACGTGGGCGCGCCGACCGGGATCATGGACCAGTCCGCCTCGATCCGCTGCCTCGCCGGGCGCGCCCTGTTTCTCGACTGCCGCTCGTACGAGGTCAAGCAGATCCCGTTCGACCTGGCCGCCGAGGGCCTGGCCATCCTGGTGATCAACAGCAATGCCCCGCACCAGCACGTCGACGGCGAGTACGGCGCCCGCCGCAAGTCCTGTGAGGAGGCGGCCCACATCCTGGGCGTGCCCGCGCTGCGCGACGTGCCGCCGGACGGGCTGGCCGCCGCCCTCGACAAGCTGGACGACGAGGTGATGCGGCGCCGGGTGCGGCATGTCGTCACCGAAGACCAGCGGGTGCTCGACACCGTGGCGCTGCTCGAGCAGGGCCGGGTGCGGGCGATCGGGCCGCTGCTGACCGCGTCGCACGCGTCGATGCGCGACGACTTCGAGATCACGGTGCCGCAGGTCGACGTCGCGGTCGAGGCGGCGCTGTCGGCCGGCGCATACGGCGCGCGGATGACCGGGGGCGGCTTCGGCGGCTGCGTGCTGGCGCTGATCGACGCGGACCGGGCGGACGTCACGACCGAGGCGGTCGAGCAGGCGTACGGAAAAAGCGGTTTCACCGCCCCCACCTGCTGGATCGCGACGCCGGGAGCGGGCGCCGCACGGCTTTGAAAGGCGCTCGCCGGGGTAACGATGGAGCCATGACGAGCGAGCGGGAAACGAACCAGCCCAACGAGTACGGCTTCTCGGGCGGCGCCACGGCGCCCGAGCCGGAGGCGGACGCCCGGCCGATCGAGGAGGTCGACGGCGAGAGCGTCGCGGTGCCGGCCGGTGACCTCACCGGCGCCATCAGCGAGGCCATCGAGGAGGCCACCGAAGGGCGCCACCACCGCCGCGAGGAGTAGGCCCTACGGCCTTCCGATCGTGCTCTCCCGCGCGACGATCCGGTGCTCGACGCAGACCTCGCGCGGCGGCGCGGCGGTGGCCTGCCGTTCGCCGAGGCGCTCGGCGAGCAGGTCGACCGCGAGCTGGGCGATCCGCGCGGTGTCGGGGTCGATCGTGCTCAGCGACGGGTTGCTGTAGCGACCCTCCTCGATCCCGTCGAAGCCCATCACCGCGACGTCGCCGGGCACGTCGGCGCCGTGCTCGATCAGCGTGCGGATGGCGCCGAGGGCAAGCAGGTCGGTGAAGCAGAACACCGCGTCCAGGTCCTTGGCCCGGTCGAGCAGGTACTCCATGGCCGCGGCGCCGTCGGCCCGGCGCAGGCCGCCGACCGGGACTTCGAAGCGGGGATCGGCGACCAGCCCGAGCCCGGCGTCGGCGAGCGCCGCGCGGTATCCGGCGAGCCGCTGCCGCCGCGCCACCGCGCCCGGCCGGTCGGGCACGCCGATCGCCGCGATCCGCCGCCGGCCCACGCGCAGCAGATGCCGGACGGCGTCCCCGGCGGCCGCGGCGCCGTCGGTGGCCACGTGGTCGGCCGGCTCGTCACGGGTGCGCTCGCCGAGCAGCACGGCCGGCACACCCTGCCGGCGGGCGAGCTCGCCGGCCAGCGTCTCCGCCGGGCTGAGGATGAGCCCGTCGATGGCGTGCCGGCGCAGCCCGGCGACCAGGTCGTGTTCCCGGTCGGCGCGCCCGTCGGTCTGGTCGATCAGCACGGTCCAGCCGCGCGGCGCGGCGGCCTGCACGACGTGCCCGGCGAGCTCGGCGAAGTAGGGCGAGCGCAGCTCGGGCACGGCCAGCGCGATCACGCCGGAGCGGCCCCCGCGCAGGCGGCGGGCGGCCGGGTTGGGCACGTAGCCGAGGGCGTCGATCGCGGCCTGGACCCGGGCGCGGGTCTCCGGCGCGATGTGCACGTAGCCGTTGACGACGTTGGACACCGTCTTGATCGACACACCGGCCCGGGCTGCGACGTCCTTGAGGCCTGGCGGCACGGCTGGACTTTACAACGTTGCAGGACTTAGAGCCGACACCCGGAGGAGCTAAGGGGCTCCTGGGGAGGACGGGAACGCGGTTACCGTGGCGTCATGCCCGTCAGCACAGCGTATCCGCCGTCCGAGGACCAGCGCGTCCTCGTCGAGGGGGACGTGGACGCCGCAGTGGCCTTGATGACCGTACGTGGCCACTGGGATCGCGCCCTGCGACAGGCCGTCACCACCAAGCTGCACAAGTGCCTCGCCGAGCACCCCGAGGCACTGATCGTGGACCTGTCCGAGCTGCAGGACCCGTCCAGCGCGAGCGCGCCGACCTGGGTCGCGGCGCGGCAGGCGGCACGCGAGCGGGAGCCGGCCGTGGTGCTGGCCTTGTGCATCCCGCCGTCGCTGCCGCTCGCCGACCGCATGCAGCACCTGGTCACGCAGCGGTTGCTGCCGGTGTACGCGAAGGTGCGTCAGGCGCGGGTGGCGATCGCCGGCCGGCTGCCGCTCACCGAGCGGGTGACGCTGACGCTGCCGCCCGAGCCGGAATCGCCGAGCATCGCGCGCAACCTGGTGGGCGACGCATGCCTGGCGTGGGGCGTGCCGGAGCTGCTGTTCCCGAGCCGGCTGGTGATGTCGGAGCTGGTGACCAACGCGATCGAGCACGCGCGCACGCCGATCGGCGTGGTGGTGAGCCTGCGCGGCGGCGGCATCCACCTGAGCGTCTCGGACGGAGCGGCGGCCCCGCCGGTGCTGCGCAAGCTGGCCCGCCCGCAACGCGGCCGGGCGTTGGACGAGCGCGGCCGGGGCATGCAGCTGGTGACGGCGACCACGGCCGCGTGGGGATGGCTCCCCACGCGGACCGGAAAGGTCGTCTGGGCGACGCTTATTGCGCCTCGATGATCATCCCCGCGCCGACCGTGCGGTTGGTGCTCTCGTCGATGAGGACGAAGCCGCCGGTGGTGCGGTTGCGGCGGTACTCGTCGGCGAGCAGCGGCACGGTGGTGCGCAGCCGGATCCGGCCGATCTCGTTGAGCTGCAGCTCGCCGGCGTTCTCGTCGCGGTGCAGGGTGTTCACATCGAGCCGGTACTGAAGGCCGCGGATCACCGTGCGCGCGGTGCGGGTCGTGTGCTTGATGGCGTACTTGCCGCCGACACGCAGCGGCGCCGTCTCGTCCATCCAGCAGACCATGGCCTCGAGGTCCTGGGCGACGGCCGGCGCGTTGTGCGGACGGCAGATCATGTCGCCGCGGGAGATGTCGATCTCGTCGGTGAGCCGGACGGTGACCGACATGGGCGGGAACGCCTCGGCGACCGGCCCGTCGGCGGTGTCGATGCCGGCGATGGTGCTGTGCAGCCCGGAGGGCAGGACCATCACCTCGTCGCCGGGCTTGAGCACGCCGGAGGCGACCTGTCCGGCGTAGCCGCGGTAGTCGGTGACCGTGGTGGACTGCGGGCGGATCACGTACTGCACCGGGAAGCGCACGTCGACCAGGTTGCGGTCGGACGCGATGTGCACGTGCTCGAGGTGGTGCAGCAGCGACGGGCCCTCGTACCAGGGGCTGTTCTCGGAGCGGGAGGCGATGTTGTCGCCGTTGAGCGCCGACACCGGGATGATCGTCAGGTCGGTGATCTCGAGCTTCGCCGCGAACGAGGTGAACTCGTCGGCGATCCGGTCGTAGACCGCCTTGTCCCAGTCGACCAGGTCCATCTTGTTGACGCAGAGGACCAGGTGCGGTACCCGCAGCAGGCTGGTCAGGAACGCGTGCCGGCGGGACTGCTCGACCAGGCCCTTACGGGCGTCGACCAGGATCAGCGCGAGGTCGGCGGTGGAGGCGCCGGTGACCATGTTCCGGGTGTACTGGATGTGCCCGGGAGTGTCGGCGATGATGAACTTGCGCCGCGGCGTCGCGAAGTACCGGTACGCGACGTCGATCGTGATGCCTTGCTCCCGCTCGGCGCGCAGGCCGTCGGTGAGCAGCGCGAGGTTGGTGTACTCGTCGCCGCGGGCGGCGCTGACCGCCTCGACCGCGTCCAGCTGGTCCGCGAAGATCGACTTGGTGTCGTAGAGGAGCCGCCCGATCAGCGTGGACTTGCCGTCGTCGACGCTGCCCGCGGTCGCGAAGCGCAACAGATCCATGCGCTGCGACGGCGCGGTCTCGGTCTCCAGTACGGCCTGGCTCATCAGAAGTAGCCCTCTCGCTTGCGGTCTTCCATCGCTGCCTCGCTGACCTTGTCGTCGCCGCGGGTGGCGCCACGCTCGGTGATCCGCGTGGCGGCGACCTCGTCGATCACCTTCTCGACGGTGTCGGCCTCGGACAGCACGGCCGCGGTCTGCGACGCGTCGCCGACGGTCCGGTAGCGCACCGTACGGACCTGCGAGGTCTCGCCGTCGCGCAGCCGGATGAACTCGTTGACCGCGTAGAACATGCCGTCGCGCTCGACGACCTCGCGGTCGTGCGCGTAGTAGATCGACGGCAGCGGGATCTCCTCGCGGGCGATGTAATGCCACACGTCCAACTCGGTCCAGTTGGACAGCGGGAACACGCGGATCGACTCGCCCGGGTGGTGCCGGCCGTTGTACAGCGCCCACAGCTCGGGCCGCTGGTTCTTCGGGTCCCACTGGCCGAACTCGTCGCGGAAGCTGAACATCCGCTCCTTGGCCCGGGCCTTCTCCTCGTCCCGGCGGGCGCCGCCGAACAGCGCGTCGAACCGGTACTTCTCGACCGCGTTGAGCAGCACGGGGGTCTGGATGCGGTTGCGGGTGCCGTCGGGCAGCTCGCGCACCAGGCCGGTGTCGATGGCCTCCTGCACGCTGGCGATCACCAGATTGAGCCCCAGCGTGGCGACCCGCTGGTCCCGGTAGTCCAGGACCTCGGGAAAGTTGTGGCCGGTGTCGACATGCATCACCGGGAACGGGATGCGGGCCGGGGCGAACGCCTTCTCGGCCAGGCGCAGCATGACGATCGAGTCCTTGCCGCCGGAGAACAGCAGGACGGGCCGCTCGAACTCGGCCATCACCTCGCGCATGACGAAGACGCTCTCGGCCTCGAGAGCGTCGAGATGCGAGACGCGGTAGTGCCCTGTCTGGCTCATGCGGTTTCCCGACCTTTCCGGGGGTTTACGGCCGTGTTGCATTGTTAGAACCGTCATTCTGACGGGAGGTGACGCTGCAACGCTGCAAGCAACCGAGGAGCGAGATCCTTACGGCACACCACGAGGTCCGGCAACTTAGGATCGGCCTCGTTGTATTTCAGCGTAGAACCGTCGATACGGCTAGCGTGCAGGCCCGTGGCCAGCGCCACAGCCACCGGTGCGGCGGAGTCCCACTCGTACTGGCCGCCGGCGTGCACGTACGCGTCGGCCTCGCCGTTTATCACCGCGGCGATCTTCACACCTGCCGATCCCATCGGGACGAGCTCGGCACCGATCTCCTCGGCCAGCGCGGTGACGAACGCGGGCGGCCGGGTGCGGCTGGCGGCGATCCGGATCGGGGCGTCGCCCAGCGGCATCGGCGGGTAGGCCGGCGGGTGGTCGCTGGCGATCGTGCGGTGCTGGGCCGGCATCGCGACGGCGCCCGCGGCGAGGTGGCTCGGGGTCGACGAGTCGGCGCTCCAGAGGGCGATGTGCACGGCCCAGTCGGTGCGGCCCTGCTCGGAGAACTCGCGGGTGCCGTCGAGCGGGTCCACGATCCAGACCCGGCCGGCGCCGAGCCGCTCCGGGCGCGCCGCGGGCTCGCTGTCCTGCCAGGCCAGCCGGGAGTGGTCGTCCTCCTCCGACAACACGGCGTCGGCGGGGCGCCAGCGGGCGAGCTCGGAGCGCAGCAGGTTGTGCGCGGCCCGATCGCCCGCGGTCTTGAGTGCCTTACCGTCCGCATAGCCCATCTCATCGCGGACCCGCAGCAGGAGCTGGCCGGCCCGGTCGGCCAGCCAGCGGGCGAATTCCGCGTCGATCACGGGCGGGGTACCGATGGCGTCTTCCCGCTGGGTCACGATGCGAGCCGACGTCTCTGTCATGTCGCTCCCTTTTTCAATAGGCTCCGGACGAGCGCACCACGGCCGTCATGGTCCGCAAAAGGATCACCAGGTCCAAGCTGAGGGACCAGTTCTCCACATAGCGCAGGTCCAGCCTGACGGCTTCCTCCCAAGGCAGGTCCGATCGTCCGGAAACCTGCCAAAGGCCCGTCATGCCGGGTTTCACCGCAAGGCGGCGGCGCACGTCGTCGGCGTACGCGGCCACTTCCGACGGCAGCGGCGGTCGTGGGCCGACCAACGACATCTGGCCGAGCACCACGTTGAGCAACTGCGGAAGCTCGTCCAGCGAGAACCGGCGCAACCACTGGCCCACCCGGGTGACCCGCGGGTCGTCGCGGATTTTGAAGAGCACACCGTCGTGCTCGTTGAGATGCCGTAGCTCGGCCAGCCGGGCCTCGGCGTCGACGTACATACTCCGGAACTTGAAAATGCGGAACAGGCGGCCGTCCCGCCCGACCCGTACCTGACGAAAGAGTACCGGCCCTCGCGAGGTCACCCGCACACACAGTGCGACCGCCAGCAGCAGCGGCCCGAACGCGACCAGCAGCGCGAGCGCCCCGAGCCGGTCGAACACATCCTTGACCAGGCGCGATCCGCCGTGCAGCCGCGGGTGCTCGACGTGCAGCATCGGCAGTCCATCGAACGGGCGGATCGTGGTGCGGGCGCCGGCCACGTCCACCAGCGCGCTCGCCACGATCAGGTCGACCTCGTCGCGCTCCAGCCCCCAGGCCAGCCGGCGCAGCTGCGCGCCGTCCAGTTCCGGGCAGCTCAGCACCACCACGGTGTCGGCGTCGGCGTGCTCCACCGCGTTCGCGACGTCGTCGAACGAGCCGTAGACCTTGACCGCGCCCATCCCCCGGCCGTCGTGTCCGGGCGGCAAGCAGGCGCCCACCACCTCGAGGCCGTGATAGCGCTCCCGGCGCAACTGCCGGGTCATCCCGATCACCGACAGCTCGTGCCCGACCAGCATCACCCGGCGCAGGCTCTGCCCCCGCGACCGCGCCCGGTGCAGACGCCGGCGCAACGCGAAGCGCATCACCACCGCGGTGACGACCGCGGTGGGCAACGCGGCGAGGACATAACCCCTCGCAAGATCAAGATCGAACGCGTACGAGACGAGCGCCGCACCCGCGATCAGCCCGACACCACCCCGGAGCACGCGCTGGTATTCGTCGGTGCCGACGAACAAGAACCTTCGCTCGTACGCCCGGGAGACCGCCAGCACGGCCAGCAGCAACACCGGCAGCAGAGCCGTCAGGATCATGTAGCCCCGGTTGTACGCGGTGACCTCGTCCCCGAACCGCAGCCCGAACGTCGCCGCACCCGCCGCCGACCCGGCGAGCAGGTCGCACAGGACCAGCGCCCGCACGTACCGGCGCTCCCACCGCTGCCGCCGCGACATCGCCGCGTGCCGGCCCCGCACCCGCACGAACGGCCGGGCCGCCGGGCGGGCCGCCGACGATCGGTTCTGCCGCTTCGACCAGTGCCGGTCGACCGCCCGGTTCCGCTCCCGGTCCGGGGCGCCCTGCACGGTCAGCGGCGGCGCATTGTCCGGCTTCGGCCGCCGTGGCGGCGCGCCGTCCGGGGCCCAGTTGCGCGGCGGCCTTTCCCGCGTGCCCGCTCCCGACGGTGGCGGGCTCAGCGGCGCCACCGGGGCCGGGATCTTCGCGTTCCGTCCCGGCCGGCGGTCCGACGGCCGGTTCGGCCGCGGGCCGTGGTTGGCCGGCGGATGGTTCGCCGGGCCGTACCCCTCGGGCGGCGGGCCCACGGGCCGGCCCTCCGGCGCCACGGCCGGCCGGATCTCCGGCAGGACCATGGTCGGCTCGGTCAGGGACCCTTCGGCCGCCTCCTGCTGCACCCCGAAACCTCCCCCCGCCGCGCCGGTCCCGCAGCACCGAGCGGTGCGTACGTGTGACCAACGCTCGGACGGCAGCCAGCGTCACGGGATCACAAGACGGACAAAACCCCTCAAAGGATCTTGCTGTTTCGGCCCCGGAGGATCAACCGCCGTGGTATTTGTTCTGCGCCCACTCGACGCCCTCGAGCACGACCGCCTCCACGACGTCCGCCGCCCGGTCGACGAGGAACTCCAGCTCCTTACGCTCCGCGCCGGAGAAATCGGACAGCACATAGTCCGCCGGATCCTGCCGGCCCGGCGGCCGCCCGATCCCGAAACGGACTCGCGCGTACTCCTTGCTCGACAGCGACTTCGACATCGACCGCAACCCGTTGTGGCCGCCTTCACCGCCGCCCCGCTTGGCACGCACCTGCCCGAACGGCACGTCAAGCTCATCATGCACGGCAATCACGTTCGAAACCGGCACCTTGAAGAACTGGGCCAGCGAAACCACGGGTGCGCCCGCGAGGTTCATGTAGGTCAGCGGTTTCAAGAGCACCAGCTTCGGCCCGCCGTATCCGCCAGGCGAGGCCAGCCGGCCCTCGGCGACCTCGGCGTGGGCGCGCTTCGACCGGCCGAACTTCGCACCCACCCGGGACGCCAGCAGGTCGGCCACCATGAAACCCACGTTGTGCCGGTTGCCGGCGTACTCCTTGCCGGGGTTGCCCAGGCCGACCACCAGCCACGGCGCGTCGTCGGTCACTTCGCCTCCATACACACGTCAGGGAAAGCGCCCAGCCGGGCGCTTTCCCTGAGTCACTGCCTTCGAGCTTGGTCCGCCTGATTACTCGGCGGCCGGGGCCTCGGTCTCCTCGACGGTCTCGGTCTCGGCCGCCTCGCCGCCCTCGAGCTGCTCGGCGGTCTGCGCCTGCGAGATGATCGCCAGCACGAAGTCGGGCTCGACGGCCAGCTCGGAGCCCTGCGGCAGCGTCACGTCGCCGGCGGTCACCTGCGAGCCCGCCTCGAGGCCCTCGATCGAGACCTCGAAGCCCGACGGCAGGTGCATGGCCTCGGCCACGATCGCCAGCGTCGTCGACTCGTTCACCACGAGCGTGTTGCGGGCGGCCTCGCCGACCAGCGTCACCGGGACGTCGACCTGGACCTTCTCGCCACGCTTCACGATGATCAGGTCCACGTGCTCGTACGTGTCCTTGATCGGGTCGCGCTGAATGGCCTTGGGCAGCGCGAGCGTCGTGCCCGACGCGCCATTGATGTCGATCGTGAACACCTGGTTGAGCCCGCCGTGCCGGATGGCAGCCGCGAACTCACGGGCCGGCAGCGCGATGTGCTGCGGCTTCTCGCCGTGGCCGTACAGCACGGCGGGCACCAAACCGGCCCGGCGCGTGCGGCGGGCACCACCCTTGCCGAACTCGGTACGGGGCTCGGCGCTGATCTTTACCTCGGACACGGGGAAACTCCTGAAACTCTTCGATCGGGCTGCGTCATAAGTCGGCGGGCTGCTGGTTCCGGCAGTGGCGCACGGCCGTCAAAGTGCTGTCGGCCGTTCGTCGGCGCTGCCGGGCAAGGGAAGGCGCGCTGGGCACAGGCCCGGAGCACCGCGTCGATCACGGTGCCTCCGAGCGGCTGCGAACCTCAGCAGACCGCGGGGCACCCTCGCCGTGGCAACCGCACCATCTTACCCTCCGCTTCCCGCACTCCCTCAGCGGGTGGGGGTGGACCTCGGGAACTGCCCGCGATCGCCCCGCTGTTGAGCAGGCAGTCGGCTCAGTTCAGCTCAGGCCGCCGAAGAGGGTCGTCACCGAGCCGTCGTCGAAGACCTCGCGGATCGCGCGCGCCAGCAGGGGCGCGATCGACAACACGGTGATCTTGTCGAGCCGCTTCTCGGGCGGCAACGGCAGCGTGTTCGTCACCACCAACTCCGAGATCCGGCTGTTCTTCAACCGCTCGGTGGCCGGGTCGGAGAGCAGCGCGTGCGTCGACGCCACGATCACATCGGCCGCGCTCTCGTCGAACAGGATGTCCGCGGCCTTCGTGATCGTCCCGCCCGTGTCGATCATGTCGTCGACGATCAGGCACACCCGGCCCTCGACCTCGCCGACCACCCGGTTCGCCACCACCTGGTTCGGCTTCAACGGGTCGCGCGTCTTGTGGATGAACGCGAGCGGACAGCCCCCCAGCCGGTCCGTCCAACGCTCCGCCACCCGCACCCGGCCCGAGTCCGGCGCCACCACGGTCAAGGGCCGGCCCGCGAACTTCTTCTCCACGTGCTCGGCCAGGATGTCCATCGCGAACAGGTGATCCACCGGCCCGTCGAAAAAGCCCTGAATCTGCGCCGTGTGCAGGTCAACCGTCAGGATCCGGTTCGCCCCCGCCGTCTTCAACAGGTCGGCCACCAGGCGCGCCGAGATCGGCTCCCGGCCCCGGTGCTTCTTGTCCTGCCGCGCATACGGGTAGAACGGCAACACCACGGTGATCCGCTTCGCCGACCCACGCTTCAACGCGTCGATCATGATCAGCGTCTCCATGACCCACCGGTTCACCCCCTCCGTCATCGACTGCACGACGAAGGCATCCGAACCACGAACCGAATCCTTGAAACGCACGAAGATCTCGCCGTTCGCGAACTCGTACGAGTCCGACGGCGTCGGCCCCACGCCCAGCACCTGGCCGATCTCCTCCGCCAACTCCGGGAAACCCCGGCCGGAGAAAAGCATCAGGCTCTTGCGGTTCTCCGCGACGATGCTGCCCATCGGCTCGCTGCTCCCGTTGGATCGAGGGGGTGTAGTCACCTGAAGTATCCCCCGAGGCCACCGACTTGCCATGCCCCCGAGCCCACCGCGTGGGATGCCTCACCCAGCTTTACCCACCCCGTGCCCCCGCACGAGGCCTTCGCCGCACTGAGCCGTTCCGGTCGCCGCTTTTTCGAGGCGCTTACTCCGCCTCCGACACCTCGCCCGGACCCTGCGCGGCCCGCTCGGCTGCCTCCGCCGACACCGTCCCCGGCCGGCGCCGCACCGTCCAGCCCTCCACGTTGCGCTGCTGCGCCCGCGTCACACCCAGGTTCCCCGACGGCACATCGCCCGCGATGGCGCTGCCCGCCGCCACGTACGCGCCCGGCCCGACCTCGACCGGAGCGATCAGCACCGTGTCCGACCCCACGAACGCGGCCTCACCCACGGTCGTCCGGCTCTTCCGCACCCCGTCGTAGTTCGCGAAGATCGTCCCCGCGCCGATGTTCGCCCGTGCCCCGATCGACGCATCACCCACATACGACAGATGCGGCACCTTCGCGCCCTCACCCAGCTCGGCGTTCTTCGCCTCGACGAAACCGCCGACCTTCGACTTACGGCCCATCCGCGTGCCCGGCCGTAGGAACGAGAACGGACCCACCGTCGCCTCCGCGCCGACCTCGGCGCCGATCGAATGCGTACGCAGCACCGAAGCGCCCTCACCCACCACGGTGTCGATCAACGTCGTGTCCGGCCCGATCACCGCGCCCGACGCCACCGACGTGGCCCCCTGCAGCTGAGAGTTCTGATCGACCACGGAGTCGGGCTCCAACGTCACCGTCACGTCGATCCACGTGGTCGCCGGGTCGAGGATCGACACTCCCGACCGCATCCACGCCGCGTTCACCCTGTCCCGCAGCCGTGCCCGCAGATCGGCCAACTGCGCCCTATCGTTGGCACCCAGCGTCTCCTCGGCGTCGGCCGCCACGAACACACCCACCGGGCTGCCCACCTCGACCAGCAGCCCGAACACGTCGGTGAGGTACTCCTCGCCCTGCTCGTTGTCCCTAGACAGCTTGCCCAGAGCCTCCCGCAGCGCGGCGAGATCGAACGCGTAGATCCCCGCATTGATCTCCCGAATGGCCCGCACCTCGGCCGAAGCGTCCCGCTCCTCCACGATCCGCGCCAGGCCGCCATCGGCGCCCCGCACGATCCGCCCCAGTCCCGTCGGGTCATCCACCGCCGCGGCCAGCACGGTCGCCGCCCGAGAGGCCGACTCGTGCGCCTCGATCAGCGAGGCCACCGTCTCGCCGCGAAGCAGCGGCACGTCGCCGTTGAGCACCACCAGCGTCCCCGACGCATCCGGCACCGCGTCCAACGCGATCCGCACCGCGTGCCCCGTGCCGTTCTGCAGGGCCTGCAACACCGGCACCGCCGCCGGCGCCACCTCGGCCAGATGCGCGCTCACCGCGTCGGCCTTGTGCCCCACCACCACGACCGTCTGTTCCGCCTCAGCCGCGCCCGCCGCGACCAGCACGTGCCCGAGCAGCGTGCGCCCGAGCAGCGGATGCAACACCTTGGGGGTAGCGGACTTCATCCGCTTGCCCTCCCCAGCAGCAAGAACAACAACGGTACGACGAGGGGCCTGGCTCACGCGGCAACTCCATTGTTTCGCTTCAGCAATTACGCAGGCAGCGGCGACAAACCAACCGCAGGGCAGACTGCTCCCGGAAGAGGATTCGAACCCCTATAAACGGCACCAAAAGCCGTGGTCCTGCCATTAGACGATCCGGGACCTATTTCGGACATTTCCCCTTCGGGCCATGACCTCCGATCACATCCTAGCGGCACGCCACCGGTCCCCACTCCCCGCGATCCCACCCATCACGCCGTCAACCGCCCAGTAGAGACGGCTCGACTTGGGGACGTAGACGATGAGGCACCCACGGTAGGAATCCCCGACGTTACGCCGAACGGTGGAAGGCTTGTGCTTCTTGAGGATCGGGCGACGGAAGCGCTCCGCAGGCACCCCGACCACCCCCGACCACCACTCGGCAGCCGCGGGGATGTCGGCCGTCTCATGGATGCTCAGCCGATAGGTGAGCCGCGCCGGGTCGGCGCCGAGAAGCTCGACGTAGCGAAGGAACAGCAAGATCAAACGTGGGTCGCTGTTGATGAACTGAAGGCTGAGGGTCGTTTGATGCCAGGGCTTCTCCTTCGCCCCCTCGCACCAGTACGCCACCGCGCCGATCAGCGTCACCTCTCGGTCTGACAGCTCGCCGACCCATTCGCCAAGTCGCCGGCCGACGGCCGCACGGTCGCCGTCACGCGCCCTCCGATGCGGCGCCCAACGCGCCTCCCGCATGAGTTCCATGTGCCGGCGCAGCCGCTCCTCGCGCGCAGCAGGGGTGCTGTCGAGCGGAATGTGCTTCGTCCACAGGTAGGCCGTGGACTTGGAAACACCGAGCTCCGACGCGATCTTCGGCACCGAGCAACCATCGCGGCGCATCTCGACGGCCAGGTCGCGCAGGTCGTCCTTCGCATTCGGCCGCTGCGTCCACTCGGGTGCTTCCAGGCCCCGCAGCCATTCGCTCAGCGTGCCGTTGCCCACCCCGAACCGCTCCATCAACTGCGACCGCGACAAACCCGGGTCGACCCGCAGCCGCCGGGCTTCGTCCCGCCTCGGATCCTCTTTCATCCAGTCATCACTCCGGCCTTTCATAGTTATATCTCTACATTAGGACGTCAGTGCGCGGGACGGTAAGCCTGTAGATGTGCCAAAGAAGATTCCGTCCAACCCTTGGAGTCGGGCTCACCTACGGCTACGGTGGCGTAAGTTACGGTGACGTAGGCGTAAGTACTTGATCTCCCCCGATCAGCGCCTTCCCCAGATCAATGAGGTGTCATGACTTCCACCATCGAGGCCGCACCGAAGGCCGCTCCCAAGCCGCTCACCGAGGGCCCGCAGTCCCGCGGCATCCTCATCGCGCTGTACGCGTTCGTCGTGGTCCCGTTCCTGGCGGTGCTCGCGGCTGTCCCGGTCGCCTGGGGCGGCTGGCTGTCGTGGACCGACATCGCCATCGGCGCCGTCTTCTATCTGGTGTCCGGTCTGGGCATCACGGTCGGCTTCCACCGGTACTTCACGCACGGCTCGTTCAAGGCGAAGCGCTGGCTGCGGGTCACTTTGGCGCTCGCGGGCTCGCTGGCGATCGAGGGGGACATCATCCAGTGGGTGGCCGACCACCGCCGCCACCACATGTTCAGCGACCAGGAGGGCGACCCGCACTCCCCGTGGCGCTTCGGCACGGGTTTCTGGGCGCTGACCAAGGGCCTGTGGTTCGCGCACATGGGCTGGATGTTCAGCCGTGAGCTGTCGAACCGGGAGCGTTTCGCGCCGGACCTGATGGCCGACAAGGACATCAACCGGGTCGACAAGCTCTTCCCCGCCATCGTGATCTTCTCGACGCTGGGCCCGGCGCTGATCGGCGGCCTGGTGACCTGGTCGTGGCAGGGCGCGCTGACCGCGTTCTTCTGGGCGGGGATCGTGCGGATCGGCCTGCTGCACCACATCACGTGGTCGATCAACTCGGTGTGTCACGTGTACGGCGAGCGCCCGTTCGAGGTGCGCAACGGCGACAAGGCATCGAACTTCTGGCCGCTGGCGATCATCTCGTTCGGTGAGTCCTGGCACAACCTGCACCACGCCGACCCGACCTGTGCCCGGCACGGCGTGCTGCGCGGTCAGATCGACATCTCGGCGCGTGTGATCTGGCTGTTCGAGAAGATGGGCGCGGCCTCGGCGGTGAAGTGGCCCAACGCGGAGCGGCTGACGGCGAAGATGGCAAACGCAAAGCCGATAAAGGCGTGACCGCTGCTACGGGGGAGATGGACAAAGGGCGCAACTGGCAGGATGGCCAGGTGACCGAGACGGGCGACAGCAGCGACGAGCAGCATCGCATGAGGCGGCAGCGGCCGACGGCGACCCCCAGGGTCCGCATGTCGGCCGCGCAGCGGCGGGAGCAGCTGATCGCGATCGGGCGGCAGTTGTTCGCCGAGCGCGGGTTCGACGCGACCAGTGTGGAGGAGGTCGCGGCGCGGGCGAAGGTCTCGAAGCCGGTGGTGTATGAGCACTTCGGCGGCAAGGAAGGCCTGTACGCGGTCGTGGTCGACCGCGAGGTGCGCTCCCTGCTCGATCGCATCGCCGCGGCGCTGACCGCCGGTCATCCGCGGGAGCTGCTGGAGCAGGCGGCGCTGGCGCTGCTCGATTACATCGAGGACGAGCCGCACGGTTTCCAGGTGCTGGTGCGGGAATCGCCGGTGTTGTCGCCGGCGGGAAACTTCTCGAGCGTGATGAACGACGTGGCGCACCAGGTGGAGCACATCCTGGGCGGCGAGTTCAAGAGTCGCGGCCTGGATCCGAAGTTCGCTGAACTGTATTCGCAGGCGCTGGTCGGAATGGTGGCGCTGGTGGGTCAGTGGTGGCGGGAGGCCCGCAAGCCCAAGAAGGACATGGTGGCCGCCCACCTGGTGAACCTGGCGTGGAACGGCCTGTCCCATCTCGAGCCGAAGCCGACGTTGCTGACCCGCAAGACGCGCTAACGGCTGTTGTGCGCGGCGGCGACCTCCGCGCGGGCGGCGGAGGCGCTGCCGACCTTGCCGTAGAGGCCGGCGGTGAGGGTGACGAGCCCGAGGGCGATCGTCACGATGACGTTGATCATCGACGCGTTGAGGATGTTGGCGTCGGTCCGGAGGAACGCCATGATCGCCACGCCGAGCCCGCAGAGCCCCCAGCCGAGGACGAGGGCGACGCGGTGGTACAGGTTGCCGCCGATCAGGACCGCGGCGAGCAGCAGGACGCCGGCGATGGTGTAGAGCCAGCTCGCGGCGGGGTTGGTCCGCAGGCCGAGCACCCAGTCGGCGCCGCGGTGGAAGAACGGGTCGCCCCAGGTCTTGCCGATGCCGATGACGCCGAACAGGGTGAGGAATAGGCCGGACAGGCCGGCGAGGAAGCGGTACGTCTGTCGCAGGTGATGGTTGAGGGGGTAGTGCGCCATCAGGCCGTGCGGCCCTCCCTCACCTGTCGGGGCGCGCCGGCCCGCGCGGCGGGCGCGACCTTGCTGTAGAGGCTGACCGTGATCAGCACGATGCCCACGATGTAGGTGACGATCACCGTCTGGATGTCCTGGCCGAAGACGTTGGCGTCGGTGCGGCTGAACGCGAGGCCGTAGGTGCCGAGGACGAGCAGGCCCCAGCCGAGGTAATTGTCGGCGGCGGTGTCGAGGTTGCGCCCGATTACGGTGGCGATGATGACGATGGCGCCGACGACCAGCGAGATGATCGCGAGAAGCAGGTTGCTCCCCTGTCCGAGGACGAGCTTGTCGTTGGCGCCGGTGGCGTCCTCGCCGGACGTCTGGATCAGTCCGACGATCCCGAACACGACCAGATATGCGCCGGCGAGGAAACCGATCACACGGTAGAGCGGCCGCAGGTGGTGATTGACGGGGTTGTGCGCCATGGTGTCCGTCTCCAAGGTCAGGTGTTGTCCACGCCGATTCTCGCGTATCCCCCGACGCGGCGCAGGCACACCCCCTGGTTCGATGAGGGTTGTTCGCGACGGTGGAGACCAAAGCGGCCAACTCGCGCAAATCACCGCTCAAGGTAGGTCGCGAACAACCCTCAGGATTCGGGCACTGTCTCCGCAAGCTCCAGCCAGGCCTCTTCGACCTGTCCGCGTTCCTCCTGGACGGCCTTCAGCTGTCCCTCGAGCTCGATGATCTTCTGATAGTCGGCGCCGTGCTCGGCCAGCGATTCATTGATCTTGAAGATCCGTTCCTCGAGCTTGGCGAGCTGCCGCTCCAGCCGGGCAAGATCCTTGCGAGCCTGGCGCAACTCACCGGCGGTGCGGCCCGTCGCGCTCGGCGTCGCTTGCCCAAGAGTTTCCGGTACGCCTCCCGTCAGGCGCGTCGCGGCGCGAGCCAGGTACTCGTCCACGCCGCCCGGCAGGTGCACGAGGCGCCCGTCGCCGAACATCCCGTACGCCGTGTCGGTGACCCGCTCGACCAGGTACCGGTCGTGCGAGGCCACGATCATCGTGCCCGGCCAGGAGTCGAGAAGGTCTTCCAGCGCCGCGAGGGTGTCGGTGTCGAGGTCGTTGGTGGGCTCGTCGAGCAGCAGCACGTTGGGCTCGGCCGCGAGCAGCCGCAGCAGCTGCAGCCGCCGCCGCTCGCCCCCGGAGAGGTCGTTGACCGGCGTCCAGATGCGCTTGTCGGTGAAGCCGAACACCTCGGCGAGCTGACCCGCGGACAGCTCCCGGTCGCCGAGCTTGACCCGCTTGGCGATCTCCTCGACCGCCTCGAGCAGGCGCAGCTCCCCCGGCAGCTCCTTGAGCTCCTGGGAGAGGAAGGCGGCCCGTACGGTCGACCCGGTGACCAGGCGCCCGCCGGCCGGCGTGGAGAGCCCGGCGAGCAGCCGCAGCAGCGTCGTCTTGCCGGCGCCGTTGGCGCCCAGGATGGCGATCCGGTCGCCGGGCCCGACCTGCCAGGTGAGGTGGTCGAGGATCGGCTTGCTACCCGCGACCAGCGTCACGTCCTCGAGGTCGTAGACCTGCTTGCCGAGCCGCGTGACCGCCAGCCTTTGCAGGCTCACGTTGTCCCGCACCGGCGGCTCATCGGCGATCAGCGCGTTGGCCGCGTCGATCCGGAACTGCGGCTTCGACGTACGCGCCGGCGGCCCCCGCCGCAGCCACGCGATCTCCTTGCGCAGCAGGTTCTGCCGCCGGGCCTCGATGGCCGCCGCGACCCGCTGCCGCTCGGCCCGCGAGAGGATCCAGGCCGCGTAGCCGCCCTCGTACGCGTACACCTTCTCGTCGACGACCTCCCAGGTCGCCGTGCAAACCGCGTCGAGGAACCACCGGTCGTGCGTGACCACGCACAACGCGCCGCGCCGGGTCAGCAGATACCGGGCCAGCCAGTCGACACCGGCCACGTCGAGGTGGTTGGTCGGCTCGTCGAGAATCAGCAGGTCATTGTCTCGTACGAGCAGCGCCGCCAGCGCCACCCGCCGCCGCTCGCCCCCCGACATGGGCCCCACCGGCGTGTCGAGCCCGAGATAGCCCATGCCGAGCCCGTCGAGGATCGCGCGAACCCCCGCGTCCCCCGCCCACTCGTGCTCGGCCCCCATGCCCTTGTCGAGCCAGGCCGTGCCCAGCACGACGTCCCGCACGGTCGCCTCGGCGGCGAGCGAAAGGATCTGCGGCAGGCTGGCGACCCGCAGGTCACGCCGGTGGGTCACGCGCCCGGAGTCGGGTTCCTCGCTCTTGGCGAGCAGCCGCAGCAGGGTGGATTTGCCGGCCCCGTTGAGCCCGACGATGCCTAGCCGGGCATCATCGTCCAGCCCCAGAGAAACGTCGGTGAGCAGCTGACCGGCGGCGCCATAACCCTTGCTGACCCGGTCGAGATTAATGATGTTGGCCACGATGCCACCTACGTTACCCGCGGCCACTCACCCGCCCGCGTGCGGTCACCGCGCTGCACGGCCTGTCACCACGCCCCGCGGGCGGTCACGACGCCCGGCGGGCGGTCACCATGCCGCGCGGCCCGTCACCACACTGCGCGGGCGGTCAGACCACGCGGGCGGGCGGTCACCACGCCGCGCGGGCGGTCAGACCACGCGGGCGCCCGGCATCGGTCCCCGCGCGGTCACGGCTTCGCGGCCGATGCCGGCGTCGTTGAGGGCCGCCGCCATCCGCTCAGCGTGTGCGGCGTCGGCGGCGAGAAACACGCAGGTGGGCCCGGAGCCGGAGACCAGAGCGGCCAGGGCGCCCGCCTCGGCGCCCGCGTCGAGGACCGCGGTGAGGTCGGGGCGCAGGGCGAGCGCGGCCGGCTGGAGGTCGTTGCCGAGGGCGGCGCCGAGCACGGCCGGGTCGCGCTGGCGCAGGGCGGACATCAGGTCGTCGGCGCCGGCGAGGGCCTTGGGCGGGAACGGGCTGTCGCGCAGGGCGTCGAGTTTCGCGTACACCTCGGGGGTGGACAGGCCACCGTCGGCGAGCGTGACCACCCAGTGCCAGGTGGTGGGCCGGGCCAGGATCGGGCTGACCGACTCGCCGTGGCCGGTGCCCAGGGCGGTGCCGCCGTGCAGCAGGAACGGCACGTCGGACCCGAGCGTCGCCCCCACCTCGGCGAGCTCGTCGCGGGACATGCCGGTGCCCCACAGCAGGTCGCAGGCGATGAGCGTGGCCGCCGCGTCGGCGCTGCCCCCGGCCAGCCCGGCCGCGAGCGGGATCGACTTCCGCAGGTGCAGCCGCGCATGCGCCGGCACCCGGCACCGCGCCGCGAGCGCCCGTGCCGCCCGGATGATCAGGTTGCTCTCGTCGAGCGCGAGCATGCCCGCGCCCTCCCCTTCCATGGTCAGCGCGAGCGTGTCCCCGTTCCGCGCCGTGAGCTCATCGAAGAGGCTGATCGCGTGATAGACCGTGTTCAGCTCGTGGTATCCATCGGGCCGCAGCGGCCCCACCCCGAGATGAAGATTGATCTTCGCGGGCACACGCACCCGAACCGGTCCGCTGTGCCGGCGCGGCTCGTCGTCGTCCGGCCCCCACGCCTCCGTCACGGAGTGATCTCCCGAATCGGGAGCTTGATCTCGAACGGCGCGCTCACCACAAGCTCAGTCTCCGAATCCGCAACCAGCTCGTAGCGCCCGTCAACCAGGTCATAGGCATGAACACGGACTGGATCCTGCTCGATCCGCCAGAAATGCGGTATGCCGGCGGCGGCATACTCAGCCGGCTTCTCCAGACGATCGCGGCGCTTGGTGCCCGGCGAGACAACCTCGACCGCGATCACGACCTCGGTAGGCATCACGTAGTGATTCGAGTTCTCGACGGAGGCGTCCAGCAGGAGAACGTCGGGCTCGGGGAGATTGAGAACGTCCTCGAGGAAGTGGTTCGCCAGGCGCTGCCTGAGCGGGTTTGGTGACCACATGACATGACCGGTTGGCTCTGCGGTCATGAGTCCACCTCCTCGGGCTGTCTGCCGGACGCGCTGAGCTTACCGCCGGAGGCTGACAGTTTTGCCGCGGCGGCTATGTCGGAGAACTGCCGGACGGTCAGGGCCTCGCCGCGGGCCTGCGGGCTCACCCCGGCCGCCACCAGCACCTTCTCGGCCCGGTCGGGGCCCCCGGCCCAGCCGGCCAGGGCGGCGCGCAGGGTCTTGCGACGCTGGGCGAAGGCGGCGTCGACGACTCGGAAGACATCAGAACGGTCGATGTCGTCCCGTGGTGGGGTCCGGCGGGTGAACGCCACCAGGCCGGAATCCACGTTGGGCACCGGCCAGAACACCGCGGGCGGCACCTTCCCGGCGGGGCGCGCCCCGGCGTACCAGGCCAGTTTCACCGACGGCACGCCGTACACCTTGGACCCGGGACCGGCGGTGAGCCGGTCGGCGACCTCTTTCTGCACCATCACCAGGCCCCCGCGCAGCGTGCGGAGCTCGGCCAGCAGATGGAGCACGACCGGCACGGCGACGTTGTAGGGGAGGTTGGCGACCAGCATCGTGGGCGCAGGGTCGAAGTCGGCGGCCGTCACCCGCATCGCGTCGGCGGGGTGCACCGTGAGGTTCGCGGCCGTGACCGTCGACGGCAGCGCGGTGGCGAGCTTGGGGTCGATCTCGACGGCGTGCACGTGGCGGACGGCGGTGACCAGGCCGAGGGTGAGCGAGCCGAGGCCGGGCCCGACCTCGAGGGCCACGTCGTCGGGGCGCAGGCCGGCGGCGGCCACGATGCGGCGGATCGTGTTGGGGTCGTGCAGGAAGTTCTGGCCGAGCTTCTTGGTCGGGGACACGCCGAGCCGCGCCGCGAGGTCCCGGATCTCCGCCGGGCCGAGAAGTGCGTCAGCCATGAGGTCAGAGCCTACGGCCGAGGGCGCGCCCGGCTGGACGCGACGGGGTAGAAAGCAGGGATGACCGAGTTGCTGGCGTTGCACGCGCTGGTGGAGGCGCCGCCCGAGCGGGTCGCCGAGGTGCTGCTCGACGTGCGCCCGGGCGGCCGCTCGCCGCTGGCGGCCGGCGGCGAGGTGGCCGAGGCCGGCGAGGGCGACGCCTTCGAGGTGGTCAAGGACGGCAGCCGGATGACGGTGACCGTCGACCGGGCCCGCCGCGAGGTGGCCCTGCAGGGCGAATGGTGGTACCGCGGGGTCACCTCGGTAGAGCCCGACCCGCGCGGGAGCCGGGTCGTGCACCGCATCTTCAACGTGGCGGAAGGCAACGGCTGGGCGGTCCGGTTCGTGTCGCGGGGCCCGCTGAACGCGGCGCCCCGGACGTTCGCCGACGCGGTACGCCACATCGGCGAGACGCTCGGCGTGGCCGCGTGGGTGATCAACGACTAACGCCAGGGGCCGAAGACCCGCTCGCCGTTCGCCGAGATCTCCGTGCACAGGGCGTCCACGTCCTCGCCGCGGATCTGCGCGAGGGAGCGCACGGTCAGCGGGATCAGGTAGGAGGCGTTCGGGCGGCCGCGGTAAGGCACCGGCGTCAGGTACGGCGCGTCGGTCTCCACCATGATCTGCCCGGCCGGGGTGATCTCGGCGGCCGCGCGCAGGGCGCCCGCGCTGGCGAAGGTGACCGTGCCGGCGAAGCTGAGGTAGAAGCCGCGCAGCACGCACTCGGCGGCGAAGTCCGGGTCGCCGGAGAAGCAGTGCATCACCACGGTGTCGGGCGCGCCCTCCTCGTCGAGCACGCGCAGCACTTCGCGGTGCGCGTCCCGGTCGTGGATGATCAGCGCTTTGCCGTACCGCTTCGCGATCGCGATGTGCGCCCGGAAGCTCTCCTCCTGGGCCCGCCGCCCGTCCTCGCCGGTGCGGAACGTGTCGAGGCCGGTCTCGCCGATGCCCCGCACCCGAGGCTGCGCCGCCAACGCCTCGATGTCGCGAAGCGCCGAGTCGAGGTCGGACAGGACCGGCGCCTCGTTCGGGTGAATCGCGACTGCCGCGAGAACGGACCCGTGGCGGGCGGCCAGATCGGCGCTCCAGCGCGACGACGGGACGTCCACACCGACCTGTACGAGCCGATCGATACCGGTCTTCGCGGCGGCGTCGATCAGCGCGTCGACCGGGTCGCCGACGCCCCCGCCGGGCACCCCGGCCTCCTGGATCGTGATGTCCAGGTGGGTGTGGCTGTCGAAGACGGGAACGGACAGCGGCTCGGGCGCGGCGGGGAACTCCCCCCGGCGGCGAGCTTCGGAGTCCTGGCGCGACGGGGACGGTGTCGAAGGCATGTGAGACATTCTGCACTTACGTCTGGTGGCAACCGTTTGTTCACCTGATATCCACTGTCGTCGCTTAGTTTGCGCCGGGTGACCTTGACCGGCGAGGACAGCGCGGTCGGCGCTGATCCACTCGAGCCGCCCCTGTCGGCGCCCTTGCGCCGTGATCTCACCTGGACCCAGGTTCAGCGGATGAGCCAGTCCGCGGCGTACCGCGACGATGTGATGCTGCGGCGCATCCGCGCGACCGCGGCGATCCGCCGCGGCACCCGGATGACCAAGGTTCTCTCCCCCGCTCAGGTCGCCGGGCATCTGGGCGGCTGGCTTCCGTACGGCTTCTGCTACCGCTCCTGCGACATCGCGCACCTGCACGACCCCCAGGCACTCACCCTGCTGGCCACCGACGGCGCGGTCGAGGGCGCCGAGGTCGCGTACGCGCTGCGCTGGCGGGCCGTGGATCCGCTCGACTACGAGGTGCCCGCCGGGCCCGCCCAGCCCGGACTCGCGCTGCTGCCCGCACACTCCCGGGTCGGCGCGATGGTCCTGGGCACCGGCTTCAGCCCGAGCACCGACGACCTCATCCCCGAGTACGTCACCGCGGGCTTCGCCGACCTGCCGATTCCGGCAAATGCGCAGATCATCGCGTACGTGTCGGGTGGCGAGGAGATCCTGCTGTACTCCTACCAGCCGGAGCAGCACGGGTGGCTGCGGCTGGCCGGCCCGCGCTGGCGTCCCCTGCTGGACAACCTGCCGGGCGTCAGCCCCGACCGGGAGTATGTGCCCTGCACGACGCCCGGCTCGGCCAAGCTGGTCGGCCAGATCAAGGACAAGGAGTACGAGGCGGTCGCCGACCCGCCCGACGAGTTCCGGGTGCGGGCCCTGACCCGCGCCGCCCGGTACCCGGTGAGCACGCTGAGCCGCCGCGCCGAGCAGGCCCTGTGGCGCAACACGCCGTGCTGGGTGCTGCAGCGCGACGACAGCTGGGCCCGCCTGCGCCTGGTCCGCCCGGACGCCGAAACCCTCAACGCGACCGGCGCCCGCTGCTACGAGCGCGGCGTCTACGAGACCTGGGCCCCCGTCGGCGAGCTCATGGACCACCACATAGCAGACATCCCCTACACGTTGTAGAAACGCGTAGGGGATGGGGATGCAACGGCAAGATCAGCCCTCGAGGCGGGCCAGTTCCTCCTCGATCACCGAGGGGTCGAGCTTGCGGAAAACCGGCTTCGGCGGAGCGAGCGGGGTGCCGGCGACCAGCGGAACCGATTCCCACTTGGCGCCCACCGTGTAGTCGCCCGTCAGCACCGGGTAGGACGGACCGCCGTCCAGGTCGTCGACCTGCTCGATGCGCGGCATCGGCGCGTGCACGCCCGCGCCGCCGAGCAGCTCGAACACCTTCTGCGCGGAGTGCGGCAGGAACGGGGTCAGCAACGTGTTCGCGTCGCTGACCACCTGCAGCGCCACGTGCAGGATGGTGGCCTGGCGGGGCTTCTCCTCCTCGGACTTGAGCTTCCACGGGGCCTGGTCGGAGAGGTATTTGTTCGCCTCGGCGACCACCTTCATCGCCTCGCCGATCGCCGCCTTCTGCCGATGCTTGCCGATCAGCTCGCCGACCGTGGCGAACCCGGCCTTCGCGACGGCGAGCAGGGCTTCGTCTTCCGCGGTGAGCGGACCGGGCGACGGGATGACGCCGAAGTTCTTCGCCGCCATCGAGATCGAGCGGTTGACCAGGTTGCCCCAGCCGGCGACCAGCTCGTCGTTGTTGCGGCGGACGAACTCGGCCCAGGTGAAGTCGGTGTCGGTCGACTCGGGGCCGGCCGCGGCGATGAAATACCGCAGCGCGTCGGCGTCGTAGCGCGCCAGGAAGTCACGTACGTAGATGACGACCCGGCGCGACGAGGAGAACTTCTTGCCCTCCATCGTCAGGTACTCGCTCGAGACGACCTCGGTGGGCAGGTTGAGCTTGCCGAGCTCGCCCGGCTCGCCGCCCTTGTCGCCCTCGCCCGAGTAACCCAGCAGCAGCGCCGGCCAGATCACCGAGTGGAAGACGATGTTGTCCTTGCCCATGAAGTAGTACGACTGCGCGTCCTTGCCCAGCCCGTCGGCCGACCACCACTGCCGCCACGCCTCGGGGTCGCCGGAGCGGCGGGCCCACTCGATCGAGGCGGACAGGTAGCCGATCACGGCGTCGAACCAGACGTAGATGCGCTTGTCGTTGCGGTCACGCCAGTCGTCGAGCGGGATCGGCACACCCCACTCGAGGTCGCGGGTGATCGCCCGCGGCTGCAGGTCGTCGAGCAGGTTGCGGGAGAACTTCAGCACGTTGGGGCGCCAGTTCTCCCGCTGGTCGAGCCAGTGGCCGATCGCCTGGGCGAACGCCGGCAGGTCGAGAAAGAAGTGCTCGGTCTCGACGAACTCCGGGGTCTCCCCGTTGATCTTGGAACGCGGGTTGATCAGCTGCTCGGGGTCGAGCTGGTTGCCGCAGTTGTCGCACTGGTCGCCGCGGGCGCTCTCGTAGCCGCAGATCGGGCAGGTGCCCTCGATGTACCGATCGGGCAGGGTGCGCCCGGTCGACGGCGAGATCGCGCCCAGCGTCGTGCGCCGGACGATGTACCCGTTCTTGAACAGGACCGAGAACAGCTCCTGCACCACGGCGTAGTGGTTGCGGGTGGTCGTGCGGGTGAACAGGTCGTAGGTCAGGCCGAGACCGTGCAGGTCTTCGACGATCACCTGGTTGTACCGGTCGGCCAGCTCGCGCGGGGTCACCCCGTCGGCGTCCGCCTGCACCTGGATCGGGGTGCCGTGCTCGTCGGTGCCCGAGACCATGAGCACGTCGTGACCGGACATCCGCATGTACCGGCTGAAGACGTCGGAGGGCACTCCGAAGCCGGACACATGACCGATGTGGCGCGGGCCGTTGGCGTAGGGCCAGGCAACCGCGGCGAGAACGTGACTCATGGTTCCTAAGAGTAATGAGCGGCGGACCCGGCCCGCGAACGGATTCGTTCTGCCCACGGCGAGATACTCATTTATGGCGACACGCGCCAATTGTGCGTGATCACCGGGGTGCCGCGTAGTCCAATGGAGCCGTGATCGGAGAGACGCCGCAACCTGGGGAGAAGCCCCCCACCGAGGGCAACCCATGGTCGTTCTCCGATCCCGACCCGGGGTGGTGGCGCGGCGAGACCGACCGCTCACCCACCGAGCCGCCCACCGGCCGGTCCCCGCACGCGCGCCGGCGCACCCCGCAGCACCAGGCGGAGGCCGCCCAGGGCGGCACCGGGACCCTGCTGCCGCCCGAGGAGGCCGGGCCCACACGTACCGGCGAGGCCGGCGGGGCGCACGAGGCCGGCGTCCGCGACACCACGAGGCAATTCGCCGAGACCGCGCCCGTGGAACGCCACCACGACCAGGTGGACGCCCACCGGTACGACCCGCTGCGCCCGGCGGCCGGGCACCGCGCGCGCCGCACCGCCGCCACCGTCGCAGCCGACCAACCTGCCCTGGCGCCCGAAAAGGGCCCCGTGGAGGAGCCGAAGCCCGACTGGGCGGTCGAGACCACCGCCGAGCGAGCGGTCGTCGAGGGAGAGACCGCAGTCGCCGAGGCGGAGGAGCCGGACGTGATGGTGCTGCCCGAGCCCAGCGTCCGCAACCGCCCCACGGTGCCACTCGAGCCGGCCCCACCGCCAGAATCGGCCCCACCGGAGCCGGCCCCAGCGGAGTCCAGGCCGATCGAGCACGGCCCGATACCGCAGACCCGCCGCTCCCATCCCACCGAGCCGCTGCCGCGCGCCACCGGCGACCCGCAGACCGACGCCCGGCTGGAGCGCCTCGAGAACTCGCCGTTCTGGCACACCGACCCCGAGCAGGTCCTCGAGCCACCACCGGACGACCGGCCCGCGCACGCGGTCGGCCGCCGCGGCGCCCGCCGGGCTGCCCCGCGCACCCCGGTCGCCGCCTCCGCCTCGCTGGTCGCGCTGGGCCTGCTCGCCGCGTTCTTCGCCTGGGTCAGCGCCGAGCCGTTCTGGCTGGCCATGGGGCACGGCGACCGCGGCTACGCGACCGTGAGCGCCTGCACCAGCTCGGGCGTCACCCAGCATTGCGCCGGACGGTTCGCCGCCGCCGACGGCCGCTACACGATCAGCCGGGTGACGCTGCTCGGCGTCGGACCCGGCCACCACGTGCCCGGCACCGTCTCGCCGGCGCGCATGGTCAGCCCGGACAGCCCCCGCGCCTACCTGGGCAACACCAGCCCGCTGCTCCAGCTGCGCTGGCTGCTCGGCTTCCTCCTGGTGCTGTTCTGCGGCTACGCCATAGCGGGCGTCACCGGCGCGCGCCGCCTCGAGACCCGGCGGGCCAGACGCGGCGCGGTGCTGGCCAGCCTGGCCGGGCCGATGCTCCTGCTGCTCGGCTTCCTGATCGGCGCCTACTGAGAAGTTTCCTGATCGGCGCCTACTGAGAAGTTTCCTGATCGGCGCCTACTGAGAAGTTTCCTGATCGGCGCCTACTGAGAACCGGCGCCCGTCGAGAACCGGCGCCTACGGTGAACCGTGCACGAGGCTGTAGACCTCGCGCTTCTTGAGGCCGAAATCGCCGGCCACCGCCTGGATCGCGTCGCGGCGGGACGCGCCGGCGGCCTCGCGCTCGGCGACCGCCTCGCGCAGCTCCTCGTCGCTCGGGCGCGGCGGCGGACCGGCCGGCGCGCCCGCCACCACCAGCGTGATCTCGCCACGCGGCTCCCCCTCGGCGGCCCACCGCGCCAGCTCGGCGAGCGTGCCGCGGCGGATCTCCTCGTAGGTCTTGGTCAGCTCCCGGCACACCGCGGCGGGCCGATCGTCGCCGAACGCCGGCACCAGGTCGGCCAGCGCGGCCGCGATGCGGTGCGGCGCCTCGAAGAACACCAGCGTGCGGGGCTCGGCGGCGAGCTCGCGCAGGCGCGATCGGCGATGCGACCCGGAACGCGGGAGGAAGCCCTCGAAGACGAACCGGTCGCTGGGCAGCCCCGACAGTGCCAGGGCCGTGGTCACCGCGCTCGGACCGGGCGCCGCGGTGACCGGGAAACCGGCGTCCAGCGCCGCTCGGACCAGGCGGTAACCGGGGTCGGAGACGCTCGGCATGCCGCCGTCGGTGACCACCGCGACCGTCGCGCCGCGCTCGAGGGCCTCGACCAGCTCGGGCGTACGCCGCTCGTCGTTGCCCTCGAAATAGGACACCACCCGGCCGGTCACGGTCACGCCGAGATCGCGCGCCAGCCGCGCCAGCCGCCGGGTGTCCTCGGCCGCGACCACATCCGCCGAGGCCAGAACCTCGCGCAGCCGGGCCGACGCGTCGCCGATATTGCCCAGCGGCGCCCCGGCGAGCACCACCCGGCCCGGCCCGTTCTCGTTCGCTGCCACGCCCGAAAGTCCATCACACGACGGGACGCGCCGACGGCGGGCATCGCTTCTCAGCGGTACGTCCTAGGATCGCGGGGTGACCACGGCGACAGCTGAGACAGAACTCACTCCGGAGCCACCTCAGGCGGCGGAACCCACCGGCGCACGCGGCGTGCCCGAGATCGTCCGCCGCCGCCTGGCCACCCTCGAGAACTGGCTGAACCCGCATTCATGGGCGGTCACGCTCCTCGTCGTGGTGATCGGGGCGATCCTGCGCTTCCAGAACCTGGGCCAGCCCAAGGGCTACATCTTCGACGAGGTGTATTACCCGACCGACGCGTGGGACCTGATCCACCATGGCGTCGAGTGGGACGAGAAGACCAACGGCCCCGCGTACGTGGTGCACCCGCCGCTGGGCAAGTGGCTGATCGCGCTCGGCGAGCTGATCTTCGGCAACAAGGAGCTGGGCTGGCGGTTCCCCGCCGCGGTCGCCGGCACCCTGATGATCCTCATCCTGATCCGGGTCGCCTACCGACTGTTCCACTCGGTGCTGCTGGCCGGCACGGCCGGACTGCTCATGGCGCTCGACGGCTTCCAGCTGGTGCTGTCGCGCACGTCGCTTCTCGACATCTTCATCGGCCTGTTCGTGCTGGCCAGCTTCGCCGCCATCCTGCTCGACCGCGACCACTACCGCCGCCGGCTGCTGCGCGCGCTGGAAGACGGCTACGCCCCCGGCAAGACCGCCTCGATTCCGCGGATCGTGCCGTGGTGGCTGCTCGTCGCGGGCGTGCTGTTCGGGATGGCCTGCGGGGTGAAGTGGAGCGCGCTGTTCTTCCTGCCGTTCTTCGGCGTGCTGATCCTGGCCTGGCGCTGGCAGGCACGCCGCTCGGCGGGCATCCAGCAGCCGATCGTGGCGGGCATCTTCGGCGACATCGGCTGGGGCATCGTGACCGTCTGGGTCGCTCTGTTCACGTACCTGTCGACGTGGACCGGCTGGTTCGTCACCAACACCGGGTACTTCCGGCACTACCGCGAGGCCAACGGGCTCAGCGAGCCGCCGGTCATCGGGGCGCTGCGCAACCTGTGGCACTACCACGTCGAGGCGTTCAACTTCCACAGCGGGCTGACCGAGCGGCACGTCTACCAGTCCTGGCCGTGGCAGTGGCTTCTGCTCGGCCGGCCGGTCGCCTTCTACTGGAACAACAGCGGCAACTGCGGCGCGCCCAGCTGCGCCCGCGAGATCCTGCTGCTGGGCACACCGATCCTGTGGTGGTCGTTCCTGCCGGCCCTCGCGGCGCTGATCTGGTTCGGCATCGCGCGGCGCGACTGGCGGGCCTGGGCGATCCTCGTGCCGCTGCTCGGCGGGATCCTGCCGTGGTTCTACTACGCGGTGAAGGACGGGCGGACGATGTTCTCGTTCTACGTCCTGCCCGCACTGCCGTTCCTCATCCTCGCGGTCGTCTACGTCCTCGGCGCGATCATGACGCCGTCGACCGGGGTGGTCTCCGGCAAGGGCAGATCCGACCGGCAGTTGATCGGGACGGTGGTGGCGGGCGCCTACGTGGTGCTGGTGGCGCTCTGCTTCGCCTACTTCCACCCGATATTCGTGGGACAACTCATCTCGTACGAGAGCTGGTCGTCACGCATGTGGCTCGGCGGCCGGTGGATTTGAAGGGGCTAGGGGCACCGAGGAATTCAGGGCCCTGCACATAAGGGCGCGCCCCGATCGCCTGCCACGGGGGAAGCGGGCGATAGGGGCGCGCAAGGTGAAGCTTAACGACCTCCGATGTCAGGCACAACGGGTCGCCCACTGAACTTCAAATTTCGATCAAGCCACGCGCCACATCGGACATAACGGTTGTATCACCATAAGATCGACCAATCGCGCCGTGAATTGTTTTCGCGAAAATGGCGCCGAAAGAGTCGTTGATGCGACAGGAAATGCTTCGGCGAATTGGCGTAACCTCAGAGTGCTTTCCATTGTGCTCCTGCTCAGAAGCGACCTTTGCCGAGCAACACACACCGATGCCCATCTGGTCAAACGTCCACACTCATCATTTCGGTTGATTTAGCGATAGCGATCATCCGTCACCCCGTGGAGTGAGTGTCCCCAAGATCGCGATAGATGTTTTTAAGCTCGCCGCGTGACTTCGCAGGAGCCAGATAACCCGCAATTCGTCGAGCGCGACATCCCCGACACCGAGGTGGTGATCCCGGCGGCGCTGCCGGCGCCGGTGTTCGTGGACACCACCGGCCGCCGCAGCCGGCTGCTGCGCCGTCTCGCGTACGGGTTCGGCGGCCTGGTCATGCTCTACGGCGGCCTGATCAGCGTCAGCCTGGCCGGCGGCCCGGTGAAGTCCAGCGCCGTGCTGCCGCTGCCCGGGCTCGAGACCGCCACCGGCAACGACACCAAGGCCCCGGCCCGGCCCGGCTCGACCCCCGCGCCGACGCCGGCCCCGAGCCAGCCGCCGACGCCGGTGTTCCTCACCGATGCCCTGCCGCGCCGCACCGGCGGGGCGAGCACCGTGGCACCGCGCCTCGAATCCACCAAGATCCCGTCGAAGGCGGCGAGGACGACGAGCGCGACCGGCAAGCCGGCCACGACGACCAAGCCCAAGCCGTCCGCCACGACCACCCGGCCGGTCGAGTCGACCACGACAACGCCCGCGACCACGCCGGCCACGACGCCCGCGACCGTCGCGCCGCAGCCGCCGGCCGGCGGGGGCGGCGGAACAACCACCGAGCCCGGCTCCGGCGGACAGGGCGGCGGCTCCTCGGAGTCCTCGGGATCGAACGAGCCGACCGCCGAGTCGACCGGCGCGCCGACCGCCGCGCCGACCAGGACCGCCGCCCCGGAACCGCCCGCGTCGTCCCAGCCGGCGCCCGAGCCTGAGCCCGAGCCCGCCGTCTCCGGGGCCGCTGCGTGATCACCCGCGGCCGGGGCAAGGGCCGCGGCCCCGTCCGCCGCCGGCTCCTGCCCCAGCCCCGCGTCGCCCTGGCCACCCTCCTGCTCGCCGTCTTCGTCGGCGTCCTGGTCGTCCAGGCGTACATCAACGCCGAGTTCACCAGCGACCACGCCGAGACCGAGGTCGGCGACCAGGACGGCGTCCCGCTCGCGATCCGCGGCGGCGGCCCGGTCATCAACACCACCGGCGGCCAGGAGAGCAGCAGCCGGATGCCGGACCACACGATCGCGCTCACCTTCGACGACGGCCCGGACCCCACCTGGACACCGCAGGTCCTGGACGTGCTGGCCGAGAACGACGCGCACGGCACGTTCTTCGTGATCGGCTCCGAGGTGGCCCGGAACCCCGAGCTCACCAGGCGCATCACCGACGGCGGCAACGAGGTCGGCCTGCACACCTTCACCCACCCGAACATGCAGCGGATCGCGCCCTGGCGGCGCACCTTCGAGCTGTCGCAGACCCAGGTCGCGGTCGCCCGCGCCACCGGTGTGCACACCAACCTGGCCCGCTTCCCGTACTCGTCGAAGGCCAACGCCATCGACGACGTGAACTGGAAGCTGGTCAAGGAGGCCGGGAAGCAGGGCTATCTGGTCGTCGTCAACGACATGGACAGCGAGGACTGGCAACGGCCCGGCGTACACCAGATCATCCGCAACGCGACGCCACCCGGCGACACGTCCGCGGTCATCCTGTTCCATGACGCCGGCGGCGACCGCTCGCAGACCGTCCGGGCACTGCGCGAGTTCATCCCGATGATGAAGGCCCGCGGCTACCGGTTCACCACCGTCACCGAGGGCCTCAACCAGAGCATCGCCCAGCGCAACAAGGCCAAGGACGCCACGCCCGTGCCGGCGCTGGAGGAGAACCCGGCCGCGCCGCGGAGCGACGAATGGCGCGGGGCCGCGGTGATCGGGACGGTCCGCGCCGCCGACGGTCTGCTGTGGCTGATCGCGGGCCTGTTCCTGGTGGTCGGGTCGCTCACCATCGGGCGTACGGGACTGTTGCTGCTCCTCGCGACGCGCCACGCCCGGCAGCGCCGCAAGCCCGATTGGAGCTGGGGTCCCCCGGTGACCGACCCCGTGTCGGTGATCGTGCCCGCCTACAACGAGAAGGAGGGCATCGAGGCGGCCGTCCGCTCGCTGGCCGGCGGCGACCACCCGGGCGGGATCGAGGTGGTGGTCGTCGACGACGGCTCCACCGACGGCACCGCCGCGCTGGTCGAGCGGATGGCCCTGCCGGGCGTACGGGTGGTGCGGGTGCCCAACGGCGGCAAGGCGAACGCGCTGAACACCGGCATCGCGCTGGCCAAGCACGACCTGATCGTCACCGTCGACGGCGACACCGTCTTCGAGAAGGACTCGATCCGGATGCTGGTGCAGGCGTTCGCCGACCCGACGGTGGGCGCGGTCGCCGGCAACGTCAAGGTCGGCAACCGGGAGCGGATGGTCGCCGCCTGGCAGCACATCGAGTACGTGATCGGCTTCAACCTCGACCGCCGCCTGTACGAGGTTCTCAACTGCATGCCGACCGTGCCCGGCGCGATCGGCGGGTTCCGCCGCGAGGCCCTCGCCGAGGTCGGCGGGATCAGTGACGAGACGCTGGCCGAGGACACCGACGTCACGATGGCGCTGTGCCGGGCCGGCTGGCGGGTCGTGTACGAGGAGCGCGCCAAGGCCTGGACCGAGGCGCCGGCCACCCTCGAGCAGTTGTACCGGCAGCGCTACCGGTGGAGCTACGGCACCATGCAGGCGATGTGGAAGCACCGCCGGTCGCTGTTCGACTCCGGATCGTCGGGCCGGTTCGGCCGGGTCGGGCTGCCGTTCCTGGCGCTGTTCGGGGTGGCGCTGCCGATGCTCGCCCCGGTCGTCGACGTCATGCTCGTCTACGGCCTGGTGTTCTGGGAGCTGAACGAGACGCTGGTGGCCTGGCTGGGCATGCTCGCGCTGCAGCTGTTCACGGCCGCGGTGGCATTCCGCTTCGACAAGGAATCGATGCGCCCGCTGTGGCGGCTGCCGCTCCAGCAGTTCGCCTACCGGCAGCTGATGTACCTGGTGCTGATGCAGTCGGCGACGACCGCGCTGACCGGCGGCCGGCTGCGCTGGCACAAGCTGCACCGGGCCGGCCTGACGCCGCGCGAGAGCCTTCCCGACCTGCCGCAGGAGCCGGTAGCGCCGGCCCTCGACACGTGGCCGCCCACGATCGGACAGGAGCGGCCGGCGGCGCACCCCGCGGCCGGGCGTGCCGTGGCCCGTCCGGCGGTGCCGGCGCAGGCCCGGCTGGACCCCGAGGACCTTCCGTCAGCCGGCTCGCCCCCGGGTGGCGGCTCCGGCCGGGTCTACACCGGGTAGACGCCGGCCCGCCCGCCCGAACTGCAGCCGGGCGGGCGGGTCGGCGATGAAACCCGGTGCGACTCAGGCGGCCACCAGCTCGGCGATCTGCTCGGCCGACGTCGCCTGCGCGAACGGGAACACGACGTGCAGCGAGGTGCCGTCGCCCGGCCGGTCGGAGAGCGCCACCGTGGCGTGGTGCGCGTCGAGGATCTTCTTCGCCACCGCGAGGCCGCGGTCCGGGCCGGGGATCTCCGACGGGTTCGCGATCGCACCGTAGTAGAGGTGCGGGAACAGATCGGGCCGCGCGCCGCCGGGCAGGTCCATGTCGTCGAGGCGGACGGTCGGGCCCGACTCGATCTCGGTGCCGACCCGCACCCGGCCCCCGACCGGCGTGTACTTCACGGCCGCGAACAGCAGATGGGTGAGCACCTGCTCGAGGCGTACGGGATCGGCGATGATCGGCAAAGCCGGACCACCGGCATGGTTGAGAATCCAGATCTGCTTGGTCGCGGCGATCGGGCGCACCGACTCGACCGCGCGCTGGGTGATCCGGGTCAGGTCGATCTGCCGCATGTGCAGGCTCTCGCTGCCGAAACCGGCCTCCGCCATCGTGTTCAGGTGCTGCAACAGGTCGAGGAAGCCGCGGATGTGCCCGGCCGTCGCCCGGCCGACCAGCTCGGCCATCTCGGCGTCGTGGAAGCCGGTGCTGCCCAGCTTGTCCAGATAGGACGAGATCAGCCGCAGTGGCGCCCGCAAGTCGCCGCCGACCAGCCCGGCGAGATCGTCCTTGCGGCGTTCCAGCTCCTGCAGCCGGGCCGTGGTGCTGGCCAGCGCGATCGCGTGCCGGCGCAGCTCGATCTGCGAGGTGACCTGGCGGGCCAGCGCGCGCAGCGCCTGCTGCTGCTCGACGTCGAGGCTGCGCGGCTTCTTGTCCATCACGCAGAGCGTGCCGAGCGCGTACCCGTCGGAGGTGATCAGGGGCGAGCCGGCATAGAACCGGATGCCGCCCTCCATGTCCACCGACGGGTTGTCCGAGAACCGGGCGTCCTTGGTGGCGTCGGGGACGACCAGCAGGTCACGGCCGAGTATCGCGTGCGCGGAGAACGACAGGTCGCGCGAGGTCTCGGTGAGGTCGGTGCCGACCCGGGCCTTGAACCACTGGCGGTCGGTGTCGACCAGGGTGACCAAGGACATCGGCGTACCGCACACACTCGACGCGAGCGCCACGATGTCGTCGAAATCCTGTTCGGGCGCGCTGTCGAGGATGTCGAGCGCGTACAGGGCGCCGAGACGATCGATTTCGTTGTCGGGCAGGGGAGCTTGCATGCGTCACCTCCGAAGACTTGCTCCAGAGATACCACCCGAAAGTAGCATTTTTCGGATTTCACGAAACAAAAACGTCTGATCTATGTCTGTGCCAAGATTGATCGTTTTCAATCCGCACCATAGTTACGCTGGGTGAAATCATCCGATCATCCAGTTTCCCTTGACGATCATCCGAGTCTCTGGTCCCACTCTCGACGTCGATCAAGTTTAGGACCACTCTGTGAGCGCCCCCACACCATCGTGCAAGGATGCTCGATGTCTTACGCGAATCCCCCGCAGGGATACCCTCCCTCGCCCGACCGTTGGCCGCCTGCCGGTGAGCAGGGGCCCCGGCATGCGGGCGGGCAGCCGCCCGCCTGGACACCGCCACATCAACCGCAACACCCGCAACAGCCACAGCAGCCGTCCTGGGCGCAGCCGCCGAGCTGGGCGCCGCCCGTACAGGGGCAGCCTGTCTCGCCGCCGCAGCTTCCGATGCGGCCCCAATGGGAGCCGGCGCAGTCCCCTTCGGACTGGCAGCAGGCCCCGCTGCCCCAACGGGAGGTTCCGCCGCCGCCCCAGCGGTCGGGCTTCTCCGCCTCGTACGCGGTGCTCATCGGCGTCGTGGTCCTGGTTCTCGGCTTCGGCGCGTACTACCTGTTCGGACGCAACTCGGGAACCGGCTTCGACGTCAAGGTGACCAAGTGCAACGCCAGCGGCAGCGTCGCCACCATCGGCCTCGAGGTGCACAACCGCAGCTCCGACACGCAGACCGCGACGATCCGCGTCGAATACCACGACGGGGCCGGCAAGCTGCTCGACACCGACACGGCGCTGGTGCGCGACATCGGGTCGGGTGACACCGAGAGCGTCGACCAGAGCACGATCCTCGACACGAACGCGGACGCGTCGATGACCTGCAAGGTCACCGCGGTCGCCTGATCACCCCTTCACCAGGCCGTCCAGCCTCCGTCGATCACGAGATTCGCACCGGTGACGTAGCTGGTGCGCGGAGAGGCGAGGTAGAGCACCGAGGTGGCGATCTCGGCCGGGTCGCCGACCCTGCCGAGCGGGTTCTGCCGGCCGAGCCGGGCCAGCAGCTCGGGGTCGCCGCCGCCCGGGAACGCGCCGGGCGTCAGGCAGTTCACCCGCACGCCGGCCGGGCCCAGCTCCACCGCGGCGTACCGGGCGAGCTGCACCAGGCCCGCCTTGACCGCGCCGTAGAAGGGCGGATTGCCGCCCTCGGGCGTGTCGTACAGAAACGGTTTGGGGCTGACCAGCCCGTACATCGAGGCGACGGCGATCACCGACGGCGAGCTGTAGGCGGCCGTGGTGACCAGCAGGTCACGGGTCGCGTCCAGCAGCCGCTGGAAGGCGGACAACGCCAGGTCGGCGGCCTCCAGGTAGTCGGAGGGCTTCGCCGTGCGCAGCGAGCCGGCCTTGCCGACATGCGCGTTGTGCACGAGCACGTCGAGGCGGCCGCTCTCGTCCCTGATTCGCGCGCCGAGCGCGGCGACGTCCTCGTCGACGGTCACGTCGCATCTCATCGCCGGGCAGTTCCATTCGCTCGCCAGGGAGTCCAGCTTGCCCTGGTCGCGTCCCACCAGCCAGACAGTCGCTCCGGCGCCGGCCAGGGCCTCGGCCATCACCCGGCCGAGCCGTCCGGTGGCCCCGGTGACGACCGCGACCTTGCCGTCGAGGCCGAAGAGATCGTTCGGCGTGATCATTTCGACCACCGGCTCGGGTCGAGCAGCTCCACCGGCATCTCGGGCAGCGCGGCCAGGACCTGCTCGCGCTGGCCGGCGGTGAGCGGCTCGCGGTCGATCAGCTCGGCGTTGGCGCGCAGCTGCTCCTCGGTCTCGGCGCCGACCACCAGCGAGGTCACCCAGGGCAGCGAGAACAGGTAGGCAAGGCACAGGTCGGCGCGTCCCTCGCGGCCGAAATCGGCCGCGAGCTTGTCCAGCGTCGCGACGACGGCGTCGCGGTCGCCGTCCGGCAGGTGCGGCCAGGTCACCGAGGTCCCGGCGACAAGCAAACCTTGCAGGTACGCGCTCCGCACGGTCACCACGAGCTCGGGCCGTGCGGCCAGATCGATGTCGAGCCACCGCCGATCGAGGATGTTGCAGGGCAGCTGGACGTACCCCAGGTCGGGCAGGTCGAGCACCCGTCGCAGCTCGTCGGGTGACTGCACGGAGACGCCGACCCGATCGGCCTCCCCGGTGTCCAGGCACTTCCGCAGCTCGCTCCAGCTCACGCCGGCGTCGGCCGCGCGGTGCAGCAGGATCGTCAGCGGCCCGGTGGCGCGCAGGGCGGCCCGGCTGGCGTCGACCCCGGCCCGCACGTCCCCGCCCGGCGCCACCTTGGTGATCACCGAGAGGCCGTGGTCGACGGCGCCGATGCGCTGCTCGCTGTCGCCGTACGCGCGGGCCGTGTCGATGTGGGTGACGCCGAGCTCGCGGGCGGTGGCCAGGATGCGTTCACTTGCGGTCTCGCCGGGCACGCCGGTGCGGTTGGCGATGCCGTACGCGCCGCCGAACTGGGCCGTGCCGAGCACCAGCGCCGACTGCGAATAGTCGCCGCGCTGCCGTGTTCTCATGGGCCACACTTCCCGTTAATCCGCAGTTCAACGTGCCTGCGCGCGCCGAGCCCGCCTCGGCGCCCGCGCTACGATTCAGCGCCGGAACCGAACGTATTCCGGGCGGTTTTCCCGCGGGATCTCGGGGTCGGTGAGGGCATGCATCACGCGAACTACTACTACGGCCACGCCCACGTGCTGGCCAAGTACTGCGCGCTGCCCGAGCCGCTGCATCCGCCGCGCATCCAGGGTTACCTCCAGCACGGGTGGAACATCGGCGACGGCCTCGCCCCCGGCGTGCCGTTCGTCGAGGGCAGCCCGCTGCTGGTCTGGTCCGAGCAGGTGCGCCGCCGCGCCTGGTCCCAGGGCCGGCGCGACGCGGTGGTGGTCGGCTCGCCGTTCGCGTACCTGCTCGAGATGGAGCCTATCGCCACGGAAGACGAGCGCGAGGGCACGATCTTCTACCCGTTCCACGGCTGGGAGGGTCAGGAGGTGATGGGCGACCACCGCCGCCTCATCGCCGAGCTCAAGGCCCACGAGTCCGGCCCCGTCACGGTCTGTCTGTACTGGAACGAGCACCGGGTCAAGGCGATCCGCCGGCTGTACGAGAAGGCCGGCTTCCGCGTCATCTGCCACGGCTACCGCGGCTTCTGGTGGCGCGACCACGACCGCGGGTTCCTGGTGCGCCAGCTCGCCGAGCTGCGGCGTCACCGCCGCGTCGTCTCCAACCGCCTGTGCAGCGCGATCTGGTACGGCCTGCTGGCCGGTTGCCAAGGCGCGGTCTACGGCGACCCGATGGTCCTCGACAACGCCGACCCGACCTTCGGCGGCGAGCCCCGCCTGCGCCGGCAGTGGCCCGAGGTGTACGGCCACGACCCCGACCCGACGGCGGCCCGCCAGATCGCCCGAGCCGAGCTGGGTGCCGACGAGCTGGCCACCCCCGAAGAGCTGCGCACCTTGCTCGGCTGGCCGGTCGCGGAGCGGTCGCTCACCCGGGCGTAAGGCCTGTCCACTCACCGGGGCGTATGGCCTGTCCAATCGCCCTGCGGATCGCCCGATTTGCCGCGCTCGCCCGGCAATTCAGCCCAGCGGTTCGCCCACTCGTCGAGCGGCCCGAGCGCCCGCCCGAGGTCCTTCCCGAGCGGCGTCAGCTCGTACCCCTCATTGCCGCCCAGCGCGAGCCCGCTCCCGGTGAGCTCCCCGAGCCGCTGGTAAAGCACGCTCGACGACAACCCTTCGCAGCGAGCCAGCAGCGCACGCGCGCCCACCGGCCCGTCCCGCAACTCCCAGATCAGCCGCAGCGCCCAGCGGCGCCCCAGCAGATCCATCGCCGCCATGATCGGCCGCCCGGTCGTGGAGCCACGAACCGGCCTCCCCGGAAGCGGAACCGGCATACCCTCCTCCTTGCGTTTCGTTTTCAGAAACACTAACGTCCGTTTCGGAATCCGAAACAGGAGGGGTCATGTCACGCATCGCCACACTCGAACCGCCGTACACCGAGGAAGCCGGCGCCCTGCTGGCCGCCATGATGCCGCCCGGCGTCCCGCCGATCGCCCTGTTCCGCCTGTTCGCCCGCAACCTGCCGATGACCAGCGCCATGCACGCGTGGGGCCGTTACGAACTGGGCCGCGACCTAACCCTGACCATGCGCCAGCGCGAGATAGTCATCGACCGCACCTGCGCCCGCTGCGGCTGCGAGTACGAGTGGTCCGTACACGCCCAGACGTTCGGCACCCGGGTAGCCCTGACCCCCGACCAGCACCATGCCCTGGTCCACGGCGCCTCCACCGACCCCTGCTGGCCCGACGACACCGAGCGCCTGCTGATCGAGGCCGTGGACGCTCTGCACGACACCAGCGACATCGACGACAAGCTGTGGGCACGCCTGACCAAGGCCTTCGACGACCCCCAGCTGATCGACCTGCTGCTGCTATGCGGCTGGTACCACGCGATCAGCTTCGTGGCCCGAGCCACCCGCCTCCCGCTGGAGCCAGGCGCTCCCCACATCCCATGACAGAAGCGCAACCACCAGACGGAAGCGCAACCACCAGACGGAAGCGCAACCACCAGACGGAAGCGCAACCACCAGACGGAAGCGCAACCACAGCATCGCGGGGCGTCCGGGGGCTCGGCCCCCCGGAGCAGATATGACGAGGCGACCCTGTTCGCGCTTTCCGCGAACACAGGCCGCCTATCGACTCGTGGAGCTGAGGGGATTTGAACCCCTGACCCCCTCGATGCGAACGAGGTGCGCTACCAGTCTGCGCCACAGCCCCGCCGACGGACACTGTCCGTCGAACAGCAGCAAGGCTAACAGGTCAGCCCGTCAGCCCGCGAACCGACCCCCGCCCCCAGCCTCGTACGCCCGCCCTCGCAACCCACCGGCGCGACGATACGAAACCGACGCCGCCGCAGGCAGCTCGGACGGATCTCGATCAAGCCCCATCGCGGCCCGCCGCACGGCTTCCCGCTGCGCCGCCAGCCTCCGCTGGGCCTCCCGCCGGGCCGCCGCCCGCCGTGCCTGCTCCCGCCGAACCTCGGCCTGCCGAGCGGCCAGCCACGCGGCCTCGCGAGCCTCGACCCGCCGCCGACGCCGGTCGGCCAGCGCCCGGTTCCGCAGATGCACCAGATAGAGCGCCAGCAGCGACCCGGTAACCGCGAACCCGATCCAGAACCCCGGCCCGACCGTCAGCACCCCCACCAGCTCGATCACGTTGAGCAGCAGGAGCGCCGCGAAGACCCGCCGGCGCCGGACCACCGCCGGCGTGTGCCGCCGGGTCGGGATGCGTCGCGGCGGCCGCTTGCCGGTGACCAGGCGGAGGCGGCGCTGCGGCGCGGGCGGCGCGGAAGTCGGGACGAGCACCGTAACCGTCACGGCCCGTCCGGGGTTGATCGGTCGGCGTCCGGGCACGGTGCGGCGACGGCGGCGGCGCTGCAGCACCCGCGCCGTCGACGACGCCCGCTCCGCGGCCAGGCGCTCGGTGGCGTCGTACCGGCGCACGAGCGCGGGCGCGAGAGCGAGCAGACCGGCCGCGGCGAGGACGGCGAGGAGCACCGAGGTCGGCACCCTCACCCCTCCCGTCAGCTACGGGCGGCCCGCATTAGCGGTAACACAGGCGGACCGCAAGACCCAATCTCCCCGAGGCTACGGGCGGGAGCTGCGGAAATGCGCGCGCCGCGCCGGGCGCGTCACGCTGCGAAGATCGAAGGTTCAAGCACGTACGCGTCGCCAGCGGGCCAGCAGACCGCCCTCGGCGGCCACCTCCTCGCTGGTCAGCGCGTATCCAAGATGGTCACGCCACGCGCCGTCGATGTGCATGTACCGCTGGTGGTAGGCCTCCTCGCGGAAGCCGAGCTTCTCCACCACCCGCCGGGACGGCCCGTTCTCGGGGCGGATGTTGACCTCGATGCGGTGCAGCCCGCCGGGGCCGAAGGCGTGGTCGACCGCGAGCGCCAGCGCCGTGGGGATGACGCCCCGGCCGGCCACCCGGGCGTCGACCCAATAGCCCGCGTACGCGGAGCTGAACGCCCGTCGCACGATGTTGCCCAGATTGATGTGCCCGACGAGCCGATCGTCGAGGCAGACCGCGAACGGCATGCTGTCGCCGCGCCGGGCGGCCCGCTTCATGTCCGAATACACGTACGCGTATGCGCGGGTCGAGTTCATCTCGGACCAGGGACCGGGCGGCGACGACTCCCACGGCGCGAGCCATTTCTGGTTGGCGATGCGCACCTCGGACCAGGCCCGCGCGTCGCTGCGCTTGTACGGCCGCAGCAGCACAGCGCCGTCCGCCAGCACAGCAGGCCATCCGGGCGTGGAGCCCAGCATCATGGCCGCCGGCCGAAAAAGGACATCATCGCCTCCGGTCGAGGAGCAACACGTCCACGGTCGAGCCGGCGGCCGCCGTGGTGACCCGCTCGCCGAGGACCAGAAGTCCGTTGGCCTCGGCAAGGCCGGAGAGAGTGTACGGCCCACCGGCGAGAGGCTGCACCGTGTAACCACCGCCGCGCCGCTCGGCCACGTGGGCGGGGCGGAACTCGCGCAGGCCGCCGGGCGAGGAGACCGTCTCCAGCAAGTGGGCCTTGACGCTGGGGCGGAACACCGGCTCGGCGCCGGCGAGGAGCTGGATGACCGGGCGGGCCAGGACCTCGAAGCCGATCAGGGCGGCGCCGGGCTCGCCGGGCAGGCAGACGACCGGCACCTCCTCGCCGCCGACGGTGCCGAACCCGAGGGTCGCGCCGGGGCAGAGGGCCACGTCGGTGAACTCGACCACGCCGCGGCCGGGGTCGCGCCGGGAGAGGACGCGCCGGAGCATGTCGCCCGGGCCGGTGCCGGTGCCGCCGGTCGTGATGATCAGATCGGCCCGGAGAGTCTGGTCTTCCAGCAGGCCACGCAGGCCTTCCGGGTCGTCGTCGCAGATGCCGATCCGGTACGCGAGCGCGCCCGCCTCGACCGCGGCGGCGGTGAGCGCGTGTGAGTTCGCGTCGACGACCTGCCCGGGCTGGCTGGGCCGGCCCACGTCGACGAGTTCGTCGCCGGTGGCCACGACCACGACCCGGGGGCTGGGCCGCACGATCACGTGCCCGATCCCGGACGCCGCGAACGTGGCCACCATCGCGGGTGTGACGTACGTGCCCGCGGAGGCGAGGAGCTGACCGGCGGCCAGCTCCTCACCCGTACGCCTGACTCCTGACCCGCGTTTGGGCGCGTGCAGGATCTCGACCGCGGCCATGCCCTGGTCGGTCCAATGCACCGGCACGACCACGTCGGTGCCGATCGGCAGCGGCGCGCCGGCCGCCACCGAGAAGCAGGTGCCGGGGGTGAGCCGCACGGGACGCCAGCTGGCCGCGCCGAGGTCGCCGACGACGTTGAGCCGCACCGGCCGCGGCCCGCCCTCGAACCGCCCGAAGGACGGGTGCGAGCCGACCCGGCCGGCCGACGCGAGGTCTTCCCACCGGGCCGCGTATCCGTCGATCGCGGCCTGGTCGAAGGCGGGGTAGGGGTGCGGCGCGAGCACATCGCCGGCGAGGACGTTGCCGTGCGCCTGGGTGAGGTCGAGGTCGAGCGGAGGCAGCGCCCGCAACCTGCGCAGCACGCTGCCCAGGTATTCGGCGAGAGGCATCAGCTCGTTGGCGGCCGCCTCGGCATCGGCCGTCGCCGTCATCCCTTCGCACCGCCGGCGACGAACTCGGCGAGCCACTCACGGAACTCCTCGCCGAGGTCGGCGCGCTTGCTCGCCAACATCACCACTGCTTGAAGGTAGCCCAGAGGCATGCCGGTGTCGTAGCGGTGACCGCGGTAGACGATGCCGTGCACCGGCACGCCGTCGGCGAGGAGCTGCGCCATCGCGTCGGTCAGCTGGATCTCGCCGCCGCTGCCGGGCTTGGTGTTGTCGATCGCCTCGAAGACCGAGCTGGGCAGGATGTAACGGCCGAGGACGGCCAGGTTGCTCGGCGCCTCGTCGGGCGCGGGCTTCTCGACCAGGCCCGTCACCTCGACGATGTCGTCACCGAAGGAAGAGGGCGCCACCGAGGCGATGCCGTACCGCGAGGTCTCCGAAGGCTTGACCTCCATGAAGGCGAGGACGATGCCGCCGGTCCGCGCCTGGAGGTCGAGCATGTCCGGCAGCAGGGGCTTGTCTTCCTCGACGAACTCGTCGCCGAGCAGCACCGCGAACGCGTTGTCGCCGACGTGCGAGGCGGCGGTGCCGACCGCGTGGCCCAGGCCGAGCGGCTCGCCCTGGCGGCAGGTGTAGATGTCGGCCAGCTCGCTGGTGCGGCGCACGGCGGCGAGCCGCTCGAGGTCGCCCTTCTCCTCGAGGCGCTGCTCGACGTCGGGGCGGCGGTCGAAGTGGTCCACCATGGAGGTCTTGCCGCGGCCGGTCACCAGCAGCACGTCCGTGATGCCGGCGGCCGCCGCCTCCTCCACGATGTATTGGAGGACGGGCCGGTCCACCACCGGCAGCAGTTCCTTGGGCACCGCCTTGGTCGCCGGCAGGAACCGGGTGGCCAGACCGGCCGCGGGAATGACGGCCTTGACCGCTCGGCGGCCGGTCGCATGCGCGTTCGGGGTCATCGAGGTCACCGCACCTTCGCTCAGATCGTGCCCGGGTATGTCGTGAGACTATCGGCCGTGCGCCTGGCGCGGCGGCTGCGGCCCACCGGTGGGCACGCCCCTCGCCGGGTCGGCGAGCCGGTAGGTGTCGCGCCCCGCGTTCTTCGCCGCGTACAAGGCGTCGTCCGCGGCTTGCAGCACCCGCTGCGCGTCGGCGCCGTGCTCGGGGTAGACCGCGATCCCGATCGAGACCGTGACCGGGATCGCGCCGCGCCCCTCGATCGGCACCAGCCGGTCGCGCACCACGGCGCCCAGTCGCTCGGCCACGATCGCCCCGCCGTACGCGTCGGTCTCCGGCAGCAGCACCACGAACTCCTCCCCGCCCTGGCGGAACGCCACGTCGACCTCGCGCAGCCCGATCCGGATGCGGCGGGCGAACTCGCCCAGCACCGCGTCACCGGCCGCGTGCCCGTACGTGTCGTTGACCTCCTTGAAGTGGTCGAGGTCGAGCACCAGCACCGCCAGCATCCGGCCGAACCGGCTCGCCCGCTCCACCTCCCGGCGCAACGATTCCCGCAGATAACGGTAATTCCACAGTCCGGTGAGCGGGTCGGTAAGCGAGAGCCGCTGCGCCTCCTCGTGCACCCGCACGTTGTGCACGGCGACCCCGGCCTGCCCGGCGAAGGTGCGCAGCGTGCGCAGGTCGGCGTCGTCGAAGTCGTCCCCGCCGACCCGGTCGTAGAGGGCGAGCACGCCGAGCGTGGCGGGCGTCGGCTCGCTGGGCAGCAGCGGGTCGTCGACGGCCACGGGAGCGCGGATCGGCACGGCCACGTAAGTGCGGCACGGCGGCTCGACCGAGGCGATCTCTCCGTGTCCCCGTCGCGACTCGCCCGCCGCCGCGACCGCGCCCAGCACGCCCGAGCCGACCGGCAACCGCATCGTCGCGAGCTTGTCGTCGGGCAGGTCCCAGGCGCCGGTCAGCCCGATCGCGCAGCGCGCCACGAGATGACCGCCGGCCGGGTCGAGCAGCAGCACGAGTCCCGAGCGGGCGCCGGTCGCGGCGAGCGCGGTCCGCAGGATGACCTGGAGGATCCGGTCGACGTCGTGGGTGCTGGACAGGGTCTCGCCGAGGATCGCGAGGTGGCCGCGGAGCTGGTCGCGGCTGGCGGTGAGCGCCTGCACGTACGCCTTGAGCTCGCGCGTCATCCGGTTGAACGTGGCGGCCAGCCGGCCGAGCTCGTCGGGCCGCACGATCGGCACCCGAGTGTCGAGATCGCCACCGGCCACCTGGTCGGCCGCCCACGCCAGATCGCCCAGCGGCCGGGTGGTGGTGTGCGCCAGCCAGCGCGCCACCAGCACCGACGCGAGGGCGGCCGCGCAGACGACGGCGAGCAGCACGGCGTACAGGAAAAGGGGTTTGCTCTTGGTGATGGTGAGCGTGAGCGGCAGCGGCTGGCCCGGCCCCACGCCCAGCTCGCGACCGCCGGGCCGGTGATGGCTACCGAGGGTGACGCGTGCGCCGCTGGCGGCGGCGAGGCGGGTGAGGAAGGCTTCGTCGACGGATTGCGCCGCGGTGATCTGCTGGGTGCCGACGGTGGCGGTGGCGACGATCGCGGAGGTGGTGGTGCCGGTCGGAGCGGCGCAATCACCGGTTCGGGACGGTTTGGACTCCTCGCCGGACTGGCCGGAGAATATCCGGATATCACTGGCCAGACCGCGGGCGATCAGCTGGCGCGCCACCGGCGATCGATCATCGGCGGGCACGACCGCGACCGCGTCCGCCGCAGCCTGAAGCTGTCGGCAGATGGCGGAGATTCCGGTACGCAGGGTGGTCGCGGCATGATCGAGTCGCTCGGCCGCCCGATCCCGGCTCACGGTGGTGACGGTCAGGGCGACGAAGATGGACCCGAGCAGGACCGGACCGAGAACGACCACCAGGAAGGCGGCGGTCAGCCGGCCACGTAGCGTCACGCATCCTCCCGGAAATGGCCCTCTTTGGAGCGATGCTGACATAGTGTGCGCCGTTTGCCGCTTTTTGAAAGGGGGTGTTGCATGTCCGATTTAACCGGTGACGAAGAAGGATCACGAGCAGCCAAGATCGCCCTGCGCAGTCAACTGATTACAGCACGACGAGCGCTCACTGCCAGCGACCGGTCCCTCGCGGCGTCCCAACTTCAAGGTCACATTCTTGATTTCGTACGTCGTGAGCACCCGTCCACGATTGCCGCGTATGTCCCGATCGGGCCGGAACCCGGTGGCGCCGACCTGCCCTCGGTCCTGGCCGCCCATGCCCGCGTCCTGCTGCCCGTCCTGTTGCCCGACGGCGATCTCGACTGGGCTGTTTTCTCGGGCTCGCTCTCCTCCGGTTTCTCGGGCTCGCTCTCCTCCGGGCCGCGTGGGCTGCTCGAACCCGATGGGCCGCGGCTCGGCACCGGCGCGCCCGCCTCGGCCGATCTTGTGCTGGTGCCGGCGCTGGCCGTCGACCGCTCGGGGATCCGCATGGGGCGTGGCGGCGGATCCTACGATCGAGCGCTGGCTCGCCTCCCCCAGCGGCGGCCGCCGCTGGTGCTCGCGCTGCTGCACGACGGGGAGTTGCTCGACTCGGTGCCGGCCGAGCCACACGATCGGGCGGTGCACGGGGTTATCACACCTCGTGGTGGCTTGACTCTCAACCGCGCAGCCGAGTGGACGAAATGACCTCCGATGGCGCAACATTGGCACTCGGAGTTGGCGAGTGCCAGCAGCCGACAGATCCGGAGGAGCCGTGCCTACCTACCAGTACGCCTGCACCGAGTGCGGTCAGCAGCTCGAGGCGGTTCAGTCGTTCTCCGACCCGGCGCTCACCGAGTGCCCGAACTGCCAGGGCAAGCTCCGCAAGGTCTTCAACTCGGTCGGCATCGTCTTCAAGGGCTCGGGCTTCTACCGCAACGACTCCCGCGCCGGCGCGGTGAGCGCCGAGAAGTCCAACGGTTCCGATGGCAAGTCCTCCGACGCCGCCGCCGCGACCACGTCGTCCTCGTCCTCGTCGGGCTCGTCCTCGTCGGGCTCGTCCTCGTCGGGCACGTCCTCGTCGGGCACGTCCTCGTCGGGCACGTCCTCGTCGGGCACGTCCTCTTCGTCGTCCTCGAGCTCGTCATCGGGATCGGGCTCGTCCGGCAGCGCGAAGGCCGCCGCCGCTTCCTGACCCACGCGACAACCGACAGCGCGCCAGGCCCTGGGCCTGGCGCGCTGCTTTGTGCATAGCAAAATCACCGCCTTGCCGCGGGTTGTCCACAGCGCGCGGTTGTCCACAGGCCTCGAGCGAGCGATCTTCGATCCGGCCTAACGTCCTGCCCCGACCACGGCACATCCGGCGGGCGGGAGGAACGGACCATGGGCAAGCCCGAAACGTCACAGTCAGGGCAATCCGGCCCTCGGGCACGGGGATCCGCACGACACGACGGACACCTAGATCCCGTGCGACGGCGCCGGCCGTCCCGCGGCACGCTGCTGCGTCTGGCAGCGGTCGCGGCGCTGCTGGCAACCGCCGCCTTCGCGTCGTGGTCAGCCAGCCGGTCCTGCACCGGCAAACCCGGCGCCGCGGCCGATCCTTCGCAGGGTTCCCCCACGGCCGCGGCGCCGGCCTCAGCCGCAGCAGCTCCGGCCGGCTCAGGTTCGGCCAGCTCGAGGGCGGCCAACTCCGGGTCGACCAACACGGGTGCGGCCAACGCGGGTGCGGCCGGCTCGGGGTCGACCAACGCGGGTGCGGCCGGCTCGGGGTCGACCAACGCGGGTGCGGCTGGCTCGGCCGGCTCGGGGTCGACCAACGCGGGTGCGGCCGGCTCGGGGTCGACCAACGCGGGTGCGGCTGGCTCGGCCGGCTCGGGTGCGGCTGGCTCGGCCGGGTCGGGTGCGGCTGGCTCGGCCGGCTCGGGTGCGGACGGCCCGGCGCATGCGGGCCAGGTCACGGTGCCGCCTGGCAGCTTGGGCGTCCCGATCCGGCTGGCCGACCCGACGGCCTTGAGCCTGGTCCGCCCCGGAAACCGGGTCGATCTGCTGCGCATGAACCGCGATGGCGGCCCCACCGCTGTGGCGGCCGCCGCCCTGGTCCTGAAGGTCACCGGCGCCGGCGACCCCACTGCCGGCGGCGGCCTGTTGCTGGCCCTGGCCCCAACCGAGGCCCAGCGCGCCGTGGTCACCCCCGGCCACGGTTTCGCGATCCTGATCCGCCCCGGCTGACGCCCTGCCACCCGGCTGACGCCCTGCCGCCCGGTGACGCCCTGCCGCCCGGTGACGCCCTGCCGCCCGTGACGCCCTGCCGCCCCCGGCTGACCCTCTGCCCGCCCCAGGCCCGCCTCACCCCCAGTGGGGCGGACGGTCCTCCCAGAGCCGCTCGTCGTTGGTGTCGCCGCGCTCGCCCCAACCCCGCTCGGTGTCGTCGCGGGTCTGGTCGGGCAGCACGGCCACCTCTTCCGACTCGAAGTCGACCTCGCGCTCGGCGTCGTTGTCGCGCTCAGGCTCGTCCAAGATGTCCACGGCTACGAGGGTAAGCCGCGCCGCCGAGACCGTCTTCCTCCTTCGGCTGTACCGTCGGTGAACGTGAGCTCCCCCACCGGCGTCCCGGACGACGCGTACTGGCAGCGCCCCGACCCCGCGGCCACCCCGCCCGCGCCGCCGCCGGCCCCGGCGCCCCAGCCCGCCCGGGGCCCCGGCTACCAGGGCCCACCCCGCGCGACCCCGCCCCCGCCGGACTGGCGACCGCCCACGATCGCCCAGCCTCCGCCCCCGCGCGCCCTGCCCCCACAGGACATGGACGCCCTGGATGACGCCGAGGGCTCGGCCCGCACGGTCACGTACGGCGTAGGGCTCGTGGCCGGTGCCATCGCCGTGATCCTCATCTGCCTGCTCTGCGCCCGAGCCATCTTCTAGAAACCGCGCTCCGGCGACCGCACTCCGGCCACCGCGCCCCGCCCGCCGCGCCCTGCCCGCCGCGCCTCGCTCACCGCGCTCCGGCCAAGGCGCCCTGCTTGCCGCGCCCCGCTTGCCGCGCCCCGCCCGCCGCGCCCTGCCCGCCGCGCCCCGCCCGCCGCGCCCTGCCCGCCGCATTTCCGCCTCCGCCGGCCGCCGTAAAGGCAGCCCGGCCGACGGAGGCGTCGTTTCTCGTGGTGGGACGACGTTCTAGTACGTGCCCCAGACCGCGGTAGCGCCCGAGTCGCCCGTGCGGAAGACGTAATAGCCCGAGAACACGGCCAGCACCACCATGGCCGCCGCCAGGACCCATTCGACAACCTTGGGAACCGAGCCGCGGCGGGTGAGGATGACCGCCACGATGCTGACGACCCCGAGGGACAGCGAGAACCAGAAGGTCATCGTGCCGAAGTGCATGTGGTCGTCGAGAATCTCCTTACCGTTGCCCTTCAGGCCCAGACCCACCAAACGGTCGTAGAGCTTCTCGCCGGACTCCTTGGCGACGAAGGTGGAGATCGGCGCGATTATCCCGAGCAGCAGGACGGCCCAGCCGATCTTCGCGCGCCACGGTCCCACGAGCGCGTACACGATGGCGCCCAGAGCCAGGAGCGGAACGAAGATGACCGCCGCGTGCAGCACGAGCGCGTGCACGGGCAGGCCGTTGATCTGGTCGAACAAGACGCCTCCTCGATCATGAACGGATCCGTCAGCCCGAAGTGTCTGACGCCGCAACATCCACTGTCTGCGCTTACGCCCGGCCGCCCACTGCGGTTCACCGGCAGACCGATCCTGTGATATCCCACCAGAACGGGGCACCTCGCAAGGTCACGAGTTGGGCTTTGCCGTGAACCGTGTTGTCATGGACCGATGTCCAGCAACGAAGATCTTCTACGCAGGCACGGCCTTCGGGTGACCAGGCCGCGCCTCGCCGTGCTGGAGATCCTCGCCGAGGGCGGCCACCTCGAGGTGGAAGACATCGCCGGCCGTGCCCGCACTCGCCTCGACTCGGTTTCGACCCAAGCCGTCTACGACGTGCTGGGCGCCCTGTCCCGGGCCGGCCTGGCCCGGCGCATCGAGCCGGCCGGCAGCCCGGCCCGGTTCGAGGCACGGGTGGGCGACAACCACCACCACATCGTCTGCCGGGGCTGCGGCGCGATCGCCGACGTCGACTGCTCCGTCGGCGAGCGTCCCTGCCTGACCCCGAACGAGGCGCAGGGCTTCGAGGTCGACGAGGCCGAAGTCACTTTCTGGGGTTTGTGCCCCGATTGTCAGGCCCGGCGCCAGGCGGACGAGGCAGTCTGAGACCCGCCCGGGACCCGCACGGGTCGCCATTTCTGAACGGGTTCAAGTTTTCCGCGTTTCCGTGGCAACCTTGATCGCATGAGTGGGGACTTGGGGCTGTTCGGGCCGGATTCCGTCACCTGGAAACTGCATCGGGAACCGATTCTGCTGCTCGGCGGGCTCCGCTCGCTCTACCTTCAGGCCTTGCACCCCCGCGCGGTGGCCGCCGTCTCGCAGAACTCCAGCTACCGCGCCGATCCCTGGGGGCGGCTCACCCGCACGTCCGCGTACGTCGGCACGGTTGTCTGGGGCACGACGGAGGAGGTGCGCAAGATCGCCTCCCGGGTGCGGCGCCTGCATTCCCGGATGACCGCGATCGACCCGCGCACCGGCGAGCACTTTCCCCTCGACGAGCCGGAGCTGCTGCGCTGGGTGCACGTGGCCGAGGTCGAGTCGTTCCTGACCACCGCGACCCGGGCGGGCGTGCGCCTCACCCCCGAGGAGATCGACGGCTACTACACCGAGCAACTCCTGGCCGCCGAGCTGATGGGCCTCGACCCCGCCACGGTCCCGGCCACGGCCACCGAGGTGGCCATGTACTACGACGAGATGCAGCCCCGCCTGAGCCTGACCAGGGAGAGCGTGGAGACGGCGCTGTTCCTGACCGTCCCGCCCGTCCCGGAGAACTGGGGCGGCCGGGCCTTCCGCCTGGGCCTCACCCTGGGCCCGACGCGCTGGGCGTACTTCGGCATAGCGGCAACCGCGATGGCCATGCTCCCGCCCTGGGCCCGCCGTATGTACGGCGGCCTGGGCTTGCCCACCACCGACCTGACCGCCGACCTCTCGGCCCGTGGCCTGCGCCTGCTGCTCTCCTCGGTCCTCTCGACCATCCCCCGCAGCCTCCGGGTAGCACCCATGCGAGAAGCCGCCCTGGCCCGAGCAGCCGCCGCCAACGCCGCCGCCCCTTCCTGACCCCGCGAGCGCACCCGCCCCTACTGACCCGCCGCGAGCGCCCCCGCCCTCGTGACCCGCCGCGAGCACCCACCGGCCCTTCCACACCCCACGGCGACAGCACCGAGCCCGCCCGCTCCCCGGCTGCCGAAATGCTCCTCAGTTGCCGAAATGCTCCTCAGTTGCCCAAATGCTCCACCGCAGCCCAAGGCTCCCGGGCCGGCGCTTGCTGCCCGGCCGGGCAAACCTTGCGGAAGTCACACCAGCTGCACAGCGACCCCGGATTGACCGGAAACTCCTCGTCGGGATCGGCCCCGCCGGCGACCGCCCGCTCGGCCGCCATGATGTCTTGCGCCGTTTCCTCGGCACGCCGCACCTGCCGGGCCAGCGATTCCTCGGTGTGCTCGTGAGCCGCGACCGCCGCGCTCGGCAGATGGTGCAGCTCGACCCGGTGGCACGGCCGCCGGAACACGCGCTGCGCGGCCCATGCGTACAGCGCCAGCGCCTGCGACCCGCGAGCATCATCGGCGTCGAGGCCCGAACGCCCCGTCTTGTAATCGACGATCACCGCCTCGCCGTCGCGGGAGTCGATGCGGTCGGCGCGCCCGTTGAAGGCGATCACCGACGTCTTGGTCGCCACCACCCGCTCGACCCCGAGCGGCTCTTCCTGCGGGTCGAGACCTGCCACGTAGGTCTCCAGCCAGCCCATGGCCGCCCGATACGTCGCTCGTTCCTGCTCGACATCGCGATAGCCCTCGCGCACCCAGGTCGGACGGAGCAGGCTCGGCAGTGCGCCCGGCGCGCGCCGGGCGACGGGCAGCGCATACCAGTTCTTCAGCGCCGTGTGGACGCTCGCGCCCAGCGAGTTGTGTGCCCAGGGCGCGCCCTTGGGCGGGGTGGGGCGGTCGACGTAGGAGTATCGGTACCGCCGGGGGCAGTCGACGAACGTGCCCAGCTTGCTCGGGGTGCAGACGAAGAGCCGCTCGGGCATGCCGTCGAAGCCGAGCTGCTCGGGGACCGACCTGGCGGGTCTGGTGGAAGCCACGCGGTAATCCTGCCAGCACCCCCCGACAAAAACTCAGGCGTACGCGGCGGTGTACAGCTCCACGAAGGCGTCCACCGCGTCGGCGATCAACTGCACGGCGATGGCCGCGAGCAGCAGGCCGGCGATCCGGGTCAGCACCTCGATGCCGGCCGGGCGGAGCAGTTTGACGATCACTCCGGAGTAGCGGAGGACGACCCAGACGGTGAGCATGACCAGCAGGATGCCGATGCCGATCACCGTGTAGTCGTTGAGACCATCGGCACGCTGGACGAACAACATGGTGGCGACGATGGCGCCGGGCCCGGCGAGCAGCGGAGTGCCGATCGGCACGAGCGCCACGTTGCTGGTGCCGCCCTGTTCGGCGGGCTCGTCGGTCTTGCCGGTGAGCAGCTGCAACGCGACGAGCACGAGCAGCAGGCCGCCGGCGCCCTGGAGCGCGGGCAGCTTGACGTGCAGGTAATCGAGCAGAGTCTGCCCGGCGACCGCGAAGCCCACGATGACGCCGAGGGCCAGCAGCACCGCCTGGGTGCCGGCCTTCATCCGGGCTCTGGACGGCATCGTCCCGGTCAGCGCCAGAAAGACCGGCACCATGCCGGGCGGGTCGACGATGACCAACAGGGTCACGTAGACCTCGCCGAGAAACTTGAGATTCACCCGAACAAGGTAGGGGTTGGCACGTTGTTCACGCAGGCCGGTGCGGTGAGGGTCACCCTAGGACCGGCACTCCGGTCGCCGCGGAGACGATCTTCTCGTACGCCTCGGGCGCGGTCGTGAACGCACCTAGCCGGACCGTCTTGTGCGTACCGTGAAAATCGGAAGATCCGGTGACCACCAGGCCCAGGTCTTCCGCCAGAGCCCGCACGTGCGCCCGCTCGGCGGACGAATGATCTTCGTGGTCGGCCTCGAGTCCGAAGAGGCCGGCCTCGGCGAGGTCGACGATCAGCTGATCGGGCACCACTCGCCCGCGTGACGTCGCCCTCGGATGTGCAAAAACGGGCACGCCGCCTGCCGCACGTACCGCCCGCACGGCTTCGAAAACATCAAGATCAGCCTTGGGTACGAAATACCGCGAGCCCAGCCATCGGGAGGCGAACGCCTCGTTGGTCGTATGGACGAGCCCGGCCCGGATCAGCGCCTGGGCGATGTGCGGCCGGCCGACCGACCCGCCCGCCGCGTAGCCACGCACCTCGTCCCACGTGATCGGCACGCCGTCGGCGCGCAGCTTCGTCACGATCTTCTCGGCGCGCTGCTCGCGGTCGGTGCGCAGGGCCAACAGGTCGGCGGCCAGCCGTGGCTCGGCCGGGTCGAACAGGTACGCGAGCATGTGCAGCGGGATCGGCCACTCGCCACCGCCGAACCAGCGACACGACAGCTCGGCGCCGCGCACTAGGATCAGTCCCTCGGGACGCGCCGCGGCCGCCTCGGCCCAGCCGCCGGTGGTGTCGTGGTCGGTGATCGCCATGACGTCGAGACCCGCACGCGAACCCGCCATGACCAGTTGCGCGGGTGTCAGGGTGCCGTCGCTGGCGGTCGAGTGGCAGTGCAGGTCGATTCTGGTCACCCGAAAACGCTACCGGCCAGGCACAACCCGCGACCGTACGGATCCGAGATCCCTTCGTCACATGCCCGCCGAACGGTGATCAGGCGTCGTCGCCGTCGCCGTCCTTGCCCAGCCGTGCCTCGACGGCCTGCGGCTCGTACATCTCCTCGACGACCCTCAGGTAGAGCTCGTTGGGGTTCGGCAGGTGCTTGACCTCGCGGAGCGCCTGATCTTGGCCGGCCGACTCGAGGACGAACGTGCCGTAGCTGAGCATGCGGCCCAGCGCGGACTGCTCGTACTTCATGTCGGTCACCCGCAGGAGGGGCATCATGGCCACCCGACGGGTGACGATCCCGTTGACCACCATGACCCGCTTGTTGGTCAGGATGAAGCGGTCGAAGTACCAGTCGAAGACCTTCCACGCGACCCAGCCGATCACTCCCAGCCAGATCAGCACCGCGACCGTCACCAGGCCGTCGATGTGCTGGCGGGTCAGGAAGCCGGCCAGGTAGCCCAGCGCGAGCGTGGCGCCGGCGCCGATCAGGAGCGGCGTGGAGAGGTGGATCCAATGCCTCTTCCACTCGCCGCGATAGCGCTCGGTCGGGAAGAGGTAGCGCGCGACCAGAGTGGTGGGCTCGTCCTCGAGCGGGAGCACGCGGCGCGGGCCGCCGCCACCGCCTTCGCCGAGGCCGGCCAGCTCTTCCTGGGTGATGATGGGCGGCTCGTACTCGCCGGCGTCCGTCGCGTAGCCCGCGTCGGGGTTGTAGCCGGCGTCGGGGTTGTAGCCGGCGTCGGGGTTGTAGCCCGCGTCCGGGGAGAAACCGGGACCGTCCGAATAGGGGCGCCGCCGGGTATAGGCATCATCGAACGCCGGATCTTCGTACCCGAAGCTCTCGTCATCGTCCCGAGGGCGCCCAGCACCCTCGCCTCGAGGCTCGTGCGGCTCAGCAGGACCACCCATGTAGAGATGCTAAGCGACGAGGTTGGTGAAGAACTGGCCGAAGCCCCGGGCAATATCGGCGATCGTCCCTCCGAGGGAGGCGAACACGTCCGCCGCCGAGTTCGGGTTGAAGGCGATGAAAAAGATCAAGAACGCGATACCAAGCCAGGTGAGAACCTTCTTGATCATGGCGGGCCTTCTCCTGTGGGTGCGGGTGACGGTCAGCGCCGCGGCAGTACTGACGGTATCAGCTTCGTCGCTCGGTGTGAACAATGTGACCGAAAAGCCGATACCGAAACCGCAGGTCAGGCCCCGCAATCAGGCCCGGCCGTGCAGGTACGGTGACGGCGCTCCGTACACGAGCTCGGGTGGCACCCCCTCGGAGAGGTCGTGCAGTACGACGTGCTCCGCGAGAAAGTAACCCGCGCTTGCGGGCCACGCTACCGCATAGAGCCACATTCCTTTTGCCTCACTCACGTAGGCACTTCGATCTTCCGGGGACTTGACGCACCACAGTGGAGTGGGGTGTCCGGCGGCCTTGATCTTGGCGTGCGGGCCCGGGTGTCCACTGGGGCCGGCCAGGGCTTCGGTGATCAGATATCCCGGGTCGATGCCGGGAATGCCGGCGAATCGCGTGCCCAGGCCGACGCCCGGAAGCTCGGCGATCAGAACCACATCGGCCGGCCCACCGCCCAAGGGCTCGGGGCCGCTGCACGAGATCGCGCTCGCACGTACGCCCAATCGGTCGTCACCCGCCCAGCCGACACCGGTCACCATCCAGCCGGCGGGCAACGGCCACGGGCACCAGAACGGAACCTTCTCCGATTTCGGCGTGCGCTGCCGCATCATGCTGTCGACGATCTCGGCACTGATGTGCTCGGCCACATGGAAGGGCGGAACGTCGCCGCAGTTGTCACAGCGCCAGTCGCTGTGCATCAGGTCCGGCTTCCGGACCTGCGCACCGCACCTGGGGCAACTCACCGTGACACCCACACACCTACCGTGCGGGTCGGCGAAGGCCTCGTCAAGCGGATCCGCAGAACCCGGACGTATCAGAAAGATTCACTCCGGCGGGGGTCCCGCATGAGCGCGAATCCACGCGTGCATGGCAATGCCGCTGGCCACCCCGGCGTTGATCGATCGGGTCGAGCCGTACTGCGCGATCGAGAACAGCTGACTGCACGCCGAACGGGCCGTGCCGGAGAGGCCGGGCCCCTCCTGGCCGAAGAGAAGAACGCACCGGCGAGGCAGGGTGACGGTCTCCATCGGGCGCGAGCCGGGCAGGTTGTCGATCCCGATCACCGGCAGGTCGAGCTCGGCGGCCCAACCCACGAACTCGTCGATGGTCGGGTGGTGCCGCACGTGCTGGTACCGGTCGGTGACCATGGCGCCGCGCCGGTTCCACTTCCGCAGTCCGACGATGTGCACCTCGGCCGCGAGGAACGCGTTGGCGTTGCGCACCACGGTGCCGATGTTGAGATCGTGCTGCCAGTTCTCGATCGCGACGTGGAAGTCGTGCCGGTGGGTGTCCAGGTCGGCCACGACGGCCTCACGCCGCCAATACCGATAGCGATCCACGACGTTGCGGCGGTCACCCTGCGCGAGCAATTCGGGATCAAACCAAGGATCGGACGGCCACTCACCGACCCAGGGGCCTACGCCGACCTCGGCGGACTCGCCGTCCGACGGCTCCGCCGCCACCGACCTGCCCTCATCCGCAATCATGGGCGGTTACGCTACCCAGCGGTGGTGGAGACGCAATGAGCGGCGGGGCCCTCCCCGGCACCCGCCGCCCACGCTCTGATGAGTTGAAGTCTGCCTTACCGTGCGTATCGATGTGAAGGACTTTCAGATGTGAGCCAAATCACATTTAGGTTTGTTAACCATTACCTTTGATACCGGGTGTTACGCAGGCAGGCAGGGGTGCGACCCGACCCGGGATGCGATGTCCCGGTATCTCGCTCAAAAACGGGCGTAGCAAGTTGCTTCAGAAATGAGAGCGCTCTCCCTACTTATCGTTACGATGAGTGGTCTAAGGCCAACACGGCGTTCGGAAATCGTGCCCCAGGACACGTGTCGCCACCCCGGAGAGCGGGAATGGGGCGGAGCGACGATGGGTTTCAACGCACGCAAGCCAATTTTCCCGTGGACGGAGACATCATGGCGACGGTTGCGCTGACCGCTGAGAACTTCGACGAGGTCACCAACAAGGGCGGCATCGTCCTGGTCGACTTCTGGGCCAGCTGGTGCGGCCCCTGCGTCCGGTTCGCGCCGACGTACGAGCGGTCCTCGGAGAAGCACCCGGAGATCACGTTCGGCAAGGTCGACACCGAGGCCGAGCAGGCTATCGCCGCGAAGTTCGACATTCGCTCGATCCCGACGATCATGGCCGTTCGCGACGGCGTCATCGTCTTCTCCCAGCCCGGCGCCCTTCCGGAGTCGGCCCTGGAGAACCTGATCGACCAGGTCGAGAAGCTCGATATGGAGGACGTGCGCAAGCAGCTCGCCGCGCACAGCCACTGATCTCGGCACCACATCCCGGCCCGCGGACCCGCTAGGTCCGCGGGCCATTTCGCCATCGCGACGCGCGCGGTTTCCGGCCGGGCGACACGCCGCCGACGAGTGGACAACGAGATCGAACATGTGTTCGAATCTCCCCCATGCGATGGTCCAACCTGTCGGCTCCCCACGACGGCGACCCGCTCCTTGACAGGGCGGCGCCGGCGGCTCCACCCCTGCCGCTGGCGCTGCCCGGCGCCACCGTCCGCACCTTCGACACACCCGGCTTCGCCGGCATGACCTTCTACGAGATCCGGGCGAAGAGCCTGATCAATCGCGTGCCGGGTCAGTCGCGGGTGCCGTTCCAGTGGACCGTCAATCCCTATCGGGGCTGCTCACACGCCTGCTCGTACTGCCTGGCCGGCGACACCCCGATCCTGATGGCCGACGGCACGACCCGTCCGCTCGCCGAGCTGCGCCCCGGCGACGCCATCATGGGCACGATGGGCGCCGGCGCATGCCGCCGCTACGTGCCCACCACGGTCCTCGACCACTGGCAGACCCAGAAACCGGCCTTCCGGGTCACGCTGGCCGACGGCACCCGGCTGGTGGCCAGCGGCGACCACCGCTTCCTCACCGACCGCGGCTGGCGCCACGTCAGCCCCGCCGAGCCGCACCAGCCGGCGCTCGCGGTCGGCGACCTGATGTTCGGGGTCGGTCACTTCGCCGAGCCGCCCAAGGAGTCCCCCGATTATCAGTCCGGCTTCCTCTGCGGCCTGATCCGCGGCGATGCCGCACTCACCACCCCGGCATCGGGCAGCCCCGGCCGCACGGCCCGTGAGAGCGACGCCTGGGTCCGCGCCGACCGTTACCTCGAAGACCTCCCCCTGCACGAGGCGCTGCGCTGGCCCGAGCAGCCCACCCCGGGGTGGTACAGAGGCTTCCTGGCCGGGGCGTTCGGGTCGACCGGCCGGTCCGACCGGCTCGCGATCACCTTCACCAGCGGCGACCAGCTCTTCCTCAGCCGGGTCACCGATGCGCTCACCCGGCTCGGCCTGCCCAGCCGAGCCCCGGTCACCACCCGCGCCGGCGCCTCGGCGAGCACCCGCCCCGGCGCCCCGGCGACCGTCGAGATCGACCGCGACCTGTGGGCGGCGCTGCGCTTCCGGCACCTCACCGGCATCGACGGCGCGCCGCTCGACGCCTCCGGGGTGGGCGTGCGCAAAAGCCGAGAACTCGCGGTTGCCGACATCGAAGACCTCGGCCTCACGCTCCCCCTGTTCGATATCTCCACCGGCACGAGCGACTTCATCGCCGACGGCGTGGTCAGCCACAACTGCTTCGCCCGGCACACCCATACCTATCTCGATCTCGATTCCGGCCACGACTTCGACACCAAGATCGTCGTCAAGGTCAACGCGGGCGAGCTGATCCGCCGCGAGCTGGCCGCGCCCCGCTGGTCCGGCGCGGCGATCGCGATGGGCACCAACGTCGACGTCTACCAGCGCGCCGAGGGCCGCTACCGCCTGATGCCCGAGATCCTGGCCGCGCTGCGCGATCACGCCAACCCGTTCTCGATCCTTACCAAGGGCACGCTGATCCTGCGCGACCTCGACCTCCTCCGGCAGGCGGCCGAGGTGACCAGCGTCGGTCTGGCGGTCTCCGTCGGCTTCGTCGACGAGACCATCTGGCGCTCGGTCGAGCCCGGCGCGCCCAGCCCCCGCCGCCGTCTCGACGTGGTGCACAGGCTGACCGACGCCGGCTTCCCCGTCGGCGTCCTGATGGCCCCGATCCTCCCCGGCCTGACCGACAACGACGAGTCCATCGAGGAAACGGTCGCCGCCATCGCCGCCGCCGGCGCCGTCAGCGTCACCCCCATCCCGCTGCACCTGCGCCGCGGCGCCAAGGAGTGGTACGCGTCCTGGCTGACCAGCACCCACCCCGCCTTGGCCCCGCGCTACCGCGAGCTCTACGGCGACGGCTCCTACCTCCCGGAGTCCTACCAGTCCGAGATAGGCGCCCGCGTCCGCATGGCAGCCCGCCGCCACGGCCTGCACCGCCCCGACCCGGCCCAGATCCGCAACGTCGGCCCACCCCCGGCCGCCGAGCCCCAGCCCCAGCCCCAGCCCCAGCAACTGACCCTGCTATGACCACGCCGCTCGGCCCACACCGCCCGCCCTCAACACCGTGCCGGCCCCGCGCTTACGCTGCGAGCCGGCCGACCGCCTCTGCCTTCACCGACCGCGGCGTCGACGGCTTCTTCTTCTCCTCGCCTCTCCCCCTTGCAGCGACGGCGCGCCGGTGGGGCTTTGTGACGTGCGGCGGGGCTGTGATGTACGGAGCAGTCGTGGGCGTTTCGCGTGACTACAGTCGATTGCATGAGGAGTGCACAGCAGATCCTGGCGGAGGCCAACGTCATCGCCGTGGTGGGGGCCTCACGGGACCCGTTCAAGCCTGCGCACACCGTTCCGCTGCAGATGCTCCGGCACGGCTGGCGAATCATTCCGGTCAACCCGTTCGCCGACGAGGTGTTCGGGATCAAAGCGGTCCCGACGCTGGCCGACATCGGGGAGCCGGTCGACCTGGTCGACATCTTCCGGCCGGCTCGCGACGCGGTCGAGATCGTGCGGCAGGCGATCGCGATCAAGGCGCCGGCCGTGTGGCTCCAGAGCGGCATCGTGTCGGCCCAGGCGCGGCGGCTCGCCGAGGAGGCTGGGATCGACTATGTGGAAGATCGATGCCTCGCGGTCGAGCGGGCCGTGGGCAGTCTGACGAGACTTTCCTGAGCCGGATTGTCCCGAGACGGGCCGCCTCGGTGCGAGACATCGGGGAAATTGAGTCTGATTGGCGTCGCTTCCTGGGTCGGAGTACGCCTATCGTGTCCCCACGTTTGTCCCGGCTAGTACGGTGCCGGGGAACGAGGAGGACCTCATGACTTATCCGACGTCCGGCGGCACGCCGGATCCATATCAGCCCCAGCAGCCCTACGGGCAGCAGCCCAGCGACCCGTCCCAGCCGTCGAGCGGACAGCCGTACGGGCAGCCGCCGTCCAGCGGACAACCCTACGGACAGCCTTACGGGCAGCCGCCGTCCAGCGGTCAGCCGTACGGGCAGCCGCCGTCCAGCGGTCAGCCGTACGGCCAGCCTTACGGGCAGCCGCCCACGAGCGACCAGCCCTACGGGCAACCGGGCTACGGGCAGCAGCCCTACGGCGCGCAGCCCGGCTATCCGCAGCCGGTCTACGTGCCGGTGGCCGGCACGAACACGATGGCGATCCTGGCCCTCGTGTTCGCGTTCATCTTCGCGCCGGTCGCGATCGTCCTCGGCCACCTGGCCAAGAAGCAGATCCGTCAAACCGGCGAGCAGGGCGAGGGCCTGGCCACGGCCGGCCTTTGGCTCGGCTACATCTTCACCGGCCTCGGCGTGCTCGTCTGCGCGTTCTACGTGGTCGCGATCATCTTCGCCGTCAACAACGGCATGGGCAGCAGCACCTACTGATCGGGATGGTCGGCCGGTCACCCGGCCGGCCAACCACCGAGTCTTCTCGCCTCCAGCTCATCGCGAGCCGGAGCCGCGGTGCCGCACGCCGACGCCGCCTCCGCGCTGTCCACGGTCAAGCGGCTTGCCCCGATCGCGACCCGCAAGGGGGTGCGGGTCGCCGTCAGTCAGGCGCCTGGCAAGCGGCACCTGGCCGCCATCGGACGCCTCGGCGGGCTGCTCGACCCGGCGCAGGGCGTAGGCCAGCAGCGGGCCGAAGGTCTCGACGTAGACCCGTCGAACGACAGCCCGTTCAGCGACGCCCCGTCGAGCGACAGCCCGTTCAGCGACGGGTCAGCGGAACTCGGCCTCGCGGACGCTGTTGCCGCCGTCCACGACCAGCATCTGGCCGGTGATGTAGGACGCGGCCGGAGAGCAGAGGAACGCGATCGCGGCGGCCACCTCGTCGGGAGTGCCGGGGCGGCCGATCGGGGTGCCGAGGCCCTGCTTGATCTCGGTCACCGTCGACGCGGCCGTGTAGATCGTGCCGGGGGCCACGCAGTTGACGTTGACGCCGTCGGCCACCAGTTCCATCGCCAGGGCGCGGGTCAGGCCGACCACGCCGGCCTTGGCCGCGGCATACGCCGCCTCGGTCGGGAGGGCGTTCACTGGGCCCGCCGTCGCGGACAGGTTGACGATGCGGCCCCAGCCCCGCTCGGCCATCGCGCCCTGGAAGGCGCGGCTGCACAGGAACGCCGTGCTCAGGTTGCGGTCGATCTCGGCCTTCCACTCGTCGTACGTGAGCTGGGCGACCGGGCGCAGCACCTCGGGGCTTGCCCGGCTCGCGAGGCCGGCGTTGTTCACGAGAACCTCGACGTCGCCGAGTTGGTCGGTGATCGCGTCGGCGAGCGCGCCCACCTCGGCCTCGTCGGTCAGGTCGGCCACGAAACCGGTGATGCCCAGCTCGGCGGCCCGCTCGTGGATGCGCCTGGTGGTGGAGACGATCGCGACGCGGGCGCCCAGATCGCGCAGGCGGCGGGCGGTCGCGTACCCGATGCCGTCGGGGCTGCCCGCGCCGGTGACCAGCGCGACCTTTCCGTCGAGGCGGAGCGTCACGGGCGCCTCGCCCGGCTCCGAGACTTCCGCCGGAGCGTCGGCCGCGTCGGCCGTGTCGGGGGCGTCGGGCACGTTGGTGCGCGGCCGGCGGCCGGCCGCGGGACGGGTGGCGTCGCGCCGAGAACGGCTACCGCTGGCAGAGCGGGCGTCGAAGACCATGCGGCGATCCTGCCCCGTCACATGGGCCAGGGCAAACATCGCACCCATGTGGCGCACGACAGGCGTACGTGACCTCACTGTTTAATGGGGTCCGGCCGACCTGCCACCGGAGGCGATATTGAGCTACCCGTATCCGCCCGAGCCGACGCCGCCCCCGGACGACGCCGTCCCGCCGGTCCAGTATCCGCCGCCGACCTACGCCCAGCCGTCGTATCCGCAGCCCGGCGATCCGCAGCCCGGCGATCCGCAGCAGGGCTATCCGCAGCCCGGCGATCCGCAGCACGGCTATCCGCAGGCGGGCTATCCGCAGCCGGGCTATCCGCAGCCGGGCTATCCGCAGCCGGGCTATCCGCAGCCGGGCTACCCGTACGTCTACCGGCCGCGGGAGACCGAAGGGCTCGCGATCGCGTCGCTGGTCGTCTCGTGCGCGGCGGTGCCGGGCCTGTGCGCGTACGGGATCGGCGGTCTTCTCGGCGTTGTCGGCGCGATCATGGGCCACGTCGCCCGGCGGCGGATCGCGGCCAACGGCACGGACGGCGCCGGGATGGCTCTGGCCGGCATCATCGTCGGCTGGATCACGACGGCCATCGTCGTGGTGGGGATCGTGCTCGTCATCGTCCTGGTCGTGCTCAGCGAGAACGATCCCAACTGGTGACCTGATCGCCCGGCGGCGCGGCTACGCGGCTGGTGGGGGCGGGCAGCGGGCGCACCGGATCGGCCTGAACGAAGATCAGCGGAGCTCTGGCGCCGTAGCGGGCCGGTAGCTGACGGCGGGCCTCCTCGACGTCGCGGACGCCGATCTCGACGCCGCTGCCGTCGTGGCGGGCGCCGATGCTGACGACACGGACGCCCTGCGCGGTCCAGTACGGCAGGTCGGCGAGCACCCGGTCGTGCCAGACGGTGAGGTCCTTGGTGGAGTGGTCGGCGTCGCGGACGACCACGCAGGCGTCCTCGGCCGACTTGCGGATGAAGTCGTCGAAGGCCGCCGACGGGACGCGGTAGACGATCGCGCGAACCTTCTCTTGATCGACCTCGACGCCCGCGAAACTGTCGGCGAACTCGCCCCGGCCGGCCCGGTCGATCCCGGTCATCACCGCCTCGAGCCGGGGCGGCGTGACGGGCACCTGGACGCCGCCGGCGGTGACGTGCTCGGGGGTGCGAGGCACGCCACAGCCGGCCGTGGTCCAGCCGCCGGTCAGGCCGGGCGAGTCGACGATCTCGCCGTCGCCCGGGTCGCCGCACCCACCGATCATGAGGACCACCCCGAGCGCGAGGCCCGTCCGGAATCGACCGCGGTACATCGCATTCCCCCTCTCTACCCGTCCTCGCCGGCCGCCGCCAGCCCGACGCCCCCGATGGTTCAACGAGCGAACCCGCCCAAAGCGGACCGCACACCCGCCGCAAGAACGAGACCGCGAACGGCCGGCCGGCGAGAGAAGCTGCGCGCAAGCCGACGAGGGCGGGCTGATCGGGGAGGGCTCGCTAGTCGGTGAGGGCGGGGTCGACCGTGAGGCGGTTGGCCCGGGTGGCGCCGAGGACGAATACGGCCACGCCGGCCAGCAGGAGCAGCAGGCCGGGCAGGGTGGCGAGACGAGGCTGCTGCCCCAGCCACACCCAGGCCAGCAGGGCCGCCCCGGGCACCTCGAGGAGGGCCAGGACGCTGACGGTGGTGGCCGACGTGCGCTGGAGGGCGTAGTTGAACATCGAGTGGCCCAGGAGCTGGGCCCCGGCCACCAGGGCCAGAATCGCGGCCCACGTGCGCGGGTCGTAGCCGGCCAGGTCGACCCGGGCGATCAGGCAGACCGCGAGCAGGGCGAGCGCGCAGGTGCCGTAGCAGATCCAGGTGTACGTCGTCGTGCTCAGCGTCGTCCGGGCCTGCTCGCCCAGCGCGGTGTACACCGCGGCGGCCACCGCGCCCAACAGGGCCAGCACGTCGGCCAGCACCGCCTGCCCGGAGACCCCCACGTCGGCGCCCGTCGCCCACGCGGCGCCCGCCACCGCCAGGCCGATGCCGAGCCAGCCCGCGGCCGGCGGCCGGCGGCCCTGAGCGGCGGCGATCAACCCCTGCCAGACCGGCTGGGTGGCGACCAAGGCAGTCGCGGTGGCCACCGAGCCGAGCTGGACGCTCGGCATCCATGTTGCGAAATGTGCGGCGAGGGCGACGCCGGCCAGCAGGCAGAAGATCAGCGCGCGGCGGCCGGCGCCGAGCAGCTCGGGCCGGCGGGGTCCGAGGGTCACGGGGGTGAGCGCAACGGCGGCCAGGCCGTTGCGCCAGAACGCGATGGCTAGGGCGGGAGCGGCCGCGAACGCGATCAGCGGGGCCGACGACGAGACGGCGAGGACCGCAACGGCGAGGGCGACGACGGTTGTCAATCCAGGCCGTTGGCGAGGTGAGCGCGTATTCATCCCCGGCCGTCGCTTCTTGCAGGGTTTTGCAGCACGTTTGCCAACCGCTATTGAACGGAAAGTGACGCCGTGGCTACAGTCACCGCGTTGTCCCGCCCCTTTTGACCACCCGATGCCCGGGAGGCTGATTTATCGTGTCCGCATACCGTGCGGTCGTGTTTGACTTTTTTGGCACCCTGACCCGTGCGGTCCAGCGCGGACCCCAGCACGCCGAGATCGCCCGATCTCTCGGCGCTGACCCCGACGCGGTGCGCGGTGTGCTCGACCGCACCTTCCGGGCGCGCGCCCGGGGCCGGTACGGCTCCGCCGAAGCCACCCTACGATGGGTCATCGAGCAGGCGGGCGGCCGCCCCCGCCCGTCGCAGGTGCGCGCGGGCGTGCCGGCCCGGATCAACGCGCTCAAGGCCGACACCCGGCTGCGGTCCGACGCGGTCAGCGTGCTCACGGCCATCCGGCGGCGCGGTCTGGCGACCGCGGTGATCAGCGACTGCACACACGAGCTGCCGGCCTTCCTGCCGAGCCTTCCGGTCGCGCCGCTGCTGGACGCGACGATCTATTCCGTACGGCTCGGGGTCTGCAAACCGGATCCGAACATCTATCTGGCCGCCTGCGATGAGCTCAATGTCCTGCCGTCCGAGTGCCTGTATGTCGGCGACGGCGGCAGCAACGAGCTCACCGGCGCGGCGGCGATCGGCATGACGCCGGTACGGCTGGCCGCCCCCGATCTGGCCCACCACCTCGTGTACGACGCGGACACCAACTTCGCGGGCCGCACGGTCCGCTCGCTGACCGAGGTGGTGAGCCTGATCGACCACACCCAGATGGTGAATCCCGAAGGTGCGAGGATGACCCGATGACGTCTGCGGTCGTGGAGGAAGCCCTCAAGAAGGCGGCGCTGGCCTGGGTCTCGGTCGGCGACGGCCCGGCCCTCGGCGTCTGGTGCATGCCGCTGGACGGCTCGCTGATCATGGTGAGCGGCCCCGGCGAGCAGCACGCGCCCGGCCTGGCCGAGGCGTCGACGGCGACGGTCCGCCTGCGCGGCGACAACGGCGGCCTGATCGTGGTGGCCGAGATGACGGTGACCCGCCTGGCGCGGGACGGCGACGACTGGGCCGAGGTCGCCCCGCAGCTGGCCCAGAAGCGCCTGAACGCCTCGGGCACCTTCGGCGAGCTGGTGACCCGCTGGGCCGCCGACGGCTGCGCGATCGTCCGCCTGACCCCGTCCGACCACGACACGACCGCACCCCACCTGCCGGCCACCTCGGGGGCGGCCGCCCCGCGCGACACCCCGGCCCGGGTGGAGACGAAACGTCCCTTCCGCCTGCACCGCGTGCGGAAATCCTGATCCTCAGCCGATGAAGGGCGGGACGGCGATCTCGCCCTTCGCGATCGGACAGACGTGGCCGGCCACCGTGGCGGCAAGGGCGCGGCCGGCGCCGGCCGTCACGGTGCAGTCCAGCAGGGACGGGCGCTTCATCTCGATTCCCTGGTGGACGCGGTAGGTGGACGTGCCGTCGGCCGGCAGGAGACCGGCGTCGACCAGGTAGACGCCCAGTCCCAGGGCGGCCGAGCCGGTCGCGGGATCCTCGGGGACGGCCGCGCCGGGGCAGAAGACCCGCGCGTGGGCCTCCGGCGAGGGGGACGGGGACCAGGAGAAGATGCTGAGCTCGCTCACCCCGAGCTTCTCGGCCGCCGCGTCGTCGATCCGGATCTTCGCGAGCGCTTCCCGCCGTACGGGAAGAAACACCCAGGCCAGACCGCACCCGGCGGAACGTGGGGCAGCAAGCTCATGATCTTCGGCCGTGAGGCCCGCCAGGGCCAGCAGCGGGGTGGGATCGAGTTGCTCGCCCAGCGTCGGCTCGCCGCCCGTGAGGGTGGCCGAGCCGGACTCCCTGACAACAAGAGGCAGCAGGCCCGCGCCGCACTCCTGGATGATCTCGCCGGGCGGGAAGAGACCGCGGCGCATCGAGGTCACCGCGGCGCCCACGCTCGGGTGGCCCGCGAACGGCAACTCGCGCTCGGGGGTGAAGATCCGCGCGCGATAGGTGGCCGAGGAGGTCGGCGGGAGGATGAAAACCGTCTCCGCGAGGTTGAACTCGCGGGCCAGCGCGTGCATCTGGTCGGCGGCCAGATCGTCGGCACCGTAGACCACGGCCAGCGGATTCCCGGCGAAGGGGCGGTCGGTGAACACGTCGACGATCTCGTACGCCACGGTGGACATGTCCGGACCCTAACCTAGGCTTGAGCCGTGACCATGGGGACGCGGGTTTATCTGGCCCGGCTCGCCGGGCTGGGCGTCTTCGATCCGAACGGCGATCGGGTCGGCCGGGTGCGCGACGCCGTGGTGCGGCTGCGCACCACCAACCGGCCGCCGCAGGTCGTCGGGCTGGTCGCCGAGATGGCACTGCGGCGGCGCATCTTCCTGCCGATCGGGCGGGTCACCTCGATGGACGCCGAGGCGGTCGTGCTCAACACCGGCACGCTCAACCTGCGCCGCTTCGAGAAGCGGCCCAACGAGCTGCTGGTGGTGGAAGACCTGCTCGACCGCCGCGTGATGGTGAAGCCCGAGACCGGCGACGGGCCCGGTACCCAGGGCAATGTCGTCGACATCGGCATGGAGCAGAACCGCAGCAACGAGTGGCTGGTCACCCGGGTCGCCGTCCGCGAGCACACCGGGCGGCTCGCCCGCCGCGGGCACGTCTTCCAGGCCGAGTACGAGCGGATCCGCAACCTCTTCGGCCCGACCGATACGCAGGGCACCTCCAACCTGCTGGCCCTGCTCGAGCAGATGCGCCCGGCCGACATGGCGAACGCTCTGCAAGACCTGCCCGATGCCCGGCGCAACGAGGTGGCGGCCGCGCTGAGCGACCGCACCCTGGCCGACGTCCTCGAAGAGCTGCCCGAGCACGACCAGGTCGAGATCCTGGTACGCCTCGACCGCGAGCGCGCCGCCGACGTGCTCGAGCGGATGGACCCCGACGACGCCGCCGACCTGCTCGCCGAGCTGCCCAAGACCGAGCAGACCGTGCTGCTCGACCTCATGGAGCCCGAGGAAGCGGCCCCCGTCCGCCAGCTGATGGACTACCAGCAGGGCACGGCGGGCAGCTTGATGACCTCGGAGCCGGTCATTCTCACGCCCGACGTGACGGTCGCCGAGGCGCTGGCCCGCATCCGCGAGCCGGAGCTCTCCCCGGTGGTGGCGGCGCAGGTCTTCGTGGCGCGCGCGCCGTCGGCCACCCCGACGGGTAAGTATCTCGGCATGGTGCATTTCCAGCGGCTGCTGCGCGAGCCACCGGCGTCGATCCTGGGCGGCCTCGTCGACAGCGACCTCGAGCCGCTGCGGCCCGAGGCGACGCTGGCCGAGGTCACCAAGCGGATGGCGACGTACGACCTGGTCTCGATGCCGGTGGTGGACAACTCGCACCGGCTGCTCGGGGCGGTCACGGTCGACGACGTGCTCGACCACTCGCTGCCGCGGGACTGGCGCGACCGGGACGCCGCGGGCGCCGATGACCAGCAGGCTTCGCCGTGACGACCGAGCCGCGGCGGGACCGCCTGGATCAACCCGTCGAGCGGAGCCGGGTGCGGCTGCCCCGATTCAACCCCGAGACGTTCGGCCGCTGGTCGGAGGGGATCGCCCGGGGGATGGGGACGGCGCAGTTCATCGTCTGGATGACGGTGGTGATCGGGGCCTGGTTCGCGTGGAACACGCTCGCGCCGGAGGGTCTGCGCTTCGACCCGTACACCTTCACGTTCTTGACCTTGATCTTGTCGTTGCAGGCCTCGTACGCGGCGCCGCTGATCCTGCTCGCACAGAACCGGCAGGCCGACCGCGACCGCCTGGCCATGGAGGAAGATCGACGGCGCGCCGCGATGCAGAAGGCGGACACCGAATATCTCGCCCGCGAGATCGCCTCGCTGCGCATCGCGCTGGGCGAGGTCGCGACCCGCGACTTCCTGCGCAATGAGCTGGCCCGGCTCGCCGACGAGTTGGACGAAGCGGCCCACCGGCGGGAGAAGCGGGCCCGCTCGGAGTGGGAGGAGGATCGCAAGGAGTGGGACGCGGATCGCTCCTGACCGCGCAGTAAAGTCAAGCTATGTCCGCTCCCGCCCCCACGCTCGAGGACGCGATCCAGACTGCTCTGGCGACCGTCGACGACCCCGAGATCCGCCGCCCGATCACCGACCTCGGCATGGTCAAGGGCTTCACCGTCGCCGGCGAGCACGTCAAGGTCGAGCTGCTGCTCACCGTGGCCGGCTGCCCTCTGCGCGACAAGCTCAATTCGGACATCACCGCCGCCCTCACCAAGATCCCCGGGATCACGTCGGTGAGCATCGACTTCGGCGTGATGACCGAGGAGCAGCGCAAGGCGCTGCAGAGCACGCTGCGCGGTGGTTCCGCCGCTGCCGAGCCCGTCATCCCGTTCGCCCAACCAGGTTCCAGGACCAGGGTGTACGCCGTGGCGAGCGGCAAGGGCGGCGTCGGCAAATCGAGCGTGACCGTCAACCTGGCCGCGTCCCTGGCCAAGCGCGGGCTCTCGGTCGGCGTGCTCGACGCGGACATCTACGGACACTCGGTGCCCCGCATGCTCGGCGTCGAGGGCCGGCCCACCCGGGTCGAAGACATGATCATGCCGCCGCAGTCGCACGGCGTGAAGGTGATCTCGATCGGCATGTTCACCGCCGGGAACGCCGCGGTGGTCTGGCGCGGGCCGATGCTGCACCGTGCGCTGCAGCAGTTCCTCGCCGACGTCTACTGGGGCGACCTCGACGTGCTCCTGCTCGACCTGCCGCCGGGCACCGGCGATGTGGCGATCTCGCTGGCCCAGTTGCTGCCCAACGCCGAGATCCTGGTCGTGACGACCCCGCAGGCGGCCGCGGCCGAGGTGGCCGAGCGGGCTGGCGCGATCGCGCTGCAGACCCACCAGCGGCTGCTCGGCGTGGTCGAGAACATGTCCTGGCTCGAGCTGCCGGACGGCTCGCGCATGGAGGTCTTCGGGGCCGGCGGCGGGCAGACCGTGGCCGACTCGCTGACCAAGACGGTGGGCGCCTCCGTGCCGCTGCTCGGTCAGGTGCCGCTGGACACGCGGGTTCGGGAGTCCGGCGACGCGGGCGAGCCGATCGTGCTGGCCGCACCGGATGCCCCGGCCGCGAAGGCGCTGGACGAGGTGGCGGCAAAGCTGGCCGTCCGGCGCGATTCCCTGGTGGGCAAGCCGCTCAGCCTGATGGTCAACGCCAAGCGGTGATCGCGATCGCCCCGCTGAGCGAAGCGGAGCCGGCTGGCTAGGTGGCGTCCAGGTCGAAGCTCTGGGCTGGACGCTTCACCACATCGCTGCTCGTGGCGTTCTTGATGTCCGCGGCGGCGGCCACCTCGGACAAATCCGACTTCACGCCGTTCAGGTCGGATTTCACGTCCTCGAAAAGGCCCTGCAGCGGCTTGCGCAGCGCTTCCTCGTCTTCCTCGCTGAGGATGTGCTTGCGGATGAACGCCTTGGGATGCAGATCTTGAAGCTGGAGGTCGGTGCCGAGCTCCTTGTTCAGGTCGGAGGTGGCGTTCTGCGCCATGGCGCGCAGGCCGCGCAGCATGCGCATGCCGTCGCCGATCACCTTGGGCAGGCGCTCGCCGAAGATCAGCAGCGCGAGCAGGAGCAACGCGCCGATCTCCCACCAGTTCAGGTTCTCGAACATGAGGTGGCCTCCCTCCCTACCGTTCCGGCGCCAAGCCTACGCACGAGATCCGCTGAGCCATAGGTTCAATTCGAGTCGGCGACGAGTGTCACTGACGCGGTCGAGGTCTTGCTCCCCCGGCGGTACTCGACCGGCACCACGGTGCCCGGCGCGTACTTGCGGACGAGGGCGATCAGGTCGGTGCCGTCCTCGAGGACGTGGTTGTCGAGCTTGGTGATCACGTCACCGGCCTTGAGGCCCGCGGTGGCGGCCGGGCCGGACGGCTCAACCGAGCGCAGGCGGGCGCCGGTGACCGTGGCGGTGCCGGTGACGACCTCGGCGCCGATCACCGTGCGGCGGGCCTTGCCGTGGTCGATGATGTCGCCGGCGAGGCGCTTGGCCTGGTTGATCGGGATGGCGAAGGCGAGGCCGATGTTGCCGGCGTCGGTCTCGGTGGTGCCCAGCGAGCGGATCACCGAGTTGACCCCGATGACCTGACCGGCGGCGTTGACCAGCGGCCCGCCCGAGTTGCCCTGGTTGACCGCGGCGTCGGTCTGGATGGCCGCGTAGTAGCGGGTGGTTCCGCCCGGGTCGCCGGACTGGATCGTGCGGTCGAGGGCGCTCACGATGCCCGCGGTCACGGTGTTGACCAGCGCCAGCGGCGAGCCGAAGGCGAGCACCGGGTCGCCGACCGCGATCGAGTCGGAGTTGCCGAGCGCCACCGGGGTGAGTCCCGATTTCGCGACCTTGATCACAGCGATGTCGGACTCGGGATCGCGGCCGACCAGGGTCGCCTTGGCCGTGGTGCCGTCGCTGAACGACACCGACATGTTGTCGCTGCCGGTCTCGACCACGTGGTCGTTGGTGATCACATACCCGTCGGCGGAGACCACGAAGCCCGAGCCGATCGCGCCGGTGACCCGGACGGTCACGACGCTCGGCAGCACCTTCTTGGCCACGCCGGCCAGCGTGTCGGGGGCGCGGTTGACCGCCGCCGACGGCTCGGGATGGGCCGCGCCGAGCTGGCTGCCGTTCGAGTTGGCGAGGCCGCCGCGGACGGCGAAGACGAAGCCCAGCGTGCCGCCGAGACCGCCCGCGAGCAGGGCCGTGATCAGGCAGATCAGCAGGATCGGGGTGAGCGAGCGGCGCGGCGCGTCGGGATTGGGGACCGACTCGGGAGATGGCCCTCCGCCCGGCGGCGGGGGCGGCAGCACGACCTGGGCCGCCGCGTACGGGTCGCGCCAGGGGTCGGTGAGCGCGTCGGACCACCAGTTCTGATTCGGGTTTTGAGGCATGGGCTGACCGGCAGGCGGCGGAGCGTTACGCGCGTTCCAGCCGTCGGTCACGTCGGTGCCTCCCACACTCGCGGTCCCTGAAGGAGCCCGGCTCCCCCTCCAGAATGACACGGATCCCTGAGCCTTCCCGGCCCCGGCCCGTTTATCCCATCGACGGCCCGGTGCATCCCGGGAGAGCATCGCTCTACTCTCATATCCGATGTACGCCGGTTCCGCACGTGCATCCCCCGCCCGAACGGAACCGCCCGGAGGTCGTCATCGTCCCGCCAGCCCGCCCGATCGGCCCGCAGACGGCCCAGTCCCTGCAGTTCGCGGAGGCCTACGCCGCCGAGGACATCGTGCTGCAGACCGCGCGCGGCCTCTCCCATGAGCTCGGCCTGGAGAGCGTCACGCCGGCCGCGGGCTCCGTGCTGCGCCTGCTCGCTGCCGCGGGCAACGCCAAGGCGGTGGTCGAGATCGGCACGGGTACGGGTGTGAGCGGCGTCTGGCTGCTGCGGGGCATGCGCGTCGACGGGGTGCTCACCACCATCGACGTCGAGAACGAGCACCAGCGGATCGCCCGCCGGATCTTCGTGGAGGCGGGGTTCGCCTCGTCCCGTACCCGGATCATCACCGGACGCGCGCTGGACGTGCTGCCCCGCCTCGCCGACGGGGTCTACGACCTGGTGTTCGTGGACGCGGACGCGACCGAGTTCGGCGCCTGCGCGGAGGCGGCGCTGCGGCTGCTGCGGCCGGGCGGGGTGCTGGTGGTCAACGGCGCGATGGCCGGCGGGCGGATCAGCGACCCGGCCGCCCGCGACGTCGACACGCTGACCATCCGCGAGACCGTGCGGACCGTGCGCGAGGCCGAGGAGTGGATCCCCGCGGTGATCCCGTCGGGGGCCGGACTGCTCGCCGCGGTCAAGCGCTGAGCCGCTCGAGATAGCGCAGCAGGGTGCGGGCGCCCCAGCCGGTCGCGCCGCGGCTGATCTCGAGCTCCGAGGTCTCGGCCCAGCTGGGCGCGGCCATGTCCACGTGCGCCCAGACGTCGGCCTTGTCCCCGAGGAACTCGGCGAGGTAGAGCGCGGCCACCACCGAGCCGGCGCCCCGCGCGGGGGAGCTGTGCCGGTCGGCCAGGTCGCTACGCAGGTACTCCCGGTAGTCGTCGGCCAGCGGCAGCCGCCACATCTGCTCGCCGGCCTGCCGGCCCGCCTCGGCCAGCGCGGCGGCCAGGTCGTCGTTGTGGCTGTAGAGCGCGGCGGTGCGGTGGCCCAGCGCGACCGTGTTCGCGCCGGTCAGCGTGGCCAGGTCGACGATCACGTCGGGGTCGAGCTCGGCGACCGCGTAGCCGAGCGCGTCGGCCAGGACCAGGCGGCCCTCGGCGTCGGAGTTGGTGGACTCGCTGGTGGTGCCGTCGTAGTGAGTGATCACGTCGCCGGGGCGGAAGGCGGCGGCGCCGACCGCGTTCTCGGCCAGCGGGAGCAGGGCGGTGACGCGTACCGGAAGCCCCAGCTCGGCCGCGCCCAGCGTGGCCGCCGCCACCGCGGCCGCGCCGCCCATGTCGATCTTCATCCGCTTCATGCCCTCTCGGGTCTTGATCGAGATGCCGCCGGAGTCGAAGGTGATCCCCTTGCCGACCAGGACCACGTGGGTGCGGGCGCCCGCGGGCGACCAGGACATCTCGACCAGGCAGGGCGGGCTCACCGAGCCGCCGCCGACGGCCCGGAGGCCGCCGAAGCGGTCCAGCTCGGCGCCGGCCCGGATGCGGATCTCCACTCCCGTATGGCCGGCGGTCGCGCCCACCAGCTCCTCGGACAGCCAGGCGGGGTTCTTCAGCGAGGACGGGGTGTTGGTGAGGTCACGGGCGAACCAGGCGGCACGGGCCGACGCGGTCGCGAGGGCCAGGCTCTCGGCGTACGCGGAAAAAGCGGGAGAAATCAGCTCGACCTCGGCCGATCGGGGGTCCTCGCGGCCATCGCGATAGCGATAGCCGCCCAGCCAGAGGCCCTCGGCCAGGCCGCGCACCGCCTCGGGCGGAACCTCACCGTCCAGCTTGACCTGCAGGGGCTCGTCGGCCCTCAGCTCGCGGCTCACGGCGGCGCCGGCCGCGCGCCAGCCCGCCTCGTCGCCCGCGCCTGTCCCCGCGAGCACGACGCTGTTCGGCCTCCGCAGCGGCCGGGGTAGAAGTCGCACCTCGCCGGCCTCGCCGAATCCCTCGGCCAGCGCGGCGATTTCGGCGGAAAGGTCGTCGACCTCGTGCGACAGTGGGCCCGAGGCGGCGATCGGCACGATCCTGGTGCGGTCGTCGTCGAGATGGTCGGTCAGCCTGATCGGAAACACGAGAGCGTGACCTTTCTCGAAGACGTGGAAAGCCCGCCGGTACGGGCGGTACCGTACCGGCGGGCTCGCGCGAAACGTCAGCCGGCGATCGACTTCAACGCGTCGCCCAGCGCGTTGGCCTCGTCCGGAGTCATCTCAACGACGAGACGGCCACCACCTTCCAGCGGGACGCGCATGACGATGCCCCGCCCCTCCTTGGTGACCTCCAGCGGACCATCGCCCGTCCGCGGCTTCATCGCCGCCATTTCGTCTCCCCTCAGACCTACATCAGGGTGTCGGTGGGTTACCCCACTGCCACTTTTCAACGCCGCGTGCTCAGCCCCACGCGGCGTGGTACTCGTATCCGACCGGCGGCCGTGGGCCATTCCGCGTGTTCACGCGACCCGGCCCACCGTGCCGATCAAACATTTTCCCTGATGAACACCGGCGAACCCAAACCCAGCCCGGGCGGATGTGACAGCATCTAGCATATCGCCTTTCGGGCTGTCACAATGTGCGGTCATGCAGGCGCGGTCGGCACTCTTCGACCTGTACGGCGATTACCTCCGCCCCCGGGGCGGGCGAGCGCCGGTCGCCGCCCTGGTCAAGCTGCTCGCGCCGCTCGGAATCGCGCCGCCCGCCGTGCGCACCGCGGTGTCCCGGATGGTGCGTCAGGGCTGGCTGCACCCCCTGCGGCTGGTCTCCGGACCGGGCTATCTGCTCACTCCGAAGGCCGCGCGCCGGCTCGACGAGGCGGCGGCCCGGATCTACCGCACCGGGCGTTCCGGGTGGGACGGCCGGTTCGATCTCATTCTGCTGCACGGCCCGCTCGTCAAGAAGGATGCCAACCGGCTGTCCTTCCTCGGCTACGGCACGCTGGGTGATCATGCCTGGGTGGCGCCGCGCGCCGCCGACGAGGTCGACGCCGTCCTGGTCGACGCCGGCGTCGGCTACGAGCGGTTCAGCGCCGCGCACGCGGCCGGGTCGCCCGGCGCCAGCGAGGTCGTCGGCAAGGCCTGGGACCTGCCGTCGCTCGCGTCGTCCTACGAGACGTTCGTGGCCGACCTGCGGCCGGTGGTCAGCGCGGTCAACGCGCGCAGCAGCGACGAAGAGGCGTACGCGGCCCGGTTCCGGCTCGTGCACGCCTGGCGCTCGTTCCTGTTCCGCGACCCGCAACTGCCGCCGTCGCTGCTGCCGCCGCGCTGGCCGGGGGCGAGCGCGGCCGGCTTCTTCGACCGGCACGCGGCCCGCCTGCGACCCGCCGCCGACCGGTACGTCGAACGCTGCCTGCATTCGGCCTCCCGGGGCGGCCGTGTGGGATTCTCAGATACATGACGGACTCTCTGCTCGTCGACCGCACCGACGCGGTCGTCACGCTCACGCTCAACCGGCCCGAGGCGATGAACGCCCTCGACGTCGACCTCAAGGAAGCGCTGCGGGACACGCTCGCGCAGCTCGAGACCGACCGCAGCTGCCGGGCGATCTTGCTGGCCGGCGCGGGTCGCGGCTTCTGCGTCGGCCAGGACCTGCGGGAGCACGCCGAGCAGTTGGAGTCCGGCCGTACCGACCTGGACACCGTGCGGGCGCATTACAACCCGATCGCCCAGCGGCTGGCGAACATGCCCAAGCCGGTGGTGGCCGCGGTGCGGGGCATGGCGGCCGGCGCGGGCGCGTCGTTCGCGCTGCTGGCCGACTTCCGGATCGGCGGGCCGTCGACGAAGTTCCTGATGGCCTTCGCCAACGTGGGCCTGGCCGGGGACAGCGGGGTCTCGTGGTCGCTGCCGCGGATCGTGGGGCATGCCCGGGCGCTCGAGCTGCTGCTGCTCGGCGAGCCGCTCGATGCCGTCACCGCCGAGAAATACGGCATGCTGTCCCGCCTGACCGACTCCGACGACGAGGTGCTGCCGGCCGCTCAGGCTCTGGCGTCGCGGCTCGCCGCCGGGCCGACCGTCGCCTATGGCGCGATAAAGCGGGAGTTGTCCATCGGGGATGCGGGGACGCTCTCCGACGCGCTGGCGGCCGAGGCCCAGGCGCAGTCGATCTGCGGCGGGACCGACGACCACAAGGCCGCGGTGAGCTCGTTCCTGGCCAAGCAGAAGCCGGTCTTCGAGGGTCACTGACGTTATGACCGTTTTGGGATCGCCACATTCATAGAGTTCCATCAATAGGCTCCTCCCCAACACTTCTGCTGAGTGGGAGGGCCTTACATGGTCAGGTGGCGGATTCTTCTGGGTACGGCGGTGGCTGTGCTCACCGTCGCGGCGTTGGGCGCCACCGCGTCCCCTGCCGCGGCGGCTCCGGTCGGCTCGGGTGACGGCGTCGCGCCCGGCACGAACGTCGTCGGCGGCACGCGGGCCGCACAGGGCGAGTTCCCGTTCATGGTGCGGCTCTCGATGGGCTGCGGCGGGGCGCTCTACAGCCCGACGATCGTGCTCACCGCGGCGCACTGCGTGGGCCGCACCGGCACGAACACGTCGATCACGGCGACGCTCGGCGTGGTCGACCTGAACTCCAGCAGCAAGATCACCCGGAAGTCCAACTACGTGTACCGGGCGCCGGGCTACAACGGGGCCGGGAAGGACTGGGCGCTGATCCGGCTGGCCAGCCCGGTGACCGGCCTCGCGACCCTGGCGCTCGCCTCCAGCACCGCGTACGACTCGGGCACGTTCACGATCGCCGGCTGGGGTTCGGCGACCGAGGGCGGCTCGCAGCAGCGCTACCTGCTGAAGGCGCAGGTGCCGTTCGTCAGCGACGCCACCTGCAACTCGTCGGCCATGTACAACGGGGAGGTCATCGCGACCGATGAGATCTGCGCCGGGTACACGGCGGGCGGGGTCGACACCTGCCAGGGCGACTCGGGCGGCCCGATGTTCCGCACCGACTCGGCCGGCGCGTGGGTGCAGGTCGGGATCGTGAGCTGGGGCGACGGCTGCGCGCGGCCCAACAAGCCGGGCGTGTACACGCAGGTGAGCTACTTCTCGTCGGCCATCAAGTCGGCAGCGGCCAGCCTGGGCGGCTGAACGGCCCCTGATCGCGACGACGGCCCCGCCCCTCGCCCGGCTCGACCGGCGTCGCACCCACGGCCTCGCAGCCCAGGGCTGCGGGGCCGTGGCGTGCCGGCCGCAGGTGTGCCGGCCGTCGGCTTCGCAGCTCAGCCCTGCGGAGCCGTGGCGTGCGGACCGCCGGTGTGCCGGCCTCGCAGCCCAGGGCTGCGGGGCCGTGGCGTGCGTTCAGTCGTCGTCCTCTTCCTCGGGGTCCTGGTTGGCCTCCTCACCGAGGACGAACGCCTGCATGGCCAGCTCGTCACCGGAAGGCCAGACGTAGGTCGGCAGCTCCTTGGGACCGAGCACGGCCACGTGCGTCCAGAACTGGCGCACCGCATCGGCCGGGGTGGCGGCCTCGATCGGCAGGGCCAGGCTGACCAGCCAGGTCGGCGTGCCGGGGCCGGGCTCGCCGGCGAGCGCGGCCGTCAGACGGCGGAATTCCTGAGCCTCGACCTGCACCGGCCCGTCGCCGGCGGCCAGGACAGCGGCAAGGCTCGCGGCCGGCACCGGGTCGTCGAACGCGCGGCGCACGTAGGTCAGGACCAGGTCGTCACCGCGACGGCCGGCGGGGTCGTGCGCGGTCTTGCCGGCCCGGGCCAGCGCCACCACGGGGTCGTGCGCGGTCTTGCCGGCCCGGGCCAGCGCCACCACCGGGTCGTGCGCGGTCTTGCCGGCCCGGGCCAGCGCCACCACGTGGTCGTCGGCGACCAGCAGTACCTCTTCGTCGGGCGCCACCGCACCGCCTGCGAAAGCCACCGTCACGGTCTCGTTGTGGTAGAGCCGCTCGGTCGCCCACTGATCCGCCGGAATGATCACCGCCCACTGAGCCATGCGTTCCATCTCATCACGCGGCCGGCGCAGGCGAGATCGGTGGGACCCAACAGCCCGCGAGGTGGTCGTCGACCATGCCGGTGGCCTGCATCAATGCATACGCCGTCGTCGGGCCCACGAACTTGAAGCCCTGTTTCTTCAGCGCCTTGGCCATCGCGATCGACTCGGGTGTGGTGGCCGGGACGTCGGCCCGGGTGTGCGGGCGGGGCGGGCGCGGGGACGGCGCGAACGACCACAGCAGCGCGGACAGGCCGTCGCCGAGCTCGGCGGCGACGCGCGCGTTGTGCAGAGTGGCGTCGACCTTCATGCGGTTGCGGACGATGCCGGGGTCGGTCATCAGGCGGGTCGCATCGGCCTCGGAGAACGCCGCCACCTTGTCGATCGAGAAGTTGGCGAAGGCGGCCCGGAAGGCCGGGCGCTTGCGCAGGATCGTGATCCAGGACAGGCCGGACTGGAAGGCCTCGAGGCTCATGCGCTCGAAGAGCGCGTCGTCGCCGCGGACCGGCCGGCCCCACTCGGTGTCGTGATAGCCCACGTAGTCGGGGGTGCTGCCGCCCCAGAAGCAGCGTGCCCGGCCGTCGTCGCCGACCACGAGACCGGCGTCGAGCAGGTCAGCCGGCGCGGTGCCGGGCTGCGGCGCGCCGAACGGCGAGGTGTCTGTCATGGCGACCACCGTAGGGCCACCCTCTGACAAAAATCCGCTACGGGAGACGGCCCTGCTCGACCAGGCGGCCGAACTTCTTCAGCGCGCCGGTGAAGCCCAGCTTCGACCCCGGCCAGAGCACCGGCCAGGCGACCTTCCCGGCGGGGCCGGCCGGCAGGTGGAACCACTCGTGCAGGACGACCTGGGTGCGGTCGCCGGACATCGGCGTGCAGCGAACCGATCCCGGACCCCGCAAGACCTTTCCGCAGTGCACGACCCGTACCTCGAAAGGGGGGTTGACCTTGACGACGCGCAGCTCGTCGCGGAGCGACGCCGGACCGATCGCGGTGACCGCCTCGACCAGGCTTCCCTCGCCGCCGTCGCCCTCGACCACGCGCACCTTGGTGAACGGGATCCACTGGGACTGGCCCTCCCAGTTCAGGAAGGCGGCGAAGACCCGGGCGGCGGGCGCGTTGACGATGACGGTGGCGGTCACCTCGCCGGTGCCGGGGCGGGAGGCGTCGCCGAGCCCGTCGACCGGCTCGGCCCCGCTCACCGCGGCTCCGCCGGCTCGGACTCCTTCGCGTCGGCGCCGGGCGCGTCGTCCGGTGGCGGGGGCGTGGCGGCGAGGTCGATCAGCGGACCGTCGCCGGCCGGGGGCGCCGGGACCGGCGCGATCGCCGCCTCGCGGGCCTTGCGCAGCGCGTCGGCGTCGGCCATGCGGCCGTCGCGCAGCGCGATGACCTCGGCCTCGAGCACGCTGATCAGCTCGCCCTTGTACCCGATGTCGTAGGCGGCGCGCTCGAGCGCCTGGTCGACCTGGGCCATGCGGTAGCCGCGCCAGGCGGTGTCGAAGCGGGTGCCGGCCAGATCTTCCTCGCCCAGCGGACGGTCGGTCGGCAGCGGCACCGCGCTCCCATCGGGTTCGACGGGCGTCAATCCCGAGTCGCCCCCGCCCAGCATCACGGTCACGCCGAAGACGATCGCGGCGACCACCAAGGCGACCACGATGAAGAGGAAAAGCTGACCCATGCGCACGATGTTGGCATGCCCGCCGTTTTGTGGCGAGCCCGCCACCCCGGCCGGGCAGTCAGGTCCAGGTCAGGATCTTCTTACGCCAGGCGTAGAGGATGCCCAGCGCGAGCACGGCAACGAAGATCGCCATCTCGATGACGGTGGCCGCGCCGAATCCCGGCAGGTCGAACACGACGGCCCAGGGGAAGAGAAAAACGGCTTCTACGGCGAAAAGGACGTAAAGGTATGCATATACGTAGTAACGGATCTGCGCCTGCGCCCAATCGCCGCCGACGGGGTCGATCCCACTCTCGTACGCGATGAACTTGCCCGGCGGCTCGGCCGGACTGCCCGGGCGAAGTAGCCGGTTGGCGGAGAAAGCACCCACGAAGACGAGCACGCCCGCTCCGATCACCAGCCCGAGCGTGGCGTACGAGCCGAGATAGCCGTCCACGGGTCACAGCCTAGTAAACCCAGTGAGATGAATGACCCGCCGCATGGTGGACTCTTCTGGATCGAGCAAGCATTGCCTAAGTACTGTGGGCACCGGCCATCGCCGGTTAGTAAGGACCGACGACGTAGGCTGGAAGTGACTGATTGCGGGCCGGCTCATCGACGTGCATCACCCGCCCTGGCCGGCGCCCCTTGGAGGTTGAGATCGTGGCAGCTGGAGCAAAGCGGGTCGAACAGCTGGACCGGGTGGTAATCCGGTTCGCGGGCGACTCGGGCGACGGCATGCAGCTGACGGGTGACCGGTTCACATCCGAGACCGCGCAGCTCGGCAACGACATCTCCACACTGCCGAACTTCCCGGCCGAGATCCGCGCACCAGCCGGCACGCTGCCCGGCGTGTCGAGCTTCCAGGTGCATTTCGCCGACTACGACATTCTCACGCCCGGCGACGCGCCGAACGTGCTGGTCGCGATGAACCCGGCAGCGCTCAAGGCCAACCTGTCCGACCTGCCGCAGGGCGCCGACCTCATCCTCAACACCGACGAGTTCACCAAGCGCAACCTGGCCAAGGTCGGCTACGCGGTCAGCCCGCTCGAGGACGGCTCGCTCGACGGCTACGCCGTTCACCCGGTCGCGCTGACCTCGATGACCGTCGGCGCGCTGAGCGACCACGGCGTCTCCAAGAAGGACGCCGAGCGGGCCAAGAACATGTTCGCGCTCGGCCTGGTCTGCTGGATGTACTCGCGGCCGTTCGAGTCGACCCTGCGGTTCCTCGAGCGCAAGTTCGCCAAGCGCCCCGACCTCGTGGCCGCCAACAAGGCCGCTTTCCAGGCCGGGTGGAACTTCGGCGAGACGACGGAAGACTTCACGGTCCGGTACGAGATCAAGCCGGCCAAGATGCGCCCGGGCACCTACCGGAACATCACCGGCAACCAGGCGCTCGCGCTCGGCCTCGTGGCCGCCGGCGTCCGGTCCAAGCTGCCGGTGTTCCTCGGCGCGTACCCGATCACTCCGGCCTCCGACATCCTGCACGAGCTGTCGAAGCACAAGAGGTTCGGCATCACGACGATGCAGGCGGAAGACGAGATCGCGGCCATCGGCGCGGCGCTGGGCGCCTCGTACGGCGGCGCGCTCGGCGTCACCACCACCTCGGGCCCCGGCGTGGCGCTCAAGGGCGAGACGATCTCGCTGGCGATCGCGCTCGAGCTGCCGCTGGTCGTCGTCGACGTGCAGCGGGCCGGCCCGTCCACGGGCATGCCGACCAAGACCGAGCAGGCCGACCTCAACATGGCGCTGTACGGCCGGCACGGCGAGGCGCCGCTTGCGGTGATCGCGCCCAAGTCGCCGTCCGACTGCTTCCACGCGGCGATCGAGGCGGCGCGGATCGCGCTGACCTACCGCACGCCGGTCATCCTGCTCTCCGACAACTACGTGGCCAACGGCTCCGAGCCGTGGTTGCTGCCCGAGGCCGGCGAGCTTCCCGACCTCACGGTGCAGTACGCGACCGAGCCCAACGGCGAGGACGGCCGCTTCCTGCCGTACCTTCGCGACCCTTCGACCATGGCGCGGCCGTGGGCGATCCCGGGCACGCCGGGGTTGGAGCACCGCATCGGCGGCCTGGAGAAGGCCGACAAAACCGGCGACATCTCGTACGACCCGGCCAACCACGAGTTCATGGTGCGCACCCGGGCGGCCCGCATCGAGGCCATCGAGGTGCCCGACGTCGAGGTCGAAGACCCGGACGCCGAGAACGGCGACCAGCAGGGCGCCAAGGTGCTCGTGCTGGGCTGGGGCTCGACCTACGGTCCGATCGGCGCGGCCTGCCGGGCGTTGCGGCAGCGCGGGCTGCCGATCGCGCAGGCCCACCTGCGGCACCTCGCACCGTTGCCGGCGAATCTCGGTGCGGTGCTCAAGGCGTACGACAAGGTCGTCATCCCCGAGATGAACCTGGGCCAGCTCGCCCACGTGATCCGGGCGAAGTACCTGGTCGACGCCGTTCCGTTCAACCAGATCAGCGGCCTGCCGTTCACCGCCGCGACGCTGGAAAGCATGCTCGAGGACGTGGTCAAGAATGGCTAGCCCGACTGTTGAGCTCAAGCTCACGGCGAAGGACTTCAAGTCCGACCAGGAGGTTCGCTGGTGCCCGGGCTGCGGTGACTACTCAATCCTCGCGGCCATGCAGCGGTTCATGCCCGAGCTGGGCATCCCGCGCGAGAAGACGGTCTTCATCTCCGGGATCGGGTGCTCGTCGCGGTTCCCGTACTACATGAACACGTACGGTATGCACTCGATCCACGGGCGTGCCCCGGCGATCGCCACCGGGCTCTCCGCGTCCCGCCCCGACCTGTCGGTCTGGGTCGTGACCGGCGACGGCGACGCGCTCTCGATCGGTGGCAACCACCTGATCCACGCCCTGCGGCGGAATGTGAACCTCAAGATCCTGCTGTTCAACAACCGGATCTACGGCCTGACCAAGGGTCAGTACTCGCCGACCTCCGAGCTCGGCAAGATCACGAAGTCGACGCCGGCGGGCTCGGCGGACTCGCCGTTCAACCCGCTGTCGCTGGCGCTCGGCGCCGAGGCGTCGTTCGTGGCCCGCGCGATCGACTCGGACGCCAAGCACCTGCAGTCGGTGCTGCGCGCGGCGGCCCAGCACGAGGGCAGCGCGTTCGTCGAGATCTACCAGAACTGCAACATCTTCAACGACGGCGCATTCGAGCTGATCAAGGACCCGTCCACCCGGGACGATCACCTGATCCGACTCGAGCAGGGTCAGCCGATCACCTTCGGCAGCGAGAGACAGTTCTCGGTGGTCCACCCGGCCGGCGGCTTCGGCCTGTCGGTGCGCGACTCGACCTCGCTCGACGGCGAGTCCCCGGTCGTGCACGACGCCACCGTCGACGACCCGGCGTACGCGTTCGCACTGTCCCGCCTCTCCGGCTCCGACCTGGCGACCACGCCGATCGGCGTATTCCGCGACGTCAAGCGCCCCACCTACGACCAGCTGCTGCAGAAGCAGCTCCAGGACGCCAAGGCCCAGGCCGACGGCACCCCCGACGAGATGCTCGACTCGCTGCTCAACGCGGCCGACACCTGGACGATCATGTAATCGTCCACGGGGGAGTCACCTGCTCACACCCGGCGGCGAGGAAGCGGTAGGCTCGCTTCCTCGCCACTGTCGTGAGGGGGGTCGACATGACCGACGAGTCTGGCCTGCACGCCCTACTCAAGACCGAGGTGCCACATTCCGCCCGGCTGTGGAACTACCTGCTGGGCGGCAAGGACAACTTCGCCGCCGACCGCGAGGCCGCCGAGTATGCCCTGGCGCTCATGCCCGAGCTCGTCCAGTCGGCCCGCGCCAACCGCGAGTTCCTCGGGCGCGCGGTCCGCTTCCTGGCTGCCGACGCCGGCATCCGGCAGTTCCTCGACATCGGCACCGGCCTGCCCACCGCGGGCAACACGCACGAGATCGCGCAGGCGGTCGCCCCCGACAGCCGCATCGTCTACGTCGACAACGACCCGATGGTGCTGGTGCACGCCCGGGCCCTGCTGACCAGCACCCCTTCCGGCGCCACCGATTACATCGACGCCGACCTGCGCGACACCGCCACGATCCTCCGCGACGCGCAGAAGACGCTCGACTTCACCCAACCGGTCGCGGTGATCCTCTCCGGCATCCTCAACTTCATCGTCGACGACACGTCCGCCGACGCCATCGTCTCGCGCCTGATCGCCGCCGTTCCGCCGGGCAGCTACCTGGTCATCTCGCACCCGACCGAAGAGGTCAACGGCCCGGCCGTCCGCGAGTCGATGCGCCAGTGGAACGAGAGCGGCGCGGCGCCCATCACGGCCCGCAGCCGAGAGGGAATCGCCGCCTTCTGCGACGGCCTTGAGATCCTGCCGCCGGGCGTGGTGACGTGCACCGCCTGGCGCCCCGACCCCGAGCACCCCGGCATCACCGACAAGGTCTCCGAGTTCGCCGTCGTCGCCGCCAAACCCTGAATCAGACGGTGACGCCTACGCTGCTCTCCTCGACGCGGATGTAGACCAGCATGTCGCCCGTCTCGATCGTCACCGCATGCTCGCCGCCCAGCGGAAGCACCTTCCCCCGGCGGATCAGCGCCACCACCAGCGTCGCCAGCTGGCGGGGGTTCTGGCCGACCTCGCTGCGCTCCGCGCTCCGCATCGCCAGCGCCATGCCTTGACCCGGCGTCAGCAGGTCTTCCACCACGTCGATCAGCGGTGGCGCCGTCGTGGTCAGGCCCAGCAGCCGGCCCGCGGTGGCCGACGAGACGATCACGTGGTGGGCGCCGCTCTGTTTGAGGAGGGCGGCGTTCTCCTGCTCGCGGACGGCGGCGATGATGCGCACCTGGCCGGCCGTGAGCTGGCGGACCGTCAGCGTGATCAGCACCGAGGCCTCGTCGCTGTCGGTGGCGATGATGACGGCCTTGCAGTTCTTGACGTCGGCCTCGTTGAGGACCGACGAGCGGGTGGCGTTGCCCTCGATGGCGACGAGGCCGTTGGACGCGGCCTGACGGATGCCGGCCTCACGGTTCTCCACGACGATGATGCGGGATTTGTCGTAGCCGTTCTCCAGCAGCGCGGCGACCGCGGCCCGGCCTTTCGTGCCGTAGCCACAGACGATGACGTGGTCCTTCAACTTTCGCCTCCACCGGCCGACACGCAGGCTGTTGCGGTACTGGTCGGTGAGCACCTCGAGGGTCGTGCCGACCAAGATGATCAGGAAGAGTACCCGCGCAGGGGTGATCACCAGGACGTTCACCAGCCGGGCGTCGGGAGTGACCGGGGTGATGTCGCCGTAGCCGGTCGTCGAGAGCGACACGACCGCGTAGTAGAAGCAGTCGAGGAGGGTCAGACCGTCCTCGTTGACGTCGCGGTAGCCGTCGCGGTCGAGGTAGATGACCGCGACGGTGAACAGGACCAATCCGACGGCCAGCGCCACTCGGACGGCGAGCGCACGCAGGGGGCCCTGGCGGACCAGGGGCAGATGGATCATTTGTCGTCCCGCACACGCACACCATAGCGGCCGGGTGCAGGCCCGCCCTCCAGGACATCACATTAACCATCGTTAAGGAATACCCGTTGGTAACTTCGGCGATGGCCGCCAAAGTCGATCGACAGATCTGTATGCCGCGGGGACGGAGGCCAAAACTGCCCCCATGACCCGACGCATCCTCCTCGTTCTGGTCCTCACCCTGGCCGCGCTGGTCCCCGCCGGCACGGCCTCCGCCGCTACCGACGACAAGCCGGCCGTGCTCCTAGGCTGGACCCAACCCAACGCGGCGAGCACCAACGCCTGGAACGCGGCCCGCCTCAACCGCACGCCCTGGCAGTCCTACAACTTCGACTGGTCCACCGACTACTGCTCGGCCAGCCCGGACAAGCCGCTCGGCTTCGACTTCACGTTGTCCTGCTGGCACCACGACTTCGGCTACCGCAACTACAAGGCCATCGGCGCGTTCCCGGCCAACAAGGGCCGGATCGACGACACCTTCTACGCCGACCTCAAGCGGAAGTGCGCCACGTACAGCTCGATCGTGCGCCCGGCCTGCTACAGCCTGGCCTGGACGTACTACGAGGCCGTGCACAATTTCGGTTCGCTGTCCGCGGTCAAGCAGGCCGATCTCAATCGAGCGTCAGCCCTGATGCAGCAAACCTGACGGCGCCGTCCTCCAGGTCGGGGTGCTCCACCGCCAAGGCCATCGCCACAATCCGATCAAAACCGAGACCCACACCATCCGCGTACGCGGCATCGAACGCCGCATCGCCGAGTGCGGCCCGCAGCGCCAACTGCTGTTCCGACCAGAACCGTCCGAACATGTCGGTACGCCGGGCGCCGCGGGCCGCCTCGGCCCCGCCGAACAGGACGGCCGCCATCGCCGCGTCGCCGCCCAGCGCGCAGCGCGCAGCGATCGCCGCGACCGCGTCCGCCGCCGCGCCCCGGAAGCCGTGGCGCAGCCGGGACCGCAGCGCCACCACCAGGTGATCGTGGGCGGCGACCAGGTCGCGGCGACGCAGCGCCACCATCCCCAGCAGCCAGTCGACGGTGCGCCGGCCGCGATCCTCGGGGCGGCCGGCCTCCAGCTGGCGAGCGCCGCCCAGCAACTCGGCCGCCTCGTCGATCGCGTCCCGCCGCCACAGCAGCTCGGCCAGGGTGACCACCGCCGGCAGCGCCGCCTCGGCCGCGCCGGACTGCTCGGCCCGCGCCGTCACCTCGCGGCAGAACTGCTCGGCCGCCTCGAAGTCGCGGTTCTCCAGCAGCGTGATCCGGTGGCCGGCGATCGCCCGGACAAGCAGGTTCTCGCTGTCGGCCACCTTCTCGGCCCGCTCGAAGAAGCGCACCCGCTCGTCCCGGTCGTCGGCCAGCCCGGCGTGCACCAGGTAGGCGCCCGCCAGGTCGGCGGGTGGCACGGAGGCCTCGCCCAGCCGCCGGTAGAGGCGGAACAGCTGGTCACGGCCTTCCCGCGCGCCCCCGTGCTCGCGCCACCAGGGATCGAGAGCACCGGCCAGTCGCAGGCCCGCCTCGACGCTGCCCTCGGTGGCGGCCCAGCGCAGAGCCGCCCGCCATTCGCTGACAAAAGGGGCAAGCTCGGTGAGGGAGACGGTGCGCGGCTGGCCGTCGGTGTCCACGGTGACCGCGCCGAGCGCGTGCAGCGACCAGGCCACATGCCGTTCCCGGGCGGCGCGCTCGTCACCGGCGGCAACGAGCTGGCGGCCCGCGTACGCCCGCACCTGCTCGGACATCCGGTAGAGCGGGCCCGGCACGACGTCGATCAGGGACTTCTCGGTCAGCTCGGAGAGCGAGGCGAGCGCGTCGGCGCCGCACCACTCGATCGCGGCGAGATCGACCGGGCCGGCGAAGACCGACAGCCGGCGCAGCAGGGCGGCCGAGCGCACGCTGAGCGTCCGATAGGACCAGTCGAGGCAGGCGGTCAGGCTGTCGTGGCGCTCATGGTCCTTGTCCAGATCGGCGTTGACTGGATCGAGGGCGGCGATCGGGTCGTCGAGGCGCGCCAGCAGCTGGCCGGCCGAGAACAGCCGCAGCCGGCCGGCGGCGAGCTCCGCCGCGAGCGGCGAACCCTCCAGCCGGGCGGCCACCCGGGCCAGCTCGTCGCTCTCGTCGACCCAGCCGGGCCGTCCGCCGCGCGCGGCCTCGGCCCGCTCGCTGAGCAGGGTGAACGCGTCGGCCGGCGAGAGCGGCGGAATCCGCCAAACCACCTCGCCGTGCACGCCGAGCGGCTCCCGTCCGGTGACCAGCACATCGACGCCCGGGCAGGAGGAAAGCAGGCGGCGCACCAGACCGGCACAGGCGGCGGGCGCGGCGTCGCAGGTCTGGAGCAGCAACAGCATCCGCCGGTCGGCGCATTGCTCGAGCAGGGTGTCGAGCACCGGACGGCCCGGCTCGGCGCGCAGGCCCAGGGCCGCGGCCAGCGCGGGAGCCAGGCCGGTTGCCGCGCTGACGGCATCGACGGTCCAGATTCCTTGCGCGTACGTGTCGAGCACCTGTTCCCCCACCGCATGCGACAGGCGCGTCTTCCCGGCGCCACCCGGACCCGCGATCGTGACGATCCGGTTGCGGGTGAGCAGGTCGGCGAGCTCGGCCACCTCGGCGCGGCGGCCCACGAAGGAGGTGAGCGGGGCGGGGAGGTTGTGGCGGGCCGCGCCCGGGGTGCGGGGGCGGGGGAACTCGCGGTCGAGGCCGGCGGCGACCACCTGGAAGAGGCGCTCGTCGTCGTCGAAGCCGCGCAGGCGGTGCGGGCCGAGGTCGAGCAGGTCGACGCCGGCCAGGGTGTCGGCTACCGGGTCCTGGCTGGGGCGTTCCACGGTAAGCGTTGCGGTCCGGGCCCTATTTTTTTCTGTTTTGCTCGGGGCGGGCCTCGCGCCGGCTTCCCGTGCTCCGAAGGGGATGTCAGCTCCCGCGGTGAGGACGGCCAGCGCGGTCGCGCCCGAGCAGAGGATCTGGCCTCCGTGGGCTGCGGCGGCGACGCGGGCGGCGCGGTGGACCTCGATGCTGGCGTACTCGTCGCCGATCGGCTTGGCGAAGCCGGTGTGCATGCCCATCCGCACCCGGGGCATCGCGTCGCGACCGGGCCACTCGTGTGCGGACAGTCGCCGTTGCGCCTCCACACAGGCCGCCATCGCGGCGCCAGCGTCGCGGAACGCAACGAAGAATGAGTCACCCTCAGTGAAGAGCTCGACACCGCCAAAGTCGCTCAGTGCATCCCGAAGTAACGCTCGGTGAGCACCAAGGACAGGTCCGTAATCGTCGCCGAGCATCCGGGCCAGACGAGTCGAGCCTTCAATGTCGGTGAACATAAAGGTCACCAGGCCGCTCGGCAGCTCGGTCCGTCCCGACACGGTGAACCTCCGCCTCCTTTGGGAAGTCGTGACTCATGCTGCCGTATCACAGCGTCACTGTGCATCGTAGAAACGGACGGTAACGATCTCCCGCCACGGCCGACCCCGGACGGACGACACTCGCCGGGCAGTCATCGACGTTCTCTATGCACTACGCGTGACGTAACGAAATGGATCGAGCCAGGACACGCCGCGGTTGGTCAGTTCCGGCCGACCGTTCGGACGTACCCGGAGGAGTCATCACGCGCGGCGTCTCTCCACGGTCGCACGGTCGCTCCGCTGCGTGACCACCACACGCGTCCCCCGGAGATCGACCGCCGGGCACCATATGCCCGGCCGTCCGCGAAGGCCACCCCTTCTGGACGCATGGAATCGGCCTGCACGCATGGGACGACCCGGCGCACGTCCGCGCCCTGATCGCCGTCACGAGCCCACCCGCGCAAGTCGCTCACTGCGCAACGCCCTGATCGCCGCCACCGAACCGCCCGCACAGGTGCCCGGCGTGCAGCCCCTGATCGGAGCCATCGGACCGCCCGCACAGGTGCCCAGCGTGCAGCCCCTGATCGGAGCCAACGGACCACCCCGCGCAAGTCGCCCAACCTGCAGCGCCTCGAACGCAGCCACCGGACCACCGGCGCAAGTCACCACCGAGATGCTGCGCGACACGGTGCCCGCTCTTCCCCATCGGGCCAGCCCGGTGACGAGCCGTCGCGGCGTCGTCGGGCACGCGGGGGTTGGCCGGGCAAGCCGCCCGGGTGGGCAAGCCGCCTGGGTGGGCAAGCCGCCCGGGTGGGCAAGCCGCCCGGGTGGGCAAGCCGCCCGGGTGGGCAAGCCGCCCGGGTGGGCAAGCCGCCCGGGTGGGCAAGCCGGCCCGGGTGGGTCAGCAGCCGCAGGCGCCGCCGCAGGCGCCGCCGCCGGAGGGGGCCGGGGCTGATGAGCCGCCGGCGGCGCCGCGGGCGACCGCGACGGTGGACAGCAGCTTGACCGTGTCGTTGTGGCCCTGGGGGCAGTCGGCGGGCGCGGACGCCTCGGCCATCGGGCGGCTGACCTCGAACGTGTCGCCACAGGCGCGGCACCGGAACTCGTAACGCGGCATTGGCAAAGAGTAGGCCCCCGGTATGACAGAAATGCACTCGGCAGCCCTACCCAGCCGTAACGTCATTCGCCGGCGTCGACGCGGCCTCTTGCGGCGAGCCTTCGGCGGGTATGGTCGGGCCGTGGCGAACGGGCGGGAGACACCGGTGGGGCAACCTGAACTGCGGGCGGCAGCGCCGCACCAGGGCGGGCCGCTCGGCAGTTCCGGCGCGGCTCCCGACGCGGGCCCCGCGAGGGAGCCGGAGTCGACGGCTGTGGGGTCGTCGGTCACGGGCGACAAATCCGAAAAGGGCGACAAGACGGGCGAGACGACAGCGAAATCGGCCAACACGGTGGAGTCGGATAAGAAGGCCGAGCCCGAGAGGGCAACCGAGCCCGAGAAGGCAATGGCCGCACCCGCGAAGGACACCGCCGCCCCGCCCGCCAAGGACGAGAAGACGCAGCCCGGCCTGACGACCGAGGCAGCCACACCCGCCGAGAAGGCACCCGAGCCAGGAAAGCCCGAGCCGGGAACGCCCGAGCCAGGAACGGCGGAAGCCGGGAAAGCCACAGCGCCGGAGAAGCCGGCCAGCCCGGGTCGGCTGCGCAACGCCCGGCCCGTGCAGGCGGTCCGGCACGCGAGCCGCAACACCTCCGCGTGGGCCAAGCGCCCCAGCGGCCGCCTCGTCCTGCCCGCGGTCATCGCCCTGCTCCTGCTCGGCGCGGCGGGCACGGCCGGCGCGTACCTCGTACCCCAGGCTCTCGAAGCCGCACCCACGCCCAGCGCGACCCCCGCCTTCCCGGGTGAGGCCGGCAACGGCGCGGCGTCCGCGCCGGCGGCTAGTCTGCCGACCGACCTCTCCACCGCCTCCGCGCCCGTCGGCGCCACCGGCGGCTTCCCCACCGGAACCACCGCGGCGATCCCGGGCCAGACCACCCAGGGCCAGGTCGGAGCGCAGACCGGCGCCCGCCCGGCCGACGCGCTCACCGGCTGGGCCGAGCAGATCGGCACCAAGGTCGGCATCCCGGTAGTGGCCGTGCAGGCCTACGGGTACGCGGAGCTCGTCGTTGCCAAGACCATGCCCTCCTGTCACCTCAGTTGGACCACGATCGCCGCGCTCGCCAAGGTCGAGTCCTCGCACGGCAGCGCGAACGGCGCGGTGCTCGGCGCCGACGGCTCGGTGCAACCGCCGATCTATGGTCTGCCGCTGGACGGCAAGGGTGGCCGCCAGATGGTCCGGGACACCGATCAGGGCACGATGGACGGCGACGTCACCTACGACCGGGCCGTCGGTCCGCTTCAGTTCATCCCGGCGACGTGGAACAGCTACAAGGTGGACGCCGACAACAACGGCGTGGCCGACCCGAACGACATCGACGATGCGTCACTTACCGCCGCGATCTACCTGTGCCAGGGTGGGCGCGACCTGTCCAAGGCGGAATCCTGGTGGGACGCGATTCTCTCGTACAACGCTGTTCAGCCGTACGCCCAAAAGGTCTTCGAAGCGGCAAACGACTACGGCCGGCGCAGTCGATGATGGCAAACGAACATAGACGCACAGTGACGGCACCCGCACATTTCCGTACGCGGCACTTCCCTGAAGGTCCGCTGCACGGCAAGCTGTACGGGTGAGGGTGCGTGAATGGGACCCCCGGTCAGCGTCGGCCGGGGAGATCCGATCGCTTGTGGAGACGGTCAATGCTGTGCTGGCCACAGATCTCCCCGACGATCCACCGTGGCAGGACGTCCAGGTCAGGGAGTATCTGGCCGAGACCGTGCCCGGCGAGCGCCGGATCTGCTGGGTGGCCGAGGACGACCGTCTCCCCGAGGGAGAGAGTGAGATCTTCGCGCACGTCAGCATCCTGCTGCTCGGCGATATCGGTGTGCTCGAGGTGATGGTCAAACCGTCGCTGCGTCGCCGTGGCCTGGGCCGGCAGCTGGTGGCGATGGCCGCCCGCCGTGCCTATCTCGAGGGCTTCTCGTCGATCGGTGTGGAGGCGATCGGCGGCACCCCGGCGATCCCCTTCTACGAGTCGCTGGGCTTCGAGCGGGAGTACGTCGAGACCCGCAGCGTGCTCAACCTGTCCTCGGTCGACTGGCCGGCGCTGCGCGAGATGGCCGACGGCATCGCGGCCGGCTTCCGGGTGGAATATCACCCGGGCGGCCCGCCCGAAGAGCTGCTGGAGGCGTACGCCCAGGCCAAGCTGGAAGCGCAGGACGACGATGACGACCTCGACCTGGCGCCCCGCTCCTCCGACCCGCAGCGGCTGCGTGACTCGCTGGAGACGCTGCACAAGCGCGGCCTGAAGCCGTACATCGTGCTGGCGATCCACCAGGCGAGCGGCGACGTCGCGGGCCTGACCGAGGTGGTCGTGCCGGCGCAACATCCCGAGCGCGCCGACCAGTACGACACGATCGTCGTGCGGGCGCACCGCGGTTACGGCATCGACCGGGCACTCAAGGCACGGATGCTGTTCGAGCTGCGCGCGGCCGAGCCGGGCCTGCGCGAGGTACAGACCTGGAACGCGCACAACAACGAGTCGATGCTGAAGGTCAACGCCGAGCTGGGCTATCAGCCCGACCGCGACTGGTACGAGTACGGCGCGGACGTCGCCCAGCTCGTACAGATCCTCGAGCCGGTCGAGTGATCAGCGCAGGTGCCGGGCGACCTCGGCGGCCCAGTAGGTGAGGATGATCTGGGCGCCGGCGCGCTTGATCGACGTCAGCGTCTCCATGATTATGCGGTCGCGGTCGATCCAGCCGTTCGCGGCGGCGGCCTCGACCATCGCGTACTCGCCGGAGACCTGGTAGGCGGCTACCGGCACGGTGACGCGGTCGCGGATCGCGGCGATCACATCGAGGTACGCCAGGGCCGGTTTGACCATGACGATGTCGGCGCCCTCGGCGACGTCGAGGTCGACCTCGCGCAGCGCCTCGCGCAGGTTGGCCGGGTCCTGCTGGTACTGGCGGCGGTCGCCCTTGAGAGTGGACTCGACGGCCTCGCGGAACGGGCCGTAAAACGCGCCCGCATACTTCGCCGAGTACGCCAGGATCGAAGTGTCCTGATAACCCGCTTTGTCCAATGCCTGCCGGGCAACGCCGACCTGGCCGTCCATCATTCCCGACGGCCCGACCATGTGCGCCCCGGCGGAAGCCTGCGCTACCGCCATATCGGCATAAATGGCCAATGTGGCGTCGTTGTCCACGGAACCGTCCGGCGCCAGCACTCCGCAGTGGCCGTGCGACGTGAACTCGTCCAGGCACAGGTCGCTCATGATGACCGTGGCGTCGCCCACCTCGGCGACGAGATCGCCGATACCGACGTTCAGGATGCCGGCGGGGTCGAGCCCGGCCGAGCCGGTCTCGTCCTTGTGATCGTTGGTAGGCACGCCGAACAGCATCAGCCCGCCGACGCCCGCACTGACCGCCTCGTGCGCGGCCTTGCGCAGCGATTCCCGCGAGTGCTGCACGACGCCGGGCAGCGAGCTGATCGGCCGCGGCTCGGTCAGCCCCTCCTTGAGGAAGAGGGGCAGAACCAGCTCGGACGGCGCGACCCGCGTCTCCTCTACCAAGCGGCGGAGGGCCGGGGTACGCCGTAGCCGGCGCGGACGCACATCGGGGTACGACATGGCGGGCTCCAAGACTTAGCGGAAGCGAAGAGCGGTGGGTCCCTGCACCTTGGAGCCGCGGCGCTGCTTGGCCGGCATGGCGGCCAGCTTCTCGCGCAGCTCGACCGCGTACGACGCGAGCGCCTCGACCAGGTCCGGCACCGAGGCGTGCTGGGGCTGGACGTCGACGCGCAGGCCGAACTCGGTCGCGGTCTCGGCGGTCTTCGGGCCGATCACCGCGACGACCGTGCGGGCGTGCGGCTTGCCGGCGATGCCGACCAGGTTGCGTACGGTGCTGGACGAGGTGAACAGCACCGCGTCGAAGCCACCCGACTTGATCGCGTCGCGGATCTCGGCCGGCGGCGGGGCGGCGCGGACCGTGCGGTACGCCGTCACGTCGTCGACCTCCCAGCCGCGCTCGATGAGTCCGGCCGCGAGCGTCTCGGTGGCGATGTCGGCGCGAGGCAGCAGCACCCGGCCGACCGGGTCGAGGATCTCGTCGTGCGGGGAGAACTCGGCCAGCAGCCCCTCGCTCGACTGGTCGTCGGCCGGGATCAGCTCGGGCTGGATGCCGAAGGAGCGGACCGCCTCGGCGGTGGCCTCCCCGATGCAGGCGATCTTCACACCGCCGAAGTGGCGGGCGTCGAGGCCGTGCTCGTCGAACTTCTCCCAGACGGCGCGGACCGCGTTGACCGAGGTGAAGACGACCCAGGCGTACCGGCCGTCGACCAGGCCCTTGACCGCCCGCTCCATCTGGGCGGGCGTGCGCGGCGGCTCGACCGCGATGGTCGGCACCTCGCACGGGATCGCGCCGTACGCCCGCAGGCGCGCGCTCATCGCGCCGGCCTGCTCCTTGGTGCGCGGGACGAGCACCTTCCAGCCGTAGAGCGGGCGGTTCTCCCACCAGCTCAGCGCGTCGCGCTCGGCCACGTCGGCGCCGACGGTCAGCACGACCCGGCCGGTGAAGCCGAGCGCGGCGGCGACGAAGCTGTCGACGGTGGAGGTTGTCGTGTACTGGGTCTCGCCGGTGCCGTCGCCGGTCACCGCGACCGGGGTGCCGGGCTCCACGCCGGCCGCGAGCAGCCCGTCGCGCACGGCGGCCAGGTCGCCGGCGTCGACCGCCACGGCGAACGAGCCCTTGCGGGACGAGGCGGCGAGCGCGTCGAAGTCGAGCGCGGCGACGTCGCCGACGTCGGCCGTGGTGCGCACGGACGGCAGCGGGACGCCCGCGTAGGTGGCGACACCCTCGGCCTGGCCGATGCCGGGCACGACCTCGAAGTGCACCGCGGTGCGAGCGACCGCCTGCACCTCCTTGACCACGGAGTCGTGGCCGAACGGGTCGCCGGCGACCAGGTGCACGGCGGATAGACCGGACTTCGCCGCGGAGAGCAGCACCTTGGCGACGTCGCCGGGCGCTCCCTCGGCCGGGCTGAACTGGGCGTCCGCCTTGGCCTCCGCCTTGATCGCGGACAGCAGGGAGTCGGGGACTCCCCGGTCGAACACCACCTGGTCGGCGTCGGTGAGCGCGGCATGCGCGCGACGGGTCAGCAGCTCCGGGTCGCCGGGTCCGGCCCCGACGAATGCGATGCGGCCTGCTGGCTTGCGGGCGGTGCGGGTGGTCATTCTTTGCTCCCCATCAGGGTATCGGCGCCGTTCTCGAGGAGGTCGGCGGCGAGTGCCTTGCCGATCTCCGCCGCGTCGGCGGGCGTTCCGGTGCGCGACAGGCGGATGGCTCGGGTCCCATCCGGACTGATCACCGCACCGCGCAGGTAGATCTCGTCGCCGTTCTCGCCCTCGGCGAACTCGGCGTATGCCGCGACCGGGGCGGAGCACCCGGCCTCGAGCGTGGCCAGCATCGCCCGTTCCGCCACGACGGCGGCCCGGGACGGTGCGTGGTCGAGCGCGGCCAGCAGCTCGACCAGGTCGGAGTCGGCCCGGCACTCCACCGCCAGCGCGCCCTGGGCCGGGGCGGGCAGCATGAGCATCGGGTCGAGCGTTTCGGTGATCTCGGCGGCCCGGCCGAGACGGGCCACGCCGGCCCGGGCGAGGACGACGGCGTCCAGGTTGGCCTCGGGTCCGTGGACCCGGGCGATCCGGCTGTCGACGTTCCCGCGGATCGGCGTGACCTGCAACTCTAGGCCCAAAGCCAGCAGTTGCGCGATTCGGCGCACCGCTCCGGTGCCGATCGTGGCGCCCGGCGGCAGCTCGGCGAGCCCGCGGTCACCGGAGGAGATGAGCACGTCACGAGGGTCTTCCCGGGGCGGGACGGCCGCGATGTGCAGGCCGGGATGCGCGCCGGTGGGCAGGTCCTTGTACGAGTGAACGGCGAAGTCGATCTCGCGGGCCAGCAGCGCGTCGCGCAGCGCCGAGACGAAGACGCCCACGCCCAGCTGGGCGACCGGTGCGGCCGAGCGGTCGCCGGCAGTGACGATGCGCACCAGCTCGACCGGGCGGCCGGTGGCGGCCGTCAGCGCATCGGCGGTGAGCTGCGACTGGGCGAGGGCCAGCGCGCTGCCGCGGGTGCCTAGGCGCAGTGGGGCCGTCACGCTTTTCCTCCGATCTCGGGTACGGCGTCAGCCTGGGTGGCATGCGGGACGTCAAGGTCGAACAGCTCACGCAGCAGCGCCGCGTACTGATCGCCGCCCGGTTCGGCGGCGAGCTGACGGACCCGCACGGTCGGCGAGTGCAGCAGCTGCTGAACGACCCGATGCAGCGTACGGGAAACATCCGCTCGCTGCTCATCCGTGAATTCCGACCGCCGGGAGTAGAGCTTGCGCAGCTCGCCCGCGACCACGTCCTCGGCGCGGGTCCGCAGGGCGGCCACGGTCGGCGCGATGTCGGCGCCGCGCAGCCAGCCGAGGAAGTGCTCGACCTCGCCGGTGACGATCTGCTCGACGGCGGCGGTCTCGGCCGCGGCCGGCAGCGCGCGCCGCGAGGCCGCGAGGCTGTCGATGTCGATGACGGTGATGCCCGGCAGGGCCGCCGCGTCGGGGGCCACGTCGCGCGGAACGGCCAGGTCGAGCACGACCAGCGCCCCGGCCGCCTCCAGGCGGGCCCGGGTCAGCACCGGCTCGGTCGCGGCGGTCGCGGTGATCACCAGGTCGGCCTCGCGCAGGGCGGCGTCCAGCTCCTCGAACGGGACGGCCACCGCGCCGTACGCCTCGGCGAGCCGGTCGGCCCGCGCCGCGCTGCGGTTGCTGATCTTCACCGGGCCGACGCCGGCCCGGGTGAGGGTGGCCACCGAGAGCGCGCCCATCGCGCCCGCGCCGATGACCAGCGCGGGCTTTCCCTCGAGGTCGCCCAGGTGCGAGGACGCGACCTCGAGTGCGGCGGTGACCACGCTCTGGCCCGCCTTGTCGATGCCGGTCTCGGCGTGCGCGCGTTTACCGACCCGCAGGGCCTGCTGCATGAGCTCGTGCAGCAGGCGGCCGGCGGTGTCGGCCTCGCTGGCCGCGTGGTAGGCGTCCCGCAGCTGCCCGAGGATCTGCGACTCGCCGACGACCATCGAGTCGAGCCCCGACGACACCTTGAACGAGTGCAGCACCGCCGCCTCGTCGTAGTGCACGTACAGGTGGCCGGCCAGCTCGGTGGCCGGGATGCCGGACGCCTCGGAGAGCACGTTGCAGACGTCGCCGAGGCCGCCGTGGAACCCGCTGACCGCGGCGTAGATCTCCACCCGGTTGCAGGTGGACAACAGCACGGCCTCACCGATGTACGGCTGGCTGACCAGCTTCTGCAGGAGCGCGGGAACGGACTCTTCCGCGATGGTGAGCCGTTCCAGCGTGCTGACGTCGGCGGTGCGGTAGGACGCACCGACGCTGAGCAGGTTCACGACCCGACCGCCTCCTGATTTCCCGCCCCCGTGGCGGACCGGCCGCCGGGCAGCGCGGTGAGCGTCGCCTTGCGGTGCTCGTGGAATGAGAGGATCTGCAGCTCGATCGCGAGGTCGACCTTGCGAACGTCGACGCCGGCCGGCACGGACAGCACGCACGGCGCGAAGTTGAGGATGCTGGTGACGCCCGCGGCGACCAGTTCGTCGGCGACGGCCTGGGCGGCGCCGGCCGGAGTCGCGATGACCCCGATCGCGATGCTCTCCTCGACCGCGACCAGGCCGAGCTCGTCGATGTGCCGCACGACGAGACCGTGTATCTCTTCACCGACCTTGGCCTCGTCGGCGTCGAACAGCGCCACGATCTTGAACCCGCGACTGGCGAAGCCGTCGTACCCGGCGAGCGCGTGACCGAGGTTACCGACGCCGACCAGGCACACCGCCCGGCGCTGGTCGAGGCCGAGCACGTACTCGATCTGCTCGATGAGCAGGGCGACGTCGTAGCCGACGCCGCGGGTGCCGTACGACCCGAGGTGGGAGAGGTCCTTGCGGAGCTTCGCCGAGTTCACCCCGGCGGCGGCCGCGAGACCCTCGCTGGAGATCGTGTCGGCCCCGCCCTCGCCCAGGTTGTGCAAGGCGCGAAGGTACTCGGGCAGCCGGGCGATCGTCGCCTCCGGGAGATCCGGGAAGGCCGGGACGTTGCCCGAGCCTTTGCCGGGCGTGCTTCCGTGACGCTGCTGACTCATCTGACTCCGTGCCGACGAGGTGTCGAACCTGCGGGTGCGAGCCCTCTGACGCCCGGCTCGACCGGCTGTGATAGCGGGGCTCTTCGAAGTCACAGAGTAGGCGCTTGTGAAGGCGTGCACAAATCGCGATCTTGAAGTTACGAGTGGACAGAGATCCATTAGCGTGCTAGTGGATCCGTCCGTCAAAAGTATGCCCCGCTCGTCAGGGTAACGACCACCCGTTACAGCGACCTGGCGATCTCGACCGCCTGGACCAGGGTGTCGGCAACCGGACGGCCCGAGGCGCGCAGCCGGTCGGGGTGGGTGAAACCGCCCGTGTACAGCACGACCTCGGCGCCCACCGAGTCGGCCGCGGCCGCGTCGTCCAGCGAGTCGCCGATCAGCACCGCCCGCGAGCCGGGGACCGCCAGCCCCTCCAGGTGGGCCGCCAGGTGCCCGGCCTTGAGGTGACCGCCGACCTCGGTGCGCAGGCCGTCCACCCGGGTGAAGACGCCGTTCAGCCCGTACGTCTCGACGGCGGGCACCAGCTCGCTGTGGAACCACATGGACAGCAGCGACTGCGAGCCCGGCCACGAGGTGAGCGCGGCCTTGGCGTCGGCCGCCAGCGTCATGCTGGTCAGCCCGACCCGGTACGCGTCGTGGAAGATCTTGTCGAGCCGGCCGAACTCCTCGTCGTCGACCGCCCGCCCGAGGATCTCGGCGTAGAACTCGGCGACCGGGCGGCGGAACCGCGCGCGGTGCTCGTCGCTGTCGACTACGCGACCGCCCACCGCCGCGAACGCGTGGTTGGTGGCCGAGACCACGAGGCTGAGGTCGTCGAGAAGGGTGCCGTTCCAGTCCCAGACAAGATGCGTACGTGTCACGGCAGACAACCTATATGCGGGGCTCCCCCGGCTGTCTCGCCAAATCCCGCAGCAGGCGGGCCTCCTCGACCTTCCAGTAGCCGTGTTCGGCGCCGTCGAGCAGCACCACCGGCACCCGGTCGCCGTAGTCGCGCTGGAGTTCGACGTCCGAATCCACGTCGACCCGGGCCCACTGGCCAGGCACGATGCGGTCGAGCGTGGCCTCGGCCTCCGCGCACAGGTGGCAGCCGTCCCGGCTGATCAGCGTGACGCGACTCATGAGGCGATCTCACGCTTCCGCACCTTGCCGATGATCGAGTGTGGCAGCTCACGGACCAGCTCGATGCTCGGCAGCTTGAACCGGGCCAGCTGGCCGGCGCAGTAGACCTGCAGCTCGGCGGGGGTGGGCGCGAGTTCGAGCGCGGAGACGACGTACGCGTGCGGCCGCTGCCCCGATTCGTCGTCGGGCACCGCGACCACCGCCGACTCGGCCACGGCCGGGTGCGCGTCGAGCACCCGCTCGATCTCGGCCGGGTAGACGTTGAAGCCGTTCACCAGGATCAGCTCGCCGATCCGGTCGACCAGGTGCAGGTCGCCGTCGCCATCCGCGTACGCGATATCGCCGGTCGCCCACCAGCCGTCGGCGCCCGGACCGTCGCGGCCGTCGGGCCAGTAGCCGGAGAAGAGGTTGGCGCCCCGCACCACGATCTCGCCGGGGTCGGTTCCCGCCGAATCGGCCACCGAGAGGTCGAGCTCGGCCAGGTCTTCCTCGGGTGAGGCGGTGCCGTCCTCCCAGAGCACGTCGCCGGCCGCGGTGCGCAGCCGGAGAGAGACGCCCGGGAGGGGCCGGCCGATCGAGCCGGGCTTGCCGCGATCGCTGACGGCCGTCGTGGTGAGCACCGGGGCGGTCTCGGTCAACCCGTACCCGATCAGGATGGTCTTGCCGGTCGCCGCGGAGAACCTGGCGGCCTCGGCCGGGGCGAGCGGCGCCGCGCCGCACACCGCCGTGCGCACGCTGCTGAGCGCGGTGTCGGCCGACGGCTGCCGTGACCACTCCGCGTACATACTGGGAACCCCGACCGTCACCGTGACGGCACGCTCGGCAATCACGGAGAGCGAAGCCGCCGGGTCGAACCGGTCGATCAGCACCCCGGTCGCCGCGGGGTGCACGACCGTGCCGAGGCCGGTGTTCAACCCGTAGGCGTGAAAGAGCGGCATCGCGAGCAGCACGACGTCGTCCGGCCCCACGACGGGTGGCTCGATCGCATCGAGCTGCTCATGGTTGGCGGCGAGCGCGGCGCGCGTGAGCATCGCGCCCTTCGGACGCCCGCTGGTCCCGGACGTATAGAGCAGGACGGCGAGATCATCTGCCGAGACCTGCGGCAGGTCGCCGCTCGGCCCGGCGAGATCAGGGGGTACGCAGGGAGGCGTCGACGACCGCAGTTTGGCGCGGGCCGCCTGCTCGGCCACCACGACCGCGGCCTGGCAATCCGCGATCGCGTAGTCGAGCTCGTCGGACGTGTAGCCGGGATTGAGCGGCACGGCGACCCGGCCGGCGCGCAGCACCCCGTAGTGCGTGACCACGAAGTCGATCGAGTTGCCGAGAACGATCGCGACCCGTTCGCCCGGCCTGGCCAGCATCACCAGCCGGCGCGCGGCCGCCTCCACCCGGGCATCCAACTCGGCCCAGGTCAGCGTGATCGTCGGGGTGATGAGCGCGGGGCGGTCCGGTCGTGAACTGGCGGCGGCAGCAATCTCGTCCACGACGCACGAGTCTGGCACAGGTGCGCCCTCAGGGGGACGGCGGACAGCTTGTCCGTTGGCGGACCCGGGGTGTCCACCATCGTGTCAGACGTTCCTTGTGTCTTGTCTGCGCCACTTCGTACTATTTTCGCGCAGCGCACACGGTGTGCGACTCCGTGTGTTCGGAGTCCGTGATACTTCGCGTCTGTGTAACGGACTCCACAGCCCTGGGTGAGGTTGGTCCGACGAATTGTGGGCCGCCCCACCCGTTTTGCTATGAGTGATCACCCCTCATCCCGAGGAGGCCGCTGTGCCACAAAAAGCACGGAATTTCCGCTCATCCACGCCTGGCGGGACGGATGCGCGGCGGGACCAGAACCGCCGGGACGAGGAGGCGAAGTGAGTCATGTGTACGCCGGGGACCCGTACCGCCTGGCCTTCCCAGAGGGCCTGACCGCCCTGCGTCAGTCCGTCGACTCGATGATCACCAACACGATCCGGGGCGAAGGAGCCAAGCGCACCAGCAACCGCCGCCACGTCAACGAATCACCGGGCGTCCGGATCCCCCCGGCCGGCAACGCCAAGCCGCTGCCCAACAGTGGCGGCCGGGTCGCGGTGCCGGGCCGGCCGGCCATGCCGGCCCAGCCCACCGCGGGCCAGCGCAGCAACCTTCCGGAGAGCCCGTCCAACGACCTCACCGTGGTGGTGCCGGCGCAGAGCACCTCCGGCCCGCCGACCGAGACCGAGCCGCCCAAGTACCCGGCCCGCCCCGACCCGGGCGACGCTGCCGCCGAGGTGTGGGCGCTGGTCGAGCGCGCGCAGGCCGGCGAGGCCGAGGCCTTCGGGCTGATCTACGACCGGTACGTGGACACCGTCTTCCGGTTCGTCTACTTCCGGGTCGGCAATCGCCAGCTCGCCGAGGACCTGACCTCGGACACCTTCCTGCGGGCCCTCAAGCGGATCGGCAGCTTCACCTGGCAGGGCCGCGACCTCGGCGCCTGGCTCGTCACGATCGCCCGCAACCTGGTGGCCGACCACTTCAAGTCCGGCCGCTACCGCCTCGAGGTCACCACCGGCGACGTGCTCGACGCCGACCGCGAGGACCGCGGGCCCGAGGGCAGCCCCGAGTCGGCCGTGGTCGACCACATCACCAACGTGGCCCTGCTCACCGCGGTCAAGCAGCTCAACCCGGAGCAGCAGGAGTGCATCGTGCTCCGCTTCCTCCAGGGCTTCTCGGTAGCCGAGACCGCGCAGACCATGGGCAAGAACGAGGGGGCCATCAAGGCGCTCCAGTACCGGGCCGTCCGGGCGCTCGCCCGGCTGCTGCCCGAAGGGTTCCAGTGGTGATCCGACTACAGCACATGTCGATCTCCGCAGCGCGATACCAGCCATTCGTCCCCGTAACCGGGGACGAGCCTCACGCGTTTGTCCGGGTGCGACCCCGGCAGGCCTCGGCGGCCACCGGCATCGTCGCGACCGTCGGCGACGCTGCCGACGAGACAGTCACGAGCGAGGGGAGGTGCCCGCGATGAGTTTCGATTTCCTGGACCGGCGGCGCGCCGAGCGCTTCGCGGAGCTTCTCGACGAGCCCTACGGCGGCCGGCGGCACAGCCACGGCCAGGCCGATGAGAGTCTCGTCGAACTGGTCGCCGTCGTCACCACCGTCAGGGCGGCCAAGCCTGAGACCCAGGTCGATTCCGAGTTCCGCGACGGTCTGCGGGCGATGCTGGTCGCCACCGTCGAGCGGGACGGCGTCGGGAACGACATCGCCGGCAACGCCGCGGAGCCCGCGGCCACCACACTCCAGGGAAGCACCCGCATACGCGGCCTGCTCCTGGGTGGCGGTGGCCGGCGGACCCGGGCGCGTGGCGCGATCGTGATCGGCGTGGCCGCCGGCGCGCTGGCGGTCTCGGGCATCTCCGCGGCGAGTGAGAACGCGTCGCCCGGCGACGCCTTGTACGGGGTCAAGCGCTCCACCGAGCGCGCCCAGCTGGCCATGGCCGGCTCCGACGTCAGCCGGGGCCAGCTGTCGCTGGACTTCGCCCGCACCCGGCTCGCCGAGGCGGCTTCCATGCCGGGCGACGCCGCCGGGTTCGCCGGGGTGCTCGACGACATGGACGCCAGCACCCGCCGGGGCGTACGCCTGCTGGACACCTCGGCGGTCGCCCGCCGCGACGTCAAGCCCCTGGCCACGGTCGACGCCTTCGTCGACCGGCAGCGCCAGACCCTGGCGCCGGCGCTGGACCGGCTCAGCCCGGCCAACCAGGAGCGGGCCGCGGCGTCGCTGGCGCTGCTGGAAGCGGTGAGCCGGCGCACCGGGGACCTGCGGGCCGGTCTGAACTGCGCGACGGTGCTGTCGGCCGGCGCCGACACGCTCGGGCCAAAGCTGCGCGACTGCACGACCACGGCACAGGGGACGGACACCGCCAACCGGCCCGCCGGACACAGCGGCAAGGCGACGACCCGCGACCCCAAGGCGTCGAAGGTCAAGCCGGAACGGGCCAACCCGTCCGTCTCGCCCAGCACGACCACCAACGCCGCGGACCCGGACGCGCCCGCCAAGTCGACGGCGCCGACCCTGCCGCTCGGCGGCACGCCGCTGGTCTCCGAGTCACCGGACGCCGGCGACAGCGGCACGGACGACGGCTCGGACCCGGTGGGTGGCCTGCTCGGGGAACTCTTCGGCATCCACTAGAAGCATCCACTAAGCTTCGCGTTTAACGTCTGGGCTGTGTTCAGTCGCTCTGTGGAGGGACTGGCATGGAACGGCCACCTGATCACGCTGAGGAGAGGCGAATCTTCTCGGGAGGTTCAGGTGGCCGTTGTTCGTAGTGTCGTGCAGGCCGGGCGGTCTGACCAGGGTGAACTTCGCCGGTTC
>NZ_JBITDW010000002.1:0-38763 GCF_044454685.1 Actinoplanes sp. NPDC051513
ACCGTTCTGACCTTCGACAAGCCAGAACCTAGACAGGACAACGGCGTGCGCCACCCAGACGCCCAGAAACCACCCACACAAGCGTCAGTAGAACCAATCTTGTCGTACCCCCCTGTTCCAGGACGCCTCTTGGGGTGGGGGTCTGTTCGAGAGGGCTTTGGCTGTGAGGGCCGAGCCGGGCCCGGTGTCGGAAGCGGCAGCCACGGATGACCGCGACGGGCGGCACGCATCCTCGCCGGCCGCCCTCGATCAACTGCCGGCGCACGGACGAATCCGCCCGGCGGGGGCGAGCCGCGCCCACCGACGCCCCGGGCGATGGCGGCGGCCCGGTCTCGCCACGGCGGGCTGTGGCAGCGCGGTGCGTCGACTGCGGCAGCGCGGTCTTCCGGGTGGGGCGTGCGGTCTTCCGGGTGGGGCGTGCGGTCTTCCTGGTGGGGCGTGCGGTCTTCCGGGTGGGGCGTGCGGTCTTCCGGGTGCGATATGCCGGACGCGGCGGGCTGCGTGAGTCTCCGCTGTAATCGGCGCCCGATTTCGCCCGGCCCTTCCCACGCCGATGCGACCGGTATTTGCCATCGTCGGTGGAGGCTGTTGAATGGTTTTTGCCGTTGCGGAAGAATGGCGCGGAACATTGTTGACGGAATGGTATGCACGGCGGCCGATATGGTCGGCGCTGCGGGCCGGGTGGTGTGCGGTCCTGGTCGGCGGAGGCCAGCTGCTCGCCCGCGCCGGGGCGTGGCTTGCTGGGTGGGTGCGGGCTGTGTGACCTGCTCGGCCGTGGCCGGCGTGGCTTGCGGGGTGGGCGCGGGCTGCATGACCTGCTCGGCCGTGGCCGGCGTGGCTTGCGGGGTGGGCGCGGGCTGCATGACCTGCTCGACCGTGGCCGGCGTGGCTTGCTGGGTGGGTGCGGGCTGCGTGACCCGCTCGGCCGCGGCGGGCACCGCCGGGGTGGGCTGCGTGATCTGGTTGCCCGCCGGGTGCACCACCCGCTGTGCTGGTGAGCCGAGGCCCTGGCCGGTGCGGGCGGGGGCGGGCGGCGGCACCGGCGCCACGGGGCGCCCAGGTGTGCCGGCGCGGCCCGACCAGAGCCGCCGCTCGGCCGCCGTCAAGGGTGAACCGTCGTCACCGCCGTGCAGACGGCGCAGCTTACGAGCGTGCCGCTCGACAAGCCCCCACGCGCGCTGCCGGGCATGCACGCGACGGAACTCTTCACGCGCCGGAGAATAACGGCGCGACCGGGTCGGATCACGCATTTGCGCTATCTGGGATCTGGTGAAGAACTCCATCTGCCGCACCCCAGAATTATCCCACCCCAAAGAATCCAGCGGTAAGCTCAGAACCGACTTCGAGCATGCCAATCTCACCCCCGAATAGCCGCCGTCAACAATGGTGATATCCGGCCGGCTCCCGAATACCGGGACAGCCCCACCCGCGACGGCCGCGACCAGGCAGGCACCCGGGCGATGGCATCCCCGGCCTGACTACCATCACGCCGCAACCGGCCCGCACCCAGACCCGGGCGTTGCCGGCGGCGGTGAGATGAGCGATCCGGGGCTGCCATGGCCGGGGCCGTGGGTGGCCCGCGGCAGCCCGGCCCGCTCGAACCAGACCCCCACCCGGACAGGCCCCTACTCGGTCCCGCCCAATGCCGGTCGGTGAGGTCTGGGGGCGGCGGCGTGCCCGGGGCGAGCCGAGGTCGAAGCCGGCGCCGCCGGCAGCCGGCTACGCGCCGCGACGGGCGGCACCCACGGTGACCATGCACGGCCCCGGGCCATGGCAGCCCAGCCCAGCGACCGACCCGCCACAACAGGCCGCACCCCACAGCGACCACGCACGACCCTGGGCCGTGGTCAGTGTGTGTACGGCTCGAGGCAGCCGAACTCGGCGGCCGCCCCGGTCACCTCGACCAGGAGCCGGTCGGGCCGGACGTCGCCGATCACGCAGCCGGCGCCGGCGAAGCGCACCGCGAACACCGCGCCCGGTGGGGGAGTCGTCGAGTCGAGTGGTGGCCGCATCGCGGTGACCTGCACGTCGTCCGGCCGGAGGCCGAGCCCCAGCAGAGCCTGCTGGGTGGACGACGGCGCGAAATCCCCGGCGGTGCGCAACGCCGTGAGCTTCGGCCGGATGCGGGCGGCCAGGGCGTCGCCGGCGCGCTGCTCGTCGGCGGTGAGATCGTGCCGCTGCTTCCAGCCGTTGTTCTCGGCCTCGTGCGGCGCGCCATCCCCCGGCGGTGGGGAAGCGTCACGCGGTGGCGTCGACGGGGCGGACGGGATGGATGGGTGCGGCGACGCGCTGGGCGACAGAAGTGGCGACGAGTCTCCGTCGCGGGCGCCCGGCTGAGCGCAACCGAGGGCGACCAGCCCGAGCACGGCCGCCGTCACCCAGCGGCCGGCATACCGCGTCCCCATGGTCAGCCCCCGTTCGTCGCCGCCTCGGATGGTAGAAGGCGGCGTCGAGGGAAAGAGAAAGGGCAAGGGACTCACTCCTCGCCCACTTCAAGGTATAACGCACCAGGCGGCTTGCGGCAAGACCCCTGTCATACTGCAGAATCGTCCACCGAGTCCGCGACCAGCGAATATGGGGATGGTCATGACCGAGCTGTACGTGTGGGATCTTCGTGAGGTCGACGATGCGCAGGTCGCCGTCGTCGGTGGCAAGGGCGCGCACCTGGGGGAGTTGTCGCGCATCGAAGGCGTACGCGTGCCACCCGGTTTCTGCCTGACGACCGTCGCCTTCCGGCGGTTCATCGCGGAAGCGCCGTCGCTCGACGATCAGCTGGACCGGCTGTCGCTTCTGGAGCCGGGCGACCGTGAGGCGATCGGCGCGCTGAGCGCGGAGGTCCGCCGGACGATCGAAGCGATCGCCATGCCCGGGGATCTGGCGGCGGCGGTCACCGAGGCGCTGGCACGGCACGGCGAGCAGGCCGCGTACGCCGTCCGCTCCAGCGCGACGGCCGAGGACATGCCCACGGCGTCCTTCGCGGGCCAGCAGGACACGTACCTGAACGTGGTGGGCCCGGCGGCGATCCTTGAGCACGCCGCCCGGTGCTGGGCGTCGCTGTTCACCGAGCGGGCGGTGGTCTACCGCCTGCGCAACGGCTTCGACCACCGGAAGGTCCACATGGCCGTGGTCGTGCAGCAGATGGTCTTCCCGCAGGCGTCCGGCATCCTGTTCACGGCCGACCCGGTCACCGGCAACCGGAAGGTCGCCACCGTGGACGCCGGCTTCGGCCTCGGCGAGGCGCTGGTCTCCGGCCTGATCAACCCGGACGTCGTCAAGGTGCGCGACGGTGCGATCGTCGCCAAGACGGTCGCCGCCAAGCAGCGCAGCATCGAGGCCGTGCCGGGCGGCGGGACCCAGGTCGTCGCGATCGACCCGCAGCGGCAGGATCAGCCGGCGCTGACCGATGCGCAGGTCGTCGAGCTCGACCGGCTCGGGCGGCGGATCGAAGCGCATTTCGGCCGCCCGCAGGACATCGAGTGGTGCCTGACCGGCGACGGCTTCTCGATCGTGCAGAGCCGTCCGATCACGACGCTGTTCCCCATCCCCGCGGCCGCCGACGACCAGAACCGCGTCTATCTCTCCGTCGGCCATCAGCAGATGATGACCGACGCGATGAAGCCGCTGGGCATCTCGGTGTGGCAGCTGACCGCGATGGCGCCGATGCGCGAGGCCGGCGGCCGGCTGTTCGTCGACGCCACCGGGCGCCTGGCCTCGCCCGCCATCCGCGCCGGCTTCCTGGACATGGTGGGCCGGGGCGATCCCCTGTTCCGGGACGCGCTGGAAACGGTTGTCGGCCGCGGCTTCATCCCGGAGGTCCCGGACGCCGGACCCGGCGGCGCGCCGCCGCGCGGGGGAGCTGCGCCGAGCGGGGGAGGTGCGCCGCGCGGGGGAGCTGCGCCGCGCGGGGGACCTGCGCCGATCGCCACCGACCCGGCCATCGTGACCGAGCTGATCGAGCGCAGCGAGGCTTCCCTGCGCCAACTGCGGCGCGACATCGAGGTGAAGACCGGGCCGGCGCTGTTCGACTTCCTGCTCGAGGCCTTCCAGGAGCACAAGCGGATGCTCGGCGATCCGGTGAGCATGCAGGCGATCATGGCGGGGATGGACGCCACCTGGTGGCTCAACGATCACCTGCAGGAGTGGCTGGGCGAGAAGAACGCGGCCGACACGCTCACGTTGTCGGCCCCCAACAACATCACCTCCGAGATGGGGCTGGCGTTGCTCGACGTCGCCGACGTGATCCGGCTGTACCCGGAGGTGGTGGCGTTCCTGCAGCGTGTCGAGGACGAGAGCATCGTGGACTTCCTGGACGAGTTGCCGAAGCTCGCCGGCGGGATCGAGGCGCGTGACGCCATCGCGGCCTATCTCGACAGGTACGGCATGCGCTGCGTCGGCGAGATCGACATCACGAGGCCGCGCTGGAGCGAGCGCCCGGCCACGCTGGTGCCCCCGATTCTCGACAACGTCAAGCTCTTCGAGCCGGGCGCCGGCCGACGGCGTTTCGACCAGGGCCGGCGGCAGGCCGAGGAGAAGCAGCAGGACATCGTGGAGCGCTTGCGGTCGCTGCCGGGTGGGGCCGAGAAAGCCGATGAGACCGTACGGATGATCGAGCGGCTCCGCACCTTCATCGGCTATCGCGAGTACCCGAAATACCACATCATCAGCCGCTACTTCGTCTACAAGCAGGCCCTGCTCGCCGAGGCCGAGCGCCTCGTGCAGGGCGGCGTGCTCGCCGAGAAGGAGGACATCTTCTATCTCACCTTCCCGGAGCTGCACGACGTCTCCCGCACCGGCCGGTCGGACGACCAGCTCATCCAGCAGCGCAAGGACGCGTTCCGGGCGTACCAGGCGCTCACGCCGCCCCGGGTGCTCACGTCCGAGGGCGAAGCCATCCAGGGGTCCTACCGGCGCGACGACGTGCCGGCCGGCGCGCTGGCCGGCCTGCCGGTCTCGGCCGGAACCGTCGAGGGCCGGGCCCGCGTCATCCTCGACATGGCGGAAGCCGACCTCGAAGAAGGCGACATCCTGGTCACGGCCTACACCGATCCCAGCTGGTCGCCGTTGTTCGTCGCGATCGCGGGCCTGGTGACCGAGGTCGGCGGCCTGATGACCCACGGCGCGGTGATCGCCCGGGAGTACGGCCTGCCGGCGGTGGTCGGGGTGGCCGACGCGACCCGGCTGATCGCCGATGGGCAGCGGATCCGGGTGCGCGGCGCCGACGGCTACGTCGAGATCCTGCCCAGCGCCTGAACGAGCCGGTCGACCTCGTCGGCGGTGTTGTAGTGGTAGAGGCTGGCCCGCGCCGCGCCACCGCTCGCCCGCAGGCCGGCCGCCTCGAAGTACTCGACCGCGTAGTAGTCGCCGTGCGAGACGCAGATGCCCTGCTCGCCGAGGGTGCGGGCGGTCTCGGCCGGGGTCTGGCCGGCGACCCGGAAGGAGACCGTCGGGCAGCGGTCGGCGCCGGCCGGGCAGACCGTCACGCCGTCGATCGCGGCGAGCCCGGCCAGCAGTCGATCGAGCAGCCGGTCCTCGTGGTCGGTGGCCGCGGCCATGCTGGCCAGCACCCGGGCGCGGCGGTCACCCTCCGCACCCGCGAGACCGGCCAGGTAGTCGACCGCCGCGGTGATGCCGGCCAGCAGCTCGAAGCTCAGCGTTCCGTATTCGAACCGGTCGGGGACGTTCGGCGGCGACGGGATCAGCTTCGCCGGGCGCAGGGGCTCCCAGACGGCCGGCTCGGCGATGGCGGCAGCGTAGTGCGGGCCGGACCACTTGTACGCGCTGGTCACGTAGAAGTCGGCGCCGAGGGCGGCCACATCGGTCGGGCGGTGTGCGGTGGCGTGCACGCCGTCCACGTACACGTAAGCGCCCGCCGCATGCGCGAGGTCGGCGATGTCCCGGACCGACGGCATGGTCCCGATGGCGTTGCTGGCCGCGGTCACCGCCACCAGCCGCGTGCGCGGACCGATCAGATCCTGGTACTGCGCGACCGGGAGCTCGCCGGTCGCCAGGTCGACGTCCGCCCACCGTACGGTCGCCCCGGCCGTCTCGGCGGCCTGCACCCACGGCCGGACGTTGGCGTCGTGGTCGAGCCGCGACACCACCACCTCGTCACCCGGGCCCCAGGCCGGCGCCAGCGTGCGGGCCACCAGGTAGGTCAGCGCGGTGGCGCTCGGGCCGAACACCACCCCGCCCGGGTCGCCGCCGACCAGATCCGCGACCGCCGAGCGGGCCGCGTCGACGATCTCCCCGGACCGGCGGGAGGGCTCGTGCGCGGTGCCGCGGTTCGACACCGCCGTGCGCATGGCCCCGGCGATCGCGGCGATCACCGGCTCGGCCGGCTGGGTGCCGCCCGCCCCGTCGAAGTGCACGAATCCCTCGGCCAGGGCGGGATAGCCGGACCGCACACGGGCGACATCGAGGATCATGAACCCGAGCCTAGGCGACGGGCGGGGGAGTTCTTACCAATCGGCCACCCTCGCCGGCCCGGCCGCCGCCGCGGGCCACCAGTCGTCCGGGGCGGCAGCCGCGGGCCAGCAGTCGACCAAGGAGGTATTCGTCCAGGCCAACGGCCTCGACGGCAACACCATCGTCACGTACGACGGCGGGCTGCACCGCACCGGAACGTACCCGACCGGCGGGCGCGGCGGCATCGAGGCGGGCGCGGCCGCCGACCCGCTCGCCTCGCCGGGATCGCTGACCCTCGACCGCGCCCGGAACCTGCTGTACGCGGTGAACGCGGGCAGCGACACCATCACCGTCTTCGGCGTGCACGGCAGCCGGCTCACCCGCCTCCAGGTGATCGGCAGCGGCGGCGCCTTCCCGGTCGGCGTGGCCGTCCACGGCGACCAGGTGTACGTGCTGAACGCCCGCGACGGCGGTCGATCCAGGGCTTCCGGCGGATCGGCACGCGCCTGTTCCGGGTCCCGTCCTGGCACCGCGCCCTCGGGCTCGACCCGCAGGCCGCCCCGGAGTTCACCCATTCGCCCGGCCAGGTGGCCTTCACCCTGGGACGGGCGCCGACGCGATGCTCGCGGTGCTCGCCAAACTGCCCTCCTTCCGCGGCGAGAGCAGGTTCACGACCTGGGCCTACCGGTTCGTCGTCCTCGAGGTCTCCGCGAAGATCGGCCGGCACTTCTGGAATCACCGGCCCGGGCTGCCGCTGGACGAGCTCGACGGGGAGCGCATGCCCGCGCTCTTCGGGTTCTCCGCCGAGCGGGAGGCCGAGTGGCGCGAGTTGCTCGAGGTCTTCCGGCACGCGGTGGAGCATGAGCTCACCGACCGGCAGCGGCGGGTTTTCAAGGCGATCGTTCTGGACGGCGTGCCGCTGGACTCGCTCTGCGTCGAGCTCGAGAGCAACCGCAACGCCATCTACAAGACCCTCTTCGACGCTCGACGGAAGTTACGGACGGCGCTGGTCGACAAGGGTCACCTGCGGGAGGACCGATGAGCCGCCGCATCGATCTCGACACGTTCCTGCGCACCGATCCGCGTGACGTCGGCTGCGACGAGGCGATGGAGTTGCTGCACGTCTATGCCGAGCGGTACGCCGCCGACCCCGAGGCCGCACGCTGCCGATACCCCGGCATCGACGCTCATCTGCGCGCGTGCGGCCCGTGCACGACCGACTTCGACGGCCTGCTCGCGCTGATCACGGCCTGAGGGCGGCCGGCCGCGGGTCGATCGTCAGGACGGCCCGCGTGTACAGCAGGTCGAAGCCGCGGCGCTGGGCGTTCTGCTGCGATCGGGAGCCGGGCTGGACGGTGATGACCGCGATGTCGCAGCCGGCCGCGGCGGCGTCGGCGAGCCGGGTGGACAGCAGGGCGCTCTGGATACCGCGCCGGCGGAAGGCGGGCGCGGTCCCGGCCCCGGTGAGCTGGGCGATGCCGTCGGCGAGGTGCATGCTCCCGCCGCCGGCCGGCACACCGTCCAGCCGGGCCAGGTATCGCTGGACGAGGCCGGCCGCGTCGCGCTCGGCGTTCTCGAGGATCTCGCGCGGGAAGTCCTCGTGCCAGGGAACCCCCTGCGTGTCCGGGTGCAGCGACGCCTCGACCACGACCGCCAGCCACGCCCCGAACTCGTCGTCGCCGCTGGGCCGGACGTCGATGCCGGGCGGCGGCACGGTCGCGGCCACGTCGATGAGGGCCCGGCCGAGCACGTTCTCGAATGACACCAGCCGGTAGCCGCGCTCGGCCAGCAGGTCGAGCAGCGCGGGATCGGCGAGACTGGCGACTTCCGCCTGGACCGGCGCGCCGCGGCCGGCGTACGCGTGCTCGATCCTTTCCAGGTCGGCCGGATCGGCCGGGCCGGCGAAGCCGAGACCGGCCACCTTGTTCAGCGGGGAATCGGGCTCGGCATAGCTGGCCACACCGCCCGCGATCGGAAGGGCGAAGCCGGCCTGCTCGCTGCGCCGGCGGGCGGCGTCGCTGCAGGCGGCGATGAACTGCGCCTCGGCGCGCTCGATGCGTCCGGCGAGCTCGATGTCGCAGAACAGCGGGGTATGGTCCGTCCGGTTGATCATTGCGCGCTCCTGAAGCTGGAAGGTTCGGGCCGGGCGGGTGCGGGATTGTTTGGGACGTGCAGCAGCAGCGCGAGGCTGCCGAGAATCGCGGCGCCACCGGCCAGTTGCAGCAGCGAGGGACGGTCGCCGAGGAAGACGACGGCGGTCAGCGTGCCCACCACCGGCGTCAGGTTGCCCAGCTGGCCGGCCCGGGCCGCCGGCACCCGGGCGATGCCCTGATTGAACGTCACGCTGCCGACCGCGCCGCAGGCGACCACCGCGAGGCAGGCCAGCCAGCCGGCCACGCCCACGGTGTCGAGTCGCGTGCCACCGGTCGACCAGGACGCGGCGACGAAGGGCACCACGACGAGCGCGCCGCCGGTGCTCTGCCAGGCGCTCTGGTTGAGCCCGTCGCCGTCGTGGTTGAAGCGGCGCGTGGCGATCAGGAACAGGGCGGCGGCCACCACCGCGAGCAGCACCAGCCCGTTGCCGAGGGCGGTGTCGGTTCCGGACGGCCCGCCGGACCGGAAGGCGACGAGCCCGCTGCCGGTGAGGCCGACGACCAGCGCCGTTGCCGTCCGCCCGGACAGGCGCTCCCGCAACACGACGAGGGCCAGCAGCACCGAGAGCAGTGGCTCGGCGGCCAGCAGCAGGCTGCCGGTGGACGCGCTGGTGCGCGCGAGGCCCAGGTCGCCGAACAGGAACGCCAGGCCCGGCACCAGAGCACCGAGCAGCATCTGTCTCGGGGCACCTGACCGGCGCAATTGCCCCCGCACCCCGGCGGTGACCAGCAGCATCGCGGCCGCGCCGGAGATCTCGACCGCCAGCAGGTCGGCCGGGCGCACCACGCGCAGCGCGACCACCGAGACGGTGGTGCTCACCCCGTAGATCGCGGCCGAGAGCAGGAGCGACGGCTCGCCGGAACGGATCCGGGCGTACGTGTCCACTTCAGCCTCCTGGTCGGCGGGTGTGCAACCGCCGTAACCGTTACACCGGTTAAGGCAAGGAGCAACCTGTTAACGCTGTACGGTGGTTACATGGCGCATCCGCACTCCTGGCCGGGCCTCGGCGACGAGGAATTGCTCATCGCCGTGGCCAACACCGCGCACGGCGAGCGGGACGAGTTGGCCGATGCCGGCTCGGTGCGCGCCTGGTGGGACGGCCTGGGCGCGGCGGGGGCCGACGACCGACCGGCGGAACCGGACGGCGTGGCCGTGCTCCGCGGGCTGCGTGGTCTGATCCGCGGTCTGGCCCTGCGCAACAACGGCATCGAACCCGACCTCAGCGCGGCCGCGGGCCTCGGCGCGGTCGCCCTGCGCCTCGAGGTGAGCGGCGCGCCCTCGCTCCGCGCCGACGTCCCCGGTGATCTGGCGCGGGACATCGGCGCCGCGACCGTCGCGGCGCTGCTGCGCGCGACGGCCCGGCCGGGCTGGCCCCGGGTCAAGGCGTGCCGGGGCGAGGATTGCCGGTGGGTCTTCATCGACGGCTCGCGCAACACCTCACGGCGGTGGTGCGCCATGGCCAACTGCGGCAACCGCGCCAAGATGGTCACCTTCCGCGACCGTCACCGCGGCACCTCGCCGCGCGCGACCCGGTCGTCGAGCTGACGCGGCCCGGGTGCGGCTCCGGCCGATCGGGAAGGTCAACCTCACCCGGCGCAGGTGATGTGGCCGCGGTGGATCAGCCGTAATTTCGGCGGGTGACCCATACTGCCGATCAGGTGTACCGGTCGGTCTCCGCGTCGGCGATGCCGATGGGGGAGCGGCGAGCGAGCGGGCGTGCGGCGCGCGATCGCGTGCCGCTCCGGCGTCTGGCCGATTGGGATCCCAAGGCGCGGGGGCATGACGCGCTGGGCACAGTGCTCGCCCAGAACGAGTCGCGCGTTCCCGATCTCGTGCCGATCCGGATGTCGCGCATGTCGGCCTCGCCGTGGACCTACTACCGCGGCGCGGCGGCGGTGATGGCGGCCGACCTCGGCGCCGCGCCGCACACCGGTATCGAGGTGCAGTTGTGCGGCGACGCGCACGTGCTGAACTTCGGGCTGTGGGCAACGCCGGAGCGGCAACTGTCGTTCGATCTGCGGGATTTCGACGAGACGGTGCGCGGGCCGTTCGAATGGGACGTCAAGCGCTACCTGGCGAGCCTGGTCGTGCTCGCCCGGGACACCGGACTGGGCGATCGGGTCGGATCGGCGGCCGTGCGCGCGGCCTTGCGGGCGTACCGCGACCGGATCGCCTTCTACTCGACCGCCGACGAGCTGACGATCTGGTACGACGTGATCACCGCCGACGAGCTGCTCGAGCTGTTCGGGCCGGAGGAGCAGGAAGAGCGGTCGGCGCGGCTGGCCAAACGTGCCCGGCGGCGGACCAGCGCGGGCGCGGCCCGCAAGCTGACGCATCTGGTGGACGGGCGGTTGCGGATCGTCGAGGATTCCCCGGTGCGGGTGCACATCGCCGCCGCGGCCGAGGCGGCCGGGGAAGCCCTGCAGGCCTATCACGACAGCCTGCCCTACGAACGGCGCCTGCTGCTCGACCGCTTCACCCTGGTCGACGTCGTCCGCCAGGTGGTCGGCGTGGGAAGCGTCGGGATGCAGGTGTACCTGGTGCTGCTGCAGGGCCGCAACGGCCAGGAGCCGCTGTTCCTGCAGATCAAGCAGGCGGGGCCGTCGGTCTACGAACGGTTTCTCGGCCCGAGCCCGTACCCGGGTCACGGCGAGCGGGTGATCCGCGGCAAGCGGCTGATCCAGGCGGCGAGCGACATCTTCCTCGGCTGGACGAGCGTGCGGGGATCCGACTTCTACGTGCGCCAGTTCCGCGACATGAAGGTGATCCCGAGCGGCGAGCTCATCGCGCCGTATCTCGTGCCGTTCGCCGAGCGGTGCGCGCATGTCCTTGCGCGGTCTCATGCGCGTACCGGCGATGCGATGGCGATCGCCGGCTACATCGGCAAGGGCCGGCGCTTCGACGAGGCGATGGCCGAGTTCGCGGTCGCGTACGCCGACCAGACGGCCCGCGATCTCCACGAGCTGGTCGCGGGAACGGACTGACATGAGCGTCGCAACGGCCCGGCCTCCGGTTCTCGACAAGCGCCGGCAGAACATCATCTTCGGCACCGTGATGCTCGGCATGCTGCTGGCCGCGCTCGACTCGACAATCGTCTCGACCGCGCTGCCCACGATCGTCAGCGATCTCGGCGGCGCCGGTCACCTGTCCTGGGTGGTCACCGCCTACCTACTGGCCGAGACGATCTCGGCGGCGCTGGCCGGCAAGTTCGGCGACCTGTTCGGCCGTAAGTTCCTGTTCCAGCTGTCCGCCGCGATCTTCGTGCTCGGCTCGTTCTTCTGCGGCCTCGCGCACAACATGCTCACCCTCGTGCTGATGCGGGGCCTGCAGGGCATCGGCGGCGGCGGTCTGATGGTCACCGCGACCGCGCTGATCGCCGACGTCATCCCGCTGCGCGAGCGCGGCAAGTACCAGGGCGCGCTCGGCGCGGTGTTCGGGGTCACCACCGTGATCGGCCCGCTCATCGGCGGCCTGTTCACCGATCACCTCTCGTGGCGGTGGGCGTTCTACATCAACGTGCCGATCGCCATCGCCGTGATCGCCGTCGCGGCCCGCACGATGCCGTCGATCGCCCGTGCCGCCAAACCCGTCATCGACTATTTCGGCATCGTCCTGGTCGCGCTGGGCGCGGGCTCGCTCATCCTGGCGACGAGCTTCGGCGGCACGCAGTACCCGTGGGGGTCGTGGCAGATCATCGGCCTGTTCGTGGCCGGCGTCGTGCTGCTGGGCCTGTTCGTGCTGGCCGAGCTGCGGGCCGCGGAGCCGATGCTGCCGATGCGGCTGTTCAAAGGCAACGTCTTCTCGATCTCGTCGGTGCTGGCGTTCGTGGTCGGCTTCGCCATGCTGGGCGCGCTGACTTTCCTGCCGAGCTACCTGCAATACGTACGCGGCGTCTCGGCGACCGCCTCCGGCATCCGTACGCTGCCGCTGGTCTTCGGTTTGCTGATCACCTCGATCGCGGCCGGCACGATGGTCTCCCGGACCGGCAAGTACCGGATCTACCCGATCGCCGGCGGCGCGGTGATGGCGATCGGCTTCTACCTGCTGTCCCGGATGGACGAGTTCACCGGCATCGTCGTCCAGTCGCTGTCGATGTTCGTTCTCGGCGTCGGGATCGGCCTGTGCATGCAGGTGCTGATGATCATCGTGCAGAACACCGTCGACTACCGCGACCTCGGCGTCGCGACCTCGGGCATCACGTTCTTCCGCACGCTGGGCAGCTCGTTCGGCGCGGCGGTGTTCGGCGCGATCTACGCCAACCAGCTCGCCGCGCACCTGGGTCCCGTCCTCCTCCAGCTGGGCGGCGGCGCCGTGACCAGCCCGAAGGAGCTGCACGGCCTGCCCGCGGCGCAACGGGAACCCATCGTGCACGCCTACGCCCAGACGATCCAGACCCTTTTCCTGTACGCCGTGCCGGTCGCGCTTCTGGCATTCGTCCTGGCGCTGGCCCTCAAGCAGGTGCCGCTGCGGGACTCGTCCGCGGCCGGCGCGACCGACCTCGGCGAGGGCTTCGGGCTGCTCGACTCGCAAAGCTCGGAGGGCGAGCTCGAACGGGCGATCGCCCGGGTGCTGCGCCGCGAGGGCCGCGACGCGGCGCCGGCCGTCTTCGCCAATTCCGGCACCACTCTCGACGTCGCCGCGGCGTGGACCGTCGCCCAGGTCCGCCTGCGCGGCCAGGGCGATCGCCCGGTCGGTGTCCGGGAGGTCGCGCACGCCCACCGCATCCCGGCGCCCGTCCTGGAGCCGGCCTTCGCCGCCACCGTCGCGCAGGGCTACCTGCATGCCGACGACGGCCTGCTGGTCCTGACCGACCGCGGTGACGAGGAGTTCGCGAAGCTCGCCGCCGCCTGGAAATCCTGGCTGCGCGATCGGCTTCCGGTCGCCGACGGCGACGGTCCGAGCGGGGAGGCGCTCGACGCGGCCCTGCATCGCCTCGCCACCGAGGTGGCACAGCAACAGACGGCCGAACAACGTCAGCTCGCCGCGGCCGTCTGACCCCCGCCGAACACGTCACCTCGCCGCGGCCGCCTGACCCCGCCGAACAACGTCAGCTCGCCGCGGCCGCCTGACCCTCGGCGAAGAACGTGGCGAGGCGCTCGGCCAGCCCGCCCGGGTTCTGGAGGTGCATGAGATGGTTCGCGGCCGGCAGCTCGAACGACTCCGCGTGCGGAAGCCACGAGCGCAGCAGGGCGTGCCGCTCGTCGAAGGCCGGGCCGACGTCCTTGCTGCGCTCGCCGACCACGAGCAGGACCGGCGCGGTGATCGCCCGGGCCTCGACGGGGCCGAACGACCACGCTCGCACGGCCGGTAGCTCCTGGCCGAAGAAGGCGCCGGCGTCGGTGGCGGCCCGGTCGATCGCGCCGGGCAGGATGGCGTCGAAGCGCTCGCGGTATCCGGCGCCGCCGATGCCGCGCATCCAGATGTCGACCGCGGACTTCCGATCCCCGTCGGCGTAGGCGCGCAACGCCTCCGCGGCGAACGGGCCACTCGGCACCGCCAGCAGCGCGGTCTCCAGCAGCGCGAGGCTGCGCACCGCATCGGGGCGGTCCAGGGCCAGCTGCAGGGCGATCACGGCGCTGGACGAATGCCCGACGAGATGCGCTCGCTCGATCCCGAGGCGCCGCAGCAGGGCGTGGCAGTGGTCCGCCAGCTGGGCGACGCTGACCGGCCCCGCGGTCCGGTCGCTGTCGCCGTAGCCGAGCCGGTGATAGCGGATCAACCGGTACGACCGCGCGAGCGCCGGCTCGTCCATCAGGGTGGCGAACCAGTCCGCACACAGGCCGGCATGGATGAGCACCACCGGCTCTCCGGCGCCGCGTTGCTCGTACGCGATGGCCTGGGTGTTGATCGTGAAATGGCGCATGAGGTCACGCCACCCGCACGAGAACCAGCAGCCAGGCGAACCGCCACCGCCCGGACGACGCCTCGCTCTCGGCGGCGAGCAGGTCGACCAGATCGCGATCGAAGGCGGCCCGCGCGGTGTCGCTGCCGAGCGCGGCCCGCGTCGCGATCACCGGCGGGAACGCGTCGCGGTAGAGGGCGGCCAGCTCGGCCGGCGTGCCGGTGAAGGGGTAGTCGACCAGCCGTTCCTCGGTCCGGACCTCGATTCCCTTGAACAGCGCGCGGACCTGGGCCGGATCGCCCCACCGCGTCGGCGACGGACCGTCCGGCGGCTCGCCCTGGTAGCGGTCGAGCAGCGCGAAGAACCGGCCCACGCCGCCGTCCGGCGTCCAGTTCGCCAGCGCCACGAGGCCGCCCGGCCGGCACACCCGCACGAGCTCGCGGGCGGTCGTCTCCTGGTCGGCGGCGAACATCGCGCCGACCGCGGAGAGCACGACGTCGAACTCGTCGTCCGCGAACGGGAGATCGGAGGCGTCGCCCTCCAGCCAGGTGATCGGCAGGTCTCCCGCCGCACGCCGGCCGGCCTCCAGCAGCTGCGGCGTGACATCGAGCGCGGTGACCTCTGCCGACGCCCGCGCCGCGGGGATGGCCGCGTTGCCGGTGCCGGCCGCCACGTCGAGGACGCGCTGGCCGGACCGGACGTCCGCGGCGGCCACCAGGTCGCGGCCCATGCCGGTGATGAGCTCGGCGATCCGAGCGTAGTTCCCGAGTTCCCACATGCGACCATGCTGCCCCGCGGCGACCCGGGGCGAGGTACGAAGAATGGACTTCCGTCGGCCGGTCGTGCAGCCGGACGATGGGTCATGCGCAGCTATGGCCAGTACTGCCCGGTGGCGCTCGGCGCGGAGGTCTTCGCGGAGCGCTGGACCCCGATCATCCTCCGCAACCTGCACCTCGGCTGCGAACGGTTCGCCGAGATCCTCGAGGGCGCGCCCGGCCTGCCCCGCAGTGTGCTGGCCGGCCGCCTGCGCACGCTCTGCCGGTACGGCGTGGTGCAGCAGATCGCGTCGGGGCGGCGAACGCGGTACGTGCTCACTGACTGCGGCCACGAGCTCGCCGAGGTCTGCTTCGCGCTCGGCGCGTGGGGCGCCCGCTGGCTGGAGGTACGGCCGGAGGACCAGGATCCCTACCTGGCACTGTGGACGGTGTCCCGCATGATCGACCCCGGCTCGCTGCCCCGCGAGCGGGTGGTGGTGCGCTTCGATCTCACCGGCGCGCGGGGCCCGAGCCGGTACTGGCTGGTCGCCGGCCGGACCGGCAACGAGGTGTGCGTGGAGCCGCCGGGCTATCCCGAGGACGGCGTGGTCACGAGCGACTCCGGCGCGCTGGTCCGCTGGTATGCCGGGCAGCTCACGCTCGGAGCGGCGCAGCGGGCCGGGTGGATGACCGTCATCGGGCCGCGCTGGCTCGAGCGGGAGCTGGCCCGGTGGGGACGGCTCAGCCCGTACGCCGGCATCGAGCCGCGTCGAGGAAAATAGTTTCCTTCGCGTTTCCTAAGTGAATGCTTGACATAGATAAAGCTGCATCTTTAGATGGGAAACAGTTTTCCGTCGGGCCCGACCGGGTGGCCAACTCCCACGACGTACGGATCTAAGGAGTTGGCAGATGCTGAAGCGGTTGGGCCGGCTGCTCGCCGTACCCGTGCTGATTGTTCTTGCCCTTGTAGCGCAACCCGCCGCGCCGGCCCTGGCCGCCGTGGAAACCCTGACCGTCGACATGACCGCCTACGGCGGGACACCGACCTACCGTGCGTCCGGCTTCATCTACGGCATCTCGCAGAACGGCGCGACGCCCTCGTCGTCGCTGCAGAGCCAGATCAAGGTCAAGGTCATGCGGGCCGGCGGCTCGCAGATCGGCTGCCCCAACGGCGGGTACGTGAACGGCGGCTACACGCCGCGGTGGAACTTCATCAAGGCCTACTACGCCCGGGCCCGCGCCACCGGCGCCAAGTTCAGCCTGCTGCTGTCCGGCATGTGGGGCTCGGACGGGGTCTGCAACGTGCCGCGCTGGCCCGGCGACAGCGGGAACTGGACCGAGTACACCAACTTCGTCAACCAGCTGATCGCCGACGCCAAGGCGAACGGCATGACCGGCTCCGACGTGCGCTGGGACATGTGGAACGAGCCGAACATCTTCTTCTGGGGCCGCACCCAGAGCCAGTACCTGGAGATGATCCGGCGCGGCACCCAGCTCGTGCGGGCCGCCATCCCGGGCGCCGTGATCGAAGGGCCGAGCTACGCCGGCGTGCCCACGTCGTCGAACTCGTGGTGGACCACGTACCTCAACTACGTGAAGGCCAACAACGTGGTCCCGAACATCATCAGCTGGCACGACCTGCCCGGCGACCCGGCCACCGACGCGGCCAACCTCTCCGGCATGCTCTCGTCGCGCGGCATCACGATCAGCGGCACCTCGGTCAACGAGTACGGCGCCTTCGGCGACGAGCAGCAGCCGGGCCCGTCGGCCTGGTACATCTCCCGCCTCGAGCGCTGCAACTGCGACGGCGCCCGGGCGAACTGGGGGATGGTCGGCCAGACGCCGTCGCTCTACGACACATTCGGCTGGCTGGTCACGGCGAACGCCGGCCAGCCGATGGGGCAGTGGTGGGTCTACAAGCGGTACGCCGACCAGACCGGCCAGCGCACCAAGATCACCGCGAGCTCGAGCCACGACGGGATCGTGTTCCAGGACTCGTCGGCCCGCAAGTCGATCGCCGTCCTCGGCGCGAAGGCCGGGGGAGCGCAGGGCGCCATCGACGTCCGCTACACCGGCATCCCGTCGTGGCTGCCCACCAACGGCTCGGTCAACGTGCTGGTCGAGCGGATGCCATCGACCAATGCGTACGTGAGCGCGCCCACCGTGGTGTCCAACAGCCGGGTGACCGTGAGCGGAGGCGCCATCACCGTCCCGGTCAACTGGGCGAACGCGAAGGACGCGTACGCCGTCACGCTGACACCGTGAGAGCACGGCCCGGCCCTCGCGGGCCGGGCCCTCCCTGCTGCACGCCGTCGTCCGGCCGCTGGTTCCCTGTGGGTGCGCTCTCACTCGAGCGGGGACCGGGCTATGCCGGCCGGCTCCCGCCCGGCGAGCAGCCAGGCCGCCGCCGCGGCGACCAGCGGCAGCCCGACGATCAAGCCGGTCAGGTGCTCGATCGGCACGCTCGTCAGGGCGTGCAGGTCGCGGTGGTACCAGGCGATCAGCGCCGCGTACGCGCCGGCCGTGCCGAGGACCGCGCCGAGCAGGGCCAGCGCCAGCGCGGTGGCCGCGGTGAGCCGGCGGCGGGTGCCGCGGCCGGCGCCGTTGGCCGCCAGGGTGCGCAGGTCGCGGCCGGCCTCGCCGCGGATGAGCCCGACCGTCATGGCGAGCACGCCGAGCGCCACGGCCGCGCCGATCGCGGTGGCGCCCGTGCGCAGGCGGGACAGGTCGGCCGCCAGCGGGCGGGTCTCGACCGACAGGGCGAGGCCGGCGGCGCGGGCCGTGCCCTGCGCCTTGTCGACCTGGGCCGGGGTGAGCGGCCCGGTCGCGGTGATCAGCCAGCCGACCGGTACGGGGGTGAGCCCGAGCGCGCGCATTCCGTGGTCGGTGATCAGCACGGTCGGCTCCGATGTGTGCGTGGGCAGCCGGTCGGAGTGTTGCACCTTCGGTTGCCACGCCTCGCCCTCACGCCCGGCGCCGATCAGCCGGTACCGGGACAGATCGGATTTCGAGGTGAGCACGTCGGCCGCCGGGTCGATCGAGCCGGCCGCGATGCCGTAGCGCTGAAGGGTCTCGGGGGTGGCGTACAGGAGCGGGATCATCTCTTCGCCGCTGTAGATGGTGCTGTCGCCGGACCGGCGGGGAATGCCGAAGACGGCCACCGGCTTGCCGCTGAGCCCGTCCTCCCCTCCGGACTCCATTCGCGCGAGCGGGCTCACCCCGCCGGTCAGCGCCAGCGGCGAGCCGGCCCCGACCGGGCCGGCCCCGACCGTGCCGGCTCCCTCCGTGCCCGCCCCGACCGCGGCGGCGATCGAGGACACCGCCGACCGGGCGCGGGCGAGCTGGGCGGCCTCGAGCTGGGGCACCGGGCCCTGGATCTTCTGCGGGGTGAGCCAGACGATCAGCTCGTCGTCCGGGAGGTTGCCGCCGGACGGCGCGGCGGCCTGGGCGGCGCCGGCGCCGATGATGATCGCGGCGGCGATGCCGGTGGCCATGCTGATCGCGGCGAGCGCCGCGCCGGAGCGGGCCCGGTAGCGGGCCAGATCGCGCAGCGCGATGCGGGCCGCGACCGGGCAGACACGGGCGATCGGGGCCAGGGCGGAGATCAGAAGCGGGGCGAGGAGCAGCAGCCCGGCGGCGGTGCCGACGATGCCGCCGACGCCGACGAAGGGCCGGGCCGGATCGTTGATCGCCAGCAGGGTCAGTCCGCCGGCGAGGAGCGCCCCGCCCAGCAGGGCGAACCGATGGGCGGGCCGGGGCTGCGGCGGGCGGGCGGAGAGGGCGGCCACGACCGGAATGCGCGCGGCGGCACGGGCCGGCCACCAGGCGGCCACGACCGCGGTGAGGGTGGCCAGCAGCAGCGCCGCCAGCAGCGGAAGCCAGGGCAGGGCGAACCGGTCGATGCGGTGCTGCACCACCGTCTCGAGGCGAGGGGTGAGCAGGAACCAGGCGGCCAGCCCGGCGGCGCCGCCGGCGAGCGCGGCGACTGCGCCCACCACGGCGCCGTTGGCCAGCATGACCAGGCGCAGATGGCGGTGGCGGGCGCCGATCGCGGCGAGCATGCCGAGGGCGCGCAGCCGGCGCTGAGCCAGCACGGTGAACCCGGCGGCGGCGAGCAGGCCGACGAACAGCAGGCCGATGGTGGCCAGCATCAGGACGACGACGGCGGGATCGGCGCTCGCGCCGTCGCGGACCTGGACCTCGGCGTCATCGGGCCGCTCGGCCGCGCGGAACTGCGCCTCGGTCGCTCGCACCAGCACGGTGACGCGGTCGGGCGGGCCGGCGCGGCCGGGTGCGGCTAGCGCGAAGGTGTCGAGCAGGTTGTTCGGGTTCTCCACCATGCCGACGACCGACCAGGTTTGGTCGCCCTGATGCCAGGTGGCGCCGAGCGCCAGCCCGAAGAGGCGGGCGGTGCGGGCGGTCACGGCGATCTCGTTTGCCGCGGCCGGGTAGCGGCCCGCGTCGAGCCGCAGCATCGGGCCGCCCAGCGCGCCGGTCGGCGACTGGTCGCGCAGGTCGATGGGGGTGGCCGAGCCGGGCACCGGAATCTTCCGGTGGTTGATCACCTCGGTCGCCGGGTAGGCCTGCCGGGCCGCGTCGACGTCGCCGGTGTTGCGGAAGACCAGCAGGTAGTCGGCGTTGCCGAATTGTGCCGCGCCGTCGGGGAGCGTGCTGCCGGCGGCGCCGAGGCCGAAGACGGTGACCGCGACGGCGACCGCCAGCAGCGTCAGCACGAGCGCCTGGCGGCGCCACTCGCGGCGGAACAGCCGCCAGGCCCAGCGGAGCACGGCGATCCGGGCGGGCATGCCCCCGTTGCCCGTCGGCCGGCTCGTCTCGCTCATCGCTCGGCTCGGCTCGCTCATCGCTCGGCCTCCAGCAGCGACTCGGGGCCGGGCGGCGGCATGGTGCGGTCGATGACCCGGCCGTCGCGCAGGAAGATCACGCGGTCGGCCCAGGAGGCGAGCTGCGCGTCGTGGGTGACCACCACCGCGGCGACCCCGCGCTTGCAGGCGGCCAGGATCAGCCGCATCACGGCCTCGCCGGTGGCCGAGTCGAGCGCGCCGGTGGGCTCGTCGGCCAGCAGCAGCCGGCGGTCGCCGACCACCGCGCGGGCGATGGCGACCCGCTGACGCTCGCCGCCGGAGAGCTGGTCGGGGAAGTGCCCGGCACGGTCGGCCAGACCCAGCAGGTCGAGGGCCTCGAGGCCGCGCTGCCGGGCGCGACGGCCGCCGAGCCCGTCGAGCTCGAGGGGCAGCGACACGTTCTCGACCGCGGTGAGGCCGGGCAGCAGGTTGAAGTCCTGGAAGACGTACCCGACGGACCGGCGGCGGAGCCGGGCCAGCTCGTCGCGCCCCATGCCGGCCAGGCCGACCCCGCCGACCAGCACCTCGCCCGAGGTGGGGGACTCCAGGCTGCCCGCGATGGTGAGCAGGCTGCTCTTGCCCGAGCCGCTCGGGCCCATCACCGCGACCATAGCGCCCGGGGCGACGGACAGGTCGACGCCGGCCAGGGCGACCACTTCGGACGGTCCCCGCCCGTACACCTTGGTGACGTCGCGCATCTCGAGCACGCTCATCGCCGGCCTCCCACGCGACGCCGGAGCTTGGGCAGCGGGCCGCCGGCCGCGGCGGGGGCGGGGGCGGGCGGCTCGGCCGAGGCACGGCGCAGGCGGCCGTCGGCGCTGTCGAGCCAGCGGATCACCGAGTCGAGCCGGAACAGCTCGGCGTCGACCACCAGCGCCAGGCCCAGATCGGCGCCGGCCTCGTCGTTCTTGAGCCTGGTCCACTGCTGCATCAGCTCGACCAGGTAGCGCCGGTGCACCTGGATGACGTCGTGCACGTCGACGCCGGGCATCCGCGCCGCGACAAGGACCTTGATGACCAGCTCGTCGCGCGGCGGGGCGGCCAGGTCGGGCGGGGTGCGCAGCCAGCCGGTCAGCTCCTGCTCGCCGCCCTCGGTGATGCGGAAGCCCTTCTGCGGGCCGGGGTCGGCCGCGTCGTCGGACTCGACCAGGCCGTCGCGCTCCAGCCGCTGCAGGGTGGTGTAGACCTGCCCGACGTTGAGCGGCCAGACCTCACCGGTGCGCTCCACGAACTCCTCGCGCAGCTGGAGGCCGTACTTGGGGCCTTCGGCCAGCAGGGCCAGTAGCGCGTGACGGACGCTCATGACGGTGTGCCAACGAGTATCATGCCGGGTACAATACCGGGTATACAGCCGGATGGCCAGCCTTGAGCCGGCCCAGCCGCCCGGGCGCGGAGGAAATCGGCCGCAAACCGTCAGCACGCCACCCGCCGAGCCGAATCTGATGCCATGACCGTGCGCAGCCGTCCTGCCGAAACGGCCGGCGGCCCGCGCATCGCGGAGCGCGGCCGCACCCGGACGTGGATACGGCGCGGCGCGGTCACGGCGGTGCTCGTCCTGTTCGCGGTCGAGCTCGTCGTGGGCTGGCCGTCGCTGGCCTCGGCGATGTCGCAACTGCGCGCCCCGCACCCGGGGTGGCTGGTCGCCGCCGTCGCGGCCGAGATGATCGCGATGGGCTCGTACGCGCGGATGCAGCAGTTCCTGCTGCTCTCCGCGGGCCTGCGCGTCCCGATCCGCCGCAACGTCGCCCTGGCCTACGCCGCCCACTCGATCAACGAGACCCTGCCCGGCGGGCCCGCCTTCTCCACCAAGTTCAACTACCAGCAGCTGCGCCGCTTCGGGGCCACCCCCGCCGTCGCCTCCTGGTGCATCGCCCTGTCCGGCATCCTGTCCACCACCGCCCTCGCCGTGGTCACCGCCGCCGGGGCCCTGGCCGCCGACGGCACGCCGCAGTGGTACAGCCTCGCCGGCCTGGTCGCGGTGATCGCGCTGATCGTCGTCGGCATCCGGCAGGTCACCCGCCGGCCCGGCCTGGCGAAGCCGCCGGCCCGGGCCGTGCTGGCGCGCGTCAACCGGCTGCGCCGCCGCCCGTCCGACGACGGACTCGACCGGGTCCGTATCTTCATCGGGCAGCTCGGATCCGCCCGCCTCACGGCCGGACGCGGGGTCGCGGCCGCCATCTTCGCGGTGCTCAACTGGGGGCTCGACGCCGTCTGCCTGTGGATGTGCCTGCGGGCCATCAGCGACGACCCGATCAACGGCACCCAGGTGTTGCTGGCGTTCTGCGCCGGCATGGCCGCCGGAACGGTGACCATCATCCCGGGCGGGCTCGGCATCATCGACAGCGCGCTGATCCTCGGTCTGGTCACCGGCGGCGTCGACACGTCCACGGCGATCGCCGCCGTGGTGCTGTACCGCATCATCAGCTTCGGCTTCATCATCGGCGCCGGATGGATCACCTGGTTCGTCATGAGGCGCCGCGCCGGCGTGTGAGTTCGCAGCAGACATCGATGAACGTTGACATTGATACGGTTCAAAGTTACCGTCACGCTCACGTTTCGTGCTGTAAACCCAACGTTACGAGGGCTGGTCACGGTGCATCGACGACGTCCTTCGCAGGCCTTGGCGGCCCCCGGCCCGGCCTGGGTCATCAGGCTGTACGAAGCCGCCGACGAGGTGACGTGGGCGGCCCGGCTCAACCTGCTGTGGGTGGTGTTCACCCTGCTCGGCGGTGTGCTCCTGGGCGTCGGCCCGGCCACCGTCGCCGCGTACACCCTGGCCCGGCGGCACGCCCGCGGTGAATCAGTTCAGGCCTTCCCGGCGTTCCTCGACGTCTACCGGCGGCAGTTCGTGCGGGGCACCGCCCTGCTTTTTCCGGTCCTTGGGGTAAGCGTTTTCCTGGTCGCCGACTACCTGTACTTCGCCTCGCTCGGGCCGGCTGCCGTGGTCCCGCGGCTGGTCACCCTGGTGGCGCTGGCCGCGGTGGCGGTCGTCGTCGCGTACCTGTTGCCCATGGTCGTGCACTACGACCTGAGGGCGGCGGCCTACCTCCCCAAGGCCTCGCTGTTCGCACTCACCCGGCCGGCCTCGTCCGTGCTGCTGCTGTTCGTCCTCCTCGCGGTCGTGTACGTGACCGCGACGTACCCCTTCCTGGCTTTGGTGGTCTCCGTCGGCGGGTGGATCCAGCTGGACACGTGGCTGTGTCAGCGGTTCTTCGCCGAGAACGAGGCGCGTCTACGAGCGGAGCGGATCTCATGAAGACAAAGACCTTGGCGGCCGTGCTGGCCCTCACCACCGCCCTGACCGTCGCCGCGTGCGGCGACGACAAGGCCGAGGGCACCGGCGACACCATCACCATGATGGTGAAGCTGTACGGCACCGCGCCCAACCCGGACGGCGAGCTGCAGAAGGCCGTCGAGGCGCTGATCGGCAAGAAGCTCAGCATCACCTGGGTGCCCGACGCCAGCTACAACGACAAGGCGAACGTGACGCTGGCCTCCAACAACCTCCCGGATGTGATGGTCGCCGACGAGAAATCGCCGTCGTTCGTGAAGACCGCCGAGGCCGGCGCCTTCTGGGACCTGACCGGCAAGCTCGACAAGTACCCGAACCTCAAGCCGGCCGACGCGCAGACCGCCAAGAACTCGATGACCAACGGCAAGACGTACGGGATCTACCGCGTGCGCCCCCTGCTCCGCTCGGCCATCTCGATCCGCAAGGACTGGCTGGCGAAGGTCGGCCTGCCGGCGCCGCAGACGGTCCCCGAGCTCTACGCGATCGCCAAGGCGTTCCGCGAGCAGGACCCGGACGGCAACGGCAAGAAGGACACGTACGGCCTGATCATTCCGAAGTGGACCGGCAAGTACGCGACCGCCAGCCCGTACGACGTCTTCGAGACCTGGTTCGGCGCGCCCAACGGCTGGGGCCAGCGCGACGGCAGGTACGTACCCGGCTTCGACACCCCCGAGTTCCTGGCCGCCAACCGGGAGCTGAAGAAGTGGGTCGACGAGGGGCTGATCAACCCCGACTTCGCGACGCTCGACACCGGCAACTGGATGGACCCGTTCGTGCAGGGCAAGGGCGGAATCATCATCGACGTCGACGTGCGCGCCACCCAGCTGTACGACCTGTTCCGCGAGAAGAACGCCAAGGACGCCGACAAGGTCCTCATGGTCGGCAACCTCAAGCGGGCCGACGGTCAGAAGTTCTCCTCCCCGTTCACCGGCTACAACAGCGTCCTCGCGATCTCCAAACAGCGCATCCGTACGGATGAGCAGCTGGACCAGTTGCTGCAGGTGCTCGACAAGCTCGAGGGCAAGGAAGGCTCGATCCTGATCACCAACGGCATCGAGGGCCGCAACTTCAAGCTCGACGGCAACTACGCGGTGCCGATCGGCCTCGACGACCCGCAGGTCAAGATCCTGCAGAACGACGTGAGCAACGCCTTCATCCAGCTCGGCACCCGGTACAGCGTCAACGGGGGCTACTACCCGCTGAAGCCGGCCGAGGAGGCCAAGCTCAAGCTGATCGAGCAGCGCAAGCCGATGGAGGACGAGGACCTCAAGACCGCCGTGCACAACCCCGCCCTGAGCGTGATCGCGCCCACCGCCATCGCGCAGGGCCCGACCCTCGACAAGATCATTCCGGACGCGCGGGTCAAGTATCTGTCCGGCGCGATCACCGAGGACGGGCTGAAGGCCGAGATCAAGCGCTGGTACGACGGCGGTGGCACCAAGATCACGCAAGAGATCAACGATCTCCTCAAGTAATGGCCACCGAACTGGCACCGCGCCAGGCGCCGGTCGCCTCACCGCCGGAGAAACCCAAGCGCCATCGGTGGCGGCATCGCTGGCTCTACCTGATGCTGCTGCCCGGCCTGGCGTATTTCCTGATCTTCAGGTACTGGCCGATGTACGGCCTGACCATCGCCTTCAAGGACTACCTGCCGTTCCTGGGGTACGCGGACAGCCCATGGGTCGGCCTCAAGCACTTCGAGGCGCTGTTCGCCGGCCCCGACTTCGGCCGGCTCATGGTCAACACGCTGGTACTGGCGCTGCTCACCCTGCTGTTCGTCTTCCCGGCGCCGATCGTCGTGGCCCTGCTGCTCAACGAGGTGCGGCTGGGCGTGGTGAAGCGCTCGGTCCAGTCGCTGATCTACATTCCGCACTTCCTGTCCTGGACCATCGTGGCCTCGCTGACCTACCTGCTGTTCTCGGTGGACTACGGCGTGATCGCCCAGTTCGTCCACGGCATCGTGGGCGGCCGGCCGGTCGACTACGTGGCCCAGGAGCAATGGTTCCGGCCGATCATCGTGCTGCAGTCGCTGTGGAAGCAGACCGGCTGGGGAACGATCATCTACCTGGCCGCCCTGGCCGGCGTCGACACCCAGCTGTACGAGGCGGCCCGGGTGGACGGCGCCGGCCGGTGGCGGCAGTTCTGGCATATCACGCTGCCCGCCATGCGCCCGGCGCTCGTGGTGATGGCCATCCTCACCTCGGGCCACCTGCTCGACACCGGCTTCGAGCAGATCTGGCTGATGACGACCTCGCTGAACCGCTCGGTGGCCGACGTCTTCGACACGTACGTGTATCAGGTCGGCATCACCCAGGGCGGATACAGCTACGCCACCGCGGTCGGCCTGTTCAAGGCCGTGATCGGCGTGATTCTCATCTTCGGCTCCAACTGGCTGGCCAAGCGTCTCGGCGAGCGCGGACTGTACTGAGGAGGCGGAACCCATGGCCATCGACGAAGCGCTCGGCGAGAAGATCCGCCGGGGCAACCCCGTCCGCCACCACGACTCGAGGGGCAGCAAGCTCTTCGACGTGCTGAACGCGGTGTTCCTGCTCGGGCTCGGGGCGGTCACGGTGCTGCCGCTGCTGTACGTGCTGGCCGGGTCGTTCGCGAGCGAGTCGGAGATCGCGTCGCGCCACTTCTTCCTGTGGCCGCAGAAGTTCGTGACCACCACGTACGACTACATCTTCGGCACCGACACGTTCGTCCGCGCGCTGCTCACCACCGTCGTGGTGACCGCGATCGGTACCGCGATCCAGGTGCTGCTCACGCTCACGATGGCGTACCCGTTGTCGAAGAGCTACCTGCCCGGCCGGACCCTGGCCCTCAACCTGGTCATCTTCACGCTGGTGTTCAGCGGCGGCATGATCCCCACCTACCTGGTGGTGCGCGACCTCGGGCTGCTCGACAGCTACTGGGCGCTCGTGCTGCCGCTGGCCATCAACCCGTTCTACCTGATCATCGTGAAGACGTTCTTCCAGGCGCTGCCCGAATCGCTCGAGGAGGCCGCGCGGATCGACGGCGCCAACGACCTGCAGGTCTTCCGGCGGATCGTGCTGCCGCTGTCCAAGCCGATCATCGCGACGTTCTCGCTGTTCTACGCGGTAGCCATCTGGAACGACTACATGTCGCCGCTGCTGTACATCTCGGACAGTCGCAAGTGGACGTTACAGATCCTGGTCCGCCAGCTCACCGCGCCGGAGGCCGACTCGGCCAACGCGCTGGAGGCGCTGCAGGGCTACGCGTTCCCCGAGCAGGGCGTGAAGTTCGCGATCATCGTGATCGCGACGGTCCCGATCCTGCTGTTCTACCCGTTCCTGCAGAAGCACTTCGCCAAGGGCGTCCTCATCGGGTCGGTGAAGGAGTGACAGCGCCGGCCCGCCCACCCCACCGGAGGTCACCGTCGTGAGCCCGATCAGCCGCCGCCAGGTCCTCGCCGGCGCGGCCGCCATCCCCGTGTCCGCTTTATCCGCCCCGCCCGCCGCCGCCTTACCGACCGCTCGGTCAGCGGCCCTCGACCTGGAGGCTGCCGTGCCCGACGTGACGCTGACCTGGCTGGAAGGCAAGCCCGGCGCGGCCGCCACCTCGACCTGGGGCACACCCTGGCCCAAGGGCGCCGTCCCGGCCGGCCAGACCTTCCAGCTCACCACCCCGGACGGCGCCGCCGTGCCGCTGCAGAGCTGGCCGCTCGCGTACTGGCCGGACGGGACGCTGAAGTGGAGCGCGCACGCCGTGGCCCCCGAAATACCCGCCGACGCCTACACCCTGTCCGCCGGCGTCTCCGCGGAGCCGGCCACCGCGATCACGGTCGCCGATCGCCGCGACCACATCGACGTCGACACCGGCGTGATCCGGGCCCGGATCCCCAAGCGCGGCCGCGCGCTCATCAGCCGTCTGTGGCGCGGCAACACCGAGATCGCCCGGGAAGGGATCCTGGTGGGCCTGCGCCAGGAGCGGATCGAGGAGGACGAGGAGAAGGCCGCCCCGCGCAAGCGATGGGAGAGCGAGATCCGCGCGGTAACCGTGGAACAGCGCGGGCCGGTCCGCGCGGTCGTCCGCATCGAAGGCAAGCACGGCCGCAACTGGCTGCCGTTCACCGTACGGCTCATCTTCTTCGCCGGCGCCGAGAGCGTCCGCATGATGCACACGTTCGTCCACGACCGTGACGGCTCGCGGGACTACATCGCCGGGCTGGGCGTGCGGTTCACGGTGCCGATGCGCGACGCGGCCTACGACCGGCACATCCGGTTCGTGGGGGAGGGGAACGGCCTGCTGGCCGAGGCGGTCAAGGGCATCACCGGCCTGCGGCGCGATCCCGGCCCCGCCGTCCGCGCCGCGCAGGTCGCCGGCGCCAAGCTGGCCGATCCGTCCACATGGGACCAGCGGGTCACCACCCGGCTGCAGTACATCCCCGAATGGGGCGACTACACGCTCAGCCAGCTCTCCTCCGACGGCTTCACCCTGCAAAAACGAACCAAACCGGGGTACGGCTGGGTCGCCGTCGACCAGGGCCGGCGCGCCTCGGGCCTCGGCTACGTCGGCGGCGTGACCGGCGGCCTCGCGTTCGGGCTGCGCGACTTCTGGCAACGGCACCCCACCCAGCTCGACATCCGCGGCGCGCACACCGAGAAGGCCGAGGTCACCGTCTGGCTCTGGTCGCCGGCAGCCGGCCCGATGGACATGCGCTTCTACCACGACGGCATGGGCCAGGACACGTACGCCGAGCAGCTCGAGGGCCTCAACATCACGTACGAGGACTACGAGCCGGCCTTCGGCACCCCGTACGGCATCTCCCGCACCAGCGAGCTCACCCTGTGGGCCCTGGCCGCGACCCCGTCGGCCGACCGGCTCGGCGCGATGGCCGGCCAGGTCCGTACCCCGCCTCAGCTGATCAACCCGGTCGCGCACCTCGTGTCCACCCGGGTGTTCGGCGGGCTGTTCGCCCCCGTCGACCGCGGCCACCCGGTCAAGGCCGTCATCGAGGACCACCTCGACTTCCTGTTCGCCTTCTACCAGAAGCAGGTCGAACAGCGGCACTGGTACGGGTTCTGGAACTACGGCGACATCATGCACACGTTCGACGAGGACCGGCTGGTCTGGCGGTACGACGTCGGCGGCTACGCCTGGGACAACTCCGAGCTCTCCCCGGATCTGTGGCTGTGGTACGCGTTCCTGCGCTCCGGCCGCGCCGACATCTTCCGCTTCGCCGAGGCGATGACCCGGCACACCGGCGAGGTCGACGTCTACCACCTCGGGCAGTGGGCCGGCCTCGGCACCCGGCACGGCGTGCAGCACTGGGCCGACAGCGCCAAGCAGCAGCGGATCAGCACCGCCGTCTACCGGCGGATGTACTACTACCTGACCGCCGACGAGCGGACCGGCGACCTGCTGACCGAGCTCGTCGACTCCGACCGTACGTTCCTGGTGCTCGACCCGATTCGCAAGATCCGCACCGAGCCGTACACGCCGGATCCGCACGCGTTGTCGATCGGCCTGGGCACCGACTGGAGCGGCCTGGCCGCCGCCTGGCTGGCCGAGTGGGAACGACGGGGACCCAAGGCCGACCTGGCGCGGTCGAAGCTGCTCGGCACGATGGAGACGATCGGGGCCATGCCGAACGGCTTCGTCACCGGCAGCGGCCTGTACGACCTGGACACCGGCCGGTTCGCGCCGGTGACCGCCAAGACGGTCAGCGTCTCGCACCTGAGCGCCATGTTCGGGCAGGTGGAGATCTGCGCCGAGGTCATCGACCTGGTCGGCATGCCCGCGTTCGAGGCGGCCTGGCTGCAGTACTGCCGCCTGTTCAACGCCACCAAGGCGGAACAGGCCGCCGAGTGCGGCGCCGACTTCGGCAACCTCATCCTGAAGCAGGGGCACGCCCGGCTCACCGCGTACGCCGCCGTCCGGCTGAACGACGCGGGCCTGGCCGCCCGTGCCTGGCAGGACTTCGCCACCGGCGACGGCTACGCGCCGAACCTGCCGTGGACGAGCCGGCGGGTGAACACGACCCTCAACCCCACCGACGCCGCCGTCTGGGTGTCCACCAACACCACCGCGCTGTACGGCCTGGCCGCGATCCAGTGCCTGGCCCTGGTCGGCGACCGGATCACCTGACCGGTCCGACGGTGGCCGGGTCCGGGAGCGTCGCGGCCAGCGGACCCGGCCGGCCGAGGTGGTAGCCCTGGCCGAGCGAGCAGCCCAGTTCGATCAGCATCGCCGTCTGGGCCTCGTCCTCGATGCCCTCGGCCACCGCCGTCAGGCCGACCGCGTCGAACAGCTGCCACAGCGTGCCGAGGATCCGCTTGGCCGCCGGGTCGCGGGCGATCTCGTGCACGTACGTGCGATCGATCTTGACGATGTCGGCCGGGAACCGGTGCAGGTAGCGCAGCGACGCATAGCCGGTCCCGAAGTCGTCGATCGCCACCCGGACGCCGCCGGCGCGCAGCCGCGTCAGCGTGCCGATCACCTCGGACTCGTCGGCCAGGACGTTCTCGGTCACCTCGAGGACCAGCTGCCGCGGCGGCAGCCCGGCCTCGGCCAGCGCGGCGGCCACCTGGCCGGGGAACTGCGGGTCGAGCAACTGCAGCGGTGAGACGTTCACCGACAGGTACGTGCCGGGTGCGCCCGGCCAGGCCGCGAACTCCGCCAGTGCCCGCCGCAGCACCAGCATCCCCAGCTCGCCGATCAGCGAGGCCCGCTCGGCTACCGGGATGAACACCTCCGGCGGCACCGGTCCGAGTTGCGGGTGGCTCCAGCGGGCCAGCGCCTCCACCCCGGCCACCCGGCGATCGCCGAGCCCGGCGATGGGCTGGAACACGACGTGCAGCGCCTCGTCCGCCACCGCCTGGCGCAGCTCGCCGCGGAACATCAGCTCGCGGTCGAAGCCCTGCCGCATGGCCGGCTCGAACAACGCGTACGTGTTCTTGCCCTGCTCCTTGGCGGCGTACATCGCCAGGTCGACGTTCTTGCGGAGGTCCTCCGCCGGTGTCGGGCCGTCCGCGATCGCGATGCCGGCGCTGGCGCTGATCTGCACCGTGCGCCCGCCGGCCAACAACGGCTCGTGCAAGCCGGCCAGCAGCTTCTGCGTCCGCTCCGGCAGCCCGTCGATTCGCCCGGTGAGCACCGCGAACTCGTCGCCGCCGAGCCGGGCGACGGTGTCCGGCTCGGCGAAGCAGGCCCGCAGCCGGTCGCCGACCGTACGCAGCACGCTGTCGCCGGCGTCGTGCCCGAGCGAATCGTTGATCATCTTGAAGTCGTCGAGGTCCAGGTAGACGATCGCGACCGGCCTGCCCGCGGCCAGCGCGCTCTCCAGCCGTTCGGTGTACAAGGCGCGGTTGCCGAGCCCGGTGAGCGGATCGTGGTACGCCTGATGCCGCAAGCGGCTCCCGAGCGTCGAGTTGTGCAGCAGCGTCGATTGCTGCCGCAGCAGGATCATCACCATTCCGGCCAGCAGCGGCACCGCCTCGGCGGTGTCCACGCCGATCCCCGCCCCGGCCAGTGTCTGGCCGGCGGCCACGGCGACGGCCAGCCCGAACGGCACGTACGGGAGCATGATCTGCCGCCGGGTGGCCAGACCGGTGTCGTTCAGCACCATGGGCCGCCGTGATGCCAGCCAGCCGGCCGCTCCGCACGCCGCGAACGCGATGAACCAGCCGGCGTCCGAGGGCTGCCCGGAGTAGTACGTGCCGGCCGACGTGTCCAGTGCGAACAGCATGTCCGAGGTCGTCATGCCGGCCAGGCCCAGGATCAGCAGCAGGACGATGCCGCGTCCGCCGCGGCGGGTCCGGGCGGCCAGCAGCACCGCGATGGTGGCCAGCACGATGTCGCCGATCGGATAGGCCATCGACACCACGAACGCGAACGGCGAGTCGGCGCCGGCCTGCCAGACCGACCGTACGGTGAGCGCCCAGCCCACCACGAACAGCGCGCTGCCGGCGATCATGCCGTCGAGCAGCACGGTGAGCCGGGAGGACCAGCCCGAGATCATCCAGAGGCCGGCCGCCCCGAGCAGCGGGAACAACAGGTAGCCGGCGTCGGCGACCGAGGGGAACAGCACCTCGGCGTGCACGGCCAGCTCGTTCCACGACCAGTAGAAGTTGCCCACGCCCCAGCTCAGGCAGCCGGCGGCGATCAGGGCCCAGCCGCCGCGGACGCTGCCGGCGGCGCGCCGGGCCGCGGCGCCGCAGAGGACGGCGGCCACGCAGGCGAGGGCGCTGCTGCCCAGCTGCGTGTACGAGGCGGCCGGGCCGCCGGACAGAGCAATGACTGGCAGCCCGATCGTGAGGCACAGCACGACCAGCGCTATCACCTGCCGTTGGCGACCTATCACGGCGCCTTGATCGGCCGCCGGGGCCGTGACTTGAGGCGCCGCGCCCCTCATCTCTTACCGTGTTCGCGTGTGCACTTTCGGTCCCGCGGATCTCGGCGATATGGTGTGGGCCACATTGCCCGCCCGGTCTCGCGGCCGCGGTACCGAGGAGAGAGCGTGCCGGTCACCGGTCAGCGAGTCGTGCGTCGGGCCCTGGGGCGCAGGCTGACCCGATTACGGGCGGCGACCGGCAAGAGCAGACGTGAGGTCGCGGAGGCCAAACTCGGCATCTCCGAACCGACCCTGCATCGCATCGAGACCGGCAAGGTTCCGGTCACGGTCGCGAACGTGCGCGCGTTGTGCTGGCTGTACGGGGTGGACGAGAGCGTGGCCAACGCGCTGTCCGACCTCGCGCTGGGCACGTCCCAGGAGGAGTGGTGGGACGCGAATCCGGCGATCCCGGACTGGTTCAAGCTCTATGTCGGGCTGGAAGCAAGCGCAAGCGCCATCCGCACGTACGAGGGCGAGGTCGTCCCCGGTGAGCTGCAGACCGAGCAGTACGCCCGCGCCATCTACGGCGCCGAGCAGTCCGTGGAAGGCGACGCGACCGACCGGCACGTGAAGCTGCGGTTGCAGCGCCAGGCCGCGATGGCGGCCCGGTTTCCCAAGCCGTGCCTGGTCACCGTGCTCGGGCAGGGGGTGCTGACCCGGCAGGTGGGCGGCGCCGAGGTGCTCGCCGGGCAGGTCGAGCACCTGCGCGAGGTCGCGCGGCAGAAGCACGTCGAGATCCGGGTGCTGCCGTGGTCGGCCGGCGCGCACGCCGCCATGGCCGGAGCCTTCCGGATCATGGACTTCGAGGACCCCGAGGATCCCGACGTGGTCTACCTGGAATCCCACGTGGGCGCGCTGTATCTGGAGGAGCCGGAAGAGGTGCAGGAGTACCGGCGCATCTTCGACCTGATCACCGCGGCCTCCGTGCCGATCGCGGATTTTCGCTGAGAGGCAGGGGCAGACATGAGTGACTCCCGCAAGGCCGCGACCGCGGCGCGGATGTACGACTACTACCTCGGCGGCGTGCACAATTTCCCCGCCGACCGCGAAGCCGCCGACGCCGTCATCGAGCGGTTCCCGTTCATCCCCGAGGCCGCCCGGGCCAACCGCGCGTTCGTCGTGAATGCGGTCCGGCACCTGTCCGAGTCCGGCATCTCCCAGTTCCTCGACATCGGTTCCGGAATTCCGACCGTCGACAACGTGCATGCGATCGCCCGGCGCATTCATCCGGACACGCGGGTCGCCTACGTCGACATCGACCCGGTGGCGGTGGCCGAGAGCATGGAGATTCTGGACGGCGACGGCCTGGCGGTGGCGGTGCGCGGCGACGTTCAACAGCCGAAGGCCGTCCTCGACCACCCCGACGTCCGCCGGTTGCTCGACTTCGACCGGCCGATCGGCGTGATCCTGGCCGCCGTGCTGCACTTCGTCCCCGACCATCCGACGGCCGACGCGGCGGTGGCCAAGCTGGCCGAGTCCGTCGCCCCGGGCAGCCAGTTCGTCATCTCGCACAGCGCCACCGAGAGCTTCGCGCTGTTCACCGCGACCGAGGACGTCTACCAGCGGCGGACCTCGACCCCCGGCACGGTCCGGACTCGTGAGGAGGTCGAGCGCTTGTTCACCGGGCTCGATCTGCTCGATCCCGGGGTGGTCTGGGCCCAGGAATGGCGTCCCGGCGCGGTCATCGAGCGGGTCGAGAACGCCCGCCTGGGCGGTATCTGGGCCGGTGTCGGCCGCAAGCCCTGATCAGCCGGACAACAGCCCGTCGAATTCGCCCTTCTTCGCGCCGTCGAGAAACGAATCCCACTCCTCGACGGTGAAGTGCACGGTGCTCACGTCGGGCCGCTTGCTGTTGCGAACCTCGATGAGACCGGCGTGACGCCGTACCTCGACACAGCTGCCGCCGTTGCCGGTTGACCTGCTCGACATGATCCACTCAATGTCGCCGTGCATAGCACTGCTCCTTCGTCAATGACAACACGACCGTCACTCTTCGTAGTTGGATCGGCGTGTCGATCGCTGCCATATTCGGATATAGGGCGCGAATGCTAACCCCCGCGTTCCCTCTTTCTTTCTTCATGAAATCTTGCGCACTGAGCGTAGGTGATCGCAAAGGAGTTCAGCGAGCGAGGTCTGAACTTCTGCACTGTGAAATCTTGCACGGTGGAAGTTTGACAGGGGATGATGACCATCTCCACCGGGTGAGCCGGTGGCCGTCCACTGCGGTCGGAGGGGGCGTCAATGGATATCCTCAGTCACGCTGACCGCCTCGCGGCGGCGGCGCCGGACGGCGAACGGGCCGCCGATGCCGAGTTGGCGCGACTGCGGGCGCAGGTCGCCCGGCTGGAATCCGAGCGCGCCGCCCTGTGGTGGGCCATCCACCACGACGACCTCACCGGCCTGGCCAACCGCCGGCTGCTCAACACCGTCGGCCCGTCGATGCTTCGCAAGGCCACGCGGTACGCCGTACTCGTGCTCGATCTCAATGGCTTCAAACCGGTCAACGACCGCTACGGTCACGCCGTCGGCGACGAGGTGCTGTGCACGGTCGGGCGGCGGCTGTCCGGCTGCCTGGTCGACGATCTGGCGGTCCGCCTCGGCGGCGACGAGTTCGCGGCGATCATCACCGAGTCGTCCCTCGTCGGCACCCGCCATGACTGGCCGACGCTGGTCAGCGAGATCTCGGAGGCACTGGCCCAGCCCATGAGCATCGGCGGCAACCGGCTCGCCGTCACGGCGTCGATCGGCGTCACCACGGGCAGCCGCGAGCCGCCGACCATGGCCGAGCTGATCCGCCGCGCCGACGTGGCGATGTACCACGCCAAGGCCAACCGCTACTGCTCGTACATCACCTTCGACCAGCGGTAGTCCGCCGCTTCGCGTCACCGGCTCATGCCGGCGGTCAGGCCCTCCACGATCTGCTTGGTGGCCACCAGGAACAGGACCACCAGCGGCACCGTGGCGATGACCAGGCCCGCGAACAGCGCCGACCAGTTCGTCTGGAACTCGCCGAAGAACTGGGTGAGACCGACCGGCAGCGTGTACCGGTCGGTCGTGCGCAGCAGCACCAGCGGGAAGAAGAAGTCGTTCCACAAAGGCACGAACCGGAACACCACCACCGTCGCGATGGCCGGCTTGACCAGCGGCACCATGATGCGCGCGAACACGCGAAACTCGCCCGCGCCGTCGATCCGCGCCGCTTCCTCCAGCTCGCGAGGCAGGCCGCGGAAGAACGCCGACATGATGAAGACCGAGAAGGGAACGCCGCCGGCCGCGTACACGAGCGTCAGCCCCAGCCGGGAGTCCACCATGCCCATGCTCCCGAGCAGATAGAAGATCGGCAGAATGCCCAGCCGGATCGGCAGCATCAGGCCGGCCAGGAAGTACGCGATGAGCACGCCGCTGCCCCGGAAGCGATAACGGCCCAGCACGTACGAGGCGGGCAGCGAGACGAGCACGTCCAGCGCCACCGCGCCCACCGTGACCAGGACGGAGTTGCGCACGTACGTGGAGAACGACGCCTGCGTCCAGGCGGTCGCATAGCTGCCGAAATCCAGGGAGGTGGGCAGGGCGAGGGGGCGGGACAGCACCTCGGCGTTGGGGCGCAGCGAGTCGAGCACCATGACGATCAGCGGGGCGAGGGCAACCGCCGCGTACGCCCACAGCATGAGATATCCGGCGTAGCGCCACGCTCTCATGTCAGCGTTGCCTCGCGCCGGCGGACGATCCGGTTGGCCACCACGGCGATGCCGAAGGTGAACAGGAACAGCAGCACAGCGAGCGCCGACGACTGGCCGATGGCGTTGGAGCCGCCCTCCTGGAAGGCGACCCGGTAGAAGATGAGCCCGAGCACGTCGGTGGCGCCGCCGGGCCCGGTGGGCTGGTTGCCCTGGGCGCCCGACAGGGAGTACACGAGCTCGAAGGTGTTCATCGAGCCGATGAACGTGAGGATCGAGACCACGCCGATCGCCGGCAGCAGCAGCGGCAGCGTCACCTTGCGGAACCGCTGCCAGGCGTTCGCCCCGTCCACCCGGGCGGCCTCGCCGTACTCGGGCGGCAGGCCGGCCAGCGCCGCTCCGAACAGCAGGATCGGGAAGCCGACGTACTGCCACGCGTTGACCAGGATCACCACCGGCAGCGCGGTCGCCGGGTCACCCAGCCAGGGCCGGGCCAGCGAGCCGAGCCCGGCCGCTTCCAGCCCGGCGTTGACCGGGCCGAAGGCCGGGCTCAGCAACAGGCTCCACAGGTACCCGACGACCAGGCCGCCGATCAGGTACGGCACCGTGTAGACCGTCCGCAGGAACCGCCGCGCCGCCGGCAGCTCGACGAGCAGCACCGCGACCAGCAGGCCGAAGGTGTTCTGGACGACCATGGTGCCGGCGAAGAACGCCATGGTGTGCCAGAAGGCCGGCCACAGCTGCTGGTTCAGCGGGAACGTGGTGAACAGGCTGGTGAAGTTGTCCGCGCCGGCGAACCCGCCCCGGGCCGTGCCCTGCCATCGCCAGAAGCTGTTGGCGAGCGCCGACACCAGCGGGTACACCGTGAAGACGGTGTAGAGCAGGAAGGCCGGCAGCAGGAACCAGAACGCCAGGCGCCACTTCATCAGGGTTTGAACCACTGGGCGACGCCGCTCTGGATGTCGGCGGCGACCTGCGCCGCGGTCTGCCGGCCGAGCAGCATCTTCTGCAGCCCGGCCGCCTGCAGGTCGCTGCCGAGCGGCGTGCCGTAGCGGAAGTCGACAAGCATCAGGTACGGCGTCGGGTCCTTCTGGTACGCCTGCACCATCTGACCGAGCAGCGGATCGCTCGCCTGCACGCCCTTGACCAGCGACACCTGCTTGAGGTCGTCGGCCACCATCTGCCCGAACTCGGGGCCGGACATCCACTCGAGCAGCTCGAGCGCCTCCTTCTGGTGGCTGGACTTGGCATTCAGCCCGTACGAGGCGTCCACCCAGCCGACCTGCAGCGGCTTGCCGACCACCGCGCCCGGCGCCGGTGGCGCGTTGAAGACGCCGAGGTTGAGCTTCGGGTTGATGGCCTTCAGCGGGCCGAGCGCGAAGGAGCCCTCGGGGATCATCGCGGCCTTGCCGGTGGCGAACAGCGTCTGCACGTCGGTCTCGCCGAGCCCCATCATGTCCTTGGGGAAATAGGGCTTCAGCTGGTTGAGCACGTCCAGGGCGGCGACGTACTCGGGATCGGTGAATTTCGCCTGCCCAGCGAGGACCTTCTTCTCGAAGGCGGGCCCGCCGTAGCGGGTAGCCGCGAATGTCTCGTTGTAGAGCGGCAGGAGCCAGGTGTCCTTGCCCGCCACGGCGAACGGGGTGACGCCGGCCGACCGCAGGGTCGTGGCCGCCGAGATCATCTGATCCCAGGTGGTGGGCGGCTGGAGCTGGTGCTTCGCGAAGATGTCCTTGTCGTAGTAGATCTGGAACGTCGACATCTCCAGCGGCACGCCGTAGACCTTGCCGTCCTTCTTGCCGCGGATGCCGTCGAGCGCCGCGGTCTCGAAGTTGGTCAGCCCGGCCACTTTTCCGTCCAGCGGCACGAGGTTGCCGGCCTCGATCAACGGCTGGGGTCCGCCGTACGCGCGGAGCTGCGCGACGTCCGGGCCGCCGGCCTGGGTCAGGCCGGTGGAGAGGATGGTGTTGTACTCGGTGGACTTGTACGGCTTGAAGTCCACCCGGATGTGCGGGTGCGACTCGTGGAACTTGGCGAAGATCTGCCTGTACACGGCCGCGTCCTCCGGCCGCCATGACCAGACCGACAGGGTGACGTCACCGTCGCTGTCGCTGGATCCCGTCGCGGTACAGGCGGCGGTGGCGGCCATCATGGCCGCGACCGCGAGAACCGCGAAACCGTTGCGCGCTCTCATCACTGTGCCCCTTCGCAGTCAACTTGTCCGCCCGGCGACGACCAGCGCCTGCCGCACCGCACCGCCCGACTCGGTCAGCGCGTGCCGCGCGGCGTCGACGGAAACCTCGGCCAGCAGCGAGACCAGCGCGACCCGGCCGTCGCCGCCGGCCCGCTCGGCCGCCTCGGCGCAGACGCGGGGATCGAGGCCGGTCGCCTCGACGAGGATCCGCACGACCCGTCCGCGCAGCTTGGTGTTGCGGGCGCCGACCGCGACCATCAGGTTCGAGAACGTGTGGCCCGTCCGCACCATCAGCGCGGTCGAGAACGCGTTCAGCAGCATCTTCTGGGCCGTGCCGGCCTTCATCCGGGTCGATCCGGCGATGACCTCCGGCCCGGTGGCGACGCCGACGTGCACGTCGGCCTCGGTGCCGAAGCTCGCCGTGGGATTTGCCGACATCAATATCGTGCGGGCCTGGCGGGCCCGGGCCGCACGCAGCGCGCCGATCACGTACGGGGTGCGCCCGCTCGCCGTCAGGCCGACCGCCACATCTCCCGGCTGCAGCCCGGCGGCATCGGCGGCCCCGCCGGCCTCGTCGTCCTCGAGATTCTCGATCGGCCGGCCCACCGCCTCGGTGCCGCCGGCGTGGTGCGCGACGACCTGCGACGGGTCGGTGCCGTAGGTCGGGATCAGCTCGGCCGCGTCCATCAGCGCGATGCGGCCGGACGTGCCCGCGCCGAAGTAGTGGATGCGGTGTCCGCCGCGCAGCGCCTCGGCGGCCAGGTCGACCGCCTCGGCCAGGGCCGGCAGCGCGGCGCGGACGGCCCCCGCGACCTTGGCGTCCTCGTCGTTGATCATGCGCAACATGTCGAGGGTGGCGGCGAGGTCGATGCCGACCGTGTCGGGGTTGCGCTCCTCGGTGGGAGCGACCACCCAGGGCGGCGCGGCGGCGGGATCTGTCTGCGGCACGGTAGAAACTTTCCACCATGCGCATCAATGCGTCAATAAGTTACCGGCGATGCCGCCGGGGCGGTAGCTTCCGGATTCACCTCCCATCCGGGCTTGCTACGGGGGCCCGGGGGGGGGGGGGGGCCCGCCCGGGGGGGGGGCCCCCCCCCCCCCCCGCGCCGCCCCCCCCCCCCCCCCGGGCCCCCCCCCCCGCCACCCCCCCCCCCCCCCCCCCCCGGGGCCCCCCCCCCCCCCCCACCCCCCCCCCCCCCCCCCCCCCCCCCCCACCCCCCGCCCCG